>JAUWQD010000028.1 GCA_030611265.1 Methanosarcinaceae archaeon | reverse complement strand
TAACATCGTGTGGGTAGTGCGACAAGAAGTTACATCACAAATTGCCTGATGGTTACTCCTTCCATTCGGAGTAATCCTACTGTGGAATGCGCTGGCGGTAACGCTGGGGTGTTAAGCCCATAGGACAACGTGGAATGTCAGAAAGTCCAATTCTGACCAACTGCTAGGATAAGAAAGTTATGAAGAGTATAATGCGAACCATTGCAAGAATCGTTACGATGAATAAGCGAAATCGGACTGATACGCTTAAACCAAAAGGTATGAAACCAGACTATAGTGGCTTACCCAACATTTTAGGGAATGGACAAACGGTTTCCGGTTTATAAATGGCTTCTAAGGCTTTCACAATTATTTGTGATGTAGAACTTGGTAACCCCTATGTGCCCCCAGAATTGGGTAGGAACTTCGTGAGGAGTAACAATGGCACAAGAGGGTATAGGAGACAGTAAAAAGCGAATGACACCTTGTAATGGGATGTATAGAGGTTCAAGATTTGCCTTAACCCGAAAGGGTGCAGACTTACTGTGGGTGTTTCATTGTATGAATGGAAGCAAACTTATGAATGTAAGTAATTCAATTACACCGAAAGGTGAGAGACTTACAGACGCTCAATGTGTTAATAGGCTGCGAACCAGAATTACAAAAGCAGTAAATCAAAACTGCTGCCCGATACAGAAAGGGTTATGAAATGCTTGAGCCGTATGCGGTGAAAGTCGCACGTACGGTTCTTAGAAGAGGGAGAGCGGGCAACCGCTCTTTCTTATTCGACACATCACTATCCAGGATATATCGCCAGATATGCAATCACATTACCTGAATTAATGGACCGGATGAACAGGATACAAGTGGCTTGCCTCATTTTGTAAATCCTATTGATCCCGTCTAATACTGACCCACTCAATGTTGAGGAGATCCGATTTTTTATTATTTTCTGGACGATTCGGAAAACCGCATAGAAAAATAACGACCCTCTGCAGTGGCCTTGGGACAAAATTATCAAACCTGCAATCCCATCGCACCGCAATCATTCTTTGTGAGTTCCACCACACGAATATGATAGAGCGCTGAATATTGCTTTAAGAACTTTGTGACTTTTTCCACATTATTGTTTTGTACAATAAGTGAAACAAAGAAAAAAAGGTGGTGAATATTAAAATCACCACATTCCAAATCACTCAAGCCGTTTCCACACATCATGGCCTGATAGGTGGCATTTCACACCGCAATCTGTTATTGCCGAACCATGTGGTGTTGCATGGCAAGATGAGCATGCTGGAATCTGACCGTGTTGTGGATGACACTGGGTACACAGCAGTTCAGAATGTTTGGTGCCACTATTATCAATCATATTGATGGCATCAGCGTGACATCCTGAACACATGCTTTTTGGTGTCGTTGTCGAGTATATAATCTTCGTTGGCATGTGCCCGGTCTTGTGGCAGTCATCACAATCATCTTCTGTCATAGTATCATCATGAGGTCTGTGGCAATTTGTACATTCAGGAATAAGCCCATGTTTTGTGTGACAACTTGAACAATCAAGTCCACTGTGTTTTGTAGGATTCATATCCAATATGGTAAATTCATCTATATGACACATACTGCATGCATAATTTCCGGTTTCTACTGTGAATGTAATATTTTTTGGTGCATGTGGATCAGTATGGCACTGTGCACAATTGACAACTGCATTTCCATGGAATAAACCATGACAATCCAAACACGTTGGAATGTAGCCGTGTTGAACATGGCAGAAATAACAGTTTTTCTGTGAGTGCAATCCTCCGGATTCCTTTATTGCGTTGACAGGTTTTGGATGACATTCAACACAAACATTTAAAACCGCTTCAATACCATCATCCGAATGATCATCACTGAGTACATCCAGTCTGGGCATATCCAGTTCTACAATATTGGTTGGGTGGTCTACGCTTTCTTCACTATTTTCCGTGCAACCACTTACTGCAATTGCTACGACCACTACAATAATCAAGAGCATCATAAAGTATCTTCTTTTCATGTATCTCATTCTCTCATTATTTGACTATGAGGCTACAAATAACATTTCAACTTAAATAATCATCTACCACTTACAAAGAATTGATTTTATCCTTTTTCTGTTTGCCGCTTTCATCCTTAATGCGTACAATGAGCAAACTGATCTCAAAAAACATAATCAAAGACACGAGACTTTTTATTATTTTCGGTTCCATCAGTTCCACAACTTTTTAGCTAATGCTAATATCCTGCATCCAACAAATTGTTATACCATCAACCACAAAATAATAGACTATGAGCGTATCACTCACACCGGAACAATATGATATCGCTTATGCCACACTTGATTTCATGTGGTATTTCATAATCGCGATGGTATTGCTGATCATATTGATCGAGATAAGATACCGCCTGTCCGGCAAGGTATCAAAACTGCTTCACAAACTGCACTTCTGACCGTAACAACACACAATTTACGCCAGAAGCGAATTTTACTTCTTTCTCAACCTCTTTTGAACAGCCTCGCCACTCAACTCACGAATAGCATCCGAAGCGATCCACCTCGCACTCTTTGAATCGATCCCCTGCATCACCTTCGCAGTCTCAATCGCCTTCACATTCAAAGCAAGATTCCGCTTCCCGATCTGCCTCAGTGCCCAGTTGACAGCCTTCTTCACAAAGTTTCTCTCGTCATCTGCCTCGCGTAGCATCATCGGGAAGAATTGTTCAAACCGGCTGTCATCAGCCTTTTTGTCACTCACAGCCAGCCGCGCCATAAGCACGAACCCGGCACGTTTTACGAACTGCTCGTCCCTCAAACTCCACTCAATCGCCTTTTCATACGCAAAACCGGTCTTCTCAAACAGGTTCATGCAGCACTGGTCGCAAATCTCCCAATAATCAAAATCCAGAACCCATTTTTCCATCTGCTCGTCTGTGACCATCTCTGGCTCATCAACCATGCTCGCAAGTATCATAGTCTCACGAAAACCGGATTTCCAGAGTTGTTGTGCAAGAGCGTGATTCTTTTTGGTTTCCTTTGCGATATTTCGCAGGTTTGGTATTGACACGCCAAATGTATTTTCAGGAGTAATGCCAAATCTTGCCATACCCTCCACAGCATCCGGGTTGGATACATCTTTCAGTTTTTTAATGATGTCATTGAAATTGGAATCATGGTTCATAATTTACACCGTGAAACAGATATAATAAGTTAAACATGTTGTAATAGTCTTGAAGTCAATGAATCTACCTGCCGCAGGCGGCGCGTTTCTCCGTCACCAATAAATTGCAGGCATATATAATACGAAGTAATTGTTTTCTCGTAGTATATAATTCTATAAATTATATACAATAAAAAAGTAAGATAAAAAAAGAAGAAGCGAGAAGATCAAAGCTGCATATACTGTGCAGCGTCACCGAGATCTTCTTCAATCCTGAGCAACTGGTTATATTTTGCCGTGCGCTCACTTCGTGCAGGTGCGCCTGTCTTGATAAGGTCAGCACCAATTGCCACAGAAATGTCGGCAATGGTATCATCTTCGGTCTCTGCCGAGCGATGGCTCACTACAACATTGTACCCATTGCGGGATGCCATATTCGCAGCATCGAACGCTTCAGAAATTGTACCGATCTGGTTCACTTTCAAAAGCAAAGCATTTGCAGCGTTCATCTCAATACCCTTACCGAGTCTCTCGACATTGGTCACAAACAGGTCGTCTCCTATGATGATCGTATCCCAGAGTTCACCGGTAAGTGCTGCAAAATCCTCAAATGACTCCTCATGGAATGGGTCTTCGATCAATACGATCGGATATGTGTCCACCAGTTCAATGTAGTAATCTACAAATTCACCCGGAGTCAACATTTTCCCGTCGATCGAATAATGCGTACCATCAAAGAACTCAGAAGCCGCAGCATCCATACCGATAGTCACTTCAGTTTCGGAATATCCTGCCTCATCAATGGCACTCACAAGTGCATCAAGCGCATCGGCTGTCATGGCAAGAGGAGGTGCATAACCGCCCTCATATCCCACATTGGTCGCAGATGCTCCGTATTTTGCCTCCAAAACCTTTCCAAGCGCATGGTATGTCTCAGTGCCCATCTGCAATGCCTTTGCAAATGTATCAGCACCCTTTGGCTGGATCATAAATTCCTGGATCGAGAGGTCATTTCCTGCATGCTGTCCGCCGTTCAGTACGTTCATTGTAGGAACCGGCAATGTATAAGCATTAGAACCTCCGAAATAGCGGAACAGTGGCATATTAAGTGAATCTGCTGCTGCCTTTGCCATGGCCATTGAAACACCTAGAATGGCATTGGCACCAAGACCTGCCTTGTTATCTGTACCATCCAGCTCGATCATCAAATTATCGATTTTTCGCTGGCTTCGCACATCCATTCCAATAATTTCATTTCCAATTGCCTTATTTACGTTATCAACAGCGTCCAGTACGCCCTTGCCATTGTATCGCTCTTCCTTGTCACGAAGCTCAAGTGCTTCATTTGTACCGGTAGATGCACCAGATGGTACACTTGCCCTTCCAAATCCACTATCAGTATACACATCAACTTCAACTGTAGGATTTCCACGGGAATCTAATATTTCCCGTGCGTGTACCTTTTTGATATTGTACTTGTCATCTTTTCCAATGTATGCCATCTTGTTTCACCTTCTGAATAATTATAACATATAATAGTGAGGCAAACGTATATATCGTTACCGTTTGTCGTGTGGATTTGAGTTGAAATTATAAAAGATCATACTAAACAATGGGTGAGAAAAGTACTTTTATATCTACGTAAATTATATAAACACACACGTAATATTGTATAAGTATGGTAGATAATGTCAAACTATTGGGTGATGCGGAGTATGAAATTATAGAACTACTTCAGAGTCTAAAAGTTCCACGGACAGAATCGATATCCATTGCTTGTCTTCTATGCGGTGAAGAGCTAACATCACAAACTATTGAAAGGTCATCGGGTTTAAGGCAACCTGAAGTTAGTGTAGCCATGCGCCCACTTCGGGAAAGAGGCTGGATCATTGAACGGAATGCGAAAAAAACAAATGGGAAAGGGCGACCCACAAAGTACTACAAACTAAATGTCCCCCTGGGCACTATTATAGAAACATTCGAATCTGAAATTCTGCAAAAGAACAAAGAGGTAATGGATAGTATCAGTCAGCTTCGTGAACTGCGGTCGGGATAATCGCCATTATTTGAAAATCCTGTGTACTATCTTGCTTACTTTTTTTATAGTATATAATTTATAGAATTATATAGTTCGAGTTAATCTGAGTGTCAGCGAAGATTTTCTCGGTTTTTGAATTGTATTGGCGCAAACCCTTTGGTACTGTCAAACACACGGCTTGCAGATATCCCGCTAATCTCCAATATAAACACTTCAAGCACCATAAACGCTTCACTTTCGCCACGCATACATCCAACCTTCACATTTTCGCCACGACCTGCAGCAGTATGAAGATGTATCTTTGGATTTCCATTTTCCAAAAAGATGTTTCCAACACCCACGACTTCATGCACATCATCGTATTCTGTCCACATAGGATTGGGTGGGATTGAGTTTTCCTTTGGTCCGGTCACAAGTTTCGCTTTTCCTACAGCGCCCAGCAGGACAAACATTGCTGATCCTATTTTCTCAACCTTTGCGAGTTTTTCGAGTTCGGCAAGCAGGTCATCCCCGTGGTCAACCCTTGCTGTGAACACTCTTCCAATTGTTCCTTTTGTATATTCCATTTTTCTGGCCTCAATTATTGTAATCATTCCCAATACTTAAATGTACTTCACGTATTGTGATTTGAAAACAGTGATATGATCACACCAGCAATCAGTAGTATGGAGCCATAGATCATTACTTCAATACTCAAATGTGAAAAAAGGAATACCGTCGAGATGGCACCAAGTGCCGGCAGTACTGCAAACCTGCCAATGTTTATTGGGGACTTGAACGGTCGTTTGACATCAGGTTCACGATATCGCAGCCGGATCAGGGAAATGTTGACCACGAAAAAAATGATAAAGATCATGAAATTGGATATGTTTGCAACAACTGTGATGTCTCCAATAAACAGGAATAATATTGAAAATAATGTTATTGCCAGGATCGCAGCCCAGGGAGTCTGTCTTTTTGGATGAATCCGTGAGAACACATGTGGTAGCGAACCTGATTCAGCAATGCCATAAAGGATCCTCGAACCACCAAGCATCATCAACAGGCTGGTGTTTGCAGTGGAGAAAAGTGCTACTATAGACATTACCAAAAACACATCACTTCCAAGAGCCACGGATGCGACATCTGCCAATGGAGCAGATGAGGTGGATAATGCCTCGTAGCCAAGTATACTTACGGCTGATATTGCAACAAGGATATACAATACAACTGTGATCATTATGGAAATGATCAGGGCTTTTGGTATGTTTCTCTCTGGATCCTTTGTTTCCTGTGAAAGTTTAACAATATCCTCAAATCCAAGGAATGCAAAAAATATGAGGGTTGATGCTTCAAAAATACCGGATATGTTCCGGATATCAAAATAATTGACAGAACCAATATGGGGCAATCCAACAAAGACAACTAGCAATAATCCGCCAACTTCAATTATTGTCATAAACTTGACTTTCAAAGATAACTGAAAAACATCTTATTTTTTAAAAAAACCCACATCATGCGCCTTCGTTGCACATCCCTATACTTAGTCCCTAACTATTTAATTAAATATCTTGGCTATATTGTACTTGAAATATAACAAAATACTTATATAAGTATAGTCCCTATTATATGCCATGGTATTTTTAGAAAAGAAAAAACTGAAAGGTCATACTTATTGGTATGCCTCTGAACGCAACTTGGTAGACGGAAAAATTAAACGAACCTGGCAAGAATATCTTGGAACAACAGAATCGATCATAGAATGCATGAGAAAATCAAAAGAACTACCTAACATCAAACTAAAATCATTCCAATACGGGAAAACAGCAGCTCTCCTATCCATATCCGAGGAATTGAACTTCATTGATATCGTAAACAAACACACCGACAAAAAGAAAATCGAAGGACTGTCGGTTGGTGAATATCTTCTCTTAAATATCATAGGTCGATGTGATGGAGCATTATCAGAAAATGCTATGCAGAAGTGGTTTGATAAGTCCTCATTGAGTTTAATGTGGAAATTTCCACATAAACTCACTTGTCAAAATTTTCTCAACCATTACAAATACATAGACCATGAAACCAGCAAAAAAATTGAGGATGATTTGTGCAAAATACTTATCGAAAAAGGCCTAACACCCAAAATACTTTTTCTCGATGAAACAAACTGGTTCAACTATATAAAAAAAGGGGAAGAACTGCCACAAAATGGGAACAACAAACAGTATAGAAATCACATGAAACAGGTATGTATGGGGTTAGCTGTGTCTGAAGATAATGTTCCCTTCATGCATGAAGTTTACGAAGGAAACAAACACGATTCCAAGATATTCCCTGATTTGTTGGGTGCACTTACTGAAAGGTTGACCAATCTGAAAATAACGACTGAAGACATGATTCTGGTTTTTGATAAAGGCAACAATTCCCAAGTGAACATTGAAGGCGTATTGTCTAAAATGCATATTGTAGCTTCTGCAAAACACAATCAAGCTGAAGATCTTTTGAATATACCGCTTGAAAATTACAAACATTTGTATACAAATCCACAAAGCAATAAAATCTATGGTTACCGGACAAAGTATGAATTTTTTGGAACTGTGTTTACTACTGTTGTTCTTTACAATAAAGCTTCGTGTAAAAAGCAGAGGAAAAGTTATGAGAATAGTAAGGCAAAGATTGTGTTAAAACTTGAAGATTTAGAGCGGCGATTGAAGAGTAACAGGGGAAAGGAAAGAGATCGAAACAGTGTGGTGAGGGAATTTAATGATATTATACGAAAGGATTTCAGATCAGTGTTTGAGTATGAAGTTGGTGAGGTACCAAAAGGAAAGAAAAAACCTACTTTGAAGTTCTGGATCAATGAAAATGTAGAAAATATACGCTACGCAGGTTTTGGAAAGACGATTGTTTTTACTGATTTGAAAAACTGGCATTCCGAGAAGATTGCAAAGACTTACAATCAAAAATATCTTGTTGAGGATGATTTCAAGTTGTTAAATGATGTACTTCTTGTTCCGGTCGGGCCAATCAATCATAATACGGATTTTAATATCAGGGCACATGTTTTTTTATGCATTATTGGGATGATTTTCTATAGATATATGGCATGGAAATGCAAACATATTGGATTGAGTCTAGGACAACTTGTGGAAGAGCTGAGGGATATTCGTCTTGCTCTTGTGCAGAAAAAATCTAGTAGGAAAGTTGAGATTATGGTCGAAGAGATGGATGTGATGCAAGCTCGATTGTTTTCTTTGTTGGATTTGGGGAAATTCATGAGAAATTAAGCAAATCGATAGCAATAGAGTTTATGTTTTGATAGGGACTACAATTATATAGCCGCACAGTACTGTTTTTGATAACATCTTTGAAAGTCAAGATAAACACAACTATCTGCACGGATTGTTTTACGCCAATAAAGAGTACCAGTGAAAATATCATGATCAACACAGTAGCAGTAGGTATTATTGGTGTGTTGAACAACACACTGAAATATCCTGCAAAACCAAGAGCAACTGTTGAATTCGCTATTATCAGCCCGAGTATGACCAGCAACCCTACAACGAATGCGGAACGACTTCCAAAAGCATTTTTTACATATATGTACTCTGCACTGGCTTTTGGGTACATGGATGTGAGTTCCATGTAACTGATACCTGTAAGTGCTGCAACCACGGACGCGAACAGGAACGATAACCAGACGGCATCACCGGCAAGTCCTGCGGCTTTACCAAGCAAGACATATATTCCTGCACCTAAGATTGTTCCAATGCCACTAAGTATCAGTTCAAACAATCCAAGTTCACGCTTTAGCGTAGGTTTTTCACCCATTGATCATATTCCCCATCCACAATTATATTTCATGGGTTCAAATATTTTGGGTTAAATTTAGGCTAAAATCTGGTCTGCATCACTATGTGCGAGAAAATTCTCCCTTCGGTCGAATTAACTCGCACTATATAATTCTAATTATATACTTTAACAAAATATGGCATTAATAATTGTCAAAAAAGGAATATTTGATCGACATTCATATCGAAATATCGATCATAGGAATATGGATGTTAATAATGAGGTTCAAGGTCATCAAGTTGTGAAAATGCTTTATCGAGTTCTTTTTTATCCTCCACCCGAATTTTCTTATCCCGTTCATGGTGGATTGCATCAACTGCAATGGCATATAATTTTTCAAGTTCGGATGCAGATTCAAGTGTGAGCACTGCGAGAACCTGTGGGTATTCGCCATTTCTTACAATGATACCTTTGAATACGTGACCAACAGCAGACGATAGTTTTTCAACTTCGTTTGATATGTCATCAATGCTCAAATAACTCTTGTCACCTTTTATGATGATCATTGCCCTGCTCGCTTCATCATAGACATTTGTCGAGAACAATAATCCGGAAGGAGACAGTGCTTTTTGGATCGCGGTCTTTACCGGAACATCCTTATCAGCCTTGTAGAACCCAATTGTGGCAAGTCCTGCACCCCCATCCATCACGGTCTTAAAATCACCAAGGTCAGTAACCATCATCATTTCACTGTCGAGTGCATCAAGTAAAAATAGGATACGCTCAGCGATCATGTCATTGATCCCATTATAGGCAGATTCTATATCGCCACCAAGTTGTTTTAAGAACTGGTTGTCTGCAAGGATTACGCCGTCTGCACCGCTATCCCGCATATCCCTCAGGCAAAATGCCGCATTTTGGAGATATAGTGTACCTTCTTCCCTGAACGGAAGTACAACAATTGCATATACCGGAAAATCGTATCTTTCCTTGAGTTCTTTTATTAGCATTGGGGTGAAAGATGAACCTGTGCCTCCGGATGCCGATGTGATTACAAATCCTACATCGAAACGTCCTCTGTCTTCGATCTGACGCATTATGAGGTCTTTATTTTCTATAAAAACAGTTTTTCCAACATTTCTGTTAGCTCCTACACCATGCAGGTGAGGTATGTGAATTCTATCTCTACCTTTTGTGTGTTTCAATTCTTTAAGGTCATTGATCGCAGTATTAACTACAATGGTTTCCACACGGCTCTTAAACTTTTGTTTAGAATAGAATTTTGCAAATTTGGTCTTTCCACCAAACGCCTGTTTGTTGATAGCATCAATAATACGATTGCCGCACTGCCCATTTCCGACCATTAATATGTTAAGCAAATAATTCCTCCGGATTTAATGCATAATAATGAGTTTTGTATTCTGATACATGAACGATTATCCGAACTTATATTGGTTGTGTCTGTGGTATATCCAAGCAGCAATCATAACAATAACCATGAGTGGCAATAAATATACATATATTGGTTGCTCAAGCAGCTCGTCATATTTGCCTTTTTGCACATAAATGCTCTCTGTTACAGATTCATTGCTAACCTTTTGTGTTTCAGCCTCTACCCCGTCATCGTATTCATACGCTAATTTTGTTGTCAGGGTGTATGTTCCAAGTTCACTCGCTTTTACAGTGTAGGGATATTCCTTCTCTTGTTGCACTCCAAAAGATCCCATATATATTTTTGGCACACCGCTAATGATCTCAATCGCGCTGTCACCGCCTACATATTCAAGGCCTTGTGGAATGATTATATTGATCCACACGGCACTTGCAGGCGCATCGCCTGTGTTCTTGACGTTGATGGTTGCAGTGATCTTATCATTTCTCTCAACAATCATGCTGTCAACGTCTGTTGAAAGTTCCAGCACTGCATTTTTCTTTGGCACTTCTTGAACTTCAGGTGCTGTTACTGTTATGGTAGGTGTGGTTGACGATGCTTCAAAATCCACTTCAGCTGAATTTTGAAAGATTGCAGTTGTTGGCTTAAACGTAAAAGATCCTTCATTGGTTGCCTCATAGATGTATACATAAACTCGGTATGTGTTGCCTACCTCTATTGTAACATCATCAACAGTCAATTCAAGCACTTCATCATCAAGTGAGAAACCTTCCAGTCTAGGGGGTATAAAAAATCTTACATCTACCGCTTTATCGTCACCTACATTTTTTGCATTAACAGTAACCTTTACAAAATCACCAATCACCATTGTATCAACATCAACGGTTGTTGTAATTTCGAGTATTGGAGTTCCTGAGTAGGTGGCATATTCATGTCCTCCGTTTACAATCCCCGTTAAATATGTATCTACGTTTCTGACTGTTATGAAAACACTAGCTCTATTAAGCACACCACTGCCAACAGATAATAATTTCAATTCTACTTCACCATTTCCAAGATCAAATTTGAAAGACTCGTTGATGCCAATCATCTCATCATGTATTGGTTCACCATCACCATTTTCATAGACTTTAAAGACCGCGAGTTTATCTGTAATAAAGACATCCGTAACATCAATTACATAATTGTTAATCTGATATCCATCACCTATTTTGATCTCTTCTTCGAAATATTCAACACTTGCAGTTGCACTTCCTGACAGCATTGTCAGAAGTACAATTGAACATACTACAAGTAAAAAAGTTCTGCTTAACTTGACCATTTTCCCTCAACAATTCAATAAGCACCTGTTGCTATATTGTTACATTTTTTTCATATTATTTTGTATATTATAATACACAGGTTTGAATATAAACTTTATGACTATCGCCTCAATCGTCTGACACCGAAAATTCAAGACTTACATCTATCCAATTGGCTTTGTGGATAAGTGAACCCATGGAGATAACATCGACACCTGTTTTTGCATACTCTACAACATTATCAGGACTGATCCCGCCTGATGCTTCAATTATGACGGAGTCACGAAGTCCTTTGCGCTTCAACATCTCCACAGTGCTAATCACTTCACCCGGTTCCATATTGTCCAGCATGATGATGTCAACACCCATACTTGCAGCAAGGATCGCATCGTCTGTAGATTCCACTTCCACTTCGATCTTTTGTGTAAAACTTGCCATTCTTTTGGCGGATTTGATCGCGTTTTCAACCCCCATCATCTTAATGTGATTGTCTTTTAGCATGATGGAATCGGAAAGGTTGAACCTGTGGGAATCGCCGCCGCCTGCCACAACAGCCATTTTCTCAAACTTGCGAATACCAGGCGTAGTTTTTCTTGTACATGCAATGCACACCTGCGAAAGCGGTTCCACTTTGCGGATACAACTGCGGGTCAATGTTGCTATACCTATAAGATGCCCAAGAAAGTTCAGTACAAGTCGCTCTGCACGGAGAATTGACACCGTGCTGCCACTGAGAGTGAATATCACGTCGCCTGCGTACACATCATCACCGTTTGAATAAGCGGTCTTTGCATTTATCTTGAAATAATCAAAAAATGCTTCTGCCACATCAAGTCCTGCAAGCGTGCAATCTTCTTTTGTGAAGATTGTTGCATCTATAGTCTCATCCGGCACGACTGTGCATGAAATATCATTGTGTCCAAGGTCTTCATCAATGAATTGTTCAATTTCACGAATAAGCATCCATTCACCACATCTACTTTATGTCTCAAGAGATTTATATGCTTTCAATTGGTATTGAAGTATTAACTAATCAGCATAAACTGATGGAACCGTTGTCAATTTATTACTATATTTTTATAGTATACATTTTATAAATACCTTGTGCGAGTTAATTCGACCGGAGGGTGAATTTTCTCGTACACTAAGAAGAGCGAAATTAACATGTTTAAGATAGGAGTTGTCGGATGTGGGGCGATCGGTGCTGAGATCTGCAAGGCGATCGATGAAGGTTCAATGGGTGTTGAGTTGTATGCGATCAACGACAGGACTGATGAACACATAGCAGCCGTAAAAGCAGAGTTGAAGAATACGACTCCGCAGGTACTTGCCATTGCAGAAATTGCACAACATGTTGACCTTATTGTTGAGGCTGCATCACAGATGGCAGTGCCCGAAGTTGCATCGACTGCGCTAAGTGCCGGATGCGATGTGATGATCATGAGCATTGGCGCATTTGCCGATGAAAAACTTCGCGATACGATATTTGGTCTTGCAAAAGAACAAGGCTGCAAGGTCTATCTTCCATCCGGTGCAATCGTTGGTCTTGATGGATTGAAATCTGCCATGTCGGCAGATGTATATTCGGTCACGCTAACCACACGAAAACCACCGCGTGGTCTTGCAGGCGCTCCATATATTGTCCGGAATAATATTGACCTTGATAAGATAACAAGCAGAACTGTCATTTTTGACGGAACTGCAAATGAAGCCGTCAAGGCATTCCCTGCAAATGTGAATGTTGCAGCATCATTGAGCATTGCAGGAATTGGATTTGAAAGAACAAAGGTTCGAGTTGTGGCAGATCCGTCATTGTCCACGAACGTGCATGAGATCTCAGTGGAAGGGGAGTTTGGCAAGTTCAACACAAAGGTTGAGAATATTCCATCACTCACGAATCCAAAAACCAGTTACCTTGCAGCACTGTCCGCAATCGCGACAATTAAGAAAATAGCGAGTCCTGTCCAGATCGGTACCTGACTTGATATGATCCTAAGAACGAGAAAACGCTCACTTCGTTCGCGTTAACTCGCACTATATACTTATAAAATATATACTACGAGAAAATCCTCCCTGTCGGTCGGATTAACTCGAACTATATAATTCTATAAATTATATACTATCACAAAAGGTATTTGCATAAGAAAACGTTTTATGCGATTGTGCTTATTGTAATGCAAATTTAGTACAGTCAAGTAGAACGATCGATCAGACTTATAAACAACTGATCGTACGATCAATTATCGGCACAGTGATTATATGCAAGATATGCAAACTATTATTGATAAGATCAACACGTTGAAAAAAGAACGCAATGCCGTGATCCTTGCTCACAATTACCAGCGAAGTGAGGTTCAGGACATTGCGGATTTTGTTGGGGATTCACTCGGGCTTAGCCAGCAGGCTGTGGAGCAGGATACGAATGTGATTATTTTTTGCGGTGTGGATTTTATGGCAGAGAGTGCCGCGATACTCAGCCCTGAAAAAACGGTATTGATACCGGAGATCGATGCCGGTTGTCCTATGGCTGAGATGGTGTCCGTGGAATCTCTCAAAAAAGTAAAGAAAGAACATCCAAATGCAGTTGTTGTATGTTATGTCAACACATCTGCTGCAGTGAAGGCAGAGTGTGATATATGCTGCACGTCTGCAAATGCTGTGGAGGTTGTAAATTCACTTGACGATGATGAGATACTGTTCGTCCCTGACAAGAATCTTGCAAACTATGTTGCAAAACATACCGATAAGACGATCATTCCATGGGAAGGATATTGCCCGACCCATCACCAGATACTTGCAGGCGATGTGCTGCTCATGAAAGAGGAACATCCGAATGCTGAATTCATAGCGCACCCAGAGTGTCGTGATGATGTTCTGGAGATCGCGGATCATGTTTTCAGTACAACAGGCATGACAAAGTATGTGAATGAATCCGATTGTAATGAGTTTATCATTGGTACGGAAAACGGTCTTTTACATAAACTGGAGTTGGAAAACCCGGACAAGAAGTTTTATCCCGCATCCGAATATGCGATATGTCCTAACATGAAAATGACCACTCTGGCTGCGGTTTTGAATTCACTTGAGAATATGGAGCATGTTGTGACAGTGCCGGGAGATGTGCGAATAAAGGCAAAGCGTGCACTTGACCGAATGCTCGATATCAAACGAAGTAAGTAGAATTTTATATTTTGGCTGTAAATGGTGATTCATGCGTGCATATTTCCAATTGATTCGGTCTGGAAACTGCCTGATGGGTGCATTTGCAGCCGTTGTCGGTGTACTGATCGCATACAGTATGCTGAATCCTGCAGTCACGATCTCGTTCCTTGACACTCCTTTGATATTCCTCGCCGTGTTTTTAATAACAGGTGCGGGAAATTCGATCAATGATTATTTTGATGTTGATATCGATGCTGTGAACAAACCCTCGCGCCCGATCCCGTCCGGACGAATTGGTCTGTCTCAGGCACTTTATTTTTCACTCGTTCTTTTTGTAGTTGGTATTGCACTGGCATTTCTTATCAATGTGATGTGTGGCGTAATCGCACTGTTCAATTCCCTGCTTCTCATCTATTATGCAAGGACACTGAAGCGCACGGTCTTGCTTGGAAACATAAGTGTCGGCTATCTTACGGGTTCAACTTTTTTGTTTGGAGGTGCAGTATTTGGTATGGAGGGGTTGAAGGCTTTATCGGTTCTTTTCCTGCTTGCCACATTCGCAACCCTTGCGCGCGAGATCGTGAAGGATATCGAGGATATTGAAGGTGACAAAAAAGATGGGGCAAACACTCTCCCTATCATGATCGGTGTAAAAAAATCTGCATACGTTGCAGCATCGGTAGGTTTTCTTGCGGTGCTTGCAAGCCCGATCCCATATATGCAGTCGATGTTGAGTCCCGCATACCTGTATGTAGTAGTGTTTGCAGATCTTCTTTTTGCGGTCGCGGTGTTCGAGATTATTGTTAAGAGCAATGCGGCAAAATCGTCAAAATTATTTAAGATCGCGATGCTGTTTGCTCTTTTATCTTTTGTAGCGGGTGCAGTTTAGAATCAAAAAACATGTGTTCCCCTACAACTATAACTTGTCGAACAATTCACCTTTTCCCCTATATTCCAAAGTTGCCGTATGTTTTAGGTATTCAGTAAGCATCATTGGAAATGTATTTGCAGGCACATACCTGACACCCATCTGTTCAGCCCATTTCTGGATGCCGAAATCACTTGCAACAACAGCCGCATCGAGTTCTCTTGCAAGCAAGAGTACATCAATATCTGGTGCACTGTCTAAAATTCCATAACGAAGAGCATTTCGGTATTTGTTCCTGAACTTCCCAACGATCTTGCCGATAACTTCACGCTCGATCTCTTCTTCAATATCGTTCTTATTTTTTGCTTCTGATGTCAGGAAAAGGCATTCTGTGGCTGCTTCCAATATTGCATCTTCTGCAACGTTCATTCCCTTGTTAATGCGTTCACGCATGTGGGATACGTATTCATGGAACATGCGCGATGAGATCATGACATTATATCGGTCAGGTGTTTTTTTAACAAGCCATGTATCGATCTTTGCGAGTACATCACTGTCACAGCCATTGTTCTTGGCAAAATCATGTAGTTCATCGTAAACGGATGGGAAAGGTACGTAGCAACTGATACCAAGTTGCAGGCGAGCGTCTGCTATCAGTTCAAGTACTCCGCGCATTCCATCACATAATGTAGAAGCCCCTATCGATTCACGTACTTGCGTATCGGTCAGTGCAGTTGTATCAATGATGAATCGTTGTCGCAACATGGTTTTGCTCGCTGATGCACATGTTAAGAATGGATTATTTGTATAATATTAAGTAAACAATCACAAATTTACCCACACAGTATAGTTTATCTTTTTATGTTAAAGTAGTTTTGGTATTTGTTATCGAGTATTTCCATCTAAATCCTCTATCGAAATCTTCTATCAAAGACCAATTCTCTTGAACATCATTGCAATCATCCTGTTTATGCCAAGTTCCTTTTGTAGCAACCCCATATCATCAACCGCTCCAACCTTTGCAGGAGGAACTGCTTTGACATTACCTTTTACGTATATGCTGCCGCCTTTCATATTAGCACCTAAGTACCCCTCTGCCTTGCCGCCAATGATTATTTCACCTTTTCGCATGTCAGTGCCTGCAAATTCACCCACATTTCCCATAACAATTACACGTCCACCGTTTAGCAGGACTCCTGTGTTCATGCCGCCGTTTCCTTCAACAACCACTTTCCCTTTCTGCATCAGGATCCCTGTACTCAGGTCAACATCACCTGATACAACAACTGTCGCATCCATATCAAGACGGGTAGCCACGGTGTCGCGTAATATACTGTCACCAAGCGTGAGGGTTTTGCCATCAAATGTATTTCGCGTATCAACAAACTCGACACCTTGATGCCCGTTTTTCAAAATATCGGTTATGGATATGTATTTCTTGTATCCTTCTTTATCTGATACAACCTCTACGATATTTCCCATAGGCTCAGCAATCGTACCGCTTACGTATATTGCACCGCTAACCATGCTAATTCCGGCTCGTGTACCGATATCACCATCAACAAACACACAACCTGCACCAAGTGTTTTCCCACTTCCTCCAAAATAGGCAAGGTCAACTCCAAGACTGGATGCAAATCGCTTTCCAACAGAACCGGATATGTGCACATCTTCACCATTGGTGAGTGTTTCCACAAGTTGGCGGTAGGTATATTCTGAATCTTTCTGTGATGGGATCTGTGCATCGGGATCGAGTTCTTCGCCTTTGTGTTGCCAGATGAAGTTGTAAGTAAAATCACAAATGCAGTCTACATGGGAATTGAGAGTAAGATGCATAAATGTTCTATCAAACGTTTTCTAATAAATGTATCTATTTAGGAGAAATGGCTGGTTAGTGTTAAGGAAAATAAAATAAAATGAAATATATACAATAAAAAATGGGTGGACTTGCGTTTATGCAAGTCCAAGAATCATTTTGGAGTATCTATTCTTCTGCAAGATATCTTTTTGTCAGCAAAACCGTACTTGACACAATAAGGGTTGCAAGAAATACAGCGATGACCATTGCTTCAAATGTAAAGTCCTGCCACGAGTGTACAGATGCCCACATTCCGCTTCTTGTCACAAATGTTGCAAATATGACAAGTATGAATGAGACCACTGCAAGCATTGGTGCAAGGAATTTGTATTCTCCATGACTTGCACGTGTTTGGGCATGTAAGTATGCCGTTGCTGCAACCCATGGAATGAATGATGAGGTTTCAACAGGATCCCAGGTCCAGTACCATGCCCCCCATCCAAGTACCTCGTATGCCCAGTATCCACCAAGACCGATGCCGAGGGTCAGGAATAACCATGAGATCCTCATCCAGTCTGCTGCTATTTTTGTCCATCTGTTATCATCAAGTATCAGATTTCCGATTGCTGCTGCAAATGGGATCGTGAATGCTGCATAACCAAGGAACAGGACCGGTGGGTGAATTGCCATCCACGGATTCCTGAGCAATGGGTTCATGCCCTGTCCGTATGGTATCTCATATGGGACTACAAAAGCGTCCCAGTTGGTTAATTCAAGCATTCCTCCAGGGATCGCATGGTACACTGCGAACGGATTCTTGAGTACCAAAAGCAACAGGAACACAGATGCGATCAGCAGTGAAATGGAACGAGTCATGCCCATCAATTTTGTATTAACAAGATATTTGGTGTGTCCTGTGTATTGCATAAAGAGCAGCATCAGCAGTATGAACCATGTCCACAAAAGGAACGAACCTTCCTGGCCTGCCCATAGGGCAGATATTTTGTAAACCAATGCAAGGTCAGCACTTGAGTGCTGGTAAACGTAATTGTATGCTGCATTGACATTTAACAAATAATATGTCATCAATACTATCGCAAATGTGATTGCTCCTGCACATGCAATTTCAAGTTTTTGGGATATTTGTTTTGCAGTTTCATCCCTATTAAAGTAAGATATTATAGAATATATTGTGGCTCCAAGTCCAAGAACAAGAGATAACCAGATCGATATCATTCCTAAATTTACGCTCATATCATCACCTTCTCCTTAGTTCTCACCACGTTCACTCTTTCGCTTCATCAGTTCACGCTCAAGTTTTTCTTCATATTTCTTCTCGATATCTGACATCGGCACTTCTGATCTTTGTTTTTGAATCTTTTTCTTGGATGGTTTTGGTTTCTTTTTCTTTGGAATATCTGATTCCATTGTAATGTTCCTGCCGGCTTTTACGTGTTCAGTAACACCCAGAATAATAATGCCTATTGCCATCAAGTACATTCCGATCCATAATACAGTCATGAAAGGCACAGTCCTGACATATAGGTTGATTTTGCCATTTGCTTCATCGACAGCCCTTGGGGCGACAAAAAGTTCTTCATACACTCCCCTATTGATGTAGGTCGTTGTGTATGTCTGGCCCCATTTGAAGTCAGTGATGTACTTGACCTGACCGCTGTCAAAGAATTTATTGTTTTTATACACATCAAAGTTGATGTTTGTCACATACGATGAACCCGGATAGTTTTGAAACATCGATCCTTCATAACCGGATGTCATGCTGGTGACCTTGATGCTGTAATGCTGGTCAGTAAATGTGCTTACTGTATTGATCGAAAGTATGCTTGATTCTTCGACTCTCGTGTTCGTGCTGACCACGACACCGATAAGGATTAGCAATATGCCCAAATGTATGATATGTGCACTTACACCGCGCATCGTTTTGAACGTGGACTGCTTGTCAACAGAGCACCACATCTTATACAGTGTTGCAGCAAGTGCAATTGCCACAAGTGGAACTGTTATATCGATCGGGGTGTTGTTAAAAGGCGATACGATTGCAAAAAGGATTGATAATGCAATTGATGCACCTGCAATTATTGCGGATTTTTTTGCGTCGAAGTATCCTATCAACAAACATGTTGTGAGAAACACTACAAGCGCTGCGGTCGGAAGTGCCGAACGATTGTTAAAATACTGGGCATCCAGACCCATTTCCACACCTGTTGTGAGTTTTGCAACAAGAGGTGTCAACATTCCTATTGTAAGTAACACCGTCAGTAATACAAATGTAAGCACGGTTGCCAGCATTGTATTTTTTGGTGTAACTATTTTTTCAATGTCAGTCATACTATATTCCTGTAATATTTATTTTAAAAATGAGATTTATTTGTATTCAATTATACACTCACCGTATAGATACCATACTAATATAAAGGTTTTGTCAGAGTATGGGCAAACCATCATTTTTGTCTCGATATATTAAATACGGATGCTACACATGTTAAACAAAAAAGTTTTGAGTTGATAACACGATCGAACTTATAATTATTGCAATTTGGTTAATGCTTCCGGCATATATCCCAAACCCTCTCGCAGCCATATTCGGTGGTGGAAAACCTATAGACGGTGGGCGGACGATGAGGGATGGTCGCAGGATTTTAGGTGATGGAAAAACGTATCGCGGACTGTTTGCAGGTGTTATCTGCGGTCTGTTAGTCGGGCTTTTGCAGATGAGGCTAACTTTGAGTGGATTTGCGGTTTTTGGCGTAACTCTGCCGGCATTTGGCATAACCACCACAGGTTCGGTTATTGTGATACTTGCACTTTCATGCGGTTCACTTTTTGGTGATATGTTCATGAGTTTCTTTAAACGCAGGTTGGGTTTGAAGCGCGGCGCTCCGCTTCCGGTCATTGACCAGTTAGATTTTGTTTTAGGTGCGTGGCTGTTTACATATCTAATATCACCAGAATGGTTCACTGCAATGTTTTCATTCTGGGTCGTAGTGACGGTGTTGGTAATTACCCCTGTGCTGCATCTGGTGACAAATATCATCGGATATTTCATTGGTGTCAAAAAAGAACCATGGTAAACAAAGTTTACATAAAAAAGGTATGATGGTGGGATATAACAATGTCAGTAGATGAAGATAAGGATAAAAGTAAAGATAAAGATAACAAAAAGGAAGAACTTATTGCAGCGCTAAAAAATTGCGGCGCTGTCAAGTTCGGGGATTTTACACTTGCATCAGGAAAGAAAAGCAAGTACTATATCGATATTAAAAAAGCAAGCACAGATCCTGTTACACTTCGCATAATCGCAGAACAGGCTGCCGGAAAGATTCGTGACATTGATCTTGATATTGTGGGCGGTGTTGCACTTGGCGGTGTTCCGATCGCGACAGCTGTTTCTCTTGAGACCGGACTTCCGCTTTTGCTTGTGCGGAAAGATGTAAAGGATTACGGAACAGGCGGAAGATTTGTAGGTGATTTGACAAACGGTGCACGTGTAGTATTGATGGAAGATGTCACAACAAGCGGCGGCTCGGTGCTGGACGGGATATCCGCAGTTCGTGATGCCGGAGGGGTTGTTAATACGGTAATCACTGTGGTTGATCGCGAGGAGAATGCGAGGGAGAGATTGGATTCGGTTGGCGTTGCCCTGATCCCTCTTGTAAAGGCAAGTGACCTTGTAGTTCAGGATCAATCTTGAAGTGTCTTTAAATAGTAAGATATTTATGTTACCACATTAAATTCAGATGCTATTCTAATTTTGGTGGTTACATAATAATTTAGCAAAATCGATGTTCAATATGGGTTCAACTTTTATTTAGAAATCCAAAGAAATCATTTTTAAATTTTAATGAGGTTTAATAGATGAATATTTTAGTTGTTGGTGGCGGAGGAAGAGAGCATGCAATCGCTGAAGCGATTGCAAGGAGCAATAAAAATCCGACCATGTTCGCAGTGATGGCAAAGAAGAATCCCGGTATAGCAGGATTATGCGAGGATTTTCTTCTTGTGAGCGAGACAGATGTTGAAAAAGTTGTGGATTATGCAAAGTCCAAGAACATTGAAATTGCAGTGGTCGGACCTGAAGCCCCGCTTGCAGTTTCTCTTGCTGATGCCCTGGAAGATGCTGGCATCCGGGCGGTTAGTCCAAAAAAAGCGGTCGCACAGATCGAGTTCGATAAGGCATGGGCTCGCAATTTCATGAAAAAGCACAATATCGGTGGATGCCCTATTTTTGGTGTTTTTACAGAAAAGAGCGAAATGGATGCATTTATTGACAAGGTTGGAAATGTGGCAGTAAAGCCTGCAGGTCTGACAGGCGGAAAAGGTGTCAAGGTCATGGGCGACCAGCTTCCTGACATCGAGGCTGCAAAAACGTATGCTGCCAGTCTTTTGGAGGGTGACAGCGTAGTTATTGAAGAGAACCTTGTGGGTGAAGAGTTTACGCTTCAAGCGTTCGTTGACGGTAAGTCGCTTGCTTTTGCACCAACTGTTCAGGATCATAAGCGTGCGTTTGAGGGCGACCTTGGTCCGAATACCGGTGGTATGGGTTCGTATACTAACACGGGTGCTCTTTTGCCGTTCTTGGTATCTGATGATGTTGAACAGGCAAAACAGATCATGAAGGATACAGTCAGGGCATTGTATGATGAAACAAATGAACTGTACAAGGGAACGCTGTACGGTCAGTTCATGCTAACAAAAGACGGGCCGAAAGTGATCGAGTTCAATGCCAGATTTGGTGATCCTGAAGCCATGAATGTATTGCCGCTTCTTGAAACTGATTATGTTGATGTGATATCCGCGATTGCAGACGGTACTCTGGCAGATCTGGATGTCAAGTTCAGTGAGAAGGCAACGGTGTGTAAATATGCGGTTCCTGCCGGTTATCCTGACGATCCGACAAAGGATAGTGAAGTGGTCGCAGGCGACATCGGGGATGCGATCTTGTTCTATTCAAGTGTGTATGAAAAGGATGGCAAGGTTTACACCACCGGCTCAAGAGCGGTGGCTGTTGTCGGTATGGCTGACTCCATTGCTGATGCGGAAGCGATTGCGCAGAATGCACTGGATAATATAAAAGGCGATTTACATTCAAGACGTGATATCGGTACTGCGGCAGTGGTACAGAAGAGGATCGATCACATGAAGGAGATTCGCGGGTTTTGATCCTATATAATTTGTAAAATTGTATGCATCAAGTAAATTCGACCGAAGGGAGAATTTTCTTGTATTTATTTATAATAATATGACAATTTGAGTTGATTGATATGAAACATCTGATCTCAATGGCTGACCTCTCCAATGAGGAGATTATTGAACTTCTCGATATGGCAGAGGACCTGAAGGAAAAGCGTCTTCGTGGTAAGGTGACAGACCTTCTGAAGAATAAGAGCCTTGCAATGATATTTGAAAAATCATCCACCCGCACACGGGTATCTTTTGAGGCCGGTATGGCTGACCTTGGCGGTCATGCGCTTTATCTGAATTACAGGGATATCCAGATCGGGCGCGGTGAGACTGTGGCAGATACGGCGCGCGTGCTGTCGGGATATGTGCATGGTATTACTGCAAGGGTGAACAGTCATGATACGGTTGTGGAGCTTGCAAAACATGCGACTGTTCCTGTGATCAATGCGCTGTCCGATAAGGAGCACCCGTGCCAGATATTGGCGGATCTGCTTACGATCCAGGAGTACAAGAACCGACTTGCTGGTCTGAAGTATGCATGGATCGGGGATGGGAACAATGTTTGTAATTCCGCTATCCTCGGATGCGCGATCGTTGGTATGGATATTGTAGTTGCATGCCCGGAAGGGTATGAACCTGATGAGGATATTGTGGCTCAGGCAAGAGCGATGGGTGGAAATGTTACGATTACCAATGATCCGGCAGAGGCTGCAAAGGATGCTGATGTTTTTTACACGGATGTGTGGATTTCGATGGGCGATGAGGATGAGGTTGAGAAACGGATGCATGATCTGGCAAATTACCAGATAAATTCCGAACTTGTGGCTCTCGCAAAACACGATGCCATCGTGATGCACTGCCTGCCTGCCCACAGGGGCGAGGAGATCACGGCGGAAGTGTTGGATGGTCCTCATTCAGTTGTATTCGAACAGGCAGAGAACCGGATGCATGCGCAGAAGGCACTTATGCTCAAGTTGATGGCGTGAGGGGTGCTGTCAATTTAATCTTTTTTTGATCTCTTCAATATTGAGTAGATCAATATTTGACGGGATGAACAGGATTTACAGGATGGGGCGGCCCACTTGTATCCTGTCAATCCTGTTCATCCTGTCCATTTATTCTGGCAATGCATTTCCATATATTTGACAATATATCCCTCAATAGTGATGTACCCAAACAACGTTAAAGAAACTTCTTTTTCATAGAGGATGATAAGGTTTAACTACAAAAAGCGCTCTATGTGGACGCATCGTACTGCGGGAGTTGCCCAGCCAGGTCAAAGGCGCTAGGTTCAGAGCCTAGTCTCGTAGGAGTTCGTGCGTTCGAATCGCACCTCCCGCACCAAATACTTTTGTGAGTAGTAAGTTTATCTTAATCGTTATACCCCGCAGCTCTGCTGCGGTTGGGACAAACCGTATTCTAGACTTTTTTAAGCGTGAGTGTATTAATGTGTATAATCGAGTTAAAACCTGAATATTATTTGGGAGTTTAGTAAAAGGAAGGTTGCAGATAAATGAAACGTTTGGATTTTAGGTAAAAATTAAACAGTAAAGCGACGGCACGTCATGCCCCGCAGCTCTGCTGCGATTGGGTGTGCCGTCGCAACGTTTGACTATATATTAATACCATGACCATCTCACGCCATCCATTCAGCACACCACCAACGGAAGCAGCACTATAGAGGAGGAACTTGGTAAGTGCAGAGTACGGGCGGCAGGAGATTGGGGGAAGGGGGGTGAATATTGTGGTAACGTAGAATAACAAGAAGGTCGGATGTCTTTTGAAATGGTAGATAATATAGAATATTATATGAGGAATAATTGGTAGCTGACATACTATGAAATGATTGTTGTTATTACTATAAATATAAGAAAGTTTAAAATATGGTACAATGTCAAAAAGTAAATCTCAAACAAATCATGAGCTGAAAAATGATGAAATACGTTTAACCAGAAAAAAATATTATCTCGCTTTATCCGCCGTTCTACTTTCAGTAATCGGCGTTCTACTTTCAGTAGCTTTTTCTGTTTATTCTATATCGGTCGCAAATGATGCAAATTCCATTGCTCAGGACGCAAATAATATTTCTTTAATTACTTTAAATCATCAAAATATTATCGAAGAATCTGATTTGCAAATAGGTACTCCCCAATCTGTTAATTATTATGGCAGTAGTAACAATTTAAATAAATCATCTATAAGGATTCCTCTAATTAATGGGTATTATGCAAGATATCCTGCCCTCATTTTGTCAACTCGTTGTATATTGAATGGAAAATCGATTGAGTTAACTGAGATCCCACGTATAGAAACAAATGCTACACAATATCCTAAGAACTTTAAATTTGTTGAGAGAGGACAACCAACATTTATTGAAATTATATTTGATGAATCTCCTGATTTCGATGTTTCTGATGATGGCATGCTTCAAACTATAAAACAAGTTGCCTTAATGAGGAATCTTAAGGAAGGAAACAACGAATTGATAATTATAATTCATTATCTTGATTTTAGTAAAATGATTACGTGGACTGTAAATCCAACAATTAACTTTACGTTCTCTGATGGGAAAATAAATCCGAATGTTGATTTAGTTTCTATTGAAAGAGGTGAAATAAAAAAAATCAATCAAAACTAATGTTATACATAATAAATAAGGGTAATTACTTACCTTTAGGGTGCATTAATATTTTAAATATCGCTTTCTGAAGCTGAGTAGTTGCGTCATATTAATAGTAAAAGTAGTTTAGAGGGTATATTATAAAATGTTGCCAAATTTAATTATCATTGCGGTAGTTTGTGTAGCACTTCTAGCTATTGCAGAATTTTTAAACAATATCGCGAAATTTATAATTCGCTTAGTCATTGCTGGATTGATTATAATACTGACAATGTATTATCTAAAATATCTTCCGATATGAGCACATTTTTTTGCTTTGGTGGGTTGCAGCTAGAGCACCATAATCATACAAAACAGCATTAATGTTGGAATAAATATTATTCATGAAGTTGTGGAAACAATTCAAGACAATTCTTATAATTGATCAATTCAAGATCTTCCTTTGTAAATCCCTCGTATTTTTCCAGATCATTTACAACCATTGACACCACTTTTTCAGAAAATGGCAGATCACTTCCAAACACAATTCTTGACGGTCCCACAAATTCCTGCATTGCTTTGAGTGCATACGAACTGGAAGTCAGTCCTGTGTCATAGTACATATTCTTTAAAATATTAAGCCCGATTTCAGGACTTTTTTTGATTAAAATGTCATTGATCATCCTGAATATTGAAGGCTTAATCTCTTTTTTTGAATATTTGCTCAGTGCTATGCGCCACGCAAGGATAGGAATGGTTCCCCCGCCGTGAGCCAGAATATATTTGATATCAGGACAACGATCTGTTGTACCGGTATAGATGAGATTTGTCACAGCACGAGTCGTTTCAAACGGTCCTTCGATCAATGAGTTTGGGATCTCTAATTTCGGGTCATACACACCGACAGGATCAATTGGATGAATATAAACAACAACTTTTCTTTTGTTCAATCACATGCAGTGCATTTGTGTGTTCGCACACGAAAACTACTTATTAACATGATGTTAATATAATGTTAAGGTGTTATATATGGTTCAAGCTTTCATAAATATTGATGAGCATACAAACAGGATCTTGAATATCGTCAAGGCAAAATATGGCCTGACGAACAAAAGTTCTGCTATTGAGCTTATGGCAATACAATATGAAGAGGAAATACTCGAACCTGAACTCAGACCTGAATATGCAGATAAGATTAAAAAAATAATGAAGCAGGATTCTGTCGATGTAGGCAATGTTGAAGGTCTAAAGAAACGATTGGGTCTTTGATCTTATGTACACATTAAAGATTAAGCCCGGTCTTGAAAAGACCCTTAAGAAACTGGCTAAAAAGAACAGGGTGCAGTTAGAGATTGTTTTTAAGAAAGTCGATGAGATCCTGACTGATCCCCACAGATATAAAAATCTTCGTACACCCTTGAATGATTGGAAAAGGGTACATGTGGATAAACATTTCGTGCTATTATTTTCTGTTGATGAAGGATCAAAGAGCGTTACGCTGGAAGATTATGACCATCATGATAATATCTACAAACATTAAGGCGCGTAAACATCTTTTATGTTTCCTGCAAAAATGATTATTCTTTTGGATATCCACAACATAGGGTGGGTAATTATTCGACATCGAATAATTCAGGCAATGTGATACCCATGTTTGAAAATATATCCTGAATAGTGATGTTGCCCATAAAATGTTAAAGAGAATCTTTTTTTATTTATGTGAGTTAGCATTTTTACATGTGGACAATTTGTCCCTGTGTAATTTCCAAGTCCGCCAATTTATTTTTGTAGATTGATTCGAGTTGTTGTTTCGCACCAGCCTATACGCTCAAAATTGTATAACGGCTTATGCGAATATCATTCTTCCAATAGGTCAATACGTGTTATGCCTTCCACATTTTCAAAATGCCGATCATCCGTTACAATCTCAATTATTTTATTTTTCTTCATTGTATTGAGATGTATAGCATCACCGATCTTCCAGCCAGTTTTGACCATGGGCAGAGCATCAACTAAAAAGTCAGGTTCAAAGGGCAAAAGTATGACGCCATGCTGATCGATCTCACTCAGGATATCTGCAATTTTCTGCTCAGACAAACGTTTGCTCTTAAGAAAAGCGTATATCTCTATCATAGTATGAACAGAAGTGGAGGCGATCTCTCTCCCATTGGCAACGTTTTCAAGATACTTTTCGGCAGCATCACCAAATCGGGCATCTCCGATGAGATTATTGATAAAGATGTTTGAGTCGATGTATTTCATTCTATTCCACACCCATCAGGGCATAACCTTCATCGATTCCCTCATCTATCGTGCCTTTGTGTTCAATAATACCATGAAGTTTCCTGACAGATGCGACATTTCCTCTTTTAGGATACAACACTGCCTTTCCTTTTTCCACCACAAAATCGATGGTTTCCCCTATCTGCAACCCCAGTGTATCGCGAACATCTTTTGGGATTACGACCAGATATTTATTGTGTATCTTTACTTCTGTCATAGTGTATAACGTATAACGTTATACGATATTAGTTTAACGATTGTCACAGTATATACTCATCCGGGTTTAGATGTAGGTCATTGGAAGGGGTCAAATCTATCGTCCGGCAAGCCTGGAACGTAAATATGTTTATGGTAATATCCGTCCTGTACCCGAACTGAGCAGATAAGAGATTGTTATGGGAAAGCTAATAAATCAATAAGCGAGTTCTTAGACGATGTATCTGCATGCAAATAGAAATAGTCAACTCCTGGTAGTTAAGGAAGGGATGCATTATTAGACTTAATTTGGTTGTACTTCTATGCGCTCTTCTTCTCATAGCACCTGGCATAGATCCATCGTCAGCATCCAGTATCACACATCCGGTAATTCTTGAGTTCCTTCCAAATCCGGCTGCTTTGATGGATCAGGGCGAGTATGTGGTTATATACAACCCGACAGGCCAAGAAGTTGACATATCTGGTTTTATTCTTACAGATCTTGAGGGAGAGTCAGAAATACCTGGTGGAACAATCCTTGAACCGGAATCGAACTACCGGATCAAACTTCCGGCAAACGGGATCCAGCTCAGTAACAGTGGAGACGAGGTAATACTTCTCGATAATACGTTACGCATGGTGGATTGTGTAATTTACGGAAGCTCAGAGTATGAGGGGGAGGGCTGGCAGGGATCTATGCTTGGTAGCGCTTCTGAAGAGCGCATATTCAGGCGCTTCTATCTTGATAGGGATACTGATACTGCATATGAGTGGCTGCCTCTCAGGGAGTATTACCGCGGGCAGTCAGATTTTATGCCATCTCCGAGATCATTTTCAGGTGAGGTCACAGTTTTTGTGTCGCCGGATTGCAGTCTTGAGATACTTCAGAAGGAGATCCGGAGTGCATCCGTTCTCAGAGTGAATGTCTATCTTTTTGAAAGCCAGGATATTGAGCGTGAGGTGGTAGACCTGCTCAGTCGGGGTGGAACTGTGAATATTCTCATCGAGGGCAGCCCTGTCGGCGGTATCAGTGATTCTGAAGTCAAAATACTCAGACACATCATAGATGAAGGGGGAGAGGTTCGTTTCAGTAATGATTCGCTTTACCGGCTGAACCATGCAAAGTACGCACTGATAAACAGCGATACCATTATTCTCGGTTCTGAGAATTGGAACAGTGGCGGGTATCCGCCTGATGGCTCCATCGGAAATCGCGGCTGGGGTGTTGTCATAAGAGACGGGGAGATGTATCATGATATGTCTTCCATATTTGAGCATGACTGGTCACAAGGAATAAAGGTTAGTCCAGATGACCTGCCGCAGGGATCAAAATCAGATACAGATGAACCAGATGACCGTATCGGATATGAGGTGTTTGAAGCAAAGAACATAAACGGTGAGTTTACAGCAAGCATGATAATCGGACCTGACAACAGTCTCCATTATGAAACAATCATCGAGATGATCAACTCTGCTGAAAAGACGCTTCATATCGAGCAGGCGTATATAAGAAAGGACTGGAGAAATGATGAGAACCCCTACCTTCAATCTGCGATCAATGCTGCAATGCAGGGTGTGGAAGTGAAAGTCCTCCTTGACTCAATGTGGTACAACACACACGGGGAGAATGACAATGATGAACTTTGCAACTACCTGAACAATCTCGCCTCGCAGGAGAACCTAAACCTTGAAGCACGGCTTGTGAAGCGGGATGGAATTTCAAAAATTCACAATAAAGGAGTGATCGTTGACGGCCAGAGGGTACTGATTTCCTCGATAAACTGGAACAAACATAGCCCGACCTACAACAGGGAGGTCGGAATCATAATCGAAAATCCCGAGTTAGCAGCATACTACACCGAAGTCTTCCTTTACGACTGGAACCTGGGTAGAACAGAGACAAAATTATCAAAGACAACAATAAACCCTTTAATGGTGGCAGTAATGATACTGCTCGCTGCATCAATGATCTATTTAATAAAGCAATGGATAGGTAGATCAGGGAAATAGCTTTAATCTTCGTATATCCTCTCAGCTCACTTTCTTTTCCAATCTTAACATCAAACGTTTCAGTAAAATAACCATCAGGCAAAATTGATTTCCGCTTTTATTATTCTGCCCCAGGCCGCTTTTGTCAGGTAAATATGAAGGGGGCGAAAAATTCTCAGAACAGGCTGATGGCCTCATATTAGACGTATCAAGTTCTCCCGTCCTTTCTTAACCCGCTAGACCTGTCCATTTTCTGCCATATTGGTCAGTAGTGCACTGGTCTTGGATTTGGAAGAACCATATTGTTTCACAATCTCTGTCTGCCTCATAGCATCGCCGTGCTGCCTTAACATAGATATGGGGATTGAGAGTAGGCATTCTTCTTACCCCGTTTTATCTATAAAAGGTCATGAGTGCCTGATTTCCCCTAAAAATTTGTTATTTCCCTTCTTTAGAGGCTGTCTAACAATTGCTGTGGACGATAAAATAAAACCTTATTTATTGATTTAAAGCCATATTTGTCCTTCTTTTATCTGTGATTTTGGATTGTTGGACAGCCTCTATATGCTCCAAAATAAAGTTCTGCAAGTGTGGCATTAGATATTGAAAGGGAAAAAACACCAATTTCTTTTACTTTATTTTTCAATGTTTCATTTCCATTAAGCATGTATATGCAAATGTTTGTATCCAATAAATATTTCAAAATACCTTCTCCGTCCTGTTGGTAGACTTTCTACTGGAATATATGTCATTTATTTGCTCATCAATGGACCTTTTATCTTCCCAGGTGCCGCATGCAGATAAAAAATCTTCGGTAGCCGTTTCTTCTAACGATTCACTTATTATGATCTCAGACCTGAAAAAATGAATCATCTTGAGTATCTTTTCTTGAACCATCTCTGGCAGATTTCTTATCTCTTTTAAGATTTCTACCTCCTGCTTTGTCTTTGTTTGCATAAGAAGCCTCCATTAATTGTTGATTTTATTAATAACTGATCAGTAACGATCTTTACTACCTTTGACTTAATGTATTTTACTAGCCTGTGAACATTTTTTTAAGAGGATGGTTTTGAAACATTTAAATGGTGTGGTTGGAGATTTTGTATTCTTTTTTGAGTATCGTCAAACATGGAATCGTATTGCCTGGATTAATGGACAGGATGTATAACCAAAAAATTCGATTGTGCAATTTCAGCAACCGCCGTGAGGGGTAGTTCATATATGTTCTCAACCATTGTTCTCAACCGCCAATCTAAACATGCGCAGGGAATAATCATGATTCACCCCATGCCACATATGGTTCCATACATGATGATGAATTTGAACTTGTATGCTGTTTTCACATTGTTCACTTTTCAATCACAAATTCGACAATATGCGAACATCCACTCCCGATTTGGCAGATTTATATTATAATCCAGCCATAATAGTTCGACATTTACCGTTATTCACATCGATATTTGCCTCTGCAATGCGATAATCCATCTCAATTAGACCACAACAGATTTAATAGTCTATTCATTAATAAGACAGTTGCAATCCAATATGACGGGATTCAGAGGGTGATGAAGTCTCCTTCGGCAATGGACGACAAATATTATTGTTCATAGGTGAAGGCTGATGGAACGCATCAGATGATGTTGTTTTATCTTACGATTACATTTACCAATATAATATTAAAATTAAATTCGGAGGAAAAGATTTATGAAAAGATTTACAGCAATCGCACTGGCTGCATTGATGGTCTTGACTGTGTTCGCATCAGTCATTCCAGCAAGCGCAGCGACAACAGTGGACGCGGTTGAGATCAGAGGACCAGTTTTCAATGCTTCTGATGTCAAAACAGACAACTCGTCTTATGTAGATGTTGCACCACTCGGCAATGGTACATTCACAATAGACACAGGCAATTTCGCAGGTTTCTATTACGACTTTAAGAATGGTCAGGGTAACGAACAATTTGTGCTTTACCAGAACAAGACAACTTCAGACAGAACAATCGATAAGGAAGGTCTTGTATACACTACAACGATTATAAATGTTGATTACAAGCAGGATACCAAATGGACAGGTACATACCAGAAGATTGGATATTTGGCAGAGGAATATGTCCCAATAAAGGTCAATACATCAAACAAGCTGTCCAAATTGTTAATGGATGAGAAAGACTCCCGCACAGTAAGAACCGGTCAGGCACTTGAACTCGGTGAGGGCTATGCACTTACAGCACAGCAGATCGATGTCAATGGCGACAAAGTCTGGTTAGAGCTTAGCAAGAACGGTGAGTTCGTTGCAGACAAAGTTATCAGTGTCAAGAACGCGACAGATATTACTGCAAAGACATGGGACTATGAAGCTGACCTCGGTGGCGAAACTGATGTATTACAGATC
>JAUWQD010000049.1 GCA_030611265.1 Methanosarcinaceae archaeon | reverse complement strand
GCTCTGCTGCGGTTGGGTGTGCCATCGCAACGTTTGACTTTGATGGGTATGGCGCGTTCTCAATTTGATTCAGATAAAAGGTCAATATTCATTTTTGTGATGGGGAGGCGCTGCGCTTTTTTGCTGATTTGTATCTTGATCACGTTGCCGCCATTCCATGATTTCTTCTACATTTTTATTGATGTTCTCATCGGGTGCAATCCCTCTTTCAATTCCGGCTGCTGCAATCATTTGTATATTCTTTTTCGCAAATCCACGCTATGGAAAATAACCAGTTCTTCAGTATTGGAAATCTGATATTCTATTCGATATTTACCAATCCTTCTTTTCCAGAGTCCTTTGAGATTCCCAACAAGTGCAATCCCACAATATGGATCTTCGAGAACTGTTTTAATTTCTTTTATAACTTTAGACTTGATATCTGGAGGGAGCTTTCGGACCTGTTTTTGAAAATGATTGGGAAATCGTGCTTTGTATGCCATGTTTCAAGCTAACAGTCCATCAATTTCATCAAGAGAGCAATCTACAAAATTCCCTTTTTCAATGTCTTCTTTGCTTTTCTTGATCGAATCCATTGCTTTTTGGTCCAGCAACACTTCTAGAGTTGACATGATTTGTTCCATTTTTTGGTATGATGACATCATATCTTCAAAGAGATCGACAGGTATCGTGACAGTGTCATGTTTAGTTTCAAGTCCAATTGCAGTCATCATGTTATCATTTACTTGCTATAATTTAAACGTTTTCCATTGGCTCTTGTTTTGTTTTCATTCTATCCGCCTGATCCCGCCCATTTCATGTCGGTGGTGGAGAGGCGCCCGCGCATCTGCAATAATTCCATCATCCGTACACCGTCACATCCGGCACTGTCGCTTTGATCCGTGCCAGTGCAGTGGCGGGTACATCGATCAGTACTCGTTCTTCCTTGAGTTTGGATCTGAGTATTTTCAACACCTGTTCATTTGGTGTCACGTAGACAATAGTTTTGTCATCGTCAAGGTGTATTTCCCCGACGATCAATATGCCGTGTGGGGTTTTGGAGATTATCTTCACATTCCATGTTTTAGTGCTGTTGTCATAATATACATCGCCGGCAGACATCTGGTTTCCCATGTTTTCTATAAGGTACTCCCGAGCGGTTTCATACATCTCTATAGACTTCATTGTTTCACCTTTTGGAATTTGATTGCCCAGCATTTTAAAGCTGACCATGCCTGTATAAATTTGTCAATATTACATTTTGCATCTTGACCATCTGGAATATCCGGGTCATGATATCTAATCTCATTGTTGTCGAATCCTGTAATCGCTACAAAATGACCGAATCCCTGTACTCCGCCGTATAGGATTCCGGCATCAAGCAATACTATGATTGGATTGCCACATTTTAATGCTTGTATTAAATCATCAATGTCTTCATATTTTAAAGCATCTGCATCGAATCCAAAAACATTTGAATCTTTTACAAGTTATGATGGTGTAGTGCCAAGTTCGGTTGTTCCACATGCTTTTACTATTTCTTCTTCTGATGCTGAAGTGCCGATACATTTCAGTATCATTCGAAGACATGCCGGACCACATGTATACCATTCTTGTTGTTTGTAGTATGGTACTTCTAATACAATCATTGTTCAAATTCCGTTTAATTCTTATCAGCAATTGAGGGAAGTGCCGATGGCGCGGTTCACATTTGGAAGCGTCACAATTGCACCAAGATATATCCTATATTCTTATCGAGATATTATGCAATTACAAAGTTTCATTTGTATACAATTTTTCGATGCTGGAATTTGTGCAAGATCATGGTGTCATCTTTCATTTCGTATACAATTCTGGAAGGACTTACTCTGACACTTCTCAATCCAATTAGATCATATTTTAGCGGTTTGCCGATGTTTGGATTGTCGATCAATTTTTGAACAACTTTAAGTACTCTTTTTTGTACGTTATTGTCCTTGATCTTTTGTAAATCATGTTTAAATTGGTCGGTGTAAATGATCTTCATTCATCCCACACCAAAGCCAGTTCATCGGCACTACTGATCTCATGAATATTTCCTTTTATGATATCTTGTTTGGAACTATTGATCCCTGCCATTAGTTCCTTATCATTCATTATCTGTATGGTTTCGATGAGCGAATCTAACTCGTCTCTCATATTTACCATGGTGTTTAAGATATCGGATGTTATTGTTTTATTATTGGCAGATACAGATTCCATATTTTTCACCAAAAATACATTGTGTTTATTTTGTATAAATCTGACGCGTTCATAATTCGATCAGGGTATATGAAAATAATAGTAGAAGGGATACGCCGCGCCGAAGGCGCGGTTTCGTCGTTTCAGTTAACTACAATTGTATTCCCGTCCAGCACATCCATTTCACCAACCCTGACCTCTGTTGTCGTGTTCCCGTATGATACTGTGTACGGTGCAACTGGTCGCGTGTCAAATTGTGTTTGTCCGGGCACAGGTCCCTCTGTTGAGTACGGCACCGTGAACTCGTATGCACCACCAGATGTTGTTTGGGTGTATTCGAATGTCCTTCCCAAGCCTGTCCTTATGGTTGCGCTGATGGTCACGGTGTCATTTTCCGACGCTGTCCCCTTGACGGTTGCACCTTTAACGTATTCAAATATCTTGACGTAACCTGTATTCGTCTCAGGAATGCTGCCGCCAAAGAGTTGGTTGTAGATGCTCTTGTATCCTGCTTCATTGGAGTATCCTGCAGGCGATTCGTGGACGAGGCGGTATTGTTTGAGACCGTTCCCGTCAAAAATGTGGAGCCTTGCTTCCATCGAGTTGAAGTAACGTGGACCCGGTACGTTCTGGGGGCCATTGTTGGTCTGGACTGTTATGTAGTAGTCCGCAGTATCCAGTGTCCATGCGGTCATTGCGTAGAATTTGCCTGTTGCCATCTCGACGTCCGATACAATGTAGCGTGCAGCAGCCTTATTTGGGTCCGGGTGGATGGCCTCGAGGACTGCTGTTGCTTCTTCTTCTGATGGGGCCGTGAAGAAGGTTGAGGCGCCCGGTCTGTTCTCTTCATCGAGGCTCTGGCTTCGTCCTCCTATTCCAGACTGGAATGGATTTGCGTTAGGTATTCGGTGTCCGATGACCTCTATCCAGTGGCCGTAGTCCCACCACGACATCACGCCGTAGGCGGTGTCAGGATACTGGAATCTTTCTCCTGCGGGTGGCACCTGATAGTTTTCGTAGTAATCAAGTCCAGGGTCCGGTGTGTTATATCGCATCCATCCAACGGCTTCCAGCCACTGGCCGCCCGGGCCGCCTACGCCCTGGGATTGCTGCATTGCGAGGGTGTAGGTTGGGTTTATTAATAGTAGGAACACGAGTATGGCTGAAAGGATGTGTTTTATGTTAATTACTTTCACGATTTCAGGCAGGTCTGCCGTTGATCTTATTTTTGATTTGAAATTTGGTATAAATGTGTTCCAGTCTCCAAATTCAAGAAGCCTGATACCAAGGTATCCTGCAAGGATCGCAATATTTACTGAGAGATAATATGCGAAACGGTTCTGCTGGAGTGTTGCCCATATGATCATGACTGTCCAGACGAGCAGGAATGTTTTTTCCTGCGTGTTCTTCTTTGTTATCACTTCGTATGTGAGCATCAGCAGTGCTGCGAATGCAACGTACACTGCGGGACCGAAGTTGTACCATAGTGGTTTGAGTGTGAACACGCCACCTTGGTATAGTAGGGGCGATGCTTCGGCAATGGTGGTTCCGCCGCCGGTTCGCACGAAGTAACTGGACAGACTTGCAATGATTGCGTAAGCTGATGGCGAGAATGCTTTTGCCAGGATGATTGCTGCGATTGATAATGCTGCGATTGTGAGCGGGTAGTAGTATTTGTCGAGTTTTCGTTTGTTGAGCTCGATGGATATTAGGGTGAGGAGGGGGAATGCTATTATGCCTGCGAAGAGGCCTTTGATGAGTAGGGCTCTAGATGAAAGGTTTGGTACCATGAGTACCATTAATAAAGCAATGAGAAATATCATTGCCCCGCTCACTGCCAGATAATCGGTTGGGCGTTTGTGCATGTGGTCTATTATATGTTGAACTGTGAGGTATAGTCCAATGATGAAACTGAAGAAGAGCGCTCCTGCCCATGCGAGTGAATATGCGCCCAATGCAACACCAGTGAGTATAAGATATGGTAGTGCGGGTTTCATTGCATCAAAGTTTTTGTTTCGAAGGTTCTCAAATGTGATCGGGTGTTCACGTGCGACTTTCAGTGTAATGATGATGAACATGGCTGTGATGGTAGAGAATAGTGTTTCTGCGATGTGGTGGTCATTGAAACCGATCATGGACCTTGATAGCATCTGCCCGGGGGATATTGCTACAAGGAATGCTGCGAGCAGTCCTACCCTGCGGTCAAATACCCATTTGGCTGCAAAATATGTTGGGATAATTACAACTGCTCCCAGAAATGCGGGGTAGTAAGCACATACGTTGTTGATCAGGTCCTGACTCGGATTGCCAAGTCCGATGACCCATATGATCATTGCAAGAAGCATGTCGAAAAGTGGTGCAAAAAATTGTGAATATCCGTGTGGATAACTGGTGTAGGCATCGAACCAGGGAAAGTGTGGGAAGTTATGCAGGATCACTTCCACGTTCCGTAGGTGGTACCATGGGTCGTTTCCTCCGAATCGCACGAATCCGTTTGACAGGAATACGCCTGCTTTGGGGATGGTTCTGATGTAAAAGGCTATCAGGAATGAGATGATAACTCCTGCGCAGTAGGGGAGGGCATTGACAATTTTGGACTTTTTGTTCTCACCGGTCATGTGTTTCACTCGCATGTATTCTATTTATTAAATATGCAATATATTACAATATTATAGGATATATAAGTATTATCAAACAAGGTTCTATTTATTTCAATTGTTATGCGTTAGATCATACCTTGCATCTTCAATTGCTTCCCATGATCCTGCTGTTGGGACAAGAAATGAAAAGTTCATTATTAGTTGTGTTATCATAAAGGATCGGACGGTTTCACCCATTTTAGGCAGGATGAAAAATACCAAAAATCCAAGGTATGCAGGGTTTTGTATGACTATCACTGGATAAAGAACAGTTAGCAATAGAACGACCAGTGGGGAGACGACATGTGTCAGGAGCGCATAAGGGTAGATTATCTTTCCAAAGCGTCCTTTTCCAAGCATATCGAAATTCTTAATGTATACTCTTCTAAGTCCGTTTATCCGTTTCATTTTCTGGACAATACGTCCTTTAACACTCAACGGAACACGTTCATATACGATGGCTTTGGGTTCATACACCACACGATAACCCAATCTGATCACTTTGAAGAGCATATCTGAATCATCTGCATAGGCATCGGGGTCGATCTTTATTTTCTTTAGCAGATCTGTTCTGAATCCCATCAATGGCCCGTTGCATACAGAAACTGATTGGATCCTGCTTTCTCCGAGTCTCCATACATCGAAGAAGAAACGATATGACTCTTCCTGGGATTGGGATGTCCTTGCTTTATCCGAGATGGTGATTATCTTTCCTGTGGCTCCTCCGATATCAGGGTCAGTGAAGTTTTTTGTCAGTTGTAACAATGAATCTTCTTTCAGCAGGGCATCGGCATCGGATATTATAGTAATTTCACTTTCGAGTGACGGAAATAGCCAGTTAAGAGCTCTTGCTTTTCCTTTGCCGCCCTGATTTTTGATCACATTGGCGTTTAATGATGTTTGTTTTATTGCTTCTGATGAGATGCTGTTTGATCTGTCGGTGGAATGGTCATCTAAAAGTATAATTTTTAATTTTTCATGGGGATAATCAAGTTTGGCGGTGTTCTCGATCTTTTCTTTTATCACTTTTTCTTCATTATACATCGGGATGATGAGGGTTACTGTGGGGAGATGATTGCTTTTTGGCATTTCCTCTTTTTTTCTGGAATATATGTACATAAGTATGGTATATGAAGAAAAAAGTATGATTTCGAATACGGCAAGTGTTTGCCAGGTCGATAGTATATTGATCATTCCTATTTGCATTGTATCAATACCGATTATTATTTTTGTACATTTTGAATGTTAGCATCCTATTCAAAAGATGCGCTTTTCATTTTCAACATCTGTGGTATTTTATACCTTAATACTACGTAGGCACAAACTACAGCACCAAATAAGAATTGAGGGATATTATAATTGGTTGAAAGTATCTTTAATTCTTCAAGTTTCATCTTATTCATCATTTTACAACTCATTCCGCCATCGCGGTATTTTGCAAATATCTCATCGACGTATACGAATTTATCCGGGTATTTTTTGATCGACTTTATTATAAATTCATGGTCAGATGCCAGTTTGAATGCAGTCGAGAACATCCCGATCTCATCAAATAGAAAACGTCTGACAAAAAGTGCCTGATGACAGATATGTCGATACAGCAGCTTATTGGGCGTAACTTTGCAACCCCTGATGAGTTTATCCTTCCTGTAATCGTTTAAGACCTCTACGTTCCCATAAACACCATAAACGTTTTTGTTCGAAAACCTGTCAACGACATTGTTGATGGTATCTTTATCATAGAGCAGATCACCGGAATTTAAGAAACACAATATATCTCCTGTAGAGTGGATGATTCCTTTATTCATCCCATCGTATACACCACTGTCAGGTTCACTGATCCACTTTGCTATATGATCTTCATATTTTTTGATGATATCCAGCGTCCCGTCTGTCGAGTTACCATCAATGATGATGTATTCAATTTTAGGATATGTCTGCTTGATCACGCTTTGAATTGTCTGTTCGATGGTGTTCTCAGCATTGAGGCAAGCTGTGATAATCGAGACAACCGGTTTTTTGTTATCACTGGCAATGTTGACAGGTTCGTGTTCCATTTTCACTACCCTTGCAGATGCCCCTTATACCACTCATATGCCTGTTTAATACCATCTCGAAGTGATATCTTTGCTTCCCACCTAAGCCCATGCAACCTGCTGACATCCAGCAACTTCTGCGGCGTCCCATCGGGTTTTGTGGTGTCGTACACGATATCCCCTCCGTACTCAACAACATCCTTGATCAATTCAGCCAGTTCACGAATTGTCCGATCTTCTCCAACTCCGATGTTAACAAACTCTCCAATATCCGCAGCATCATAGTTCTCCATCAAATGCACGCACGCATCCGCCATATCATCCACATGCAGAAACTCGCGCCTTGGCATCCCAGTTCCCCATACAACGACCTGCGGCATATCATTCACCTTTGCCTCATGGAACTTGCGTATCAGCGCAGCCATAACATGCGATGTCTCAAGGTCGTAGTTATCACCTGGCCCATACAGATTGGTTGGCATGACCGAGATAAAGTTTGTCTTATACTGCTGGTTATAATGCTTACACATCCGTATTCCTGCGATCTTTGCCACAGCATACGCCTCATTGGTAATCTCAAGTTCGCCTGTGAGCAGGTACTCTTCCTTCAGAGGCTGGGGCGCAAGTCTTGGGAATATGCATGATGAGCCTAGGAAGAGCAGTTTTTTCACGCCATATGTGTATGCGGCATGGATGACATTGGCTTCGATCATGATGTTGTCGTAGATGAATTCTGCCGGATATGTGCTGTTTGCGAGTATGCCGCCGACTTTTGCTGCGGCTAAGAATACGTATTCGGGTCTTTCGGTTTCAAAGAAGTTGTTCACTGTCTGCTGGTTAGTGAGGTCGAGTTCGGAGTGGGTGCGGGTTATGGTGTTGGTGTAGCCTCTGGCTTTGAGGTTACGGAGGATGGCTGAACCGGCCATGCCGCGGTGGCCAGGGATGTAGATTTTTGAGTGGGGGTTCATGAGATCACTTCCAATAATTGTGGGTACTATTAACCTGATGTAGAATCTAATATGGACTTGTATATTTTAATTATCTGTTTTATATTTGTATCTATGTCAAAAAGACATTTTGCTTTTTTATATCCATTGGCACCCAGTTTAAATGCCAGATTTTCATCATCCAATACTTTATTTATGGCTATACCAAGAGCTTTTGGTGTCATATTTTTTACAAGTATACCATCTACACCAGATTCTACATTTTGTCTCACTCCATTCACATCAAATGCAACAATTGGTTTTTTCATAGCCCAAGCTTCAAATATCGGTCTCGGAAAATGTGGGACAGTTCCTCCAAAAATAAGTACATCAGAAGCAGCTAAAATGTTAGGGATGTCGTTTCTTCTACCCAATAGTATCACTTTATCCCTTTTATCAATCGAATCTAATGCAGTTTCAAATCTATATATATAAAATTTATAAAACGGTTTTATAAATTGTTTAAACATTTGTTTAAATTGCTCTATGAAATCGTTTTGTTCCGCAATTTCATATCCTGCTCCCACGATTAAAATATATGTTCTTTCATCATCAGAAAGATATCTTTGAGACAATACAATCTCACATGATCCTTTCACTTCAGAAATACCACCAAGAGTTGTGACTATTTTTGAATCTTCTGGCAATCCGAGCCGCACTTTTTCTGCTGTTTTATCATATTTTGAGTAATTGAATTCATTGAAGTCAACAAAATTATAGACAACTTGCATGTTGTTATATGTGTCATCACCAAGCCTGCTTAGGTCATAGGGACTTATTGCTATCACTACATCTGAAAGCCGTTTGATAATAAAGGAGATTATTTTTTTTCTAATCCCAAAAGAACCACTCGAAAGAGGTTCTCTGATGTGCCAGACAATAGATTTGCGGCAAATAGAAGCTGCAATACCACTTGATATCAATACAGTTGCATTTAAGTGTACAATATCAGGATCAAGTTTTTTTATAATTTGAATTTGATTTATAATATAGATTGGCATAAAAATTAGTTGAGTTATTAGGCCGTACAATCCTAGGGGAGTAAATTTATAAAAACCACTAACGGTGTTGTGACTGAAAAATCCAATAAAGGGTGAATAAAGCGAATTGATACCATGTGATCTATAATACTCTGTAATGTTTTTGTATTTACACAAAATTGTAACATCATATTCGGTTTTTTGTTGAATCGCTTGCACGGTATACAATAAACTAACTACTGATCCACCTATATCTCCCGCGTGTTGAATGTATAATATTTTTCGATTCATAATCTCTGGATATAATTTTTAAGGCATCTCATTTTAATACAATAAAAATTCAAAGATATGTAGATTTTACATGAATTAATCGTTTGAAAAAATTTAAAAATCCTTCGCATAAGAACCACCACCATATGAATATTATGGACACTCACAAACACTCCTCAAAGATTGCTTTAAGTTTCCTGCTCCCAATTTCAGTGGAATAATATTTACAAATTGTTTCATAACCATGTTTGGCGATTTCTTCTCTTTCATCATCATTTTCGAGATAGTATTCAATCTTGTTTAAAAGATCATTGGTGTTTGTATAGCTGATAAAATCTATTCCATCTTTAAGGTATTTTGGATAAACACCCTCATCTGAAAGCATAAATGACCCAGTTCCCAATGCTTCAAATACCCGCATATTTCCTTTGTATTGACCTGCTATGTCACTATGGCAATTTATTAGAATTTTTGATTTAGTAAAGACTTCCAGCAACTCATTCAGAAACACCGGATTGTTCACAGCATTCAACATTCTCCATGGTATCTGAGGTACAAGCCCACCGAACCTTTTTTCGGTGAGTAGATGATAAGATATTGTATTGGTTTTATTAAAGTGGCGATAGACATCATAGAGCAGCTTATTTCGGTGCTTGAACATCTTACCATAGCGTCCCACAAAACAGATATCATTTATTTTTTTTAGGTTCATTTGATCCAGACGTTTTTTAATGATTGGATCAAATAACAAATCCATATGCTCTACATGTTGGATTCCATGTTGTTTCATCAGTTTCTCATAAACTGGTGCATATGTTAAACCTATGTCAAAACATGAATAATCGGCTCTATACTCGACAGGAGCTGCCCTCCATGCAGCTAAGAGTTTAACATCTGGTATTTTTTTTATATTTTTACTAATCCAAGATGGATTATTTGTATAGATTACATCAGGCTCAAATATCTCTATTTGCTTGGCAAGAATCTTAATTTTCCAATCTTTTCCGTACACCAGACTTTGTTCATTCGCCCATTTTGTTTGAATCAATTCTGAATTAAATATAGATAAATTATTATTATCAGAAAGTGATTTATTATTGCATGCAAGTGCGTTGAACAAACCTCTGTCCACGAGTATTTCAACTAGTTTTTCATATGAATTATTGAGTAAATCTTTATCTTGGCTCAATATTACATCAATTACAGAAGCACTTAGAACAAACATTATTTTCATGCATTTTCCTCATTCTCTATAAATTCACTATACAACATAACTATATTTCTAATATTATTTTCATGTGAAAATTTGTTTGTTACTTTTCGTGCATATTCTTCATTGTCTTGAAATCTATATTTCTCACTGACCATCATTTTTAAAATTTCATATATTGAATTTGAATTTTTTTCTGGTATCACAAAGCTATATTGCTCATTATTTTCCATTACAACCTCCGGCATTCCACCTGTGTTTGTAACAATGACGGGTAGACCTACTGCAATTGCTTCTAGAATGGCAATGCCAAAAGCTTCCTCTTGAAATGTATTTTCATCTCTTATAGATGGTTGCACATATACATCGTGACTTTGGAGTATTTCTGGAATTTTTGAATCCTTGACGGGACCAAGAAATTTGACGTTATTTTCAATCCCAAGCTCTTTAACAAGCTTTCTTAATTTTTTTTCATCTTTTCCATAACCGATTAGTGATAGTTTAGATTGAGGGTAAACCTCTTTCAAAAATTTGGCAAACCCTTCTATAAGGTATTTTTGACCCTTCCAATTTATCAGTCTACCAGTATTAATCACACTAAATTCTTTTCCAGACTCAAACCATTCAGTTTTTTTAAATTTATTGAACAGAGGATTAAAACTATTCTGGATGAGTCTGATTTTTTTCGGATTGAGGCCAGCTTCAATCAGTTTAGCTTTTAAAAAATTTGAGTTCGCAGTGAATATTATCGTGTCATAATTGTTCAGTTTTTTCAATTCACTAGCATATTCAGTATCGAGTTTTGGCATTGAAGTGCTATCTGTTCCGTGAAAACTTATAACTAGAGGAATGTTAAGATTATACATCTTTAAAAGATTGTGAATAAAGACCCCCATCGGACCGAAGTGTGCATGGATGATATCTGGTTGGACACTTTCAATAACTTTTATATATTTTTCAGGTTTATAAAACTCATATGGAGTGTTATGGAAAATTTTGAACGATACTTTTTCTATGAGGTTTTTTTTATCCTGAACAACAATTACTTTTTCAAAAGGTCTTTCCTGATCTAACAGCCTTTCTTGTGTCAGAACAGTGTTTTCCAAGCCCGTTTCTTCAAGACCACAAATTAGATTATAAATAAATGTTTCTGATATGATTGAAAATGTATGGACATAGTGAAGAGTTTTCATTTTAAACCCAGATATTATTAATTATGTTTGAAAAGAACAAGATTATCATCTTTTATATATTTATTAACATTAATGATTTGATTGTTTGTAATATAATATGACTTATATCCATTCTTATGCAGATAATCAAACAATTCCTGAGGTGTGTCGCCATGTTCGGCAAGTGATTTCGTATTAATTTCTACAAGTAATATGGGATGATATTTTGCAATTGATTTTCTCATACCCAACAAAACTTTCATTTCGTAACCTTCAACATCAATTTTTATTAGATTAATCTTATTTATTCTGTTCAACTCAACAAAATCATCTACTGTAATAGTTTTGATACTTTCGTAATTTTGTGTGTTCTTTATATTTTGGGGTGAACAGCGAGAAGTTCCCGTGTTTGTTTCATCACCAACATAAATTCTTGTTGTTTTGTCAGTATCTGAAAGAATATATTGAAATGTGTCAATATTTTCAAATCCATTTAACTTTATATTCGATCTAAGATTTTTTATTGTTTTTGAGACTGGTTCAAACGAATAAACTTTTCCTTTTTTACCTACGCGCATTGATGCTTGTAATGTGTAATATCCAATATTGGCACCAATATCAAAAAAAACCCACCCCGGTTTTAAAAGATTTCTGAAGTACATTGTATGGTATTTTTCCACGGAATAAATTCCTTCTGTATATATTTGTTGACTAATCCAGTCATTAAGATGTAGGTGTATATATTCGCCAAGATCAAATTGTATTGTATCGACATAGTCTTTATTTTTTATGAGCGTTTGTATTTGTTTAGCAATAATACCTTTTCCCTTAAAATTGTTAAGTCGGATTAATTTTGCAAATTGTTTAATTATTGTTGGGGGTGTATTCAAAGTATCACATCCATTGTATAAATTAGAGTTCTATCGTTTTTAATGTGTTTTTTATTGTGAGTATTATATTTTTTAAAACATATATGCATATTATACTTTGCTATCATGCATGGGTACAACACTATTTCCCAATTAATTTAAGGCATTGATTAACAATTTTCACATATTATATGTAAACAATCATATTTTTTATAAAATCATCTATGTTTAAAATCATGTGTGCAACCATTTTTTGAACTGTGTTCACATTTTGATCTATAGGTACATACCTATATCTATAGCTGCCCATTCTAACATCATCTTCTTGATACAAAATTTCTTGTGCGAAATTGCCCCATCTGTCATCTGGCATCAGGTCTATGGTCATGCCTGCGTGGGCTGAGGGCAAAAGCATATTTGAGCCGTGAACACCCAGAACAACCCTACTTTCAGAGTAAATTTGACAAAGCCTTTTTTCTGAATCTGTACTAAAATTAGACACTATCTGATTATCTATCCACTTCGGGAATTTTTTGTTATTTCCAAAGCCAGCTACTGTAAATCTGGCATCAGGAAATCTTATTCTAATTTTAGAAAATACTATTATCACTTTCCTCTTTTGCCAAGTCAATAAAATATTTTTGAGTATCGCCACGTTGAGTTTATTAGCTGCTTTTTGGAAAAGCAAGCTGTTTATCCAGCATCTATCTTCTCTCCAAATAAATGTAATCCTGAAATTATCTTTTTGAAAATCGTGCTTTTCGATGCCTGTGAAATTTGTTATATCAAAATCTTTCGGATGAGAGAAAGCTTTGCTAACATATATTTCTGAAAACCGTTTCATCTCTTTTTGAATTGTATTATTAAAATCTATGAAAAAATCCTTCCCCTCCTTTAAAGAAATATTAAATACCCACTTTTCAGCAATGCCTTTTGGAATCATCCACTCTAAAAATTTTGGCACTATAACTACTAATCCATAGTCGGGGTTGTCTTTTAAGTGCCTTTCGGCATTTAAAAGTTTAAGAAGTGAATGACCATATAGATCATCGATACAATTCAGAAGTATTACTTTATCATGTTTTACATATATCTTTTTTTTAAATTCAATTTGTTTATGATTCGGATTTTTTAAAGAATCCCTTAAAGGTTTAGCATACCAGCCTTTTGGATCTTCAGCACAAAAAAGTTCGAAGTCATTTATACTCACACTGCATGGTTTTGAGATTGAGTGTCCAACTTTTAAATCCTGGTAAAATGTTATATGGCAATCTTCACACATTGTTTCCGCACACACATGTATACCCTGCCACACCGTTTTTTTTGCTTCCAGCTCTTGTCCACATACAGGACACGTGAATTCTTGTTCGATTTGTGGATGGATCTTAATCATGTTTTAACTAACCTCTTTCTTAAATGAAACAATCCAGTTCCAAAACCTTTTTCAGAATTATATGAATCATACATTTCATATCCATATATATATGCATCTTCAATAAGCTCGAAATCGAAAAAGAGCTTTAGTATATAATCTTTTGTAAATGCTCTGTGTGCATTAAAATATATTTTATTTTCAGCATCAACCGGTACAGATAGTAATAATCTTCCTCCATGAGTTAATACGCGTTTGAGTTCTGAAATTGCTTTTTCACTGCCAAAGGGATCGATTTCATCACCATATCGACCAAGTCCAATATGTTCAACAACACACAAACTTGACAACGATTCAATTGAACAATCTTCAAATGGTAATTTTGTGATTGAGCCTTTTTTGAATGTTAAATTTTTGAGATTTACAGGCAATGGTCTGATATCAACCATCGTTGTGGGGACAAAATTTGAGATTATTCCGACGGTAGTCGCAGATGAACCAACATCTACATGATAACTTGGTTTATATTTGAATATCTCACCTGCTGCCCATGTATCCTGATAAAAGTACGTTGGTTCTACGGGAGTATTAACAGTTTTATCCCAATAACATGGAAAAAGGTCAACCATATTGAATTCATATCTTTTTTTATCAGTATTGGAATTGGTATACTGATATTTTATTAAATCATTAGTAAATCTAAGAAAAACCTTTAAGGATTTGATTAGATTTAGCCGAAGTAATGGTTGAACGACCCTAAATACTAACATATACCCAAGTCGAATTAACCAAATTTTCTTTAATTGTTTATACATAATGATATCTCTTATTTTAAATTACGAACAGTTATTCACAATCACATGGGTCAGCCATATTCATTTGAATTGCTATTCCTTTCAATTCCTCATATGTCTTCCTATCAAACTTCAATATCAATATACTATAGACTAACCCCCCAAACACAACCGGAATTAATGTAAGCAACACACTTGATAGCGGCACAATCATTCGATAAATTCCCACAAACAAAGCCATTATAACAGACGCTTTAAAAATATTCAGCAGAGTGTTATATTCCAACCTCACCACAATAATTTTTAATAGTACTCGCCCTGCCAGAACTGCATTCAATGTCATTGTCACAAGAGTTGCAACTGCTGCCCCCGATATGCCCATAACAGGAATTAACGCCGCATTCAGTGCAATATTAGCTGCAACCGCTACAGCTGTAATCTTGAACACTTCTTTTACTTTATTCATTGCACTTAGGTACGTTGTAAAAAAATACTGGAAAATATTGACAATTTGTACGATGAACAGGATCATAAGTGTCGTATAACTCACAAAATCTGGGCCGTAAAAAAAATAAAGCAACCTATCACCCAGCAAAGCCCCACCCACGAACAATGGCACAGCAAGTATAAGTGAATAGGTGAATGCACGGGAGAGCGACTCTTCGATAAGATTTGTTTCACCAATCTTATCCCATCTGCTAACCCTTGGCCACAATGTTCCGCGAAGTGCGATTGTTGTAAATGCTGCAAGTGCTGTAAACTGGAATATAATCCTGTATACCCCCACATCAGCATTTTTCAGGAAATAACCGATCATCACCGAATCGGAATACATGAATACCATTCCTCCACCTGAGACAAGAAACGACCAGAACGAGAATGAAGACAGGCTTTTCAGATGCTTCCAACCAAAATTCACAAAACGGAGATCTAAAAAATGCAGATGTACTATAGATCCAAAAATCACCCCCATGATAAAACCACCGGCCAATCCTGCAATACCATAACCTAGAAAAACTGCAATGACCTGAATGAAAGTACGGGAAATATTATCAATAAATCTCCCGGTTGCATGTATTCCCATTTTACCGCATCCTGCAATTCCACTTGAAGTAATCCCCTGTAAGAGTGATACGACTACTGCCACCAATAACCATGTGAATGTTCCAGCGCTATCTAAATCCACAAAATATCTGCGAAATGCAATCAGTGTTATAAAAATCAAAATCACAAACACAGAACGCAGCACAACAAATGCACTGAAATATGCATCAGTTTCTTCTCCTTCACTGATGCGCTTGATTGCGGCACCGCCAAAACCACCGTCGGTCATAATGCCTATAATGCTATAATATGCCATGAATAGGAAATACGCACCTAAGACATCTGCACCCACGGCATGCGCAAAATATATCGTACTTAAAAATCCGATGAATGTAAATGCGATCTGCCAGACAAGCGACACTATACTCTGCCGCCGTATTGGCTCGATTGACATAATGCGTGAGAAGAAGGTTTTTAGATTGAACATGGTTTAATCAGTAAGCTTGATTTTCGTTTTCTGTGGAATTCATTTTTCAAATTTGCCACAGAGGACACAGATCGCAGCAAACATCCCACTGTGTACTCTGTGGCAGATAGTCACAAAAAGCAGATACTGTTAAATATAAATTACCGGTCCTCTTCAACACCATAATATTCACCGGTCTTCTCAGCGATCTGGATTCCCCTGGTAAATTTTTCGTAGCTAATACTGGATCTAACATGATACTTATCTAACACTTCATTAACTTCGTATATATCCGAATTTAACAATTCTGCCAGCTTCCCCTTACTGATCTTGCCACTTGAATACTGATTTACAAGATAAGATTCCACCCCATCCCACAACATCTGTTTAAGGACTGACATCCTGTCAATATGCTCTTCTCGACAACGAATATCAAGAACATTCTCGATATTCTTTGGTACATCGATCGTAATACTCA
>JAUWQD010000069.1 GCA_030611265.1 Methanosarcinaceae archaeon | reverse complement strand
TTTCTTCCTTGCTATTTTGTCACTTTCATTATTGATTGCATCAATAATGTCTTCAGACGTAAAAGATATTTCTGTCATGCTTTAGACATATCATTTGAGATATATAAAATCTTTCTAACTATTCTTCGCGTTGACTATAGTAGTACAATGACGTGACAGGTATTCCGGCATCATGAGCGATCAATGACGGTTTACTGAATCTTGCAGATGCCACAACTATATCGGGATATTTTGTTGAATTCTCGCTCAGTTTTGTGAAAAGTAAATTGAAGGTCGGATCAAGTGTTATGAAAACGTCTTCATAAGCTTGTTTTACATAACTTTCCTCAATAACCATATCCTCAGAAATATCAAGCATCATATCACCCATGCGCTGAATATAATCAGGCAAGCAATTTGTGAGCTTTAACATCAGTTTTAGTGCATCATCCGTAATCGAATACCCAACAAGGCTGAACCGATCTTTTACATATGTTGTTGCAATGTCCTGTGGAAGTGGACCGATGGGGATTGGTTTTAATTGTCTGTAAAAAGGACTCCGGCTACTGTATACGAGATCGTTCATAAACGTCATTGCAGAACTTGATAGAACATACATCGTCCTTGTTTGCTGCTGAACGATCGTCCTGAATTGTTTGATAAATTCGTCGCCCCATTTTTCTGCTATTTCCGAAAACTCATCAAGAAATACTGCAAAATATACATTTTTGCTTTTTCCAAGCTGTTCAAGATAGTTCAAGGCATTCTCAAAAATGATATCTTCATCTGTTTCCGGTTCTTGCAAACTTATTTTGATCGAGAGATAGGAAGACATGGAAACATCAAGTTCAGCCACTTTTGATATGATCTCTCCCACGCTCTTTTTAATGAGATCGTTTAATTTCCGGGCATACTTTGTATCGCCTGTCTTTTCAACGTAGGATGCCTTTGCATCCTCTGTTATAACACTCGACAAACGCCGCAGAGATGGCATTGAAAGGCAATCTATGAATATCGGGATGATCTTCTTATCGTCTTCAAACTCCATCATCACATTCTTGATAATGGATGTCTTCCCAACGCGCCTTGGTCCAAGCACAGCAAGATTCGTACTGGCACCGTGTTTTACACTTCTGATCTGATCAAGGATCAAATCCGTTTCCTTTTCACGATCAACAAAATAAGGTTTTGTTACAGGTTTCCCATAAACGAAGGGTCTTATCATAAGTATATACTATAATAGGCTGGCCTATATATAGGATTGCCTTGGTGTTAGGATAATAGGTTGGGCTATTATTTTTGTTTATTTGCGACAGTCGAATCAACAAAATATTGGTAGCATGGAACCAATATGTGAAAACCCCCTATTTAGTGCTCTAATATTTAACAACGGAAGTACAGGTGTGCAGAGGCGATCTTATTAATTCTCGATTCTAAATAACTTATCATTCTGAGAAAGTTTTAAAATAAAATAGTTCTCATGATTTAATTCTTCCGGTAACTTATCATTTAAAATTGAAGCCACAAATTGAATATTGTTTCGATTAACAAGTTCAGCAATCTTAACCAACTGATTGCCATGCATCAATTCTTTCTTATCATTTAAAAGGAAATGCAAACAAGAAATATTTTCTTCATCTGCAAATAGTGTATATGCAATATCAAAACAAGAAATTTCTCCTTGTTTCTTACCTGAACTCATATTTGTATTGAAAGCACTAAATTTGTAAAGTCGTTGATTTTTTCTATTAGTTATTTGGTCATATTTTACTGCATATTCTTCGCCATATAAACTATTAGAAATTGATGCAAAATGTTTGTTAAACTTATCAAGTTGATTTTTTACAATAAATTCAAACTCATCAGAAAACAACTCATTATCAATTTCATCTAATTTTTTATTATAATCTTTGATATTGTTTTCAACCTCTACCAATTGGCTAATTATGTTTTCATATTCCCCTTTTTTTCTGTAATTTTCATTTAGTTCAATTATTAGATTTTCTAGCACTTCAAATAAATCACTTTTAGCGATTGATGCTGATAATGAACTTTCATCTGAGAGTAAATTATTTAAAATATTATTTTTATTTTGAATAACAGAATCTAAGCTTGGCAGTTCTTTCTTAATAAACTTAACTTTTTCGATGACCATCTGATTGTGATAATTAAATAAGTCATTGAATGTTTTTTGAATATTGCCGATTTGACTTGTAGCTTGTTGATATATTAACTGTAATTGTTTAAGATCAATATCAGATTTAGTCGAATTTAGTTCTTGCTCAGCTTCTATTATCAAATTTCTTCTAATATTCAATTTGCTTATTTCAGAACTTGTTTTATTAATCTTGTATTTCAGATTATTCAACTTATCTAGATCAGCTTCAAAATTCTCATTAAGATTAAAATTAGCTTTCTGTTTATTAAGTTCTTCAATTTTATTATTTATAAGTGAAAGAGTAGTCTCATAAGCTGTTTTTGTTTGTTGCTTTTCGAGTCTGTTTTTGTAAGTATTTTCCTGTTTTAATTTAGACAATATTTCTTGCTTTGTATTACCTTTATTAAATTCACAGCCAAATAAAAATAGATATAATGTTTCATACTCTGCATCAGATGTATAGCCATCCAGTGTTTTTAAAGTATTATTGATGCTTTGATCTTTATAGCGAATATTATGAGAAATAATTTGCCTAAATGTTGGCTTTTCCGCATAATGATCCGGAAATATTAATTTTAAAAGTTCCGGTTCAAATTCATCATCGATATATTGATGTCCATTAATTTTGCGAATTATTTTATTCCGTGATAAAAAATTCCTCTCAATTATGATTTCTTTAGCAGTTTCATCATCTAAACTATTGGTTAAAATAAGTGTAATCAACACTTCATTTTCAATAAGAAAATCTTTAACTGATTTATATTCTTGTTTTTTTGATTCAGGGTCAACATATATATTCTTTGGGCTTGCACCTAAACAGAAGTCTATCAACATTAAAACAGTAGTTTTTCCAACATTATTGCCGGTTATCTGATCTTGACTTTCATCAACGATTAAATTAATTCCTTTTCGAAATTCAATTTTTCGAATTACTTTTTTATCATTTGAGATAGTTAATGATTTTAAGAACATAATTCAATCTCACCACTATCATTTAACAAAGAAACATTTAATAAAAACAACCAATCTAAACATAGTATAAAAACTGAAAATGTCATATTACGTTGTTCTTTTACATTTTGATATAGATCCAATAAATTTTGTTTTGATTCCTTTTGCAATTCCTGCAAAATAAAAGATCCATTGAAATATATACTCTGTTCTGGATGTACATTATCAGGAAGAAGCATACTTATACTCCATTGGGTTTTCAAATATTTTGCAACGAATAAAAGAATCAACAACAAGAATATTTATGCATAATTCTAATTCATCAATTGGAATTTCTCTATAATTTGCGCTTTGAGAGGTCTTTTCTTTAATTTTCTCTAACACAAGATTAAATAAATTATCATCATGTACAATATTCATGGCGCTTATATACTCTTTTCTAATTGTACCTAATACAGAACTGCTTTTGTTAATACCCATCGAATCAAATTCTGAATATATTTTATCAACTCGATTATAATGAACTTTGTAATCATCAATTATGTATTTAGCAGTGCTCAGATTATTAAAACTGATTTTGCGTTCAATCTCAAAACTATCTATCGAGTCAAGAGGTTCTTGAATATCCCAATCTTCTTTTGATAATATATTAATTACCATTGCAAGATTTGAATCAAGTTTAACGATATCAACTTCATCTCCCAATTCGTTTTTTATAAATTCAAATATTATTTTTTGCTTGCCAATCTCTAATGATTTAATATAATTTAAGATTGTTGTAGTATCATAAATATCATTCGAAGGAACAAATGTAACACTATGAGGATTTACATATGTCTTTTTTCTTAAATCACTAGCATCTTTTGAAATTGATATGAACTTAAAATCATATCCGTCATAAGTCATTATAATCTCTTTTTCTAAAGTAGATTGTATTTTTTCTTTTGTACTAGTCGCTGATACTTGGACAATTATTTTATTTATATTGTCAATCAAATCAATTGCTTCAACGTTTTGTAATTTATTATTTAAATTAGTCAGACTCCAACCATATAATTTATTAAAAAAATGCATATAGAAGTCTTCAGAGTGAACATGAAGATTAAGAATATTCAATTTTCCTCTTGAATTAATTCTTGTAGCAAGCGCATTTAATTTATCTTCAATGTAGTCAAAATATAGAGCACGGTTCATCTGAAGCTAGTCCTTTTTGAATTGTTATATAAAATATATATAGTAAATTCATTTCTATAATATATAATTTATCTTTTCAATTCTCTTCATCCTTGCGCCCTACAACCAGAAAAACTAGAGCTACCACTAACAATCAAAAACCCCCCAGTCCCCCAAAACTTCACATCGCTTCCGGCGCCCCGATCCCAAGCGTATCCAGAGTATTCGCAAGCACGATCCGCGCGCAGTCCACAAGCGCAAGCCTGTTCGTCCTCATATCCTCTTCCTCGGCACTTATCACAGGCACGAACCTGTAGAACTGGTTGAACGCATCCGCGAGTTCCCTTGCGTATATCGCAAAGATATGTGGTTTTAATTCACGCGCAGACTGGTCTATGACCTTGTCGAACAGCGCCATCTTCTTGATCAGGGCAACCTCGGTATCTTCTACAAGAACTGAAGGGTCAACTTCTGTATCAGAATCCCATATCCCGTCGTCCTCTGCCTTTTTCAAGATACTGCACGCACGGGCGTGTGCATACTGAATGAAAGGAGCGCCCTGTTTCTCAAAATCAAGCGCGGTTTTCCAGTCAAAGACAGTGGATTTTTCAGGAGACACTTTAACGATATCGTACCGTACAGCACCCATGCCAACAACATTTGCAACCTCTTTCTTAAACTCGTTCGTCATCTCAGGGCGGCGCTTCTCAACCTCAATATACGCCTGCTCTTCGATCTGGTCGAACAGATCGTCAGATGTGATGAACTTACCGCGCCGTGTGCTCATCGAGCCTTCAGGCAAAGATACAAACTCAAAGATAACGATCTCAGGCTCAGGCTTCCCGATAGCATTTAGGGTTGCCTTGAGCTGTCCCGAAATCAATTTGTGGTCAGCTCCTAAAACATCGATCATGCGCTCTGCCTGCTCACCTTTCCACTCATGGTATGCGAGGTCGCGAGTTGTGTAGAGCGAAGTACCGTCTGTCCTCTGGATAACAAGCGTCTTTTCAAAACCATAATCCGAAAGGTCCACAACAAGCGCACCCTTATCGATCTCAGTGCGACCTGTAGCCTTGATCTCATCAACGATACGCGAAACCGCACCGTTGCGTATGAAATTGGACTCATTGACGAACTTGTCGTGAATAACATTCATTCGAAGAAGAGTCTTCCTGATACCGGAAACTGCAAGAGATACAGCCTCATCGAAACTATTGATCGTAGCATCATCCCCGCTTTCAACAAGCTGCATAAGCTTGTCGATCTCTGCAACCTTTTCAGGATGTTCTTCAAGGTCCGCATTAGCCTTGATGTACACATCTGCGATTGCATGGTCGGATTTTTTGGATTTATCGAACTCAAACTGTGACAGTGCCCAAGATACGATCGCTATCTGGCGACCCATATCATTAACATAATACTGCGCCTCAACGTCATATCCGGCGTGCTTGAGTATGCGCGTCAGTGTATCGCCTATAACGGAATTTCGGATATGTCCGACATGCAGGGGACCGTTCGGGTTCGCGGATGTGTGCTCCATCATGATACTGCCGGTGCAGAAACCGCCGCCAAAACCTGTTTTTTCATCCCTTATCCTTACAACAGTCTCATCAACATATTTCCGGCTTGCCGTAATGTTCAGATACGGTCCTGTTGTACCAATCTTTTCAACATACGAACCATCCGGTATTGTTACCGCCGCAGCGATCTTTTCCGCGATATCCTTTGGATTCTGTTTTGCCTTTGATGCCAGACCGAACGCAGCCCTTGATGCAATATCTGCATGAGGGGATGGTTCAAGAACAATATCATCAACTTCAAAACCTGCCGACTTGATTGCATTATCCAGTATAGACGTAACCTGTTCCTTGAATTGTAAAAACAAAAATAATCACCCTATAAGTTTAAGTTTAAGTTTAAATCCCTGTACTGTACCGCAGTATCGCAGCAATGCCACCAAAAGCGTTCATGAGCTGTGCACCCTCGTCAAAGTCGGTCGAGATGAACGAAACCTCTGTGCCCATCTGGTCACACATGCCGGATAATTCATCCACCACATCCACTTTCTCAACAACTCTCAGGGTTGAGCCGCATTTGGGACAATTGCCTGGAGGTTCTATTTTCTGACTGGGTTTGTATTCACGTGTAATACTAGCCTCATAATCGCATGATTCGCATTTTATAATATCCTTCTCGGCCCTCAGGTCCTCGGAAAGTAACAGCACATCAACAGCACCAACATCCAGATTTGCCTTTACAGCTTCCGCACCGTATGTTGCTTTTCCTGAATCCGCGACCAGTTCGCCAAAAAACCGTTGCATAATATTTTTCTCAACCATAAGGTCAAGGTCTGCTAGTCTGTCACCTGCAGCGTTCACAAGTTCGGAAAGTCCCGATTCGTCGGTATATGCAGCATCAAATAAACCTATGATCTTTTTCTCAATTTCATGATGGAAAAAATGACCTGACTCAAACTCTTCCTTTGTAGGAGAAGGACCTCCTATCAATACACCTTCAAAGTCATTGTGATCTACTGTCATGAAAACATCACTTGCAGCATTCCCGATACGTTTATAGAAATCATGTATTGCAATGAGCCGAAGCTGCTGGAACCTGTGTGCACTCTGTCCACCTTTTCGCTGCTTACCCGGTACATTTGATGTCATGTGGCGGAATGATTCGATGTGTTTCCCTGTCAATAACCCTACAGTTGCCTCACGCCTATCGAGAACAAGAAGACCGTAGGTCTTTTTGTCCCGAAGCATGTCTTCAAGAGGCTGGAGATAGAATGATGAATCACAATGATATTTGTAAGTTATTATCGGCTCAGGCGGCTCGACCGTGGTTGTTTCCATGTTAGTCTTGTTCGCACCCACGTCAACTGCACCTGTAAAATACACAATACCGTTCTCAGGCACTTTTTCAAGATACCGCAATCTTGAAAGCAACGATTCAAGAGCCCCTTGTACATTGGTCTTGGTCAGTTTGGACTTGATATTAGCAGCCTGACCGTGCTCATCTCTTAGCTGGGATGTAACATCTGATATCTGCTTATCATTTGGGATGTACAGTGATACAAGTTCAGTGCCCCTGCCTTTTTTGTCCCTGAGTCCCTCAAGTTTGCGTTTGAATTCGTATTTTTGGTGTGCCGATTGTTCTACCATTTTGTGAATGCCTCGTGATTGGGATTATGATTAAGATTAAGATCGGAATATGATATTTGGATCTACTTTTGGTTTTTCTTACCCTAAGTAGATGTTGATGTAAATATAGATTATGAGTGTACAGGTGTCTCATCCCATGTATCAAAGTGTCCTTTGAGATTTTTCAAGCCCTGCAAGAAAAACAGAGACCGGTATAAATGTCATATCATTTTGTCAACTTCAACAAAAATTTGGCATGTTTCTTTCCGAACCATGTGTCCAAAGATTTCGAAAACCACAATCATCCGACATTATTCAATGTAGAAACAAAAATATACGTAAACTTAAAAATCGATTTACCCGCGATTCAATCTGATTTTGAGGACTTTAAAGATTTATTGATTGAATTGAATCCAAAATTTGAGAAAAAATTGAATGAAATTAGCAATAGCCTGAATGAAGTTAATGTTGAAAGTGATAAAGAGAATTTGGTTAAACCTTTCAACAAATTTGGCAGATTTTTGGGAACGTAATAAAACTACAGTTGAAATTATTGGTAAGGGGCGAGGGGCACATTATATTCTAAAAATGTAGGTCGATTAGTGGTCGATTAATCCAAACACCACATTTTGCAAAAAAGAGGCTGGAGGATGTTCCCGATGGGGTGGATTATCTTATTACGTCGTGTCCGCTGTGTACCAAGAATTTGATCGAAGGCGGGAGTGATACGGATGTTATTGATCTGGTGGAACTTGTCAGGCTTGCGATGAGTCCCTAATTGAGTAGCCATTTCCACAGTGGAGTATATTCAATTCTTTTTTCTTTATACTCTTCCTCGCCTTCGTAGTCCCATGTTATAACAAGCAGGTTATCGCATTCAAGTTCTTTTGATGCTTTTTCGATTGCTTTTAGTTCCCGCTCTTTTGTGTCAGGATCATCAATATCGTAACAAACCTGTATTAGCTGTTTGACCTTTAATCCTTCTTTTAAGACGAAATCAACTTCTCGATGCTGGTAATCTTTCCAGTAATAAACATCAATTAAAGGATTATCTAACTTTTTCCGTAGCAGTTGTGCAGCTACAGTATTTTCAATAAATTTCCCATGGTTCACTTGAAATCTGAAACCAGCCGAATTTGCAAGACCAGTGTCAATTGAATATACTTTTCGGGGGGAGTTCTCTTGTTCTTTAAGTGAGAATGAGAACCGCTTTATGAAAAATATCAGGTTTGAAGCTTCAAGGTATTTCGAATAACTCTCAACGGTTTTAACCGGTATTTTCAGGAATTTAGAAATCTTGCTGAATGTGATTGGTGAGGATATGTTGGTAAGGTAATATGCGCCAAGAAATTCCAGTTTGTCAATCTTTCTGATGGACCATCTTTTTACAATATCTTTGAACAGGATGTCTTCGTAGATCATCCTGATAATTGTAAATTTCAGTTCGTCGTCGGTTTCGATCACAACTTCGGGGAATCCGCCAAACTCTTCATATATTCCTAGATTTCTCATAATCTCGTCTTTTTTGAGTATCATGTCTCGTGGTGTGCTCAGTTCCATGCCATAGAAATCCAACATTTCCTTAAAAGATAAGGGCAACATGCTAATTTCAAGTGTTCTGCCGGTGAGCACGGTTGAAAATTCTCCACTCATGAGCGCAGATGAGGAACCTGTGACTATAATGCGGGCTTCGTTCCTTTCCTGCAAGCTTCGAACGAATTTTTCCCATTTGGGGATTTCCTGTATCTCATCCAGTATTACCACTGGTTGCATTGACGGTTGCATTATTTCTATGTATGCGTCATAGGTGTTTTGAAGAAATTTCAGGTCAAGTTCTTCTGAAAACAACGGTTCCTCAAAATTTATAATAAGTGTGCTTAAAACATCTTGCCCTTCTTCAATGAGGTGGTTTACGATCTGTCGTGTTAGAACAGTTTTTCCAGATCTTCGTACACCGGATATCACGATAATTTTGTTTGATTTCGATCCCAGATATTTCATACCTTGCTGAAGCTGGGACCTTTCTTTACCGATCTCAAGTTTACCTGTCCAGAAATTCCATCTTGACAGGGCTGATATTATTTCCTCTTTTCGCATAGTGTGTATTACGATACACAAATATTTAAGATTTTGTGTATTAGGATACAAGAAAAGATGGTATTTTGTGTATTAGGATGCAAGAAATCAAAAAATCTAAAATTATGTGGTAACATCACTATTCAAGATATATCGTCAGACATTCAATTGCATTGCCTGAATCAATAGACTGGATGGACAGGATTTTCAGGAATTAAGTGGCTTGCAGCATCCTGTAAATCCTGTTCATCCCGTCAAATATTGTCCACTCACTGTTGAGGAAATCCTAAAAAAATCAATTTCATCGTGTAATCATTTTGGTCAATTCCCGCACACGTTCATCAAACATCCCTGCGCGATAATATACCAGTTTCTTTTTACCGGACGTGGTTTTTTCGATTAGCCCAAATTCTTCCAGACCTATGATGTCAGTTCTTGCGGTCTGGTAAACGGTATTGAATCTGTTTTGGATCTCTTTTATTGTGAATGTAAGTTTGGGATTGTCTGATAACAGTTTTAAGATGTAGGCTTGTCTACCACTTCCGCTTTCCAATCAAACAATTCCAAGCAGTCTCAATCAGATTTATCCCACCTTAAATGAGTGTTTTAGACTAAATGACGATAGGGCTGAATAATTACGATTTTTAAAAATAAAAACAAAAAGTGGAGTTCACAATCTAAAACTCCACAGTTGGTGCAACTTCTGCCCCTTCATCAGATTCAAAGTACAGCTTCTCATCAAATCCAAACATGTTTGCCACAATTGCAGCAGGCATTCGTTTAATCTGTGTATTGTATGCCCTCACCTGTTCATTGTAGCGCATTCTTTCCACTGCAATGCGGTTTTCAGTCCCCTCAAGCTGTGCCTGAAGTGCCAGGAAGTTTTCATTTGCCTTAAGATCTGGGTAGTTTTCCACAACCATAAGAAGTCTGGATATTGCAGAATCCATGCCTCCTGCAGCTTCCATTTTACTCTCTTGTGTGGCTGCGGCACCCCATTGACTTCTGGCCGCCGTAATCTCTGTAAGGACCTCTTCTTCATGTGCAGCATACCCTTTCACCGTGGAAACAAGGTTGGGTATAAGGTCTGCTCTTCTTTGGTACTGGCTTTCCACCTGTGCCCATGATGCGTCAACCCCTTCTTCTGCTGCCACAAAGCCGTTGTATGCGGAAAGAAACCACCCTCCAGTCAATAATATGATCAGGATGATGGCGCCGATAACTCCAAATAGTACATTCCTTGTGTTCATTCATTCACCTCAAGTTCATCAACAATTTCTCCGGTATCAGATAATATCTTGATAATATGTTTGATATATTGTTCTTTATCTTTACTCATTTTGGCAGTCTTGTGCCTTATGCCGTAAATATCTTCCAAGACCTGAGTGTTGATTCCATATCCATCTGACACAATCTTAAATAACTCTTCAGCATCAGTCCAGTCATTGCGCAAATCCTTCAGATGGACCAGGGCCCCAAGGATGGGCATGAGGGTCGGAACCGCTGAAAGAATAAGGTGTTCAAGATCCTTGCCTTTAAACTGGAGGTATTCCTCCCTGAGATGAATCAGCTTTGAGCGAAACTCGAACTCAAGCTGGTGGCGCAGGTGTATCTTTGATATTGTGATATCAGCCAAACAATCCTCGCCATGTAGTACCTCATAGTTCTGCTTGATATTTAAAAACTCAATTGGGAATACATCAACCCCGTCTGTGAGTTCCTCCTTTGTCATGACAAGAGGTACTTCCTTAAGCGGTTTTATTGATTGTAGCGTGGTAAAATCAATGTGGTTACAAACCGCAAGGAGTCGTGTCTCATCGCCTGTGTGGTACTGCACCAGTGCCACCAGATTACTGCCAAGAATATCTGTTAGTTTTTCTATTTGTGTATCCGCTGTCATGCAATCACCCATGTAATATAATTATTAATTCTCAATCCCATTACTTTTTCGTTTTCCATAATTTTAACCCACATTACCAGCTTCCACCAAATCCACCGCCACCGGACATTCCGCCGCCGAATCCACCGCCACCAACACCTCCGCCCCCAGACCATCCGCCACCGCATCCACGGCCAAATCCCCCTCGATACGGTCCCGTCCGGCCGCGACTACCACGGCGC
>JAUWQD010000003.1 GCA_030611265.1 Methanosarcinaceae archaeon | reverse complement strand
TTTCTTCCTTGCTATTTTGTCACTTTCATTATTGATTGCATCAATAATGTCTTCAGACGTAAAAGATATTTCTGTCATGCTTTAGACATATCATTTGAGATATATAAAATCTTTCTAACTATTCTTCGCGTTGACTATAGTGCCTTGACTTAGTGAATGTGGTGATTCAGCATAAATTCAAATAAACTCATACGAGTGACAGCAACATCTCGATAGTATTTCGAACATCATTCTGTTCCATTCGACCATATTTTACAATCGCATCAAGATTATCAGGAATACTTTCCAAGCACCTCTTAAGAAAACTGAACTTGCTGAGATTTTCACCAAGAAGATTAATATCGATCTCATTCCCCCCGTGCGCAGGGTCAATTAGTGCGATGATGTCTGCGTAGTCTTTTACAAGCTTTCCCCTTTCCCATTCCATATCTTCAGCGGTCTCGTTCTTTATTCGATATGAACGATCCCATGCCGCTTTTAACTTGAGCAATAAAAGCATGCCTCTTGTTGGAACTAAAGCAGAAATTCCGCCCCTTATTTCCTTTATTGTTGTCTGCTCCTGCGGAATGTCAAAATCTAAATAATCTCCTCTGCCCTCAAATTGCATCCCGTCGCGCGAGATGAAGTCTATTATAATGTCACCGCTTGCAGTAGGTTTCATGACCGTATTGAACTTTTCATAGATTTGATGCGATCCATATCCACGTTCGGTCTTTAAGATGTATTTTAGTTTATTTTTCATACGACTGTTGGCTATCAGATCAATATCGATCGAGCCGTACCATGAATTGTAAGCATCTACAGCCCACCCGCCTATGAGAACAATGGGCGGATCGTTCCGTGCCTCTTCACGTTCTCTTGCCCAATTTAAGACGAAGTCAAGTTCTTCGAGGGACTTTCTTGTGATCTCATCAGATGGGATTTCATAAAGTGCCATATTTATCCACCATTGCTTTTGTAATATCCATTCCACTGTACCCCATTCCAGCAAGATCAAGTAATGTTTGAGCAGGTGAAACCACCTTTATTCCTTCTTTTTCGACCGCATCATAAAATACATTCCTGTCCGGCACATATATCCTCACTTTGATACCTTTGTCTTCTGCGGTTTCACTGGTCTGAAATGTTTTTGTGAAAAGGTCGATCTCGTATTTTTCAAGATAGATGTATATGGAATCGTGCCGAACCGCATAACCTGTGTATAGCCCCCCGGCTGTGTAGCCGGTAAAAGCAAATTTGATGCCGCTGTTGTCCAGCATGTGAGACAATTCCCGCGCTGCTGCGGTTGCATCGTTGTATTCGACATTGATCTCCTTTACAAGCAGATTTTCAAAAGGTCTTTCCCAGCTTATACCATTGAGCAATTTATTAACATCTGATATAGTGACATAGTTCCCTTTTTTTGTGACGATCCCTTGACTTATGAGGCTCTGCACTGTCGCATGTGCCCAACCATATGAAATTCCCTCGATTATAGACAACTGCCGAATGGAGGTCATCTTCTCTTTCAGGAGCCTGCTTACTATTTTCCATGACTTTTCCGATGTGACTTTTACCTTGCCGGAAGCAGGAGCAGTTTTATGATCGGGAAGCCGCATATTGCGGGGAATTGTCAATAATTGTACTCCCACTTGCCCTGCAATTTTTTCAATATCAGGCGCAATGAACTTGGCTGCAATTACAAGATGTGTGTTTGTATCGTATTTGTCCTGCTTTTGCAGAATTTCTTTTTGCAAAATAAGATGAGCGATCGCATCAACATTTATTTTGGATTTGATCTCGACAAGAAACCTGCGGTTTCCGTCTTCAATGAGCATGTCAGGTCTGACAATACCCCGTGTGTCTTTTAGGATTGGTTCTTTCATTATGACGGCGCTATCGCTCAAATTCAGTTTTGTGCGTATTATTTCGAATATATCATTTTCCGAAGGGGTGATTTCGGTCATTAGTTATCAGTATATAGTGATATGTATATAAAGTTATCAGTGATATGTATCGGTAAATGGTGATATATATTTAAAGGTATCAGTGATAACTATTATTTGAGTCTATGGCGTAATTTTGAAACTATCCGAATTTTTCATGTGATAATCGTTAAACTAATATCGTATAACGTTATACGTTATACACTATGACAGAAGTAAAGATACACAATAAATATCTGGTCGTGATCCCAAAAGATGTTCGCAATACACTGGGGCTTCAGATAGGGGAAACCATTGATTTTGTGGTGGAAAAGGGAAAGGCAGTATTATATCCCAAAAGGGGAAATGTCGCATCTGTCAGGAAACTTCATGGTATTATTGAACACAAAGGCACGATAGATGAAGGAATCGATGAAGGTTATGCCCTGATGGGTGTGGAATAGGATGAAATATATCGATTCAAACATCTTTATCAATAATCTCATCGGAGATGTCCGTCTTGGTGCTGCTGCACAGAAGTATCTTGAAAGCGTTGCCAATGGGAGAGAGATTGCTTCCACTTCTGTTCATACTATGGTTGAGATATACGCTTTTCTTAAGAGCAAACGTTTGTCTGAACAGAAAATTGCGGATATTTTGAATGAGATCAATCAGCATGGCGTCATACTTTTGCCTTTTGAACCTGACTTTTTAGTTGATGCTCTGCCTATGGTCAAAAATGGCTGGAAGATCGGTGATGCCATACATCTCAATACTATGAAGAAAAATAACATAATTGAGATCGTAACGGATGATCGGCATTTTGAAAATGTGGCAGCCATTACACGTATCGACCTGTTGAAAGAATAATTCGTTTGATTACAGGCGGTCTATCCCCACACTCCATCTTGCGAGGCCATAACGAGAAATAACAATCCTTAAATATTCCCACCACAGTGAAATTTTTATGCAATCCAACAAAACCATCATCATAACCACCGCAATCCTAATCCTCACGGTCCTTGGAGCCGGATGCACCGACACAGGCGGCGCAAACCCAGAAACCACCACATACACGCCACCACCACAAGAGGTTCGTGTGGTTGAGGAAATGGCGGCGTAGGTCGTGCTTTGGTTACAGAATATATCAACAAAAAGTATCCTTACTAATATTCAAAAATAATATCCCTGTTCTTGATCATCATATTGTCCGTCTGCTCCATAGTGTCCATGAGTGCCTCGACCTCCCCCCGTGTCAGCACTTCAAATTTCCAAAGTGCTTTCAGGATAGTATGAAAATACAATATTTCAACACCATGTGCCACTGCATAATCCAATGCTTTAACGTCCTTGGAACAGAATATGTATCCTCTATTAATGGCAATGGTGATCGCTTCAAGTTCTCCACTATGGATCGTTTTTACATCGAGAAGATTTGACTTGAAATCATCAATCTCTTTATCGGTCAATTGCACCAATTCAAAATGATCCGAATTGAATATCTGGTCTGGGAAATCATATCCATATTCCTTTGGCACTTTCAATTCAGAATAAACCTCAGGCGTGATTAACAAACGGTCATTGGAAAAAAGTGCTTCAAGGTGTTGAATTGCATCCGCCTTTGCAAAAGTAGATAGTATATCCGTGTCAAACAGGATCTGCATCATCGTGCATCTTCCATTCTTTTGATCTGACTGTCAATTTCTTCATTAGATGGTGCTTCAACAACCATCTTAATTCCCCGTATTTTCAAGAGTTCCTTGAACTCAAAGATTGACATGCCTGCAACTTCTGCGGCTCTGGCAAGACTTACGTCATTAGATCGATACATCTCGACAGCAGCATTGATTTTAAGATCGCCACGACTGACCAGCATGTACTTGACAGATTCTTCTATAAAACTGTCTTTGCTCCTGAAATAACCACCCTTAACCAGCGCACGAATCTCGTTTTCGATGGTTATTGGCAAATTTACAACACTCATAATACAACAAATTATGATGTTTATGCATTTAAACATTGTTACATTGCGACATTATAAAATATATTCCGTTGTATGACAGGCGGTCTATCCCCACACTCCATCTCGCAAGGCCATAACAAGAAACAACAATCCTTAAATATTCTCACCACAGTTCAATTTTTATGCAATTCACCAAAACCATCATCATAACCACCGCAATCCTAATCCTCACGATCCTTGGGGCAGGATGCACCGACACAGGCGGCGCAAATCAAGAGACCACCACATACACACCACCAGAAGAGGTTCCTGTGGTTGAGGAAACGGCGGCGGCTGAACCTACACCTGGACATGTTGAATAAACATGGTACGTGGACAAAACCGGTTTAACAAAACCTGTATTGTAGAATCGTCGTATAACTGCACATCAAGCTTCACTGACGCTTTGTTTTTTTCATAGTAATGTTTCTGCATGGGTTGAACCACCGCACACTTCAGTTATTGTTCTGCATATCAACGGTTGAGCTATGATCTTCCGATATGTTTAAATTATCATCTTGCATTTAAAACATGATTACAATGAGAATACATACAAAAATGCATCTGCCGGTTATAGTAGAGAAGGATGAGGATGGCTTTTTTGTAGTAGAATGTCCGCTTTTGAAAGGATGCTATACACAAGGTGAAACCCTCGATGAAGCACTGAAAAATATCCGTGAAGTTATGGAAATGTGTCTCGAAGAGGAAGAAGAAGATACCATATCTGAAATTGCAAGCATTCAGGAATTTAGTTTTCATACGGTGGCGGTAGAAGTATGAAATTGCCAGTCATATCTGGCAAGGATGCGGTTAAAGTATTCGAAAAACTCGGATATGTACAAATGAGGCAGACCGGTAGCCATATTAGAATGAAACATACATCTAATATGTTTAAAAAACCAATTACCGTCCCTAATCATAAAGTATTGGGAAAAGGACTACTTCGAAAATTATTACGCGACGTAGATATACCAATTGAAGATTTTGTTAAACTACTCTAATTTTCAGCGCCCATGCCATGGGTATTATGCTCCCCAAAAATCAGCCAGATCGAATACAACAAATCCTTCGTCCTTGTGTCATTCTTGTCTTCGATTCTTTTCATGACCAATAGTGTGGAAATATGCTGCCTACGGCGATGGCATTTGTTTCAAATTAATCATTATATGATTATGAATGCACAGTTTGATGTGAAACAACAATCCTTAAATATTCCCACCACAGTTTAATTTTTATGCAATCCACCAAAACCATCATCATAACCACCGCAATCCTCACCCTCATGATTCTTGGAGCAGGATGCACCGACACAGGCGGCGCAAATCCCGAAAGCACCACATACACACCACCACCGGAAGAGGTTCCTGTGGTTGAGGAAACGGCGGCGGCAGAACCCATTTCCGAACCTGTTGAAACACCTTGGTGGGATAAAGATTCAGACTTTGTATATGGAAATCATAATTCTTCTATTTTTGGAAATATTGAAGGTATTAAGAATATAGAGTATGGGGATCGTCTTTATACAATAAGTGATGAAAATAACAATCTATTATTAAAACATCAAGAATGGACCCCTTCAAACATCGCACTCCACAACGAACTCTCGCCCGACCAGTACAAAGCCTTAGTCTCCGAGTACGGCAACATGATTTCCGTGACAATGGAGACGATAGACCTTGACCAAGACGGCACCATGGACAAAGTTGCCGTGAAGTACGTGGGGTGGGATGGTGAATGGACTGAAAACTTTTATTATGAAAAAAGAGCAGATGTGGAAGATTATATCATTGCACATGTCAGTCCAGAAATATATCCTTCGTTGATCATTAATTAGTAACAACTGTGCTATTTCAATATCGTTAGCTTTTATCCGCCTACATATGCAGCATCCAGATTATTGTACCCCTACCGCAAAAATAAATACGCCCCTATCAATAGCATAAAAATTGCTGTGACGCCGCCGAAAAGCAGAGGTGCCAAAAGTATCGAAAAAATGATACTATTTATAAAGTCATTTAACGCATCGTAAAATTCACTTCCCTCATCTACTGTACCCTCCGCGCCATTGACTATGCCTTGTAGTAAAATAATGCCTATTATAAGAAACGCTGCTGCCATTATCAAACCGAGGATAGCGTAAGGAGCAAGATTAATATCAAATTGCCCTTTTGTATTTTCAAAAATATTATTTTCTATGCCCATAAATATATCTCTTTATTCGTTAAAGTTTAATTTATTTATACATGTATAATCATCTTATAAGTTGCCATAGATTGCATATAGTCAATAAATGTGAAGAAATCACAACAGCCCGAAAATCAGCACATTTTTTGTGGATAATTTCATAAAATCTCTTTAGATAATCCCCATAATCTAATGTCTAATGGCAGATTTGACCTACATGAGTACAACAACAAATATTTATCACCTCACCCCTTTTCTATAAAAGATACCATGAGCTTCAGAAACTTCATCGACCAACTAAGATCTACAGGCAAACTTATCGAAATTACCCATCCCGTATCCTCAAAGTTCGAAGCGCCCGGAATAGCGAAAGAAAAAGGCGCACCTATCCTGTTCCATGACGTTGACGGAAAAAAGGCGATCATGAACCTGCTCGGATCACGAGATGAACTTGCAGCCATGTTCAGTGTGCCAAAGGACGGGATAATCGAACGACTTGCCAACGTCTCGCCGGACGGTGAGACAAAGATCGTTTCGGATTCACCTACAAAAGAGGTAATAGAGACAGATGTCGATCTAACCAAACTTCCAATAATGAAACACTTCGAGCGTGACGGTAGCGCATACATCACAGCCGGCATAGTTGTATCGGAATATGATGGCACCATGAACGCATCCATCCACAGGCTCATGGTCATTGGAAAAGACAAACTCGCTGCACGTCTCGTACCGCCACGACACACATATCTACTTCACAAAAACGCAGCCGCAAAAGGTGAACAACTGCCTGTTGCCATCGTACTTGGCGCTGATCCCACCATCACATTCGCAACAACCACCCGCGTGCCCGTTGGCAAGGAATTCGAATACGCAGCCGCACTTCGCGGCAGTCCCGTGGAACTGTTCGAGTGCGACAACGGCATCAAAGTACCGCATGCGGAGATCGTGCTAGAAGGTTACATCGATGTCGAAGAAGTCGCAGACGAAGGACCATTCGTGGACATCACAGGAACATACGACCATGTACGCAAAGAGCCTGTCATACATATAACAAAGATCATGCACCGCAAAGACCCCATCTATCACGGAATACTACCCGCAGGTGCCGAACACCTGCTCATGATGGGAGTGCCGTATGAGCCAAAGATATACAACGCAGTCGGCGAGGTCACAACGGTCAAAAATGTAGTCCTCACAGAAGGCGGATGCTGCTACCTCCATGCCGTCGTGCAGATCGACAAACAGACCGAAGGCGACGGCAAGAACGCCATCATGGCAGCCTTTGCCGCCCACACAAGCCTCAAACACGTCGTTGTCGTGGACGAAGATATTGACATCTTTAACCCAAACGACGTCGAATTCGCAATTGCCACACGTGTCAAAGGTGATTCAGATATCATGATAATCCCCGGCGTACGTGGAAGTTCACTTGACCCAAGAGGCGCACCCGATGGCACCTCCACAAAGGTCGGTATCGATGCCACCAAAGTCCTTGCAAACGTTGAAGACTTCGAACGTGCGAAGATGCCACAGGAGTGAACATTTTACATGCATCTCACAAAAGAAGAAGAGCAGACACTCAACGGTGAAGATGGGGAAACACTGCAAAAAGCGATCGAGATATTGGTCGCACTCGGTGACATCTACGGTGCAGACCGCCTCATCCCCATCAAAAGCGCACAGATCGCAGGCGTATCCTACAAAACCATAGGCGATGCCGGACTTGAATGGATATCAGACCTTGAAGGAAAAGTAAAGGTGCCATCAATCCTGAATCCTGCCGGAATGGACCTCAACCTATGGGACGAAATGGGAATATCCCCACAATTTGCACAAAAACAGCAAGAGATCATCAAAGCATACGAAAAACTCGGCGTGACCTCAAAATGCACCTGCACACCTTACTATCTTGACAACTTCACACTCGGCTACGGCGACCATGTGGCATGGAGCGAATCATCCGCAGTATCCTATGCAAACTCAGTACTCGGCGCACGCACCAACAGGGAAGGTGGACCATCCGCACTTAGTGCGGCACTGATCGGAAAGACCGCGAACTTTGGCTATCATCTGGATGAGAACCGCGAACCCACCATTTCCGTAACTGTCGAATGCGACCTTTCGGGTGCGGATTACGCTGCACTCGGATATCTTGCAGGCAAAACTGTCGGCAGCAGGGTTCCATTGTTTTTCCTGCAAAACGAGCCCGAAGGGGATGAACTCAAAGCACTCGGTGCCGCAATGGCTGCATCCGGCGCAGTTGCCCTGTATCACGTGGACGGCGTCACACCCGATGCACGCAAGATGAAATTCGAAAAAACAGATGAGAATATCGTTATCGAAGAAAGCCAGATCCGTGAGGTGTACGAAAAAATACCTGACAACACAGCACAAACCGATGTCGATATGGTTGCTTTCGGCTGCCCGCACTGTTCTGCTGATGAACTCGCACATATCGCACGGCTGCTTGATGGTAAACAGGTCGAGAAGGATGTATGGGTATGCACATCACGCGAAATGGCAGAGCGCTACCCACAGTTCGTTGACAAGATCGAAAAAAGCGGCGCACTTGTGGTATGCGACACATGCATGGTAGTATCCCCTGCGAGTGAAAATTACAATCTCATGATGGTTAACTCCGGCAAAGCATTGTCCTATGTCCCAAGCATGTGCAAGGTGCCTGCAAGGTTCGGAAGTATAGAGGATTGCATCAAGGAAGCACTGAAAACAACAGGAGCGTGATACAAATGGGTACAAAAAAGATCAAGTGCCGCAGCATCTCAAGAGGTGTTGCACAGGGCAGGGTGCTTATATCCCATGATGCCATCTCATTCCTTGGCAACGTTGACCCAAAAACGGGAATCGTCGTCGAGCAGGAGCATGACCTGTACGGAAAATCCATAAAAAACAGGGTGCTGGTGTTCCCACACGGGAAAGGTTCAACTGTTGGCTCGTATGTACTCTACCAATTGAGCAAGAACGGTGTCGCACCATCTGCGATGATAAATATCGAATCCGAGCCCATCGTAGCTGTCGGTGCGATCATATCCGATATTCCGCTTGTGGATAGAATGGAAACCGACCCCTATGAAGTACTAAAAAATGACACGTTAGTGAAGATCGACAGCCAGACCGGATATGTCGAAGTACTTGACTAACACTAAATGGACCTAAAAACAATGCAAGATGATATACTGAAAGAAGTGCAGGACGATGCAACACCCACTGACACTGACAAAATTGCACTGACGGATGAAAAGTTCGAGGAGTTGTACGACCAGATCGAATCCGTTTTCCAAATATACGACGTGGCATCAGATGACGGAACCATGTTCTTTTACGGCATGCCAAATGAAGACCTGAAAGTCATTTACCAGAAATTATGGACACCATTTGCAGAAATGGGATACCAGTTCGCGATCAAATACGAACTTGGTGAACACATACTAATAGCATCCCCATTTGTAGATAAACCTGAACGTGTGTGGATCAATGCCTTGCTTGCAATCGCTACGATCTTTACCACTATGTTTGTAGGTGCTAGAATGTTTGGTGTTGATCTTGCCAATAACCCCTCCCAATTCACACAGGGTTTGCCGTTTACGCTCGCCATCATGACAGTATTGGGTTCCCATGAGATGGGACACTACATCGCAGCAAGAATGCACGGAATGCACACATCACTGCCATATTTCATACCATTCCCAACAATTATCGGGACAATGGGAGCGATTATCAAACACAGGGGTCCGATACCGAGCAGGAAAGCATTGTTCGATGTGGGTGTTGCAGGTCCGCTCATCGGGCTCGCAGCATCGATCTTTGTCACAATTATAGGCCTCAATCTTCCGGCAGTCGCACCCTCGCAAGATATGATGATGATAGAATTGCAAAATCCACCCCTTTTCGAGATGCTCGTAAACCTTGTAGGTTCGGTTGGCGAATTCATCCATCCGGTGGCATTCGCTGGATGGGTCGGAATGTTAGTCACCCTCTTGAATCTCCTGCCATCAGGACAACTTGATGGCGGTCATGTCCTCCGTGCAATGATGGGTGAAAAAGCGAAATATGTTTCCTCGATGATGCCATACATACTGCTTGTTATAGGCATATATGTGACCTTTATCACGAAACAGAGCGGATTCATCTGGATATTCTGGGCATTGTTACTGTCATTATTTGCAGCAGCAGGGCATCCCACACCCCTCGATGACGAGATAGAACTTGACAACAATCGGATGGCCATCGGAGTCATTACCTTCGTGCTTGGGATACTTTGTTTCACCCTTGTTCCGTTCACGATAATACAGTAAAGTGACGGACGAGTGAAACAGGCAGACATTCACACAGGAGACGAGATGAATACCTATTTTCGATGGAACAAGAAAAACTCGTACAGCCTTGCGGCACTTGCCCCCCTGGTTCCGAAAGCATCCCTTGTGAAAGAACCGAAAGACGGGATTATGCTGTACAGTTTCGTTACAAAACAGACAGAGTCTGTTTTTCAGGAAGTGGACAAAGCAACTACAGATTCGATATTCATAGCAGGCGGCCCCCATCCTTCCGGCGCACCGGAGGAGACACTTGAGCATTTCGATTACGTGGTGATAGGAGAGGGTGAGGAAACACTCCCCCATCTATTACAGACACTCGAATCGGGCGGAGATGTAAATAGGGTTAAGGGAATCGCATATAAAGATCCGATTGGCAATGTAGTGTTTACAGGCAAACGTGACCACGTTGACCTGAACAACTATCCCTGTTTTGACCCGAAAACACTTCTTGCGCCCATAGAAATTAGCAGAGGATGCCCGTGGAGTTGCAAATACTGCCAGACCCCTCGACTTTTTGGAAAGAAGGTGCGGCACAGGAGTATCGATTCGATCGTAAAATGTGCAAAACATTACAGTGACCTGAGGTTTACGTCCTCGAACGCTTTTGCGTATGGTAGTGATGGAATACATCCTCATTTTGACAAGGTTGAAAAACTGCTTTCGACTCTTAACAAAATGGAAGACAAACAAATATATTTTGGCACATTCCCATCTGAAGTGCGACCCGAATTTGTCACTGATGAGGCGCTGGAGATGATTGTCCAGTACTGCACCAACGAAACACTCAGCCTCGGTGCGCAGTCCGGCAGTGACAGGATGCTCAAGGAAATGCGGAGAGGACATACCGTCGATGATGTAATCACAGCAGTTGAACGGTGCACAAGCCATGGAATAACGCCAAATGTTGATTTCATTTTTGGTTATCCAGATGAAACTGAAGAAGACCAGCAGGACAGTTTAAAACTCATAAAATTTATCAGCAAAAAAGGTGGCAGTGTGCGAGCGCACTATCTGACACCCCTGCCTGATACTCCGTATGCAGATGTGATGCCTTCAAAAGTTGGCAGGGATGTCAAACGAACTCTTGGCAGGATGGCGCTTGATGGGAAATTGACAGGGGTTTGGGAATGAGGGGGCTTTTTTCTGAAACTAAAACCGATGCAACCGCCGCAGGCGGCATATTTCATACATACTAATATGAATGAACTAAATCATTAGCGAAGGTTTTCTTAGCAATGTTGGAATACATCATCAACAGCGAATATATTTAGTATTGAGAAAATATAAGCATTTTATCGTTAATGGTGGGGTGTGCCGCCTGCGGCGGATTGAATCGGCGTCAAAAAACGCTAAGCAAATACCGTTTTTCTATAAATTTGCACAACATCTCGTGGGTTAAAAATCGATGTTTTTAATTCACACGTGGTTTAAAATTCAATGTTTTTAATTCACACGTGGTTTAAAATTCAATGTTTTTAGTTCATGTGCGGGTTAAAAATCAATGCATTTACACTTGTTTAGCACATCTACTTTTTTGTCATTTCGTTATGATCCGCACTCCCACACAGAAAACCACATGCTTTTAATTAGAACCCTGCGTCAATTTCACACTCTCAAACTCCCCATCAAAGAATACAAATACCTCGATCTCCCCGCCTTTTTTGAACCGCCTCATCTCACGATCATATACTCCCTGTACATGCCTCAACCCTTCTTTCTTGAAATGTTCATCGACCGCACTTAAGAATGCGATCTTCTGGTTGAGATATCCGGCCTCGTACTCTTTGATGTCTATTGCGATCCTCTTGCACTCATCGTCATCGATGTCTGTATGATAGTTCCCGTGTTCATTCAAACCGCCTATCTGGCGCCACTCAAGTTTGTCACCCTCATCGGCTTCGTAGTGTAACATATATGGATACAACCTACAAATGCTCGGACGGGAGTCGTATATTTTGCAGCGACCATTTGTCAGGAATGTGCATGAACCATCCGGCTTGGTTTTTAACGCATAGCCTGACACATAGAACCTGCCGTTTTGGTCGCAAAACTCATAATATGGTGCTGGCACGATCACTGATGGGTCGATCTTTTTCAGCCAAGCCGTGTCCTTGTCCAGCAGAAATACATGGTCATTGAATTCATTCGTGCAGCAGCGCCCACAGAGGTCGCATTCGAATCCTACCTCTTTAATGATGTCGATCAATTCTTCATCCGGATAGGCAAGCATACCCTCAAGTTCATTTTTGGTTTCAACCAATTGCGTTTCTATGGATGATTTAATAATGTTGGATACCTCCTGTGTAATTTTGTAGCCATATCGAACTTGTTTCATCATATCAAAAACCGCAAGCGTACTGTGTGACTAAACAACAAGCGTGGAGCGGCGGTGCATCTCCAAATTCTCATCTTCCATGAAAATATTTCAGATATTCTTCGTTGGTCAAATATGGTTCACTTACCAGCCAGCCGCCTCAAAAGCTGACACATGCTTGTCCCCACTTGCTTGTGGTAATTTAGGCATATTTAGTAGTCGTCGCAGTATCTAATAGGATATTCATCCGATCATTAGACTCACTACTATTACATTGTGTTCACCACTTTAAAATCTTAACCTCAATAAATCGATTATTTTATCATGTATGCACATTGTTCATCTCGCCTATGAGTGAATATAAAATAAAGATCCATGACATGCCTCAAGAAGAACGCCCACGCGAGAGGCTGATAAAATATGGTGCAGAGAATCTCTCAAGTGCCGAACTTCTTGCGATCATTTTGCGCACAGGTTCAAGTAAAGAAAACGTAGTGAACATGTCCACCCGCATCCTGTCTGAATATAATATCAAGCAGTTGAGCCAGGCAAATGTAACAAAACTCACAGAGATACATGGGATCGGCCCTGCAAAAGCGACTCAGATCGCTGCCATATTCGAACTTGCAAGAAAACTCGAAACATTTACCGACGAACCCATACGAAAGATCAGGTCGCCTGCCGATGTTCATTCCCTCCTGTATCCAAAGATGCGTGAACTGAAAAAGGAAAAACTGACCGCGCTCTTTCTTGATACCAAGAACCAGATCCTGCGCGAAGAGGTTGTTTCGGTAGGTACATTGAATGCTAACATTGTGCATCCGCGTGAGATATTCAAATCCGCACTTATGGAATCATCCGCATCCGTAATTCTTGCACATAATCACCCATCCGGCGATCCCACACCAAGCAAAGAGGACATTGCGGTCACAGAGAAACTTATCGAAGGCGGCAAACTCCTTGGTATAGATGTGCTTGACCATGTGATAATAGGGGATGGACGGTATGTCAGCCTAAAAGATGAGGGTTTGGTTAGGTAAGATGCGTAAAAATGTCGTTATTTCCCGCTATTCAACAAAACATTTAAACGGTTGCATATAGAATAGGAACAGATGAGAGAAGTAACCCTTAATGACCCATATACGATACCGTACAAAGGAATATACGCGGTGTGCGATTCCAATAACGAATTTGCAGAGATCATAGAACACACGAATTGTTACAGCGGCGCAGCATGGTCGAGATACCATTATTCCCATGCACCACTTGTCTTGCAAACCAGGGCAGTTGGGGATATGCTCAGGTATCTTGTAAAGGTTGGTACATCCGAACTTAAACTTGAGGCTTCCACTGCCGCCGCAGGTATCGAGTCTGTGCTTGTGGAAGGCAATGAGGTCAAGATCACCTATGCAGGTCTTGGAGGTGGCGGAGTAGGTGCAACCAAATGCAGGGTAACAGCCGATGGTGTGTTGCGGGCTGATATGACCGAATCCGGTGGCGGGCGCGCAGCAAAAGGTACGATCACAGTACCAAGGCGTGAGCGCGTGTTGATCGGTATTGATGATACCGATACCAAAGAAGAAGGTGCGACATGGTCATTGACCCACAATATAGCAAGCCAGCTCAGTTGCAGCGATTCGATATACCTGTCACATTCACTTGTACAACTCTTTCCGGTTGCCGCAAAGACTCAGAACTGCGTATCCACAGTGCTGGAATTCGGATGTGTGAGCAGTGAAACGAAAGAGGAACTTCTGCAGGAGCTCGCTGAGGCGCTTTTAAAGTATAGTGTTTCCGATGAGACCGGAATGGTTGTTCTTTCGGATTTTGAAGCGAACAATGTTTACGAATACAGTAAAAAATGCCGCAGCGGTGAACTCACCCACGACTTTGCCATGGAGTATGCAAAAGACCATGGGGTTGAGATCTGGCTTGACGGCAATGGGGTCATTGGTGCTCTTGCCGCACTGCCGTGGTTTGCCCGACCTGATGAGTCCATCAGGCGAGATGCGGAATTGTTGTGATAATTGGTCCATATTTGTTTAACCGAAATCAAAAAACGTGGAAACCGCCGCAGGCGGCGCATCCCATAACTAAACCTGTCCAAATAGCTTGATTCAATAACTATGCAAATGACACCGACAACAACGATCACAACAGGACTTGAAGCATTATATCTTGCAGCCATTGACAGCAACGTTTCGCTTGTCACGGCAGTTGCCGGTTATCCCATTACTGCTGTGATGGATAGATTTTTGAAAAACAACACAGATGTGAATGTTGACGTGGATGTGAATACAAATACGACCATCGATGCAAAATGGATGACAAATGAGAAGGTCGCGCTTGAAAGTGCACTGGGTGCATCGATGTCGGGCAGACGTGCGCTCGTACTAACCAAACACGTTGGCATGAACGTATTGTCAGACCCTCTGGTAACATCCGCAACACACACGATCGGTGCAGGCCTGGTAATATTTGCAGGCGATGACCCTGGAGTTGCCGCTTCCCAGAATGAGCAGGATTCCCGATGGTATGGTGAGATCGCTGAGGTCGCAGTATATGATCCATCAACACCGCAGGACGCATACAGTGTTGTTGTAAAGGCATTTGAACTATCTGAGCAGGTCAGCGCACCTGTAATCATCAGGATCACACACAGACTGCAGATAAGCGAAGGTGCGATTGTGAGAATAAAGAGGTCGCAGCATGATACACACAAAGTGGTTTTTGATAGGTCAATATGGTCGATCACAATGCGAGGAAAACACGAAAAATTGCACATTGAGTCTTACCCCAAACTTGTGGAAGAAGCAGAACATACACCTTTCAACAGGTTCACGACGCAAAGTGGAGATGTTGGCATCATCTCATCAGGCTATCCTTCCGCGTTGGTCGCCAATGTTCTGGACACGCGCACCAATGTTTCACATCTCGAACTTGGCATGGTGAACCCGATCCCTTTCAATACCGTGCGCGAATTTGTGAAGGCACACAAGCGCGTCCTTATTGTTGAGGAAACCGAAGCGTTCATTGAATCTCATCTATGCGTACTTGATAACGTATTGGGGAAAAAAACAGGACATCTCCCATACGGGCAGGTCGATGTCGAGCATATTGAATATGCACTTGACCGCATCAATAACGACACGGTGGTGAAATACACCGACATCCAGACGATCGCTGGCAGAGGAGTGCGTTCGATATGCGATGATTGTCCATACATGCCTTTGTATCACATTCTGCATGGCCTTGACGTGATGGTCGCAGGCGACCTCGGTTGTTCGGTACGCAGCGCTCCCGCGCCACTGGAAGCGGTAGACACGGGCTTTGCCCTGGGTTCATCCATAGCAGTTGCGTGCGGGTTCGAGAAAAAAGGAATTGCGGTCATAGGTGATTTTGGTCTGGCGCATTCAGGGATCGTTGGGCTCATCAATGCTGTTCACTGCGGGTTTGATGTGGTGGTTATCGTACTTGCGAACAAGGTTGCTGCAATGACAGGCGGACAGGATGTTCCTGACCTGACCGATGTCGTGCGTGCGGGGGTTGCGGATGTTTCGAGTTTTGATATTGATGCGGGTGTGAGTGGAATTCTACTTGAATTAATAAATGAAAAACTGGATAAGCGTGGGGTTTCGGTTATTTTTGTTAAGGGGAAGTGCAGAAAATATTGATAGTTTGATGGTGTTTGTTTAGTTGAATCCAAAACCAATATAACCGCCGCAGGCGGCGCATTTTCATGCCACTGACTCTCTATAAAGTGCCCAAATTCATCGAGGATTTCTATCGAAATTCCCTATCAATTAAATACGAAATTATGTGGTATTATAATCTTACATATAATAGAGGCTGTCTAATAATTGCTGTGGACGATAAAATAAAACCTTATTTATTGATTTAAAGCCATATTTGTCCTTCTTTTATCTGTGATTTTGGATTGTTGGACAGCCTCAATACACGACAAGAGAATCTTTCCTTACGGTCGGGTGTGCTGTCGCAACGTTTGACTCAAGATGCTGTGATATTTTTTGATGATCTTATTGCAAAAACTCATAACTATGCTCCGGCAAAGAGAAACGAAAAAAATATGCGAGAAAATTCTCCCTTCGGTCGAATTAACTCGCACTATATATTTAAAATATATACTATGAAAAAAGAAACATCAAAGGCAGGAACCAAAGCCCCACCTTGCACCCAAATTAACAACTATTCGTCGTAGTACCCGATCTCTTCCTTCGTCAAATAACATGCAGGGTCGTCTGCCCACACATTGTCGTAAATCGCCTCTGCCCGGACACGGAAATTGCCGTTGCAGATCTCTAACCATTTACATTTCGCACACCTGTCTGCATTTGCCTTGATAAGCGGCTTGCGATCCTTAAGACCCGCCATAAGTTCATCGCTTGTGTCGGTCCAGATCTCACTGAATTTCCTGTCCTTGACATTGCCAAATGAATAATGTCTCCAGAACTGGTCAGGGTGTACGGAACCGTCCCATGAGACGCAACCAATGCCTATGCCGGTAGAATTGCCCTGATTCATCATAAGCAGGTCATACACTTCCTTGGCACGCTCAGGATCCTCTTTTAGCAGACGCAGGTATACGTATGGACCATCGCAATGATTGTCCACAGTCAAAACCTCAACAGGCATGCCCTTGTCATGCAATGCTTTTGTCCTGTCCATAATAAGATCTAGCACCTTGCGACTTTCTTCATGTGTCAAGTCATCTTCCACAAGTTTTGTGCCGCGTCCCGCGTACACAAGATGGTAGAAACAAACACGGGGAATGCCTTCCTCTTCGATAATATCGAATATCGCAGGAATATCCGCCATATTCTTCTTGTTGATGGTAAAACGAAGTCCCACCTTGATATCTTCCTTCATGCAGTTGCGAAGCCCATCCATTGCCGCATCGAACGCACCGGGAACGCCCCTGAACTTATCATTGGTTTCCCTCACGCCATCAAGTGAAATACCCACATACGACAAACCTATCTTCTTCAGCACCTTTGCCATTTTCTCATCGATAAGTGTGCCGTTCGTAGAGATCACAGCGCGCATTCCCTTAGATTTTGCATACTCTGCAAGCTCAGGAAGGTCCTTTCGCATGGTTGGTTCCCCGCCTGAGAAAAGAATCACTGGTGAACCGAATTCAGTCAGGTCATCGATCAGTTCCTTGCCCTGCTCTGTGGTCAGTTCGTCCTCATACTCAATGTCTTTGGACTGGGCATAACAGTGCACGCATCTGAGGTTGCAGCGCCTGCCCATATTCCAAACCACAACAGGCTTTTTGTCCTTTGAGAACTGCAAAAGATGCGAAGGCAATTTACTTGAATCACGCTCATACCTCAGCGCATCTGATGGTTCCACAGTCCCACAGTAAAGTTTTGAAATTCCGATCATCGTTATTCTCCTAATCTATAATTGAAATTGTAATTATAGTAATATCGTTCAAGTTAATTTAAGTTTAATTTTAAGTTTAAGTTTAAGTTTAAGTTTAAGCTTAGTTCAAATCTATGAGTAATCCTCGTTTTTCATCAAATCCGATCTCGATCGAAGCTGCACCTTCAACCAGAGCCTTATCCACATGTATTGTCACGCCGCCCCTTTCATAAGTAACATCGCCCACAAGTGCTTTTTCCACAGGTGTAATCTCAAGTCGTGTACAGCAACCTCCCCCACCTATGAATATACGCATTGCTTTAGCATTCTCATCCCTTAAATGTTGTTGTATGTATCCAATCGCTTTATCACCGATAATAAGATCATTCAATTTTCATCACCAAATAAATACCATTTACGTCAAAGTCAATTCGAAATATGTTCCTTCACTTTGTTGACAAGTGCTTCAAATGTATATTTGTCAGGTATGACCTCAACTTCGACTCCATAGCTGTTTAACGTATCTGCCGTAGGAATTCCAATTGCTGCAACAGTGGAATCATTCAATACATTTACAATCTGCTCACCGACACCCATCGCATCCGCATTTGCAAAGAAATTACGTATCATCATGGAACTTGTGAATGCAAAGACCGTAATCTTTCCCGAAACTGCAAGTTCGATAAGTCCTTTCTGTTCATCCCCATCCGGCATTCCAAGAGTGTAAACTTGTGTCTCAAACACCAATGCGCCACATTTTTCCAATCCTGATATCAGGATTTGTGCGCCGTAAGAACTCCGTGCGATGTCAATTGTTTTACCACTTACATCAGGACACAGGTACTCGACAAGTCCACCGGAACTGTACACGTCAGGCATGCCTGAGTCGTTAATTCCAAGTTTTTGAAGTGCTTTTTGAGTGTTTGGACCGATTGCGATGGTGTTTATTTTCTTAAGGGCATCGATAAACGAATCACGTTCTCCATCAGGAATTTTACTGAGCGTAAAATCAATGCCATTTGCACTGGTAAATATCACGTAATCAGATTCACCTTCGATCACGCGTCTTACAAAACCATCAAACCCACTATCCACTTTGTCAACGACCTCGATCATCGGGACTGCGACCGCCTCAAATCCGAGTGATTCCGCGAGTTTCACGGACTCCTCAATGTAACTCACAGGGCGCATGATGGCAAGTACTGGTTTAGGTTTAAGTTTATATTTAGACATGTGGCTCCAATCTATCATTTGTCGTCGTTATTTTGAAAAAGTGCAGTTATTTACTGTACGATCTGTGCACCAAGTATCTCGTGAAGTTTGACAACATCCCCGATCAGCGTGATCGCAGGTGCTTTCACGCCCTGCTCTTTTGCAATATCTGTGATGGTCTCAAGGTTTCCAATCGTAACGCGCTGGTCTGGACGTGTTCCACGTTCAATAAGTGCAACAGGTGTTTTTGGGTCCTTTCCGAATTTCAGGAGTTCTCCGGTATTGCGTCCAAGCATCTTGACACCCATGAAGATAACGATCGTACCATCAAACTTTGCAAGTGTCTCCCAATCGAGGGCAGTTTCATCTTTTGTAGGGTCTTCATGTCCTGTTATGAACGTTACCATTGATGCATGGTCTCGGTGCGTCACCGGAATGCCTGCATAGGCAGGTGCAGCGATCGCAGATGTTATGCCTGGCACCACTTCAAACTCGACGGCGGCTTCAACAAGCACTTCCGCTTCCTCGCCGCCACGTCCGAACATGTATGGGTCGCCGCCCTTTAATCGAACTACCATCTTGCCTTCTTTTGCTTTTTTAATGATCAGTTCGTTTGTTTCCCACTGTGAAAGTTTGTGGTCCCCTGCAAATTTACCGGCATCGATCTTTTCGGTATTCTGCGGGATTGAATCAAGAATCGCCTTACCAGGCAGCTGGTCGTATATCACGACATCCGCAGTATCAATAAGCCTGCGAGCTTTCATTGTTAAAAGTTCAGGGTCACCCGGACCTGAACCGACAAGATACACTTTTCCGTATTTATTGATCATGTTATTACAAATCCTCTATAATTGTGTTTTTCCAGTTTAATGATTTGATATAATAAATAGTATATTGTAAAAATTCCTGAATTTTGAACTGTGAGCAGTATACAGTACAATAATTAACTGGAAGTTACTTTTATAATGTATGACTTATATAATAATATTATGATTGTGATGATTAATTGCAGTTAAAGTGAGTAGAAATAAATTTGCTACAACAGCAAATAAGATAAAATAGGCGTAATAAGCACTGTCTGCACTTTAATAAAAATCGGGTGTAATAATATGGATTTTAATCAGGAACGCGTAACTACAATTCATAATTTTTGTATAGATAAAAAAAAGATGAGTAGGAGACTCCATGACTTATCACTTGTACGCCCATCTGTCATAGTTATTCCGATGTTGTATGAGGAAGTGGAGAACGAGCCACTTACACATATCGTTGACCAGTTGAATGAATGCGAATGTGCCAAGCAGATTGTAATTGCCCTTGCGGCTGATGATATTCATCAGTATAAAACAGTAATGCGTTTTTTCAGGCGTTTGAAACAGCCTCATCTGATTATTTGGTGCAATGGTCCCCGGATAACGGGAATACTTGAAGAATTAAAAGAAAAAGAACTTGATGTGACGCAATTCAGCGGAAAAGGAAAGGATGTCTGGATTGCCATTGGTGTGGCAAGTCTTAAAGCATATGCAATCGCGCTCCATGATGCCGATATTTCTACATATTCAAAAGACCTGCCAGTGAAATTGTTGTATCCGATCATTGAGCCTGAACTTAATTTTATGTTCAATAAAGGATATTATGCAAGAATTGATATGGAAAACCATATCATGCACGGCAGGGTGTTTCGTCTTCTTGTCCGTCCAATGATCGAGACTCTTCAGAGAAATCTAAAGTACGAGTCAGATGTCTTGCAATATCTTGATGCATTCAAATATACACTATCAGGTGAATTTGCAATGCGAAGTGATCTTGCACTGAATATAAGGATCCCGGGAGATTGGGGACTTGAGGTTGGACTTTTAGCAGAGGTTTACAGGAACACGACACTAAAAAAGATATGTCAGACCGACCTGGGATATTATGACCATAAGCATAAGGAGGTAAGTGCTGATACAAGTGAAGGACTTTTCAAGATGATACGGGATATAATGACAACACTCCTTCGAATTGTCACAGAGACCACAAATACTCCGATATCTGAATCATTCTTACACAGCATACAGGTCAAGTACAAACGTCTTTCACAGGATCTGATAAGACAATATCATGCAGATGCCCTTTGTAATGGATTGCATTACAACAGGCACATGGAAGAGACATACGTTGATTCATTTTCAGAAGTTATAATGGATACAGGTAAGGATTTCCTGAATAATCCATCAGGAATACTCCTGCCGGATTGGACCCGGGCACTTGCCGCAATGCCTGATCTGAGGAAAAGGCTGCGTGATGCCGCGCTTGAAGATGCAGAGGTATGTAGGGAATCAAAATAGTTTTTCCTGTTGCACCTAAAAGCATAATCTAAAAATATATACTACAAAAAAGTGAGAGATATTGGATTGAATTGTTCAATCCGTAAATCTCTTGTTGCCTTTGATGTTTTACAGACTCGAAATAAATCCGACTTCAAAAGATTATCTACTTGCTCAGCATATAGAGCAGCATATCCTTGTTGAGTTTTCCCTCGCGTGACAGTTTGTCAGCAATTTTCTCATCAGAAATACCTTCTGACTTTAACTCTTTGATCTTGTCAGTGATTGCAGGCGAGGTGGTGTAATATTCGTTGATATCTTTTCTGTGTCCCCAAACGTCACCTTCAATCAGTTTGATGTTTTGCATCTCCATGAACATCTCGATCGATTTCGATACTGTGCGCCTGTATGAACCCGGAAGTTGGATAACCTCAACTTTTGGACAAGTCTGCACAAGTGTAAAAATGTCTGTGTTCGATGGTCTGAATGCAAGGTGTATGACCTTCTCATTTTGGTTTAGGTTTGGAATCTCTTCTCTTGAACTAACTACTCTTATTTTCATTTGATTGCCCCAGTCCTTTACTTAATATTTATAACACAAACTGAACTTAATAAAGTATTGTATGTGCTCACCTATTAAATAATTACCGATTGACATGAAGAATTATGCAAATTCAGTCTTCGAATCTGGCTCTCACTGCATCGGCATGCGCAGTTAGTCCTTCTTCTTCTGCAAGTGCTATAATGGTATCCTTGATGCCGTTTAGTCCATCTTTCCCGATTCTCTGGATACTTGAGTACTTGACAAAGTGGTTGATATTGAGCCCTGAATACACTTTTGCATATCCGGCTGTTGGGAGTACATGATTTGTTCCTGATGCATAATCTCCTGCCGATACAGGTGCATAGTTACCGACAAAGATGGAACCTGCATTCTCGATCCTGTCAAGAACCGAGTCTGCATCACTGACCATTATCTCAAGATGCTCTGATGCGAACTCGTTTGCAAAATCTATGCATATAGACATGGAATCTGCAATAATCACGGCAGCATTATTGAGTGATGCATCCACGATCTCGCGCCGTTTGGTATTCTCAGCCTGCCGGATGACTTCGTCCCGAACGTTCTCTGCAAGGGATGTGGAGGTCGTTATCAACACAGACACCGCATTTGGATCATGTTCTGCCTGTGCGATAATGTCGGATGCTGCCATTTTTCCGTCTGCCGAATCATCGGCTATGATAAGCACTTCACTGGGTCCGGCAGGGAAATCTATCTCAGCCTCTTCCCGAACCTGCATCTTGGCGGCAGTTACATATACATTACCCGGACCCACAATCTTGTCAACTCCCATCACAGTCTCGCTGCCATATGCCATAGCACCGATAGCCTGAACTCCACCGATCTTGTAAACATGATCAACACCTGTTACCCTCGCAGCAGCAAGAGTAAGCGGGTTCACACTACCATCGGCTTGCGGTGGAGTGCACATGACAATATTCTTCACACCAGCAACCTTTGCAGGTATCACTGTCATCAGCACGGTTGAAGGGTAGGATGCCCGACCTCCAGGAATGTATGCACCGACACTGCCAAGCGGTGTGACTTTTTGCCCGAGTTCGATACCCGGTGCAATTTCGATAAACCACATACTTTGCGGCATTTGTGCAGTATGGAACGTGCGTATATTTTTTGCTGCAATTTCAAGGTGCTGCAGGAATTTATCATCGAGTTTGTTCACAGCCTCATCGATCTCCTCTTTTGTGACTTCGATGTTTGTAATTTGAAGTTTTGCACCATCGAATTGTTCAGTATAACGTATCAGGGCACTGTCGCCTTCTTCCCTCACATCATCGAGTATGGATGACACGGTCTCATTGACGTCTGCAAGTTCTCCGCCACGGTAGAGCAATTTTTCCATCTCTGCATCGGTAACATCGGATAAGTGTTTGTACAGCATGATCATCGTCTCTTGTTTTGCGTTTCTGCTTCTGATATGTACACATTATGTTTAAAACTAACACATGATCAGTTAAAATCATTGAACGTTTTCTGACCATCATCCAACAACGAATCCATGGTCTTTGATTCAACCACAGTTCCACTCGTTCTTTCTTCAAATGTAACTCCAAGTTGAGTGAGAATCTTCTCTGCGGTCTTAGGTCCTACAATTTCAGATATCACTGTAATGTCAGCTTGCTTAAGTTCAGTTTTGGACTTAAAGCCCGCATCATATAATTTACGTGCACGAACACGTCCAACATTCCGAATTCCGACAAGTTCACCAAGTTCAGGGCTTGCACCGTATTTTATACGTTTTTCAAGCTCGTAGGCTTTGTCTGCCCCAGATGCACCCGTGAGATTTGCAAGTTGTGCAGTTGCATGCATGAGCCATTCGGCAGTATTGGAAAATGCGTGGATATCACCTTCACCAACCCCGAATTTTTTTGTGATCTTATCGGATGAAACTTCATTTATCCAGTCAAGCATCAACAAGGCGGTTTTGACCTCTCCCATGAACCATTCATAATCCATAGATTTGGATTTGCTCGGGATGTGGGCAAACTCGTCACTATGTGTCATCACAAAATCGTCAATGATCTCATAATCGGCTGAGCGCATATACAATTGCCGCATGTCGGGTGTACTGCATACCAGGTGAAGCAGGGTCAGGTCTGTGACAATATTTGCTTTCTTCAATCCATCAATGATGGTCGATCCTGAAAGCGGGTCAATATACATCATTGAAATAACCTTGCCCAGTTTTGTCGGAACCAATGCATTATCATCAATGATCATGTCATGCCCGATCAAAAATTCAAGACATTCATCAACTATGCCTTTTAAGCTCCATGTCTCCTGCTGGTGCGCAAAGAAGGTCAGGCCAATGAACCCCATCAGTCCCTCGCGTGTCGATGCGAATCCGTTTACAATGGTGGATAGCACATGCGTCCTGAGTGCGTTTTCGGTTCCGAGTTTTGACCAGATATCTTCTGCATCGGCATCGACATAATGCTCTAAAACATCCGTGAACTCATCATAAGAACGTGCAAGGAGCACTGATTCACCATAAGGGTCAAGATGTGGTCGTCCTGCCCTGCCTGCCATTTGTTTGTATTCAAGAACAGGTATCGGTTGCATTCCAAAGTTAGGATCGTACCGCTTGTAATTCCTGATGATAACACGTCTTGCAGGCAGGTTCAACCCTGCTGCAAGTGTGGGTGTGCTTGATATAATTTTGATCTTGTTCTGCCGAAATCCATCCTCAACCAATTTCCTATGGTCTGAGTTCAACCCTGCGTGATGAAATGCTGCACCGCCTTTAACACATTTTGCCAGTACTTGGGCGGTCTCGGTCTCCCCGGAGTCCAGTATCTCGTTTGCAATCTCATCCAGTGCCACCTTTTCATTTTCACTGAGCACTTTTGCGACATTTCGGCTCGCTGTCTTTGCAAAACCTGTACAATTGCGGCGGCTGCTCTCAAACACAAGACACTGTCCGCCATCATTGAGTGTGTCAAGAACAAGGTTTACCGCAGCGTCACCTGTTGTCTGCCTGATCGGTTTTTGCGAGTCACTGAAATTGATCGCATCTCCATAGAATACACCCTCGTGCAGGTCTGTTGGTCGCCATTCGCTGAGCACCAGATTTGCACCGAGCCAGTCCGCCACTTCCTGTGCGTTTCCGACAGTGGCTGAAAGCGCAATGATCTGGGCACCCGGGTTTAGTTTCATGAGTTTTGCGATCGTGACCTCAAGGGTCGGTCCCCGATTGGCGGAATCGAGCAGGTGCACCTCATCAACCACGATGGTCGTGATGTCCTGCATCCATGAGGTTTCATTACGCAGAAGCGAGTCGGTCTTTTCTGAAGTCGCAACAATGATGTCGTTCACACCCAGCCATTCGTCTCTTGATTCAAAATCCCCTGTCGAGATGCCAGCCTTAATTCCAAGCGGTGCAAATTCCTTGAACCGATCATATTTTTCAGATGCCAGCGCGCGAAGCGGCACTATGTATAATGTCTTGCCGCCGTTTGCGATCGATTTTAGCATTGCGAGTTCTGCAAGAAGCGTCTTGCCGGATGCTGTGGGAATTGCAGCGAGGATGTTTTTGTTGTCCAGGAGTCCTTTCTCGATTGCTTCGGCTTGCGGGGGATAGAGTTTTTCGATGCCGGAATCTAGGTAGAATTGTATAATATTTTCCGACAGGTCGAGGGATTTTATTTTCATTGTAGATTCCAGCATACGTACTATCACGATTTAATAAGTACTTTTTTAAAATGAATACTTTCACCCCGCTTGGGTCACCTTGATATATTTGATTACACATATATCGTAATAAAAAATCTAATGGTGATGGGTTTAAAATATGTATAAATGTAAATATTTAAAGTTGCCTGGCAACCATTTCACATCAAATCAAAATGATAAAAATCGAGGTGATGGTGTATATGGATGTGGGGTGCGGCGTGATAAATTAGGAATATACCCTTATCGATGTAATGATTGTAGGCATTATTCACCAAGCAACATTATTATGCCTGAGATACCAATATCATCTCATTACCGAATATTTCGTGAATCTGGAAAATATACAAGAGCTTTGAATTCAAATCAAACATTGGGTAAATATCATCCATGGAGGAAGGGGACAAATCCAAATTTCGATCAATTCTCAAATCAAATTCTTAATGTTAAAAAGCAGAAACCCGATGCAATTGAATATTTTACAAATAAACTACGTGATATTCTCAATGACAATGAAGAATATGTGATCTGTGTAATTCCAAGTAGTGAAAAGGGACTTGCAGATTCGGGGATAAGAACAGTGGCAATGCGATTGTGTCAACTTCCTATAATTGATGGGACAAATGTAATAATAAGAAATAGAACTATGGAACCAAATCACACGTCAAATCAAAGGCGTAGTCTGGAACAAGAACTCGATTCTCTTAATATTGTTAATGAGAAAATAATCAAAGGTAAACAAGTTTTACTACTTGATGATGTGGCAACGAGAGGAAATTCGTTGAATGCTGGCAGACAAAAATTAAAAGAGGTCGGTGCCATATTGGTCGCAGCAATAGCACTTGGACATACCCAGTTTTAAATAATCGGTGTAATTATCATGCAAGCAATATCGATATTGGCATTACAAAAAATATCTGGAATTGGTGCAGAAACCATTAAAAAGGTTCTTTCACTACCTAATCATCTTGAGCCTGATACTCCATCTGATCTGCTTGAAATACTTAATGAAGCAAAAACAAAATTTGGACGGATATCTGTGCCTGACATTCAAACTGCTAAAATTGGTTGGGACAAAGCTCATGAAATATGGGATATCTCACTGCAACATGATATCCAAATCATAGCAAAAGACAGTTCGGATTATCCAAAAAACCTTTTACAAATTCCAGACCCACCGACATTATTGCATGTCAAAGGCAATATTGATGCTTTGAATAAAGACTGTATCGCAATTGTTGGTACCAGAAATCCAACAAGTTTTGGTTCATCTCAAGCAAAAAAGTATGGTAAATCTTTCGCAAAGGAAGGATATGTGGTAGTAAGTGGTTTGGCTAAAGGTGTTGATTCGGCTGCACATAAAGGAGCTTTGGGGTCTAATGGATTAACAGTAGCAGTTTTAGCTCATGGTTTGAATACTATTTATCCCAGTGTAAATAAACAGCTTGCTGACAACATACTTGAAAATAATGGGGCACTGATCTCAGAATATCCGTGGGGTACACTGAGCAATCGAAGTTTTTTTGTATCTCGCAACCGAATACAAAGTGGACTGTCATTAGGTGTACTTGTTGTAGAAACTAAGACCAATGGGGGTACAATGCATACTGTACGATTTTGCGAGAAACAAGATCGAGCTCTTATTGTAGTGAAGCCACCGGAAAATCTAATTGAAAATGAAAATACACACGGTAATGCTCAATTAATTACAGAAAAACGAGCTGATGTTGTACTTGAAAATGACAATGATATAAATCTGGTAAAGACCAAAATGGAAAATGTAAAAGATAAGTTATTGAATCAGGAAGTGTCTGGTCAACAAAGTTCATTTGCATTAAGCAAGTATGCCATTGATCAAAAAAGTGACAATAACAATACAGATTATATGAACTCGAAATCATCTTTTCAAACAAATATGGATCCCATTAGAGTAAAAGATAAAACTGAAAAATATGTCACAAAATCAATATTCGATTATGTGGAACCATAACATGTAAATTCAAGCAAAAGTGAAACAAATGTCAATTTGTAATGAAATTTTTCACACATCTTTTTCTTAAACATTGAATAATGTCGGATGATTGTGGTTTTTGAAATCTTTGGACAAATGGTTCGGAAAGAAACATGTCAAACTTTTGCTAAAGTTGGCAAATCGTATGTTCAAAACATGTCTTCTATGTATTTACAGTATAAATATAATTGAAGAAATCAACAACGATTGTCGTATTTTTAAGATCTATTCACTGATGTTGTAACGCATGAAATTATCTCTCACCACATTCATACCCATTGGCAGTATGTTATTGTCTGGATCGATCAAATCATCTTCCACCATACTTTTTATGTCTTGTTCAATGACGGGGAGTTCAATCCCAAGCACATGTGCAGCAATATTGTGATCTACAATTCCTAAATACATTGAATCTATTATGCGAAAACGCATGTCTTCACTCTTGTCCAGCATCCCATAAAGTGCAAAACCAATTGATTTTTCCAGAGGTTCAACATCAATGCATATTCCGGTCTTTGTTCTAATATACAAATGTAGGTTTCCTACATCATTCTCCTCAATTTTAATATCCTTAATGTCTTTTATTGGTATGTACTGCCATAATGCTTCAGTAGACACTTTTCCTAACAGGGCTGAGTGCTCTTTTTTCCAGACAACTTTGTTCATTGGTTTTGTTTGTTTGGCGTTACGTGCATGTTTCCAATGGCGTGTAACGCTTTCAAATGCCGTGTTGACATCTTTTCCAAGTTTTTCCCCGGCCTGACTTTTTATGTTTTCTACATACTCCAATCCTTGTGGTGTAATGTTCGCATTGTCATCAACATATTCTTTATTTTTCAAAACTTTGAATGCATGGTTCAACAGTATCTGGTTACTGTCAAATATCGGGAGCAACACATCAACATCTTTCACCCCGAATTCAATCAGGCATAACAAACGGATTTCTTCAGACTCCAGTTCTTCACCAGTTCCACTGGCGCTAAACCCAAGTAATTCTAAAAGATAATTCTTAAATTGTCTGATGTCTGCCGCAGTTCCTCCAAATACCGTAGTAACTGTCAGGTGACTTCCGCTAAACATTGATTTTTTTATGTGGTCAATAACTAAAAAATTAGAATATTTTGTAGCATGCATGAGTTGGGTTTCAACTGAAGCCGGCATTTTACGTCCAATCAATTCAATTGAACTAAGTGGAATTATTTCCCATCCGGAATCGTCCGGTATCCACATTTTATCATTTGCAATCTCTATTACTCCCTTTAACCATTCTATGTCGACAGAACTTTTATCAGAGAGAACCTTTGACACGTCAAGTACGTATGACAGATCAAATTTATTATCTTCTTTTTCTATGTCATCAATATGTTCCACTGACAAGCCCCAATTTTTTTCAAAAAATGGTATTGATTTGAAACAATATACTTATTGTATTCATGTATTATAAACAACACCAAACAAACATATATACAATATTAAGCATAAACAAATTGTAGATTAGATGTGTGTATCAAGTCTTGAATAATAAAGTTTATAAAGTCATAGTGTGCTTTAAGCATATGGGTGACAAAAAATAATGAGATTTATAGATTCTATTGATGGACTTAATCAAGTATTTGATACTGACATACCAAAAAAAAGTGTTGTTATAATTACAGGCGGTGAGGGCACTGTGAAATCCGGTTTCACATATTCTCTGATGTCGAACTATCTTGAGCAATCGGGTGAGTTTGGTCTGTATATAATACTTGAACAAAGCAAACAAAGTCACGTTGAAAACATGGAATCTATGGGTATAAAATCATCCAAGAATCTTATGATCGCTGATATAAGCGATTACCGTATGGATTATAGTGATGAAAAAATAGATATAATTGACTTCATTGCAAAAACAGTTGAAATGTATAAGAAAAGATTCGGCGATAAATTCTCCACAATCGCTCTTGATTCGCTGGGTGCAATGTATTCGTTAATGTTTACTGCGCCGCATGAACTAAGGAGAGAGACATACCAATTGTTTGAATATATACGAAGAGAAGGCATAACCTCATTTATTATTTTGGGAAAACACGATTGTATAGGTGAGAATGCGCAAACGACTGGCATGGAAGGATATATTGCAGATGGTTTGATCGAACTTGGTATGAAGTTGAACCAAAACGATGCTTTGAGATATTTGCGTGTGCGAAAGATGAGGGCAACCAAACACAGTATGAGACCTCACATATTCAGGATAGGCGATCATGGTATTGAGGTCATCGAAGGGCAGATATTTGATTGACTTGTAAAACGCGATGGTGCAAAATGACAATCAATTATTCATAAATTCATCGTTTGTAGTGTTTTCAGTTCATTTCGATGGATCATGGAAATCCACGATACTTTCCAATAAGCTCGGGAATTCTGACGATTTGTCGTCACTTTTTTTTGTATATGTTATGTCCTGAATTAATTCCGTGCCTTTGGATGACAATTTATTGTTTGAATGGATGTATCCTTTTTCTTTAAGATAGTCCAGTTTGTATTCAATGAGAGATGCGGGCATATTAACAATGTGCGCAAGTTCATCCGGTTTTACTACGCCCAAATACATTGAACATAAAATACGAAGTTGCGGGTCTTCATTTTTATTCAACGCAACACGTAAAGTGAATATTGTTGATTTGTCCTCCGGCTCTATGTAAATGTGGGCATCATGTTTGGTATGGATCTGCAAGCATTTTGTCCCCAATTTCACATCTTCAATTTCCACTCCGTCAACATCGTCAATTGGGATGCATTGTAATAATTCACTTGTGGCAACAAGTCCGTCAATTGATGATTCCTTATATTCCCATAAGTATTTGTTCATTTTTTTTGTTGGGTCGGTATTGGTGATATAAGCAGATTCCTCTGAATAATCGCCCTCAGATTCCTTTTCATTACTGCCAATAACCCCGCCTTCTTTGCCTTTTATCTGTTCCACATATTCAAAACCAAGTTGAGTTGTGGAGGCATAGTCATCGACCAACCCTTTTTTCTTCAGCACCATAAATGCATGATTTAACTTTTCTTTATTATTATCGAATATTGGATTTAGCATACTGAAGTCATCCATTCCTGCTGCGATCAAACATAATAGGCGTGACTCATCCGGTTTTAGATCTGCAAAAGTCGCATCAACTTTAAAACCAATTAGAGATATGAGATGATTTGATAATTTCGCAATATTCTTGGAGTCTCCTGCAAATAACATGGTGTAAGATACGAATGCGGAACTGAAAACAGATTTTTTTTTATAATCAATTGCCAATACATCTTTGTGCTTGGTAATTTCATATATCTGGTTGACTATATATTTAGGCATCTCATGTCCAACAACTTCAATGGATTTCAGGGGGACTATCTCAAATCCCTCATCGGTAGGCAACCAAATGTCTGTAGCCGTTATTCCGACAAGGCCATTATTCCATTTCAGCCCACTTACATTTCGCATAGAAGCAAGGTGCGGCACATCTGGTACATATGCAAGTTCAAGTTCAATATCCATTTCTTTCATATCAGGTTACCATGAGGTCATATTTGGAATCGTGATGCCGTAATCAAAATGTATTGATTACCTTCATGGATTCATACAGTTAAACGCACAAAATACTCTATATCCATGTTGTACCGTGAAACATATATATCTACGCATACCCTATTCTGCACCACAATTATCATACAGTATGCACCACATAATCGGAGTAACAAATGACATTAATGGAAGATGCAAAAAAAGGAATCATTACACCGCAGATAAAAGCAGTAGCCGAGGCTGAAGGAATCGATGCTGAAACCGTTCGTTCCTGCGTTGCTAAAGGCTGGATCACTATTCCGAATAACATTGAAGGTAATTCCAGACTTGTTGCCGTAGGCAAGTACATGAGCACAAAGATCAATGCCAATATTGGCACGTCCCGCGATTATGTGGATATTGGGGAAGAGGTTAAGAAAGCAAAAGCATCAGAGACCTTTGGCGCAGATACCCTGATGGACCTATCAACCGGGGGGAACCTTGACATGATCCGACAAAGGGTCATGGATGTGGTGGATATCCCTATCGGCACTGTTCCGATATATCAAGCTGCAGCATCACACAAAGCGGTTGTAGACATGTCGTCCGATGACATGTTCAATGCAGTGCGAAAACATGCAGAAGATGGGATCGATTTTGTTACGGTGCATTGCGGAATCAACCAAAACGCAATTGAGCGCCTCAAAACCAGCGACAGGATCATGAACGTTGTCAGTCGCGGGGGTTCATTCACGATCGCGTGGATGCTGCATAACGATCAGGAGAATCCGTTCTATGCGGAGTATGATTACCTTTTGGAGATCGCCCATGAGTACGACATGACGGTAAGTCTTGGAGATGGTATGCGCCCGGGTTGTATTCACGATGCATCCGACCGACCAAAGTTCATGGAATTCATCACGCTTGGTGAACTGGTGAAACGAGCGCGGGCTGAGAATGTCCAGACGTTTGTAGAAGGTCCGGGACATGTCCCGATCGATGAGGTCGAGTTAAGTGTGAAGGGAATGAAGCAGCTCTGTGACGGCGCTCCATTGTACCTGCTGGGTCCTCTTGTAACTGACATCGCGCCGGGTTACGACCACATCACCGGTGCAATCGGCGGTACGCTTGCAGGAATGTACGGCGCGGATTATTTGTGTATGACAACGCCATCAGAGCATCTGGCATTGCCGACTGTGGAGGATATCAAGGAAGGTGCTACTGTCACGAAGATCGCGGCACATGCTGCTGACCTTGTGAAAGATGGACAGCGCGAGCGTGCACGGGCGCGGGATATTGAGATGGCGTATGCGCGCAAGGATTTTGATTGGGAAGCGCAGTATCGTCTGGCAATCGATGGCGAGCGTGCAAGATGTATTCGGGAGAGCAGGATTACAAGTAGTGATGCGTGTTCGATGTGTGGTGATCTGTGTGCTATGAAGATCGTGCAGGACGCGCTTTCGGGTAAGTAGTGATTTTTCTTTAAAATGGGTGTTTTGAAGCAACTTTTAAGTACATAACAAATAGTGTCAATTATACAGTTCCTTAAGTGGATGGAGGTTGACAAAATATGACAAAGGTTGTACTTATTTACGGTACTGGTAGTGGAAATACAGAACGTGTGGCAAATGGAATAATCGAAGGTATTGAGGCGGCAGGTGCTGATGCTGTACTCAAAAAGTATGATGGGGAGTTTGTAGATCTGTCTGATGCGGATGCGGTTTTGGTGGGTTCTCCAACTTACAATACAAAACCAATGCCGTTCATTAACAGCATATTTGATGGTGAACAGGGTGACCAGTTCGATGGTAAGATCGGTGCTGCGTTTGGTTCTTTTGGAAGGGATGGCAAAGCTGTACAGATCATTACGGAAAAGATGAAAGGACGTTCAATGAATGTGATCGATCCTGGCATGGCTGTATTCACACGACCTGATGAGGAGAATTTGGAAAAGTGTCGCAAGTTTGGGGAAAGTTTGGTTGATAAGATCAAGGGGTTGTAGAATGGTTTGTGGTGAATAGTGCCATTGTAATGGTAATATTGAGATACTTTTATGCCATTATAATGGCACATGTTAAAAGAGACATTAATCTAAATCGGGATGAAAATATTGAAAAAATGAATGGCTGTATCTAATTATCAGATGTTGATTATACAGATTCAGCCGACGCTTCAGAACCCATCAGAATTGCGATCCATCGCGTATCTTCATGACTTTCCAGTGCAATTTTTATGCACATGGTAAGGGGTACTGACAATAGCATTCCCACTAATCCAAGTACCCAGCCCCAAAATACCAGTGAAAGGAATACGACCAGCGTTGACAATCCTACACCCCTGCCCATCACGCGCGGCTCGATCACATTTCCAATCGCACCATTGATCAACAGGTAACCTAATCCTGCAAACACTGTAGCCCCAATTCCAAGTTGGATGAACGCCAAAAGCAGTGCGGGGATTGCAGCAATGAACGATCCGATGTTTGGTATGTAGTTTAGCAGGAATGCCAGCAAGCCCCAGAGTAATGGATAGTCAACACCGATAATTGCAAGCCAGATCGCAACACTGATCCCGGTTGCAAGGCTTGTCACTGTTTTGATTGCAAGATAACGTTTGATCGAATCGATAATTTTGCTTAACTGCATAATTGTAGTGTCTGCATCACCAAGTGCTACACGTAACTTTGTAGGAATACTTGATGCTTCAAGTAACATGAAAAAGACCATAAGTAAGACCAGTAATGCACTTGTGAGCAGTCCGCCAAGTCCTGTGAGGACACCGGTAACCAGTTGCATTACCTTTTCCTGATCTACGATCCCGTACAGTGCATTATCCGGTATGTCAATGCCAATGCTTTCTAACCACACAATCATGACTGCTATCTCTTGCTCAAGGTTGGCCTGATATGAGGGTATTGCAGTTAAAAGGTCTTCTAATGTCGAACCTACAAATGCAATAAGGATCAGGCCAGTTGCAATGACTGTGACTATCACGAATAACATTGCAATCGGCATTGGCACACCTTTTTTCTGCAACCAGAACAGTGGTGATGACCATATGACTGCTAGAAATACAGATAAGAGAAACGGTACCAAAATGGATTCAGCGGCATGCAGTCCGGCAACAATAACTACTATACTTGCTGCTGCGAGTAAGGAGCGACCGCCAATCCATGATCCATTATTTTTGATTATGTGCATACCCCGTTCAAGTTATGCAATTAAAAAAGAAGAATACATCAGCCGGGATTCGAACCCGGGTTCGAGCGTTGGCAACGCCCGGTGATAACCACTACACTACTGATGTGCGATTGAAAGTTGATGTTTAATGATGTTAGGTGCCCAGACCCGGACTTGAACCAGGGACAACTGCCTCTTCAGGGCAGCGCTCTCCCAAACTGAGCTACCTGGGCTTATTGTTATTATTATGTTAATTCGCACGTAGATTGTCGCTTTTTGATTTAAATGTGTCGTATGGGGTCGCATAGATTCGCAACCCAGATTACGCTTCTGGAGCGCGGTCCGAGGCATCCTGCTTCGCATGATACCTCACAAATGGGCCCGCTGAGATTCGAACTCAGGACCTCCGCCATGTCAAGGCGACGTCATAACCGGCTAGACCACGAGCCCTTATCGTTTCGTGCAACATCCATATTGCACAATTATTGATAAACCTTTGGGTTGGACATTTTTAGGGGTGCCTGTACATCTTATAATGTGCAGGTTTCCTGATAATTCTCAGATTCGATCGTTGAAATTTTTGGATTCTCGCCGCAAACCGGACAATTCGGATTTTTCCTTATTTTGATCTCATCAAAGGTCATCTGTGTGGCATCATAGTATATCATGCGCCCAGTCAGTAATTCTCCCAAGTCCAGCAGGTACTTGACAACTTCCGTTGCCTGTATCACTCCAATGATACCCGGAAGTACGCCAATCACTCCTGCTTCCTGACAACTTGGGACCATTCCGGCAGGGGGTGCGTGTTCGAATAGGCATCGGTAACATGGTCCTTCATTTGGGAGGATGGTTGTAACCTGTCCCTCGAACCTGAATATACTGCCGTGCGAGAGGGGTGTTCCTGTTAGCACACAGGCATCGTTAACAAGGTATCTTGTTGCAAAATTATCGGAACCGTCAACCACGATGTCATAGTCCTTGATGATATCGAGTATGTTTTCCGGGGTTATGCGATGGTTATACGTTTTGACATCCACATCAGGGTTCAGTTTGTTCACGAACTGTGCTGCGGATTCGACTTTTGGCATATCCACATTGCCACCGTGTATCACCTGTCTCTGGAGGTTGCTAAGGTCCACCACATCATCGTCCACGATACCGATCGTACCAATACCTGCTGCTGCAAGGTATTGGATAATTGGTGAACCAAGTCCGCCTGCGCCTATACAAAGTACTTTGGAGGACAATAATTTTTCCTGTCCTTTTCCGCCAACTTCTTGCAGTATTATATGCCGAGAATAGCGGCGTATCTGTTCGTCATTGAATCCGCCTATCATTTGTAGTCCTCTTTTTCTTTTATTGCTGTTTTATGTCTATGCATGTATGGTTATTAAATGGTTTTGTAAGTTGAAAATATTACTGTGGGTTGTATTTACGCCAACAAAGTATTACTGTTATATATGAGTTTTGATGGGGGCAATGTTTTCTAACTATATTATAATTATAAATATAATTATAATTAGAATATAGTTAGAAAACATGCAATGTTAATTAATATCATACAAATTTCAATAAACTACAATGTAAAACCACGGAGGACACAGAGGACACAGAGGACACAGAGAATCGAAGCATAGGCTGCGATGGTGCGCATTGGTTCTGCAATATTCGGGAATAGAATATACTGAAGATACCATTACTTTCCCCCAATTGGATATTTTGATACTATGGCATGAACTTTTGATAGTATTTTTGGAGTATACCCAATTTTAAAAAAAGAAAAATTGGAAACAAATGTTCTCCATTTTAGAATGACAGTGAATCATTTGGACATTTCTCAACACACCGTCCGCATTTGATACAATCCGGGTTGTTGCCGATGTCACGAACTTCAAGTTCCATCGGGCAGACTTTCTCACAGAGTTTGCAGTCAGTACATGACTCATGTGCCATCTGGAGCTGGTATTTGTTACCGCCGATGATCCTCTGCATTGTCCCCATTGGACAGACGATACACCAGGACCTTGTGTTGAAGTAGCCCCCAAGCATTGTACCAATGATGGTTGTCACAAGACACATTGATACAAGTATGGTGCCAATAAGTTCGAAGGTGTTATGTGCAGCAAATGTTACTGAGATACGATACGTCATTAGAACCATCAAGAGCGTGAATACAGGAAGCCTGGCCCACATGCTTGACAGGATCTTTGGGTTCTTCCTTTTCTTTGAAATATTGATGATCCCGTAATCTAAGTAGCTTCCACGTGCACAGAGATTTCCACAGAACCAACGCCCTCTGAAGATGCTGGTTATAAACAGCGTTCCCATGACAAGAAACATGAAGTAACCAAGGATCGGATACCAGAGACCTCCAATGGAGACTATGACTACCAAAAAACCAAGATAAGGTGTTATTTTAAGCATTTACCAATCCTCCAGTTCCTGTTCGACCTTCTTTACCCATTTGCTGACAATGCCCATTATCAGCTCTTTGAGCTTTGTTTTGTTGATTATCCTGTAAATGAATGAATATCCGCCTCCATCAAGGTTGTTTTGTGATTTTGCCAGTATACCATTTTCATGCAGCTTCTTGACAGACCTCTGGACAGTTGAAAGATCAAGTTCTGTCAGGTCTGCTATCTGCTCCGTTTTGCTCCAACTATCAGGCTCTTTAAAGAAGTACTCCAATACTTTCATATCAGCCCGTGTCAGGTTCAGTGCACATTTTATCACATCTTCAATTTTGAATTCCTTACATGAGAAATCGATCATCAAATCCCCTTCATTTAGTGTCAGTACTGCCACATTGTCGCAGTTCTATATAAACGTGGTTAAGTACTGAAGAAAGTGGGATGGTTTTGGCAGTACCGTGGATAACTGTTAGGACCTGGAAATCTTTCAAATTGTAAGTGAGCATTCCTGAAACAGAATATGACCTGAAAATAAAAATAAACTTAAATAATACTTTCACATTGCTTAGCAAATGTGTATAATGTTTCCATTATAGGACTGACGAAAGAGTAGTGCGTCTATTGCCGCAATGATGTGCGGTGGGCACAGAAGGTGCCTCATAGAAAATAGAGAGACAATAAAATGGTTGAACTATAAAGAAAAAGTAAATTCCGCACCCGGGTGGATTTGGATGCGGAGGTTGGACAATTTATATCGAATTTTATGCCGCTTCCAGATGCGGCGTGTTTCGGATGTTCATCTGTTTGAGCCCCAATCCGACCACTACATAGTATCCGGCATAAGTGAATACTTCAAGCAGGGATGGGTTTCCATTGTATCCAAAAAGCGATTTAAGCAGCGAGCCTACTGTTCCTTTTTCGTTGAGTATGTCGTTCATGTCCCAGACATGTTCTACAATGATCGGCACAACTCCTGCTTCCTGCAATTCGTGTACTCCGTGTGCAGTTAGTCCTGCTGCAAAGAGTATCAGGAATACACCGGTGACCTTGAAGAACGTTTTCAGGTTCACGCGGGATGAGGGCTTGAACACAAGATATACAACTACAATAGACGCTGCAAGTCCGAGCACTCCTCCGTAGAGAACTGTGCGTACTCCTGTGTTCATCGCGGCAGCACCAAGGAAGAGCACGGTTTCGATGCCTTCCCTGAACACTGAGATAAAGGCAATCGCGAACAGACCGCGCGCATGGTTTGAGTCCACTTTCTCCCGGATACTTGATGAGATATACTTGCTCTCGCGCGCCATCCAGATTATCATTGAAGTGAGCACTGCTGCTGCGATGAGCATTACGATGCCTTCAAAGAGTTCTTCGTTCCTGCCTGCGAATTCTATTGCGAGTGCATTGAACACGAGTGCTGCCCCGATACTTCCGAGTACGGCAAGTCCTGTTGCAGCGTAAATGTGCTTGTTGATGTCAGTTATTCAATTCAAACTAAATTGATGACTATTGGTGAAGAAGAGGCTATTAAACTTCTTGGTGCAGCGTACTACGTCCACAAGCGCAGAGTATAGTCAATTAAATTCAAGCAGCACATTTATGTGTGCTGCGCCACTTTTATTTTTTGTATAAAACAACGTTTTTTGATGCAGGAGTTATCACTCTAATGTATTCGGAATTTGCCCCAATCCCTCTTCGATCTTTTCGATAAATTCAACCCCAATCCCAAGCGGCACTTCATCATCCGAATAGCCGCTATGCTTGCGCGATCCCTTACACCCAAAAGACAAACCAACCCCATTCTCAATAACCAGCGCCGTACAATCTCCGCACACCGATGCCGCGCCGAGTGTATCAACCACAACCCGCACGCCGCTTGCGTATGAATGCGCCTGCACGATGCGCATGGCTCGTTCAGGTGTCAGATATAGTATAAGCACGTTGAATTTTCCCTTATTCATAGAAAGCGGCTCGATCTTTATCGATCGATACGGCTTCACAACTCTTGGGAGTGAATCGGATGCGCGACGTGCCGCCTGCATGTCAACATACCTGCCCGATTTGAAATAATACTCATGCGGTGAATCATCAGAAACGCCAAGAATATACGCACCCACAGGACAGCCCTGCGCCGATACGGAGAAACTCTCGCCATGCCGCGCTTTGTGGGTAATCTCGCAGTACAGCAGGTCAGATGGCTCGCCGTCTGCGTGCTCATCAAAGGTGACGCATACTGGTTCTCCGATGTCCATCAGGCTTGAGATATTCGGCAGTATTTTCATTCGATCGTTGCCCTTACTGTGGTGAACACAGGTCCGCGAATGTCGATCTTCTTGTTATTGCTTGTGATGAATCTCTGGGCAAGCGGCTCAAGTTTGATATTGATCTCAGACGGGACTTTGATGATCCTTGCACGTGTTTCCCATTCGGATTCACCGCTTGCGACCGCTTCTTCGATCTCACTCGCCGCCGCTGCAGCGAATGCATCAATGAATCGGATGCCGGTGCGTGCAGAATCATTGTCAAATGCCTTGCGCCATTTCTTCTGTTTTGGCAATCCAAGTATGTCGCTCTCGTATGCCAGCACTTCATTAAAGGCGGCAGGGCCACACAGTTTAGTATCCTCTTCCGGCTCGATTACTGCAACTTTCACATGCTTCTTAAAAAGGACTGGTTTTTCATTCCCATCGACCCCCCACTTGACATCCGAATCAGACCTCCATTCTTCAATTTGAATATCGCCTTCCCATGCCACAAACTCGCACGGACTTGGCTCGGAGCTGTGCAGTTCGCACTGTTTCACGATTGCTTTTGCAATTTCTTTTCCTTCGGGTTTACTTGGTCTTTTATCGATGAACACCATCTTTGCAAGTTCATTGTCCTTCATTTCCCATTCAGAGTACTGTGCAATCTGTGGATACGTGAGTGCACGTACATCTGTCGCATCGTGGAGTATCATGGCAAGCCTCTCAACTCCAAGTCCAAGATTCATAACAGGATATGGTATGTTATACTGCGCCAGAGCGGTTGGTGAATATATGCCAAATGTTGCGACCTCTATCCAGCCGTCAGAGTATTTTGTGTTCGAGCCAACAAGTTTTGGGTGGAATGCAAACACCTCGATCTGGGTGTCCGGCACATAGTATTTGCTGCGTTTCTCATCAGGTCTGAACTGGAACTTCTCAAAACCGAACTGGGACAACAGTCCCTGTGCCACTGCTTTTCCATGGTCAACCGTAACGTTTTCGTCCATTATCACACAGGATGCGGAATAATATGTCATCAGGCGCGCCGCATCTTCCTGCTGTTCTCTCCTGAAACAGCGGTCGATAGAGAAAAATCTGAATGGAGGATTATTGCGCTCAAGCACAGACTCAAGTGAGATGAACCATCCTGATGTCATATGGCTTCGCAGGGTCTTGCCTGATGATTGTGCTACAAGTTCCTTAAATTCCGGGAATACCTGATCGATCATCTCAACGACCAGCGAGTCGGAGACTTCCAGTTGTCCTGCAATTTCAGGAACAAGGTCGTCGCCTTCTACTTCACCCTTTTTGTATGAATGCAAGACCTTGCGGATAACATCGATACCCTCATCACCAATATCGCCAAGCATTTCCTTGATCGAATCAATACGCTCATCCGAAATTCCCACATTAGGGCGCGGTAATCCTGCCAGATAGAAACATCTGTCAAGCACTGCAAGAGCCTCGTGTCCAAACTGCTTGTGTACCTCTCGCTCGTCCACGATAAGGGGGTTCATCATCTCCTCAAATCCCATGCGCAGATATGCTTCCCGCATTTTTGCGATGGTATCATACACAGGATGTGCTTTTCCAAAAGCAAGCGATGTGCGTGGGTATTGTTCATCCGGGGTTGATTTGTGTATCAGTTCAGTTCCCATGTTCCATGCGGCATCAAAATCCTCTTTTGCTGCTTTTTTTATTTCTTCAGGATCAAATTTCATCGTAAGTCCCCATTGTTTGTAATTGTTAAAAAGTCGTTGTGAAATTGTTAAGAATATTTCCATCACTCAAATCGTGATTCGAATTTTTTCATGCTTTGTTCAAGTTTCTGTTGTCGTATCGCATTTGTCAGGTCGCCGCGTGTCCGTTCGATCAAAGACCTTGCTACATCGCTCTTTCGCCGAAGTCCGCGTGTGATGGCATCAGGATAATCGAACATCATTAGTGTTGAATACATATCATCCATGATATCTAAAAACTGATCTCCATCCTGTGGCATGTCCTGCCTGATGAGATCAAGTATGTGTCGTCGAAGTTCTCCGACCACGTCCCCAAGACCATTGAGGTATGCTGCATATGTTACGCCAAGTTCTTGTGGTGAGGGCAGAGTGTCGCTATTGCTATCGTTCTCTTTGGTCAACAGTTGATGTACGACAGCACATTCTACGAATTCCTGTTGGGCATGTTCCACGAATCCGCTGTAATATATATCAGGGTGGTCTGCAAGTTGCAGGTCGATATCTTCAAGAGAGCCTCGCGCATCTTCGAGTAACATTGCAGCCTTCTCAATGTCTCCCCTGTGGATATGACGTATTGCTGTGCCACAGGTGCGGACTACCTTGCGTGACAGACTCAAGCCGGATTCACGTGCTTTATCCTTTGCTTCAAAATTTTGCTGTATCTCTGCTGAAATTTCGTCGATCATAGCAGGTTTGTATCATTCACAATCTTTTATATGGATTGCTATCTTATGTGGAATTGTGATGCAATATGGATCGTAAATACGTAATAGAATCAAAAAGATATGTGGATGATGACGGAAATAAAACACATGATTCCTGGATTTCATTCGTAGAGGACATAAAAATTGAAGATGGTTTTTTCAAGTTCACCCCGATTGATGGGAAGCATGCAGGATTAAAACATTATATTACATTCTCCAATATCCAAATTGTGCGGGAATGTCCTGAATCGGAGTGAAAACACTCCACAAACTCAGATCTTACTCATCCACAGGGATCGTTTCAAGCTGGCTTGCAACGTTCCAGATCAGTGTCCTTGTGTGCAGTGGGATATTCGGATCATTGCTAATGTCTTCAAGGATGGATATGCAGGATGATGTGCGTAAAAACAGTGGTTCATCCTCCTTTCGAAGTGTAGCCAGAATCTCATTTGCAGAACGTCGTATGTTTCGTGGCACTGAACTGTCGTTTGCGATATGGTCTAAGACCTGTGTAGATTGCTTGATAACTTCTTGAGGATTTACTGACATTTGGATCACCTTAGGATTAAATTGAAAGTGTAATTGTAAAACGAGTATTACTTAAGGCATCTTTAAATAATTGTATGATATAAAAAGACTTTCGTTCATATAAGCCTATCACACTATACTCACGAGGATAATCATGAATTCTGATGACGAACAGGTAAGAAAAATATCAAAATTGCTTGAACTTGGTGGAACAATGCTTGCAGAACACTGCAACATCTGCGGTTCACCAATGTTCAGGTATCATGGTAATGTGATATGCCCAGTGTGTAATACGAGGGAAGAGGGGCAGTCAGCACAAGTTCCTGCAACTCCTTCAGTGGTATCAACACCGGAGCCAAGACCAGAACCATCACAACCGGCACCACAACCCGTTACCAAAAGGACAGGCGCGCCAGAAACCATTATATCCAGCGGCGCGGTGCTGCCACTTGAAGAACTCATATTGAAAAAGATAACCGACATCGCCAATTCGATGCAGGATGAAACAGATCCGCGGCGCATATCTGAACAACTGGATATCATAGAACGTGGGCTGGATGTAATCGAACAATTAAAGAACATCGCATAACTGTTTTCACGGCGGTTGGCGTCATTGGTGCATCACCTATGGCAGATCATGCCTTATATTCACTTTCCACAACTTCCCGAATGCGGGCTGCGGTCTTTGGTCCGATAAGTTTTACCTTTAGCAGTCCATCGTAGTCGGCTTTCATGACCGCTTCCACCGAACCGAAATGCTTGAGCAGGCTGCGTGCAGCCTTTGGTCCGATCTCTGAGATCGCAGACACCACATATTCCTGCTGTTCCGAAAGCAGACGTGATGATTTTTTACCGTGTGCAGTGACTTCCCGTTTCTCATCGATCTGTTCCCGTTTCGCGATTACCTTTAGAAGTGCTGCTGTATCTTCCTCATCGCGCGTGTAGAATATGGACACACCAAAATCAATTGCCAGCGAGGTGAGAGTTCCATGAATCGCATTCGGGTTAAGTTGTCTTGCTGTGAACAAACCTTCGCCTTCAATGATGAGCGCGGGTTTGTCATAAGTGCGCGCAAGGTTTGATATTTGTGTAAAAAGGTTGCGCTGTGTGTCGATAAGTGAACTTGCAAAGTCCTCAACGGTCTTGCGCTCTACTGCCAGTCGGTCGCTGAGTACATAATCCCCGACCTCAAGGGTCTTGAACACAACATTAACACCTGATTTATCAAGTGTGCGCGCAACAGTGCTCCGCATCTCGCGCTGGTCAACTATTATGGTCACTGATTCGGAATTGAACTCAAAGAGTTGCTTCTGCTCCTCTTTATCATGGATGTCTATCTTGAGGGCATCCCCATCCACAGACCCGCGCGCAGGCATATCTTCCTGCAACTGTCGCATATTTGACTGCATCCTGCGCTCTTTATGGTTGCTACTCCAGTAATATGCTTCATCCCGCGTGCCTTTTGTGACAAGGACAACAACGCGCCCTTTGTGTTTCCTGCCGGTGCGTCCTTTTCTCTGGATGCTGCGGATCTCGGATGGCACTGGCTCATAGAACAACACAAGGTCAGTTGCCGGAATATCTAATCCTTCTTCTGCAACCGATGTGGCAACAAGTGTGTTGTATTCGCCGTTCTTGAATTTCTCGATGATCTCAACCTGTTGTTTCTGGTTCAATCCCTTGTCTTTATATTTTGACGCCTGACCCACAAACCTGACCGGGCGCACATCATCGATCTCGGATAATGCGTTTGTGACTATCTCGGCAGTGTCGCGGTAATTTGTGAACACGATCACTCGCGAGTTTGGATTGCCTTCAAGTTCATCTTTGACGATCTCACGCACCTTATCCAGTTTAGGATGCTCTGTCGCGCATTCCTTCACTCTGTGTGAAACTTGTTGAATATATAGGTCATTAGCAAGTCGTTTGGATGCTTTGCTGCCGCTTTTAGAATATGCTTCATTGTCAAGCCGCTCCATGTACTTTGAAAGTGCTTCAATACCTTGGGTCTCTACCACCTCGACTGCATGGTTGACCTTGAGTATCTCTGCAAGTACGGATATTGCACCATAGACCGCAGGATTTCCATCGCCGCGTAACTGGGCTTGCAGTCGCTTTTGAAGATCCAGAAGATCACGTTTTGAGGCACTCTTTTGATACTGCACGTTAAATCCGAGTTCAGACAGTTTGGTGAATCGGTCATCCAGGACCTTCTCCAGCAGACTTTTCAGGTCTTTAAGTTCATCAGGTAGTTTAACACGTTTCCATTCGATCTCCTTTTCATGGACATAAGGTGCAACATCACTGTCAGTTTCAGTCTTTACAGCCACTGATTGTACGTGAAGTGCCTCACAGACCTCACTTATTTTCTCATTGTTACTGCCGGGACTGGCAGTTATTCCGAGAATGAGCGGATTGTCTGCCTGTTCAAAATATTTCTCTGCAATGTATGTGTACGCATAGTTTCCAACTGCCCTGTGTGCCTCGTCAAAGGTTATGTGTGATACGTCATTCAGGTCGATCCGTTTTGTGAGCAGGTCGTTCTCGATAACCTGCGGTGTGGACACGATAACCTTGCCGTTTTTCCACATCTCTTCACGCTTTGCAGGGGACAGGCTGCCTGTAAATGTCAGTATCTCTTCTTCCGGCAGCAAGAGGGCTTTTTTCAAAAAAGATGCATGCTGCTCGACAAGTGGTTTTGTGGGGGATAGTATCAGCACTTTGCCCCCGATCTTCTCAAGTCTTGATACAATGGCCAAAAGAGCGATAATGGTCTTGCCAAGTCCGGTCGGGAGAACCACAAGACTGGATGCGGAAAGCGCAGTTCCTGCGAGGTTTAACTGGTAAAGCCTCTGCTCGACAGTATCCGGTTTGATCAATGAGTGCTTGATGTATGTCGTCATGGTGTATCGTTATTTTTTGTATGCACACTCAAATACGACCTTACACCTTTTAAACTTGTGGCAAGTGGGGTGAAAGTATTCGGGGTTTGGTTCTGGTTCTTGTAGTATTATACCTACTGAACAGGCGTGCCCGCAGTTTTGAATTCTTTACCCTCATACACAAGGCTGTATATTACGTCCTCGATGCCATCAATTGGTGTGCGCACCTGATTCATGGAATCGCGGTCACGAATGGTGACGGACTTGTCGTCAAGTGATTCGTAATCAATCGTTATGGAATATGGCGTACCGATCTCGTCATTTCGGCGGTAGCGTCTGCCAATCGTGCCGGAATCGTCGTACGACACCAGTAATCCCCTGTCGCGAATCAAAGAAACGATATCCTTTGCAGGAATTATCAACTCGCTCTTTGTCATAAGTGGCAGAACAGCAACCTGAACAGGTGCAACTTCACTTTGGAGTTTGAACACGATCCTGCTCTCTTCTTCAGGTTTTTTTGAGTCTTTTCCTTCCTGTGCTGTGACCATTTCTTCATTGAATGCATGTTCCATTGTGCAGTAAAGTATCCTGTCGATGCCGAAAGATGGTTCGATTACATGTGGCACAACAGTTTCGCCGCTGACCTTTACAGTCTCTTCTGCAAATTCCACAAGTTCTGATGATACTACAAACTCTTCGCCATCCACGACAACCGTGATCTCATCCTGTTCGAGTTCTTCCTGTGTGAGGGCTTTAAGTGCATCCGCAACTGCCTTTGCTTTTCCTTTGAAGGCAGGCCCGAGTTTGCCCATGTTTGGCTTTACTACAAAACTTGTGACCATCTTTGGTTCGTCATACTCGATGTATGCGGAAAGTTCAGTCTTGCTGGTCTTTGCATGTGCATTCAGGTCATAGTCAGTCCTGTCTGCAATACCGACGACCTCGATCCAGCCGAACCTGTCTGTCTCGATCTCTGCATCCCAGCAGTCGATGGCATAGTGTGCCATCTCATCCTTCTTATGCTGCCTGAATCTCAGATGTTCCGGGGAAATGCCGACACGCTGAAGGAAATGGTTTGTAAGTGCGATATGGTATGCCAAAAATTCATGGGCAATGATCCCCTGTTTGAGTGCATCGCCAATAGTGATCTGTTCAACGGTGCCACGTTCCTGCCCTTCCTGGGAATATAGGTTCAGGGATGTGTCTGCAAATCGTTCGATATTTGGGTGTGTTTTGTCACGCGGGTCAATGAATATTTCAGCCTCTGCCTGTGTGAATTCCCGAAGCCTGATGACACCTTGACGTGGCGATATCTCATTACGGTATGATTTGCCGATCTGGGTTGCTCCGAATGGGAGTTTGTCGCGGTAGAACTTTAAGAGTCTCTGGAAATTGACGAACATTCCCTGTGCGGTCTCGGGACGCATGTAACCGGGCCGCCCTCCACCGGGGCCGATCGCTGTTTGGAACATCAGGTTGAACTCGTACGCGTCACCAAGATCTCCGCCACATTCGGGGCATTTGATGTCATTGTCTTTGATGATCTTGTCCAGTTCGGTGTTGCTTAGTGCATCTGCAACCTCTACTATATTATCTACGAGATGGTCTGCCCTGAATGCCTCGCCGCATTTTTTGCATTCGCAGAGCGGGTCTGAAAAACCGCCTACATGACCTGATGCCACAAAGACATCTTCTATACCGATAGTCGGGGTTTCGATCTCCATGAACCCTTCATGGATGACGTACAACTCGCGCCATATCTGTTCGATTCGTCTTTTAAGGGTGCTGCCAAGTGGGGCATAATCATAAAACCCTGCGGCACCGCCGTATAGTTCAAAGGAATTCCATAAAAAACCGCGCCGTTTTGCAAGTTCGATAACTTTCTCATATTTGTCCATAATGAAGCCTCATAAGTTGAATAATTGGAATGTTGGAGTGATACATCATCGATATTTCCATTACATTTAATTGTGTCGAGATATCCGCATGATTTTGACCTTATATATTCTAGGTGGTGTGGCCATAATCTCTCAAATGTGTGGACACAATGTATATTAGGGCGAACATACATATGAGTATAAGAAGCAAGGTAATAAGCGTTTTACAAAAAAATCATATCGTACCACCCATAGATTTTTTTAGGTTATTCCAACAATGCCTTGCTTCTTTTTCCATTCCCTATTTTTGTGTCTGCAACATTTATAGATGATTCATTTTGACATCCGTATGTGGGAAATCATATACTCGAAATATAGTGTCTTAAATGTCAGAGATTATCTCTTCTCGATTATTCCCAAGGTTTGGAGAGTCCTGTAAAGAGCCCTTTCATTGAATTGTTTGAGATTGAATAATTCCAGGACATCTTCTCGATTTATCCAATCATGAGCTCTATCGATGCTAAAATTGTCTGTAAGCTTGTAGCTTATGAGAGCCTTCAATAAGGAATTTAAGTTATGTGAAAAAAGAAAAGAAGAAAGAAAGTAATGCCGTTGGCATTACTTTAAGAGATCGTAATTCTCGTTCACGATCTTAAGTGCACAGAAGTTACCGCACATTGTGCATGCATCTTCGTCTTCAGGTGCACGGCTGTCCCTGATGGATCGTGCATATTCCGGGTCAAGAGCATGCTTGTACATTTCCTCCCAGTTAAGACTGCCACGTGCACGACCCATAGCAAGATCCTCGTCGCGCTTGCCAAGTCTGACCATGTCGCCGATGTGTGCAGCGATCTTAGATGTTTTTACACCTTCGATGACGTCTTCTTTGTTTGGCAATGCAAGATGCTCTGCGGGTGTTACGTAGCATAAAAAGTCACAGCCTGCTGATGCTGCTGTGGCTGCACCGATCGCGGTTACGATGTGGTCGCGTCCAGGTGATATATCAGTTACCAATGGACCGAGCATGTAGAATGGTTTGTGGTTACTCATAGCTTTCATGAGTTTGACGTTCATCTCTACCTCATCCAGTGGAACATGTCCTGGTCCTTCCACAATGACTTGAAGATCATATTTGTCGTGTGCGTGTTGTGCACATTCGCAGTTGATAATTAGTTCCTGGATCTGTGCCCTGTCGGTGGCGTCGTGGATGGCTCCTGCGCGCATTCCATTACCTGTGGACAGCACTACTTCGTGTTCCTTGAGGATTTCACAGAGGTAATCAAATTCGCTGTACAGTGGATTTTCCATCTCGTTGTGCAACATCCATGTAGTCATGAATGCACCACCACGGGAGCAAAGACCGCCATAGCGACCGTGTTTTTTAAGTCTGTCAAGAACAATATTGTTGATACCGGTGTGGATTGCCATGAAGTTGGTACCAAGTTTTGCTTGATCTGCGGTTGCTTTGAAAAGATCGTCCGCAGTCATGTCTACGATGGAACCGTGTTTTTTAGCAGCTTCAATAAATGCCTGATACAGTGGGACTGATCCAACAGATAGTGATATCGAGTCAATGACTCTCTTTCGAATCTCTAAGAAGTCTCCTCCGGTACCCAACTCCATCAGGGTGTCCGCACCTGCGGCCTCGGCTGCCTGTGCTTTCTCGATCTCCATATCAACACTGGAGATGTCGGATGATGAACCAATGGATGCGTTTACCTTTGTGGTAAGTCCTTCTCCCAGGCCACATAGTTGAACATCCCGATATGGGGATGTTGGAATTACTATCCTGCCTGCTGCTATACCTCGTCTGATGAACTCTGGTTCAAGTCCTTCAAAAGCAGCAACAGTTTTCATCTCTTCTGTAATCGTGCCATTTTTTGCGTCAGTTACTAAACTCATATCTATACCTCTATGATTCTCGATTAGCAAAAGATGGGATTTTATATAAGGCCTCTTAAAAAATTGACTTGTGTTTAAATCAAGTAAACTTGATTTAAGTTGTTATGCAATGTATTGGACAACAAATTCAACTGATCGGTTCAAAACCTGTGTTCACATTACCAATTTGGGCTGCAACAATTCCACAAGACTTATTTAAATTTAAAATCTATTCTATTTAGTTATAAACTTTAATGGTAAACTTTAATGGTGGTTTTTGGATGAATGCAGGTTTAATCGATAAGATCAAAGTAATAGATGGAGTTGTGGGTGTAGCGATCGTATCTGCGGATGGGGTCATTGCAGGATCATCCAATATATCCGAATCCGACGCTTCACTTATTGTTTTTGCCGGCAGCACGGCAGAAGAGGTTACCGGTATGTTCGCATTGGGGTTGCCTCGTATGACTATAATACAAGGGTCGGATTACAGATTGGTAATTGTAAAGAAAAGCGATGGATATATTGGAGTGTCCGTAGAGCCGGATGCCAATATACAGTCTGTTAAATCAGGAATAGCTTCTTTGGTGTGAGGTGTTTGTATGGGAATATTCGAAGAAATAAGGTCGAGCACAGATGGGATCATAGGGTCATTCATCACAACGGGATCTGGCGAAGTTGCGGCATCGGATGTGCCTGCTTTGTTCAAGGATGAACTTGAGAATGCTTCAGAGAGTCTTTTCTACCTTGCAGACATCGTGCAAGAATCCAAAGATTTTGAGTCCCTATTGATCGAGGCACAGGATGGCTACATCTGTTTAACAAAAGGCAGTAAGGGCAAGTATCTTGGTGTTATTGCATCAAGCAATGCAAACTTGCAAGTTCTGAATATCGTTACCAAAAAAGCCGCAGCAAATCTTGAAGTACCGCCTGAAGTAACGTCAACCGAACCGATAACATCCAGACCTACAACGTCCGAACCGTTGGCTCAGGCAGTGCAAGAAGTTGTGCCCGAAGTGGCACGCGGTATCAGTGAAAGTGACAGAGACGCCATATTTTCTGAAGTGATCGGTAAGATCCAGCTACTTTACGGCCCTAAGGTTGCAGGAACGCATTTAGACGATGCACTGGCTTCTGTTAATGCTACAAGAGATACAACTGACCCTGACCGGATCGCACAGGCATTGAATATACTTGCGGACGGTGTGTTGAAAAAGATGATGGGTGGCAAAGCAAAGCCGTTCGTTGAAAAGATCATAAGCAGTCATTTACAATGACCACTGAACACGCTTCATAATATAAACGTATAATAAAATCGGAGGAAAAATATGGTATCGATCGCAAAACATGCAAAAGAGATGTTTTTTGGAGGAACACTTGTAACGATCCTATTCGTATTAGTGGTTGGGTTTATGTATCTTGCTACTGATAGCGATATTGCCAATGGTGACACTGTACCGTTCCGTGATGGATCGGGAAAGTTCATTATGGGACAATGGACGCATTGGTTCGCAAATATATTTTTCACTTGCACGGTTTTGATCCTTGGTAAAGCATTGTATTCAACCTTCCTTAAAATGGATATGACTGAATGGAATTGGTTTGCACTGGGGTCATTTTTGCTGTTCATGTATGGGTTATCTTCAGTTGCAAGCGGTTTGTTCGATTACAACTTATTCACTATTGTTGGGGACTTATTGCTTCCAATTGGGCTTTTACTAATATCTTATTCAGTCTATAAAATATACGAACCATTCGAGGAGGGGTGAATAATGGATTTCTTACTTATAAAAGAAACATATATTAACTCAATGTATCCGATCATTGCATTTATTGGACTTGCGGCATCAGGTTGGGCTGCTTACAATGGATATAAATTATACAATGTAACCAAAGGTGCATCAGACTTTTGGATGTTCCTTTCAGCATTCATGGGAAGCATAACCGTATATTCAGGGCTGCTGTTTGCAAGAACAACATTCCTGATGGAATTCCAGACACCAATCAAAGCCTTGCAGGACCTGACGATCATTGCTGCAGCAGTATATGCGGCACTGGCTGCAATTTACATAAAAAGGATGTTTGACGCATTTTCTGAATAAAATAAGGCCGTTTAAGGGTCTTCTTTTCTTTTTTTGTATTTGTTTAGCTGGTTTCGATAACTCACTTTCCGAATCATTTCTATTATAATTTAGAAAACCACAATCATCCGACATTATTCAATGTTTAGGAAAAAGATTTGTTCTCAAAATATACCTCTGGAAAGTGAGTGATGAAATGTCGATGCACATTTCAAATACCTGTACCCCGCACAGCAACCATGCCGTAGGCGGCGCGTTCCACTGCTACTACCTGCCCGCATTCGCAAAATACGCAGTTCCTACGCCCAGAGTAATCGCTCTTCTTTATTCGGCTGTGGCAGCACCGTTTTTATCCTGAACTCGTTAAACCGCCTGCACCACAACACAACGGTGCACTGACTAAACAAACACCCATCATTTACACCTTGTTTACAATTATTCTTCTCCGCATGTATAATTTGGAACTATAAAAAACAGCCACAGAGGTCATATCAGGTCACAAAGAATACAAAGGGAGATTTTGAAGCTATGGAAAAGGCATCTCTGTGGCAGAAAGTTGCAAAAACGGACACGGTTTGGTATATAGTGCATACTTGAAGATTGGAGTACGCCTAATACCCGATATATGCGCAAAGTTCAAGGCAAATCAAACCACAAGTAAAGGCGGTACAAATGATAATCGATTTCGCACAAGCCCAGACCATCGACCTGAAAGGTGGACAGGGATTAAAAATAACCACATCCGGACAGCAGGCATGTACAGTCACATTCAAAGAGTTCAGTGCAGGACTGACAAGAGACAACAACATGAGCTTGCGCCTCTATGAAGGCGACCATATCTATGGCAGGAATGGAGAACCTTACGCCATTGTCGATTCCATGAACACGCAGTCCATGATCGACATAACGCTACCTGGATGCCGTGCAGAGATCATAGGTAAAGATGGCTGCCGTGAACTGCTATCCGGTGCGCTGGGGATTAAAACGGAATCATTGCCTGATACCATCAACATCTTTTTTGACATCAATATTTCAAACAACGGCATGATACAGATGGTTAATAACACATCGCAAGCAGGTGATTATATTGTAATTCGGTGCATGCGGGGTATAACACTTGCAATATCTGCATGTCCTGACAGCAGATTTGGAGAAGAAGGTAGGATTACACTCCAAATTATGTGATTGTAAAATTGAAATTTGTGGTACTCTGCCCGATATGGATATATACTTTTAAATATTCTTTTACAGTGATTTAAGCAATACTGTTAAATACCATGGCAACATATTGTTCGCATAGAGGCGAAGAGAGCAATGCTTGAAATGTTCTCTATTCTAATATTCCATTCAGGCAAAACGAATCTACCTCCTATACCCAAAACCTCCTATCAAATCTCTTCGTCTCCTTCCACCTCAATCAATGCTCCTATCCCGTTTTTTCCCAAATATTCCGTTGAACGTAACATCCCCAATACCCTTACGTGTGGATGTGCGGTCTTTTTCAACCGGATGTTCCGATTGCAAAACCATAAGTTCCAATGAATCCGGCACATCAAGAATGGAATTTACCTTCTCTTTTTGGTTCAGTATCTCACCAAGCCACACCGCCCCAAGTCCCAGATCATAAAACACAAGCAACATATTCTGGATCGAGACGCCAATCTGCCAGCATTGAAATTTGTGGTGCTCCGCCCGACAAAGATATTCATTTTGAAATATTTTTCTACAGTCATTTAAGCAAAACTACTATATACTATGCAAACCTATTGTTCGCATAGAGACGAAGAGAACAATGCTTGAAATGTTATTTTTTCAAATGTTCCATTCAGGCAAAACGAATCTACCTCCTATACCCAAACCTCCTATCAGATCTCTTCGTCTCCTTCCACCTCAATCAATGCCCAGCCCAATTTTACATTCACCAAACTTTCCCAAACTTTTCGTTGAATGTGACATCCTGAATACTCTTACGTGTCGATATGCGGTATTTTTCAACTGGATATCCGATCGCAAGCACAGCCATAAGTTCCAATGAATCCGGCGCATCAAGAATAGAATTTACCTTCTCTTTCTGGTTTAGTATCTCACCAAGCCACACCGCCCCAAGTTCCAGATCACAGCACGAAAGCAACATATTCTGGATAGAGGCGCCGATCGCCTGAGCATCCTTCACGTAGTTATACTCAGCATCGTAGTCAAGGAACACAGCAATCAAAAGCGGGGCGCCTTGCACCACATTACTATAATGCGTGCATGTTGCGATCTCTTCGATCGTACCACGTTTCTGCACCACAATATAGCGCCACGGCTGGTTATTCAAACCGGATGGTGCCCACCTGCCGGCATCCAGAATTGTGTTGATCTTGTCTTTGCTGACAGGCTTGTCTGTGAAATCCCGAACACTTCGTCTTGATTTGATCGTATCAATAATAGTAGACATAAAAAACACCAAAAAAATAATAAAATATGTACAAAAAGAAAAACAAGCCGCCGTGCATCAAACACGACGGTAATTAAGTGATTACAGAAACTTACTCTTCATTGAGTTCGCTGTTAAGCCATGGCATCATTGCCCTGAGCTGCTTACCAACAACCTCGACCGGATGTTCCCTTTCCTGGCGCTCCATTGCAGTAAGAACTGCCCTGTTGGTCTGTCCCTCAAGCACGAACTCGCGTGCGAACTCGCCGTTCTGGATTCTCTCAAGTGCCTCGTACATTGCCTCGCGGGAGAGTTCATTGATAATTTTTGGACCAACTGTAAGACCGCCATACTCGGCTGTGTTGGACACTGAATACCACATCTTCTCGAGACCGCCTTCGTGTATCAGGTCAACAATGAGTTTTAACTCATGCAGTGTTTCAAAGTATGCCATTTCCGGCTGGTATCCTGCCTCGACCAAAACCTCGAATGATGTTTTGATGAGTGATGCAACACCACCGCAAAGGTCTACCTGCTCACCGAAAAGATCGGTCTCGGTTTCCTCGCGGAAGGTTGTCTCGATAACACCGGCTCTGGTACATCCGACACCTTTTGCGTGCGCAAGTGCGAATTCGTGTGCCTTGCCTGTTGCGTCCTGGAAGATTGCAATAAGTCCGGGAACGCCTGCGCCTTCCTTGTATGTTCTCCTGACAAGATGTCCCGGGCTCTTTGGAGCGACCATGTAGACATCCACATCTTTTGAAGGTACGATCTGGTTATAGTGGATATTGAACCCGTGTGAGAATACAAGCGCATTTCCTGCTTCAAGTCCAGGCTCGATCTCAGCATAGTAAACTTTTGACTGGATCTCATCAGGAAGCAAGATCTGGATAATATCTGCCGCCTTTGCAGCATCTACAACTGTCATGACCTTAATGCCGTCATTCTCAGCCTGTGCCCATCGTGCACTTCCTTCCCTAAGACCGACAATCACATCCAAACCGGAATCATGAAGGTTTTGTGCCTGAGCATGACCCTGACTACCATATCCCATAACTGCTATTGTCTTTCCTTTCAGTGCGCCAAGATCGGCGTCTTTATCATAATACATCTGTACCATTTGTATGCCTCTTTTATTTTTAAAATATTAATGTAATTGTAGTGCAATTGTAATGTAATTAGTATAGATCAGTTAAACATCAAACAAACATCAAACGCTCTTAATACCACGCGTCATCGCAACCTTACCGGTTCTTACCATCTCTTTTATCCCAAACGGACGCAAAAGCTGTTCGATTCCCATGATCTTGCCTTCATCGCCTGTGACTTCAATGGTCATAGACTTTGCTGCAACATCGATTATTCTTGCCCTGAATATGTCAACTATCTGGATGATCTCGGAACGATTGCTCGCATCTGCCACCACTTTAATTAGTGCAAGTTCCCGCTCAACCGATTCATCCGCACCAAGATCGGTAACCCTGATAACATCGATCAACTTGTTGAGTTGCTTGGTAACCTGTTCAAGTACATGGTCATCGCCCCTGACAACGATCGTCATGCGGGATATTGTAAGATCTTCCGTAACCCCGACAGCCAGACTGTCAATATTATAACCACGTCTTGAGAACAGACCCGCGACTCTTGTGAGCACACCTGACTTATTCTCAACCAGAACTGCAAGTGTGTGTCTCATGATTTTATCTCCAGATCAAGTATCTCATTAATCGCAGCACCCGCCGGCACCATTGGTGAGACGTTCTCTTCTCGTTCAACAATGAAGTCAATTACGGTCGGTCTTCCTGATGCAATTGCCTCATCGATCACCGGACGTACCTCGGATGGTTTCGAAGCCCTCAAACCAAGCGCACCGTATGCTTCGGCAAGTTTGACAAAGTCCACACTGCCACTGATACATGTATACGAATACCTGTGTTCAAAGAACAGTTCCTGCCACTGCCGAACCATTCCAAGGAATCCGTTGTTGAACACTGCAACAATGACCGGAATATCGTTCTCGACAACGGTTGCCAGTTCCTGAGAGTTCATCTGGAACGAACCGTCACCTGCGATGTTAAACACGACCTTATCGGGCCTGCCAACCTTTGCACCCATGGCAGCAGGGAAACCATATCCCATTGTACCAAGACCACCTGATGTTATGAATGTACGTGGTTCTTTGAAACTGAAATACTGTGCAGCCCACATCTGGTGCTGTCCCACTTCAGTGACAATAATTGCATCCTCGCATGCCTCGTGTATCTGCTCAATGATGTATTGCGGTTTTATGAACTCGTCACTGTTGACATAATGAAGAGGATATTTTGCTTTCCATTCCCCAACCTTCTTGATCCAGTTTTCTGATTTGCACTGTCTGGCATGTTTTGTAAGATTTGCAAGCACTTCTTTTGCATCCCCGACGATTGGCATGTCAACGCGCACGTTCTTGGAGACCTCTGCAGGATCAATATCGATGTGCATGATCCTTGCATTTGGTGCAAACGATTCGATCTTGCCTGTCACACGATCATCAAACCGTGCACCAACAGCGATTAATAGGTCACATTCCTGTACTGCATAATTCGCATACTTGGTGCCGTGCATGCCCAACATACCAAGTGAAAGTGGATGACCTCCCGGGAATGCACCGATACCTGTAAGCGTAGTGGTAACAGGTGCCATGATCTTTTCGGCAAATGCGAGTAATTCACTGCTCGCGTTGGAACTGATAATACCCCCACCTGCATAGATCACAGGGTTTGTAGATTTAGATATCTCTTCCGCAGCCTTTTTTATCTGCAATGGGTTTCCTTTGAATGTTGGTTTGTAACCCCGAAGGTCCACTTTTTCAGGATATGAAAAATCAAGTTCATCAGTAGTGACATCCTTTGGCATATCTACTAGAACAGGACCCTGTCTTCCTGTTGAAGCAATGTGGAACGCTTCCTTGATGATTCTTGGCAGTTCATCTGCACTCGGTACAAGATAATTGTGTTTCGTAATCGGGAGGGTTATGCCTGTAATGTCGGCTTCCTGAAAGGCATCATTACCTAACATGGAACTTGGCACCTGTCCCGTAAATGCGACCATTGGCACCGAATCCATATACGCAGTCGCAATGCCCGTAACAAGATTGGTCGCTCCCGGCCCTGATGTTGCAAGACACACGCCAGTCTTACCGGTGGCACGCGCATATCCGTCCGCAGCATGTGCTGCAGCCTGTTCATGACGTACAAGTATATGGCGCACATCGGCATCATATAATGCATCATATATTGGTAATAAGACTCCGCCCGGATATCCGAACATAACTTCAACGTCTTCTTTACTGAGGCACTCGATAAAAGCCCGTGCGCCTGTCATTTTCTCTGTTGCACCGGTCATGCTATGTCTCCCTGTTCATTTCCCTTTTAACTGTAAATGTAAGTTTAAATGTAAGTTTAAATTTAAAGTGTGAATGTATAATAATACTGGTGTCGATACTCGGATATCTATTTTAAATATGTTGATACAAAAACGTTGTTCAATTGTCCCGTATCAGTTGGTTAATCCCGTTTAACACCGCTTCGACAGATGCCATGATGATATCCGTTCGTGCACCTCTCGCTGTTACGACTTTTCCGTCTTTTGACAGTTTTACCCATACCTCGACAAGAGCATCCGTTCCGCCTGTGATCGCATCTACGTGATATTCCTCCAATACGACATCAGCCACACCGGATATTGCCTTCTTGATGGCATTTATTGCAGCATCCACAGGACCGTCACCGACACTTGCCTCAACAACTTCATTCCCCTCTACATTCAATTTTATTGATGCGGTGGGAGTCACCTTGTTACCAGATACGATAGTGAAGTCCTCAAGTTTCACTTTGGATTCGGTGTAGATATCCAGAACAACTTCGGCAATCGATTGCAAGTCAGCATCTGTCACCCGTTTTCCGTGGTCTCCAAGTTCCTTTACACGCTCCAGTATCTCTTTCATCTGTGAATCGTCAACATCCAGTCCCAATTCCTTTAATGCGAGTGTTACTGAACTGCTGCCTGCGTGTTTACCAAGAACGATCTTGCGTTCACGCCCGATCACTTCGGGACCTATCGGTTCGTAGGTGGATGTGTCTGCAAGCAATCCGTGTACATGGATACCTGCTTCATGGGTGAATGCATTACCACCGACAAGCGACTTGTTCACAGCCACCGGAATACCGGTCAGGCGGCTGACAAGCCTTGATGTTTTGTAAAGTTCATCGCACTTGATGCCTGTATCATACTTATACAGCCATTCAAGGATCATTATCACTTCTTCAAGTGAAGTATTGCCTGCCCGCTCACCAATTCCGTTCACGGTCATGTGCGCTTCCCTTGCACCTGCCAAAAGTGCAGCAACGGTGTTGGATACGGCAAGTCCGAAATCATCATGGCAATGAATGCTCACCGGAGCGGAGAGTGATGTTGAAAGCTCTTTGAAAACTTCCGTGGTCACCTCAGGAACCAACAGCCCTACGGTATCGCAGTAGCAAAGCCTGTCTGCACCTGCGTCTATGCCGTCTGAGTATAATGATTTTAAAAATCCAAGGTCTGCACGGGATGCATCCTCGCCGCTGAGTTCAACGATGAGTCCGTGGTCTTTTGCGTATTCAGTGACATCGACTGCCATCTGACGCACGGTCTCACGGTCTTTTTTGAGTTTGACATTGATGTGCAAATCTGATACGGGAACAACAAGATGTATCGAATCAACATCACATTCAAGCGCAAAATCGACATCAGGTTTCATTACGCGGCAGTAACTACAAATCTCGGCATTGAGTCCCTCATTGCTGACTGCACGAATGGATTCCCGCTCACCTTTTGACGTGATGGCTGAACCGGCTTCGATTATATCAAGTCCAAGTTCGTCCAGTTTACGTGCTATCCATAGTTTTTCTTCAGTTGAAAGTGCAACTCCGGGTGTCTGTTCACCGTCTCTTAGCGTTGTGTCCAAAAATTTAATATTTTCGAATAATGCAATCCCTCACGTGGGTTTTATATTTTGGTTATAAGTACTGTATATAAGTACAGATAGGGTATTTCGATACATCCATCAAATATATATGTGGCGATATGCGCAACGCAACAATGTTTCAGCGACCTTGTGCCCGGACTCGGACACGAAATGAATATCGCAAATGAAGCGCGCTCGCCCCCTCTCATCCTACGTATCCACATACTCCAACACGCGGCGAGTTAACCACAGGCAACAGCATTTCTTCTCCGCACTCGTGCTCGCCGGCACATTCATCACAAAGCCATCCTTCTTCCAGATACTCACAATACGTGCATATATATGTAGCCGGATTACCGCAGTTCTCACATAGTATTGGTGGAAGATCATTTCTGGCAAGGATCTTGATCGAACTGTCTGCATCTTCAATCTGGTATTCTGAAATGACCTTCAGGCCAAGTTGTGTCGGACTTCCAAAGTCGTATTCATAATCGAAAGTTGTACCCTGATCCAGAAGTTTACTAAGACTGTAATTCATGCTATTGTCATCAAAATATTCGCCAGATTCGGATCTGTATCTTTTTCCATCTATAGTAAACGCGCTCAGGTGCCCGCAGCATTCAACCCATGTATCTCTTAGAAACTTATCAATACGCTTGAGATAAACGTTTGCAGGCACTTCAAAATACATCCAGTACTCAGGCAGGAAACTTCCCTCTGCAAGGATTAGGAATGCTTTCTTTGTGGGTTTTTGCTTGCCTGATGGCGCCGCATGTTTTTGTTTGCACGATTTCAGATGCGCTTTCATTTTAGTCTTGCTGAAACTGCTGTTGCAAAGAGAGCAGGTTCCGTTTGTCATTTCAATCTTTGGTGGGGTCATGATCTTGTCCTGGAAGTTTTGTGATTGTACATTTATCCTTATTTCATGGGCGAACTGATGCTGGCAAACCGCCTCTCGATTCGCGTTAACGCCTCATTTATTTGTTCAAACTTTTCCATTAGCAATTCAGTATCATACATAGCACGCTTCCCCGTCGATGCGATTTTTAAGGTGATGGTTCATACGCTGCCAATACCGTACCACATCGACCTTTGCTCCGAGAATTGTTTCCAGTTCTTCTTTGAGGTTTGCCCTTGCAAACATATCAGGTGCCATTTCAACAACCACATCCACATCGCTACTATCAACTGCTTGATCTTTTGCTACCGAGCCAAAAATACCAAGCTTTATGATTCCATATCGTTCCCCAAACTCCTGCTTATGCTCTCGCAAAAGTTTCAGTGCTTCTTTTCGCCTCATATATTTACCTCAATAATTATGGACTGCTGTTGACATATTCATTTTTTGAGTGTTATAGTAAATCTATTTAACTCGACTTGGTTTTAAACTCATCGAATTAGAGGGGATTAAAGGCTGCTTAATATAATTAAAATAGTAAAGTGTTAATATTGTGAAACCGATTTAAGACAAGATAAAGCAATCTCTTAAAGCAACAGAAAGTGCATAATGTGGCATGGTAAAACATAATATACACTAATACACAGGAACGATGGTAGTTATGAAAATTACAAAATTGAATTTGAAAAACTTCCGAGATGCTCAGGAACTTTCCTTAGAGTTAGATCCGAAACTCAACGTTTTTGTTGGCGTGAACGGCTCTGGAAAGTCAACTGTTCTGGATGCAATTGCCATCATGCTTTCATGGCCGGCCAGCAGAATTATTCGGCAGGGTGCATCCGGCAGACCAATCACTGAAACTGATATTACCAATGATAAGTCACCTTCATCCATTCAGTTATCCGGTAAAATCGATAACAAAACGATTGAGTGGAAATTGACTAAAAACCGAAAAGGGCACGCAGCTTCAGAAGACAAAAGCAATCTACATGACCTAAAGGATTATGTCACAGCAATTCAAAACCAGATTTCTGAAAATTCGGAAAAAGCAAATATTCCTTTGTTTGTCTACTACCCTGTGAATCGTGCTGTGTTGGAGATTCCATTGCGGATACGTGGGCAGCACAACTTTGATCTGCTCACATCTTATGACAATGCATTGACCAGTGGTGCAAATTTCAGGACTTTTTTTGAGTGGTTTAGAGTGAGGGAAGACCTTGAAAACGAAAAATATAGAGATTTTAAGAATTTGGATACTATTTTTGAGCAAATCAAGGGGATAAAGGACTTTGAAATTAAACATTTTGAAATTGAACATTTTGATTTTGAGCCTTTTTATGAGCGAATCAAAAAATTAAATGGCTTTAGAAATGAATATTTAAAAGAAGATCCGAATCTTCCCATCATATCAATTGATTCCAATTTCTCGGATCCACAGTTGGAAGCAGTTCGAAATGCATTATCAGAACTTTTACCTGATTTTTCAAATCTCACAGTTCGAAGAAATCCTTTGAAAATGGAGGTTGAGAAAAATGGCAAACGTTTGACAGTGAATCAACTTTCCGGTGGAGAACTAAATTTAATAGCAATGATTGGTGATCTTGCAAGACGAATGGCAATTGCAAACCCTGATTCTACTAAACCGCTTGAAGGTTGCGGCATTGTTCTCATAGATGAAATTGACCTGCATCTGCATCCTAAATGGCAACGGACGATTGTGCCTAAGTTATTAGATGTTTTTCCAAATTGCCAGTTCATTATATCTACCCATTCGCCGCATGTCATCAACAGTGTGCAGCCAGAGTGCCTATTCCTTCTCAAGCAAACGGATACAGGCATTGTGGCAGATAAGCCATCCGAGTCATATGGTAAAAATGTAGATCGGGTACTTGAAGATCTAATGGATCTGAAAACAACACGGCCTGACGAAGTAGCTTCTGATCTTGACAGTATTTCAAAGACAATCAGCGCAGGAAAACTGAAAGAAGCACAAGAAAAAATTGCTGAATTGGAGCACAAAATTGGAGCTGACCCTGAATTGGTGAAGGCAAGAGTCCTCATCAAACGCAGGGAGCTGATTGGCAAATGAAACATATTGTCAAAGATCAGAATACCTCTGGTTTTGACAAATGGGTAGCACTTGACGATTATGAATGGAAGAAAACCTATGATGACTTGGTAAATCCAGAAAAGAGAGAAGTAAAATATTCCCTCATGAAGGAACAAGGTCATATTTGTTGCTACTGCGAGCGTCAATTGACCGATGATGATTCCCATATTGAGCATTTCAATCCCAAAAGCAACGACGCTGACGCTGCTTTAGATTACACCAATATGCTGTGTTCCTGCCAAGATCAATTGAAAAAAGGAGAACCACGACATTGTGGAAATTCAAAAGACAATTGGTTTGATAAAGATTATCTTGTTTCGCCGTTAGATTCGAATTGTGAGGGACGTTTTGCCTATACTGCAGACGGAAAAATCCAACCTGCCAATAAATCCAATAATGCGGCAATAATGACAATTGAAAAACTGAAGCTGAATATTGAAATATTGAACGACCTTCGCAAGAAAGCAATTGAGCCATTTTTGGACGAAGCCTTGGATGGCACGGATTTTTTAAAATTTGTAAATGGTTATCTCAAAAAGAATTCGGATGATACGTTTAATGAGTTCTGGACAACTATTAATTACTTTTTTGTGCAAAAACCACCACCTATATAATCCCAAACCCCCTACTATCACCCATTAAAAAAAGGACTGTCCTCTCATGGGTGAATTAATAGCAAGCGACTCAATGCAGCAATATTTCAACGACCTTGAGTCCAAACTCCGATGCGAAATGGACATCGCAAATGATGCGCGCTCGCGCGGTCGGGACCCTAAACCTTTTGTTGAGATACCGCTTGCCAAAGACCTTGCAGACAGGGTCGAGAACCTTATCGGCGTAAAAGGCACAGCAGAGCGTATCAGGATACTCGAAGAGACCATGTCGCGTGAGGAAGCCGCGCTTGCCATCGGGAGAGATGTTGCGCAGGGCGTGGTCGGATCGTTTAAATCAAAACAGGAAGCCATCGAAGGAGCGATCAGGGTAGCCGTTGCAATGCTCACCGAAGGTGTGGTTGCCGCGCCAATTGAAGGAATTGAAAGCGTCAGGATCTCGAACAACGACGACGGAACAGAATACATCAGCATCTTCTATGCAGGCCCCATCCGCAGTGCCGGAGGCACGGCGCAGGCGCTATCCGTACTTGTAGGGGACTACGTGCGGCAGGGAGTCGGGATCGACAAGTACAAACCACGCAAGGAAGAGGTTGAACGCTATATCGAAGAGATCGGGGTATATCGCAGGGTTGCCAATCTCCAGTACATGCCATCCGAAGACGAAATAAGATTGATCGTGGAGAACTGCCCGGTCTGCCTTGACGGCGAACCAACCGAACAGACGGAAGTGGAAGGACACCGCGACCTTGAAAGAGTTCCGACCAACAGGGTACGCGGGGGAATGGCGCTCGTACTCGCAGAAGGGCTTGCGCTAAAAGCGCCCAAGATCCAAAAACACGTGAAGAAACTCAAAATGGATGGATGGGACTGGCTCGACACATTCCTCGCAGGTGCAAAAAGCGAGGATGACGAAGACGACAGCATAGGCATAAAACCAAAAGACAAATACCTCCGTGACCTCATCGCAGGTCGCCCCGTATTCTCACACCCCTCGCGCCCGGGAGGTTTCCGATTGCGTTACGGCAGGTCGCGCAATACCTCATTCGCAGCAGCAGGAATAAGCCCTGCCGGCATGATCATCATGGACGACTTTATAGCCGCAGGGACTCAACTGAAACTCGAACGCCCGGGAAAAGCGGCAGGCATGGCTCCCGTGGATTCCATAGAAGGACCCACCGTCAGGCTCAGGTCAGGGGACGTAGTCCGCATCGATGACGTGGACGAAGCATACGCCCTGCATTCACAGGTTGTACATATAATAGATATAGGTGAGATCCTCATCAACTACGGGGATTTCCTTGAGAACAATCATCCACTAGTCCCATCCCCCTACTGTTTTGAATGGTGGATACAGGAATATGAAAAGGCTGCAAGCGGCGCAAACATCGACGAAGAAGCGTTAAAGGACCTGTCGCAAGAGGTCGCACTCGACATCTCAAAAACACACGGCATCCCACTGCATCCAAAGTTCACATACCTGTGGCACGACATCACAATCGAAGAATACAAGAAACTCGCCGCGTTCGTATCTGAACACGGCTCGCTGAATTCTGACAACTCCGTATTAGAACTGCCCTACGAACAGGCGGTTTCCGAGGGCATAAAGATCATACTTGAGAACCTCCTTGTGCTACACAAAGTAAGGGATGGAAAAATACAGGTTAGTGAACCCCTGCCATTCATACGGTGTCTGGGTCTTGACACAACCCTTGTGCGCACATGGGACATACTTGACACCGATAATGCCCTTGATGCAATAAATCGTTTGAGCGGCATGACAGTCCGTGCGCGTGCACCCATGCGCATAGGCGCAAGGATGGGGCGACCTGAAAAATCCGATAAACGAAAAATGTCACCCGCACCGCATGCCCTGTTCCCGATAGGTGATACAGGGGGCAATTCCAGAAAACTGGGTGCCGCCGCAGGTTTCACACATAAAATGAACGGAAAAGTTGGAGAAATACGTATTGAGATCGGAACGCGGATCTGTCCTGCGTGTAGGGAGGAAACGCACGAATCCAGATGCGATTGCGGAGAATTTACGGTGCCCAAACTATTCTGCCAGCGATGTGGCGTTTCAATGAACAAGGAGGTCTGCCCAAAATGCGGACGCAAGACCACATCGGTGCGGATGCAAAAGGTTGATTTCAAATCAATTTACGATAAAGCCTTTGAAAAAGTGGGCGAGCGGGACACCAACATCGATTCGTTCAAAGGTGTCAAAAAACTCATGTCCAGACACAGGACACCGGAACCGCTTGAAAAAGGAGTGTTACGGGCAAAACACGACCTGTTTACATTCAAAGACGGGACTGTCCGATACGACATGTCAGATATTCCGCTGACCCACATACGTCCTGACGAAATTGGTGTCACGGCACAACAACTCATCGATATTGGATACAGCGAAGACATCCACGGCGAACCGCTTACAAGTGATGATCAGGTGGCATGCCTCAAGGTACAGGATCTTGTAATATCATACGACTGTGCCGAGTATTTGCTCAGGACTGCACAATATATAGATGACCTGCTTGTCAGGTATTACAAACTCGATCCATATTACAACGCTGAATCTGTCGATGACATTGTTGGCATAATGGTGATGGGGCTTGCGCCACACACCTCGGCAGGTGTTCTTGGACGGATCGTGGGTTTCACGGGTGCGTCAGTGGGTTATGCGCATCCGTTCTTCCATGCGGCAAAGCGGCGTAACTGCGATGGCGATGAGGATTGCGTGATGCTACTTATGGATGGTATGCTCAACTTCTCGCGCGAATTTTTGCCTGATAAGCGCGGTGGGCAGATGGATGCACCGCTTGTGCTTACAACACGCCTTGATCCGAGCGAGGTTGACAAGGAAGCACATAATATCGATGTTTGCGCGCGCTATCCTCTTGAATTTTATGAGGCAACGCAAAAGTACACCAACCCAAAGGAACTTGAAGGCATAATGGATCTTGTGAGTGGACGACTTAACACTCCGGGGCAGTATGATGGATTTATGTTCACTCACGATACATCGGATATTGCAGCAGGTCCGGTGAACAGTGCCTATAAGACACTTGGCACTATGGTCGAGAAAATGGATGCACAACTTGCCCTTGGGGAGAAGATACGTGCTGTTGATGTCTGGGACGTTGCGGAGAGGGTTTTGACATCACACTTTTTGCCGGATATGATTGGAAACCTGCGCGCGTTCTCGCGGCAGGGGACACGTTGCGTTAAGTGCGGTGAGAAGTTTCGGCGACCTCCACTGATGGGGAACTGTCCAAAATGTGGCGGGCGAGTGATACTTACCGTTCATGAAGGTTCGGTCAAGAAATACCTTGAAGTGTCTCAAAGGGTTGCACAAGATTATGACGTGTCTGACTACACAAGACAACGCATCGAACTTGTCGGTTATGATATTAAATCACTTTTTGAGAATGATAAGTCAAAACAGATGGGACTGAAGGATTTTATGTGATTGGTAGGCCGAGCGCATTGATCTGTTGAATGAGTTCGGTAAACTTCTGTATCTCAAGTTCCAGTACTGCTTCTTTTGTCATTCCGATTGACATCTCCCCGTCAACTGTGAGCGTGTCCTCGCCTCTGCGTACAAACCTGTCAACGCCGTCACGCGAGAGTACCGCTTTTACTTCGGGGTCGTGAACAAATGCCCGGCCCGGCAGGATCACAGTATCCTTAATATTAGATAGGTCAAGTGCTTCTATATCTTCTATAGTAATAAGACAACCCACATCTTTGTCCACAGGTGCGATATTCACGCTACCGCCAAGTTTTTCAAATATCTCGGTCAGGCGCGGTGCAGCGGTGCTGCTTGTGATGATCGTTGCTTCCTTTGTTACTTCCGGTAACTTTGCGAGTGCTTCATCGACATTTCGAATAGCAAACGGCGAGCCGATCAATGGATCTTCAAGAGGCGTACCCGTGATTCTGAAACTGTGGCGTGCTGCACTGTCGCGCACGATCTGTTGGAACTCTTCAACGGTATGGGATACAACACCATCGATTACGGGTGCGTTCCCGAGTATCAATCCCTGCTCGCGCGTGTTTGCGAAACGCATGAGTATCGCACCTGCAGCACCCATATCTTCGAGGTCGGTGAGTGTCTTTTCAAGAACTGCGCCGTCGTTGACGCCGGGTATGAGTACGATCGCGGCATATACTTCGCAGTGAGCGCAAAAGTCCCGAAGGACATCAAGGGATGCTTCAGGCTCAGGGTCATGCATGTATTTGTCCCGAAGTTTTGGGTCTGTTGCAAATACTGTGAATGATACTTCTGTTACGCCGTTTTCAATGAAGAACTGTGCTTCATCGCTCTTGATGAAACCTTTGCCGCTGGTGTATCCTAAATGGATCGGTTTGCCGAATTTAGATGATAGATAGGACACTAATTCTTTAAGTTGTGGGTAGCAACTGACATCTCCGCCACCGCTGATTGTGAATTTGTCAACTTCATTTGAACTGAAATGTATGGTCTGCCCAACCCCCTGCATTACATTCTGTACCGGCTTAAAACCGGAATAGGATTCCTTGACGCCCCGTGTGCAGTAATCACATCCTTTTGTGAACGGAAGGCAATATTTACATCCAAATGCAGGGATATCTTTTACTTTTTTGAAATAACAGTACTTACAAAACCCACGGCAGTCAATCCCAGGGCTTCCTCCAATATCGACAACAACTTCCATATCAATCGTGTGTACTTGATGTACGTATTACTTAAACTTTTGTGATGGGGAGCAATTGCGCTAACCAAACAAGATGTGAATAATTAAAAACGAAAACGAAATTGATTGTATAAAAAGTAGATATTTACAAATATAAAATTTAGTACATAGTAATTCTATTTATAGTTTATTGATAATCATGCGAATTGTGTCGACTGTGTAATCTTATATATTTTTATATATTTTTAGAGTCAGATGTTACAAATTATATTTGTCTAATTATAATGGATTGTCATGAAAGACACAAAAGGTTTAAGTACAATTACAGATTTGATGAAAATGCGAGGAATTCTGATAGGAAATATAATTTTGAATAATTGCGAATTGTTGCACTTTCTATTGTAATAATTAGATGAGTAGCAGCATACTTGCTCAATTATTCACATTTTCCTAAATGAAAAGTTCCTTGAATAATTAAAATAGGAGGAAGATATACGTGTCTGATAAAATAGACATCCACAGCGACAGTGGAAAACTGTTAAAGAGCGGCGTAGACCTGATGGACATTGCTCCAACAAGAAACGCAGCCATCGGAAGAATCATTACAGATACCAAAAGATCTGTAGCAATCAACCTGGCAGGTATCCAGGGCGCTCTTGCAAACGGCAAAATGGGTGGTAAAGGACGTCACATTCTTGGACGTGAACTTGACTACGATGTTGTCGGAAATGCAAGTGCACTTGCATCAGCAGTCAAAGGCCTCGTACAGGTCAACGCTGGTGATGACACAAACGTACAGTCACTTAACGGCGGCAAGCAGTTGCTCGTTCAAGTGCCAACAGCAAGGATCAACGCAGGTGCAGATTATGTGTCGGCAACCACAGTGGGTGCAGCATCAATCACACAGGCGCTCCTTGACCAGTTCAACACCGATATGTTCGACGCACCAATCGTCAAGGCATCAGTCTGGGGAAGTTACCCACAGACAATGGACTTGATGGGCGGAAACGTTGCATCTATCTTAAACATCCCACAGCAGAATGAAGGTCTTGGTTTCTCCCTCAGAAACATCATGGCTAACCACATTGCAGCTATTACAAAGAAGTCCGCAATGAATGCTGCAGCATTGTCCTCAATCTACGAACAGACAGGTGAGTTCGAGATGGGTAATGCAGTTGGTATGTTCGAGAGACACCAGTTACTCGGTCTTGCAGTACAGGGTTTCAACGCAAACAACATTGTGTATGAAACTGTAAAAGAGAGTGGCAAGTCAGGTACAATCGGTACTGTAGTCCATTCAATTGTAGGAAGAGCAATCGAAGACGGTGTAATTTCAGTCGACAAGACAGCACCATCCGGATACAAGTTCTACAAGGCAAACGATGTTCCACTGTGGAACGCATACACAGCAGCAGGTACACTTGCAGCAACATTAGTCAACTGTGGTGCAGGACGAAGTCCTCAGCACGTATCCTCAACACTGCTCTACTTCAATGATATCATTGAGAAAGAGACAGGTCTCACAGGATGTGACTATGGTAAGGTACAGGGTGTTGCAGTAGGTTTCTCATTCTTCAGTCACTCAATCTATGGTGGCGGTGGACCTGGTGTATTCAACGGTAACCACGTTGTAACAAGACACTCCAGAGGTTTCGGTATTCCATGTATCTCAGCAGCAGTTGCTCTTGATGCAGGTACTCAGATGTTTACACCTGAGATGACATCCGGCCTTGTTGGTGACGTGTTTGGATCGATCAAAGAATTCAGAGAGCCAATCGCAGCAGTTGCAGGAGCTCTTTAAGGCTAGAATATCTGAAGGTTTTACTCTATGAAAAATCAAGTTTCAGAAACAGACAACCGAATTCAGGTTGAAATTTGTCCGCAGCGTTTGCTTAATCCAGAAACTGCGCAGATGCTCCTTAGTGAGTTGAGCACATTAGATGGTATTTCAAAAGCAATCATCCATGGACCACGATTACCAATGACGGTATCCGCGGGACCTGGAAGCGGAGAAGATGTTGACCATGCAGGCAGGAAAGTTATTATGATTGCCGATACGGCACTCGAACTTTCAATAAGTGTTGGTCGAATAAGACTTGAAGTCGATGATGCTGATGTTAAGGAAGAGGTTCGCACAATATGCGAGAAAGTTTTACCATTCCAATTTGAATTCAAGGAAGGGCTTTACTTCCACAACAGATTAACTGTATCTGACTATGCGAAATACGGTCCTGATGCCAATGTAGAAATGCTTGGTTTGTCAGACCCGAAATCAAATAATCCGATTTGCATTCTTGGTTCTAAGGAGTGATCACATATATGTTTGATCGGGAAACACAAGTTGTAGATTGCAGACATGGAATGGGCCTTGGCAGGGGCGGCGGACTCGCACAGCGGGGAACCCTCTCAGAAACAGGTCGCCCTGATGTGATCGCGGTTGCAATGAGTCCCGGTAGAAGACATATAACAAAACCTGTGTGTGAGATCACATACGGGATGCGACGAGAGAATATACAGGTTAGTGTAATGGTGCTGAATACAGGGTCGGGAATTCCTGATTCCGGTATGGTGTCAGGTTCCTTTGGAATCGCACCGGAAGAGGTCGCACAGATCTCAAGGCACAAACTGGCTGTTATACATCTCGGAAACATACGTGACCATGTAGTAAAGAAAGCAAGAGCAGTTCTGGAACAAGTCGAGATTCCTGCGATAGTTGTTTGCCAAATTCCGGCAGACTTCGAAGATTTCGCAAAAGGCGGGATCAAAACAAGATTGGTAAAACCAAAAAATGAAGATATTCAAACCAAAGGTACAATTATGGATATAGTTACAGGAATCACGCGTGGTGAAACATGTCCAAGAGACAAGTTGAACGAACTCGTGAAAGATGTCAGATCCATAATGAAACCGATGCAAAATAACTAAGGAGTGTTAATATGGCATATAAAGCACAATATTATCCAGGCGCAACATCCGTTGCAGATAACAGAAGAAAGCACATGTCTGGTGACCTTGAGAAACTGCGTGAGATCTCTGATGAGGATTTAACTGCAGTTCTTGGACACCGTGCACCAGGTAGTGATTACCCAAGCACACACCCACCACTCGCTGAGATGGGTGAGCCAGCATGCTCAATAAGAGAAATTGTAGAAGCAACACCAGGTGCAAAAGCAGGTGACCGTGTACGATACGTTCAGTTCGCTGATTCAATGTACAACGCACCAGCAACACCATACTTCAGATCTTACCACGCAGCAATCAATGCACGTGGTGTCGACCCAGGTACACTTTCCGGTCGTCAGGTCGTTGAAGCTCGTGAAAGAGATATGGAAGAAGTAGCAAAAGTACAACTTGAGACAGAGATGTCCTGCCCAGGACTGTCCGGTCTTAGAGGATGTACTGTCCACGGTCACTCACTCCGTCTTCAGGAAGACGGTGTCATGTTCGATATGCTCGACAGGCGCCGACTTGAGAACGGAACCATCATTGAGGACAAGGACCAGGTCGGTGTACCAATCGACAGAAAGGTAGACCTTGGTAAACCAATGTCCGAAGATGAGGCTGCAAAGAGAACCACCTTCTACCGTATAGACAATGTTTCATTCAGATCCGATCCGGAAGTCATTGAATGGACACAGAAGGTATGGGAACTGAGAACACTATATGGATTCCAGCCAAAAAACTGAGGTGATATAAATGGCAGATAGAGAAGTAATGTTCAAAAGAGCAATGGAAATCAAATTCACAGAAGAATTTGGTACAAACAAGCAGAGTGGCGGTACTATTGAAGGCAAGACCGCAAAGTACCTCAGACTTGGTATCGAGCAGAGTCCAAGAAAGGTTGAGATGAGAGATGCTGGTGCAGCAATCGCAAAGAAGAGAGGACTTGTAGCATACAATCCTAACATGCACTGTGCAGGTATCCCTCTCGGTCAGAGAGCACTTACACCATACATGCTCTCCGGTACTGACATCGTTTGTGAGCCAGACGACCTTCACTACGTCAACAATGCAGCAATGCAGCAGATGTGGGATGATATCAGGAGATCCTGTGTAGTAGGTCTTGACCTCGCACATGAGACACTTGAGAAGCGTCTTGGTAAGGAAGTAACACCTGAGACAATCAACCACTATCTTGAAGTAGTGAACCACGCAATGCCTGGTGCAGCAGTTGTTCAGGAACACATGGTTGAGACTCACCCAGGACTTGTAGATGACTGTTACGTCAAAGTCTACTCCGGTGACGATGAACTTGCAGATGAGATTGACAGCCAGTTTGTTGTCAACATCAACAAGGAATTCGATGCAGAACAGGCAGCACAGATCAAAGCATCCATTGGCAAGACCACATGGCAGGCTGTACACATACCAACAATCGTCAGCAGAACAACTGATGGTGCACAGACATCCAGATGGATGGCAATGCAGGTCGGTATGTCATTCATTGCAGCATACAACATGTGTGCCGGTGAAGCAGCAGTAGCAGATCTCGCATTCAGTGCAAAGCACGCAGGACTTGTTTCAATGTCCGAAATGCTTCCAGCACGCCGTGCACGTGGTCCAAACGAACCTGGTGGATTGTCCTTCGGTCACATGGCTGATATCATTCAGACAAGCCGTACAGACAAGAAAGACCCAGCACACGTTTCCCTTGAGGTAGTCGGTGCAGGATGTATGCTCTACGACCAGATCTGGTTAGGATCATACATGTCTGGTGGTGTCGGTTTCACTCAGTATGCAACAGCAGCGTACACCAACAACGTTCTTGATGAGAACACCTACTACGATGTAGACTACATCAACGACAAGTACAACGGTGCAGCAAACCTGGGTGGAGAAAAAGCTCCAGCAACCATCGAGACAGTAAAGGACATTGCAACCGAATCCACAATCTATGGATTGGAGAACTACGAGAAATACCCAACTGTACTCGAAGACCACTTCGGTGGATCCCAGAGAGCAACTATGCTTGCAGCAGCAGCAGGTGTTTCAACAGCTCTTGCAACCGGAAACGGAAACGCAGGTCTTTCCGGATGGTACCTTTCAATGTACGTCCACAAGGAAGCACACGGACGTCTCGGTTTCTTCGGTTTCGATTTGCAGGACCAGTGTGGTGCAACCAACGTATTCTCCTACCAGTCAGACGAAGGAGAGCCTCTTGAACTACGTGGCGCAAACTACCCTAACTACGCTATGAACGTAGGTCACCAGGGTGGATACGGCGGTATCGCATCAGGAGCACACTCCACTCGTGGAGATGCATTCGCAGTGAACCCACTTATCAAACTCTGCTTCGCAGACAGCCTATTGCCATTCGACTTCTCACAGCCAAGGAAGGAGTTCGGTAGAGGTGCAATAAGAGAGTTCGTGCCAGCTGGTGAGAGATCACTTATCATCCCAGCAAAATAAACACAAAATTTAAAGTAGGCGTTTCGCCTACTTTTTTTCTTTTTTTTGATTATGTTACCATAAAACCGGATACGCGTAGCTGTGGCTGTGTGACTAATATATTCAAGCGGTGTTTTAGGGATTTTTGTTAGCCATGGCTATTTATCAGTAAAAATAAAATAAAAATGAGGAGAATATCCCCTATTTTTCAATTGTAGAAACATCCGCGCCCAACGAGCGCATTTTGTCAAAGAAATCCGGATAGGATATTGAAACGGATTCGGCGGTATCGATTGTTGTGTTGCCTGCTACCATTCCGGCAATTGTAAGCGCCATTACGATCCTGTGATCATGCCAGCCGTTTACTTCAGCACCAACGAGATTCCCGCCTGTGATGGTTAGTTTGTCGGTTTCTTCCTTAACCTGAATTCCCATCTTTGTCAGTTCCACTGCCATCGCGCGCAGTCGGTCGGTTTCTTTGTACCGGACATGTTCCGCGTTCTCGATAACGGTCACGCCATCTGCCACTGCTGCAAGGACTGCTACTGTCGGGACAAGGTCAGGTGTTGCACCTGCATCAACTGTTGTTCCGTGAAGTTCACCACCCTTTACTGTGACAATTCCTTTTTCAACGTCCCATTCAATGTTCGCACCCATGCGCCTGAGGATATCTATTATTGCAATGTCTCCCTGTTCCGATCGGAACAGGTTTTTGACGATGACATCCGAGCCGGTCATTACGGCAGCGGCGAGCAGGTACGATGCAGATGAGAAATCGCCTGGCACGGTGTACTCCTTGAGGTTATATTTCTGGTTTGCCGGAATTATGAATTTGATGTTGTTCGTGTTCTCAACATGAATTTCCCCGCCAGCTTTTTCGATCATATCGAGTGTGACATCGACATAGGGTTTTGATTTGAGTTCTCCTTTTATGGAGAGTGTTGTACTGTTATTCGTGAGAGGACAGGCAATCAAAAGTGCAGATATGAACTGTGAACTTATCGACCCGTCAATCTGGACGATCGCACCCTTAAGACCGCCACGCACAACGATTGGAGCGCAAGCGTTGTTGCGTGTTGAATATGATTCAACCCCTAGATCGTTCAGTACATCAAGCAATGGTCCGTTTGGTCTTGCTCTTATGGAGCTATCTCCTGTGAGAACTGTTATGCCATCGGCAAGCGCGGAAACGGCTGTCATGAAACGCAGTGTTGTTCCTGAATTTGCAACGTCTATTACATCATCCGGTACACCGGGTTTTCCATCTACACCATGTATGATAAGATCGTCGTCATGTCTTTCGATGTATGCACCAAACATTTCGCATGCGTGGATGGTTGCTATGGTATCTGCTGAGAGCAGGGGTTTGTGAATGACTGATTCATGTGAGAGGGCTGCTATTGTTATTGCCCTGTGGGTGTAACTTTTCGATGGCGGCGCGTACAGTTCACCGAATATTTTTGATTTGTTGACTGTGACTTTCATTTTTTACTGAACCCCTTTTATGATGTCCTCGATCTTGTCCCAGTCGTGGTCATAGATGTGTGCAGAAACGCTGACGGTTGTTATCTTTCCAGCCGGCACACCGACTTTTTCCGCGACATATTCGAGCAGTTTTGACAAACCATAAAGATTCGCAGGATACGCTCCCGCGAAATCATGGCTCCTGAACAGTGTAGTCAGGTGTACTTTCCCTTCACGAATTTTGAAGTCATCGATTATCATACACGGGACTTCATCTACAACCGTGTCGGTTGTTGGAACCCACGTGACCGCAGTCGCGCGGCGGGTTGTTTTGCTGTCTTTTAGTTTTTCGATGACATAAGCGATCTGGTCAACCTTGTCATCCCAGTTGCGAAGACGCTGCCCGTAGGTGTATTCAAAATCCTGCACGTTCTCCCCAGTTACCAACTGTTTGGCATATTCTTCCAGACGCTCTTCATTCCATGAGATATCTTTTGGAATATTGTCGGTGTACGGATCTTCGATTACGATCATCAAGTTCAGGAACTCACGTATCTGGCTCCCTCTCTCATCAGTTATTACGCTGCCATGGTTCCAGATCGTGTTAAGCCCGCGATACCACGCATCACTTATGGTGCTGGCTTTTATTATCCTTCCAATTACTGCATCTTCTGTCATGAAAAACCTCTCTTGGTTGGTTAATTGATATTAGTAAATTGAGTATTAAGTTTGATTGTAGTGCGATTTTTGCACTACTTTTGAATGCATTTTATGATATAAAATAGGTGTCGTTTGTGTACAGACATTGCTGGATTATATAGCAGGTTAAATATTACATTTTCCTAGAAATAAATCTGTATTCTATATTTAAGTTACAATAACATTATTTGAGCATGCATGAAATATGATGGGGTGAACTTTTAAATATTTTGCATGTGGATATATACAAGAACTGCACAAGGAAAATAAGTAAATCTTGCATAGTTGCTTAGAAATATTAGGAGGTTACACAAATGGCTTGTCCATATTTAACAAATACTCCACACTCATATTCATGTGTTACTGGAGGAAAATTCCGTCCCGATGATGAATGTTTAACTGATTTCTGTAAAAACCCAAAAAAATTCAAAAAATGCGCTACATTTAAGGAATGGACGAGAATACAAGGAGCGCCCAGAATAATCAAATTCCTTGCTTTTGCAATCCCAATATTGTTTTATTTGAATTTTTTGTCCCTAGCACTTATATTAGAATTAATAAAAATAAACGATAGTATAACCTACATTTTTGGTTTTATTAGTTTATTAATAGGGGCTGCATTATCACTTAAAGCATAACAATGTATATTTTATACAAGCAGATGATTTGGAAACTGTGGTAAAGGGTCTCATAACACGCATGAATAAAAAAATCGACTTATAATAAATCAACTGAAACATAATATCCATTAACCCACACTTATGAACCTAAACCCCAAATGTTACACCATCGGATACAGCAACAGACCAATGGATGAGTTTACAGGCATGTTGCAAAAAAACAACATCAAATATCTGGTGGACATCCGCAGGTTTCCGCAATCACGGCGTGAGGAGTTTAACAAAGACGCGTTGCAGAATACGATACCGATGTACGAGATAGTCTATTATCACTGCCCGGGTGTCGGAGGATTTCGAGAATCCACGTATCCCGAATACATGCAGACCGGTGCGTTCAAAGAGAGTTTTACGCGGCTGCTGGATAAGATAAACAATGTATCCGGGCTTGAGGGGGAGATCGTGCTCATGTGTGCGGAAAAAAGCCCGAAGGACTGCCATCGGCATTATCTTTCAATGGAACTGGAAAATGAGGGTGTGCAAGTGATTCACCTGACTGAGAGTGGGCAAACCAGTCTTTTATGTTGGTGATACGGAAACTATCGCCACAAAATCATTTGCTTTTTATCAGGTGTTGAATTTGATTAAATATTATAAATAGAACAATTAAGTGGAGTGAGGGATTTGAACCCTCGAGAGCCGCAGCCGTGGCGGATTTGTATAACCATTACCAATCATAACATTTGATGAAGGCAATTTGCCTCCACATTAGCGACCCCCACCAATGTTACAATTTTTTTACATGTGTTCATATTGAATATTTCCATTGAATATTTCACAAATGTTCTTAAAAGGTCAATAGATATAGTAAATCCGATATCCACATTACGATATTGTATGTATGGTAAGCTTTAACTTAAACAATTTACGGTGTTTTAATGGTACAGTTTCAAATATGACTGCAAATCCATGTATCTGAAAAAATAACCGAAAAATGTATGGTAAATCAAGAAAACCAATGCAGAGCGTATTTGCTTTTATTGCTGGATAAGATAAATAATGTTTCTGGGCTTGAGGGTGAGATCGTTCTGATGTGTGCGGAAAAAAGCCCGAAGGACTGCCATCGGCATTATCTTTCAATGGAACTTGAAAACGAAGGCGTGGAAGTGATTCACCTGACCGAGAGTGGGCAGACCAGTCTATTGTGTTGGTGATGTGGAAAATATTTGTGTTTCTGTAAATAAAGCCAATGCGACAACCGCCGCAGGCGGCACGTTCCATAAACACCAACCCACAAAAAAGTGCATAATTTGCAATTACATAACTGTAATGACCGAAGAAACAGTTGATTTATCGGTCAATTCGTCATACATTAACCCGCAGTTTATTGGTGATGGCGAAATGTGCCGCCTGCGGCGGTTGTTGCGTTTTTAAACCCCAATCCGATATCGATGTCGCTCCTTGAACTCCCTCTGCTTACCCGGATTCCACTGGCTCGAATGCCCGAAGTATCCAGTCACCCTCGATATGTGGTCAACAATTTTCTCGTTGCACAAAGGACACCGTTCGCTCATGCCGCGCGAGGTGTGTCCATTTTCACATATTGAAAAATCAGGCGAGAAACAAAAATATGCCAGTTTTGTCTTCGACAACTTCTGCACCAGTTCGTTCAATCCATCAGGGTCGGGAAAACTTTCCCCCATCCAGATGTGACTGATGGTGCCGCCTGTGAAATATGGGTGGAACTCAGCCTCGATATTGATCCGGTCGATAAGCGATATATCGGCTTTGTAAGGTACATGAGTGGAGTTCGTATAATACACCGATTCCCCGCATCCCTGCTCATGCGCCTGCTCCTTAAAGCGCTGGCAATCGAGTCTTGCAAGACGGTGCGCCGTGCTCTCGGCAGGTGTCTGTTCAAGAGTATACTCGATACCGTCCTCCTTTGAATAATCTTGAATACGGGACAACATGTGTCGGATGATCTTAAGACCAAGTTCCTGTTGCTGTATCAGGGATTCGTTGGTAAGGTTTAGCAGGCACTCGTTCAGCCCGACCACTCCAAATGTTAGGCGGCGGGTCTTGAAATCATAATACGACACTCCGTCCTTTGTACTGTTGCGAAGCCACGGCAAGAGGTTCCACTCATACAGGGAGCGCCTGATGATCTCCTGTCCCTCAAGCAGTGCTGTGCGTGCAGTATCCATGACATTGTCAAGTTCCACAAAGAAATCATCCACACTCCACACCTCAAGTGCGGCTCTTGGAAGATTGATGGTGACGATCTTGTTCGAACCTGTCCCCATGCCGCCTGCCGTCCAGATGCCTCCGGCATGTTTCACAAGCAAGCGACAACACATCGCCTGCACGAAATCCTCTTCCAGATAATCGGCTGCAAGATTTAAAAAATAGGGCGCGCCCGTGGACGCTGCGGCTTTCATCGTATCCAGCCACAATGGATCATCAAAGTCATGGTTTTTTGTGATCGCGGTAGTAATTAGCGGAAATGTGAACGGCGCGCCATCAGCATCACCGCTTCCGGCAACATCCATCACAGCACTGTATATCATCCGCGCCTCGTCCTCGAAATCGGCATACGTCTCATCCAGAAGTTTTCCGGCATAGACCGCGCGCTCATTGGCAAGTGAGGGCGGGCAGCGTATGCGAAGACCGATATTGGTAAACGCACTCTGCGCGCCAATTCGGTTGGACTGGTTCATCTGGAACATGAATCCCTGAATTATCTGTCGAACCCTGTCCTCATCTAGTGTATCATAATGCAAATGCGGTGCCAGCAGCCAGTTGAACATATCCACAGCCTGCGCGCCGGCAAAGAACTGCTGCGAATGCATCATGAACGACATTGTGTGATACACTGCGGCATCGAAACGTTTTGCAGGATTACTTCTGCAATCAGGGAATCGTAGTCCGTCCATCAGGAAAATACGACCATCGATGCCGTTGCAGTATGGTTTGAACGGGCTGTGCAGGTCGTGTATGTGTATCCTGCCCTCAAGGTGTGCGCGCGCGACATCAGGGGAGTACAATTTGTCAAGAGCGTATCGTTTCTTGATCTGGGACGCAAGGTGCAGGTCTATGACTGACGGACTTGTGCGCGTGTTCGAGTTCTCTTTCAAAAGCCAGGTCTGGTTAAGCAGAACGTCATCAACAAGTTCAATTGGATCGGTAAAGTCGAGTCTATCGACACTTTGTTTCCCAGCTCCCACTGCCATATAATATAATTTGCATTCAAAGGTTATATGTTTAATTGCAGGTCATAAAACATATACAATAAAAAAAAAGAAAAGAATGTTGGTTGGCTATAGCGATAAAGCGTTCAACCAAAAATGTTGAATGAGATCTATGATCTCATCCAATCGTCCCAACCGGGCGCACGTTCTGTAAGAATATTTACTATGTCCTCAAGCAACTCTTCCGGAATTCCGACAACCATCTCGTCATCTGTTAATCCTGCATTTTTGGCAGCACCATCGCATCCAATGGAGATATTTACCTCTCCTGTGGTGTATGGCGAACCTGTTGCATCGGCACAGGTTGACTGTATTCCTGCAAAGTTGGAATGCATCCTTCCACCGCGCCGGTATATGACAGCCTGGGCGATACGCCTGGCTGCAAGTGTATTCCCAATGACTATCACTACATCCGGTCTTGTTGGTGTGTTGTCCAGTGGAGCAACAATTGTTGCAACGGTTGAACCGGGTGCCGGTCTTGGCATATTGTCAACCACACGCCTGGATGTACTCAGCGATATTCCCTTTTCCAACTTTTCGAAATACAACGCACCTGTTTTGATATTCTCTGGATAATCTTCCAATCCTATCGCCGCTGCACCGCCCTTGCATGAATGTTTCACAGAATTTGCAAGACTCACAACTCCATCGTATCTTGCTTTTTGCAACATCTGGCAGTATCTCAAAGGATCTTTGATCTCTTCCATATCATCCGGAATATCTCCAGACCTTTTCAAAAGCGATACTGCAATTGGTTTTCCATTTAGTCCCAATAAATCTACGAGTTTTTCACTCATTTGTGCATAGTCCATACAAATACCTCCGCAATAATGGAATGATAGAATTGAATTTTGCGCTTCTTACATATTAATAATCCGAAACGATTCTTCGTTTAATTTGATGATGGAAAAGTGATGAAATCGAAACATTTCAACCAATGTCCGAAAATAAAGCGTTATGCTGCATTAATCAAATAAGTTGAAAGCCCTTTTAGTTGGGCTTTCCGATAGTCTTATGTATATATTATTTAGTGGCATCCACCCTGACAGACACCCTTTGAATCTGTGTCAGAAAGAGTTCCGGCAATGAATCTTTTTACGGTTTCCTCAACTGTTCCTGAAGCACCAGAGTAAACTTTAATATTTTCCTGCATAAAACCCGTCAGGGGTCCTTGTCCAATGCCGCCTACAATCATGTGTTCCACACCTGCATCAACAACCCTTTGCACAGGAATTGCACAAGTGTGTTCCTGACCTTCATCGTCATTGGAAAGAGGCCATGCCTTTACAATCTCACCATTTTCGATGTCAGCTATGGTAAATACTTCACAATGTCCGAAATGTTCGGAAACCGGTGCATTCAAACCACCGGGCAAAAAACTTGGTACGCATACTCTCATATTTTATCTCCTTTTATTTTTATGTAAATTTGATAAGTTAAATTCAATTCATTCATCGATTTTTACAACAGCATCAACGATCTTTTCAAATTCACTGTGCCACTGCGAGGTGTCACTCTTACCTGTAAACACCTTTCCGCTATCTCCACTTGAAGCAACTTCAGGCTCGATCGGGAGTGTTCCTAATACCTTGATGCCAAAGTCAGATGCAGCCTTGGATACGCCGCCACTTCCAAAGACATCGATCTTTTCATTGCAGTGTGGGCACACAATTCCACTCATGTTCTCCACCAGTCCGATAACCGGGATCTCGACCGTCTGAACGAATTTGATGGATTTTCGCACACTTATAAGCGCCACATCCTGCGGTGTTGTTACCACGATCGCACCGTCGCATTCAGGTATCAACTGTGCCACACTAAGAGGTTCGTCTCCTGTTCCTGGTGGCAGGTCAATAATAAGATAATCCAATTTGCCCCATGCCACTTCTTCCAAGAACTGTTTGATGGCACCCATCTTTGCAGGTCCCCGCCAGATGACAGGGGAATCAGCATCATCAAGGAAGAACCCGATAGACATGATCTTAAGATTCGAAGAAACGGGTACAGGAATTAGTCCGGATTCATCAACTTCCGGTTTTTCATTTTCGACCCCGAATAACTTCGGAATGGTCGGTCCATGGATATCACAATCAAGCAACCCTACTTCCAATCCACGTTCAGCCAATGAGACTGCAAGGTTGGCAGCAACAGTACTTTTCCCGACACCGCCTTTGCCGCTCATGACCATGATCGTATGCTTGACGCCCCGCAGATTCGTAATGATCTTTGGTTCTTCTGGTTTTGCAGTCAATAAATTCTCTGCTGTTATAGGTTCATCTGTCATTTTATTTCCTCATTTTCTTTGTAGTATATAATTTATAGAATTATATAGTTCAAGTCAATCCGAGCGTAGCGAGGATTTTCTTTGTGTTCCATGAAGGCACAATCCCCTTCCACGCCGGGAACTATTAACTCCTCTGCTTCCTTTGTCAGCAGAGTGCCTGTGAATATTGGTACTACCGCATTTTGGACATTGGTGAGGCCTGCCTGTACCGTATGGCACTTCCCACTCATGTTTACAATCGTAGCATTCAAACATTCTTTGGGTTTCTAACATAATTGCCCCCTTTGATCTCGATCGCTTTACCTGTTGCCAGTGCTAAAGCCACTTTTGCTCTTGCATTTTGAATATCTTTCCAAAACGCCCGCCTTGAAATTCCCATTATTTGGGCAGCTTCCTCCTGCTGCAATCCTTCCAGATCCACGAGTCTCAATGCTTCAAATTCTTCCATCGCAAGTGAAACCACTTCGAGGTTTGACATCGGAACTCCTCTCGGTTTAAAGTAGGTAACCTCAGGCGCATTTTCAATGCGTCTTGGACATTTTGGTCTTCCAGGGGATTTCATAACATTCTTACTCATATGAGAGGAAATATATAAGGATATCTTTCAATGGCAGGAAAACTTTATATATTTCCTCTCTTATGTGTGTAATGTGAGGTTCTGACAAAACCGACTTATAAGCGAGATAATGAAGTGGTAAAGATGCAATACGCAATTAAAATTTATAAAGCAAACACATACGAATTCTATATGGGGGCAATTGAATGAAATTCTGTATAACCGCTGCGGGCGGGAGTTTAGAAGCTGCTGTAGATTCACGTTTTGGCAGATGCCAGTATTTTGTTATAGTTGATTCAGATACAATGGAATTCGAAGCAATTGAGAATCCAAGTATATCAGCATCAGGCGGTGCAGGAATTCAATCTGCACAGTCAATAGCAAACAAAGGCATAGAAGTATTGATCACGGGGAGTGTTGGTCCCAATGCATTTCCGATTTTGGATGCATCCGGCATCAAAGTTGTATCAGTAGCCGGAGGGTCGGTTGCAGATGCAATTGAGCAGTACAAGAACGGTAAACTGCAAGTTCTAACTGGTCCGACCGCAGCTGCTCATGCAGGAATGGGTGGAGGTCAAGGTGCCGGAGGCAGTGGCACTGGCAGAGGAGCTGGTGGTGGAGGCAGGGGCGCTGGTGGCGGCAGAGGTGCTGGTGGTGGTGGCGGCCAAGGAATGGGCAGACGCCAATGATAAATCGATTTTATTAGTTTACATTCAATAGAATAACAGGAGAAAAATAAATGTCTGATGAATACAAATGGTTTTTAAAAGACACGATAGTAGACACCGGTATGTGCACATATTGTGGTGCATGCGCCGCTGTGTGTCCATATGATATAATTGAATTCGATGAGAACGGTCCTAAGTTGAAAGAGGAATGCTACCGAAATGGAGAAGGTGCATGCAAGGATGTGTGCCAGCGAGTTATTACCGATGCTTCACGCATATCCATGAATGTGTTCAACTTCAAGGCAAAACCCCCAACAACAATTGGACAATATGAAAAGATCGTTGCAGCAAGAGCAACAGATTCCGCAATCATTGAAAAAGGACAGGACGGCGGTGCTGTGACAGCACTTTTGACATACTGTTTTGACAACGATTTGATCGACGGGGCAGTTACCACTGCAGGGATAGCAAAACCAAGTTCACACATCATAACAAGCAAGGAAGAACTTTTGGATGCAGCAGGTGCAAAATATTCCACAGTGCCTGTGATGGCCGCACTTCGGGAAACAACTGACACTCTCAAAAACGTTGCAGTGATAGGACTTCCATGCCACACTTACGGAACCAGAAGAACCCAGTTCTTTGGCGGTTTGAACGTTCATCCAATTGAAGTCGGGAAAGACGGAGAAAAGGCAAAGATACCAAACATCGCATACACCATTGGTTTGTTCTGCATGGAGAACTTCAATAATGAGAAGTTGTATGCTTACCTGACAAATGCCGGTATTGACATGGATAAGGTCAAAAAAATGGCAATTCATATCGATGAGATGATAGTAACCACCGACAAAGGCGACGTGGAATTCTCACTTAAGGATCTCGCAAGTTGTGTGTCAGATGGATGTCGTATATGCAGGGATGCGGTCTCAAAGGTTGCCGATATTTCAGCAGGATATGCAGGATCATCCAAAGGCTGGACAACATTGATCGCAAGAAATGCCAAAGGATTGCAATTGCTTGAGGCTGCAGAGAAAGCAGGTTACATTGAAACTTCCGATGAAGTGGATATCTCTTTGATTGAAGAGTTCGCTGAGCTTAAGATGCGCAGGTTCAAAGCGGAACTTAAGAGACGTCTTGAAGACGAAAGACTTGTCAAAGGTTACTGGGTACGTGATTATCCTGGTGTAAGATTAGAGGTCAGTGGTACCAACTTTGTGAAGATCAAAACCCCATCCGGTCTTGTAGACAACGGTTATCTTGCAAAGGTTGCAGAACTGTCAAACAAGTACGGCGATGGCAAACTTGAACTCACAAACCGTAAGAGCATTGAGATCCAGGGTGTCAAAAACGAAGATATTGATGACATAATGGCAGATGTATATGGAAATGGACTCATGACGATTGGCATGGGCTTTGTTTCTGCCTGTCCAGGCAATGCATATTGTCCTGAAGGACTTGTTGAAACTAAGAATTTTGCAAACGAACTTACTCCAATGTTCGCACAAAAACTTACTCCACACAAGATGAAGATTGCAATTGCAGGCTGTGCCAATAATTGTGTAAGGACTCACCGTCATGACATTGGTCTGTTGGGACAAATGAAACCAAAGATCGATAATGAGAAATGTACGGGATGTGGAAGATGTATTGAATTGTGTAAGTTCAATGCGCTCTCGATTTCCGGCGGAAAGGCTGTTATTGACCGTGACCTGTGCGGCAATTGCGGATGGTGTGTGCGTGGATGCCCACATGAAGCTGCATTGGAAGACAAGGTCGGCTATTCAGTCTGGATTGGTGCAAATGATGCCCGAAGACCAACTGATGGTGTTCTGTTGAAGGAATTCTGCACAAAGGAAGAGATTCCTGCGCTGATCGACAAGATCGCCTCTACGTTTGTCAAATACAGGACAAAACCAGGAAAGGAGAGACTTGGAAACATCATTGAACTGGTTGGGGAAGGACAGTTTGTCAGAGAAGTTCTAGGAGATTGAACTTCTCCTCTGAGAGGTCTTTCTCCTCTCTTTTTTTTTAAGACGTGAAAGAATGACTGTGCAGGAGAACTTACAAATTGGTGCCAATGCATCAAAGAATTCCACTCTTACACTTGTCTTTCTTGCAACCTTAAAAGGCATTGTTGGCTTTTATTCAGGAAGCATTGCCTTAATCGCCGATGCGGTTCACACATCTCTTGATATTTTCACATCCCTTGCAGTGTGGGTAGGATTAAAACTCAGCCTTAGAGGCACCGTGGAAAAGTTTCCGTACGGTTACTACAAAGCAGAGAACCTTATCGCTCTTTTCGTTTCTGTTGTAATCCTCCTGTCCGGTGTCGAACTTGTGCGCGAGGCAATATTGGGCATCAAAGAGCCCACAGTGATCGAATATCAAGGAATTGCACTTGGAACAGCCGTTTTATCAGCTATCACGATCTATGCACTGTTTCGATACAAATTAAAAGTGGGCAGGCAGATAGATTCACAGGCTCTTATCGCTGATGCAATGCATTCATTCACAGATGTTTTCAGTTCCCTTGTTGTTGTAGTTGCGGTCGCAGGCTCAATGGTGGGTATTCCGTGGCTTGATAGTGTGGGTGTTCTGGTCATCTCTCTTATGATATTCCGGCTTGGGTTCGGGATTGCAAAAACTGCGGCATTGACACTAATGGACGCATGGCTTGACGAGGATTCGATCGTTGGGATACGGCAGGCTGTAGGCGGTATCACTGGAGTGAATACGGTGGAGGACATAAGGCTCCGCAGATCAGGTCTGGTTGTGTTCGGGGAAATTTCAGTCGAAATTGAGGGTGAAGCCGATCTTAAAAGAGTGGAGATACTTTCCGAGGAGATTGAAAGTGCGGTGAAGGGAGAAGTAGGGAATCTGGAACATCTTGTTGTTAATGCAAAGCCGGGGAAGATGGCAGTTGTGAAAGTCGCTATTCCGGTTGCAAGTATGGTTGAGGGTGAGGCAGAGGCTGGTCTGCGATCTAAACCCTATCACCATCTTGGTAAGGCTCCGTATTATATTTTCATCGAACTGGAAGATGATGGGGTAAAAAACTGGGAAATTTTGGAGAATCCTGCCGCAAGTCTGGAGAGGAAAAAGGGTGTTAAGACTGCGGAGTTCTTGAAAGAACATGGAGTTAATGTGCTGGTTGTACTCGACATTGGAGAGGGACCATTCCATTCGCTTCGTGATGATTTTGTGAAGATACTACAATTACCGGATGGTGTGGATGATGTTGAAGGGGTTGTGGGACAAATCGCTGATCTGAATGTGATCACATCGCCTACGGAATCGTGAAAATCCTCGCTAAAGCTCGGATTATCTCGCACTATATATTTATAAAATATATACTAAAACAAAATAGGGATATTATGAAAATAGCAATAGCAAGTGGAAAAGGCGGAACAGGGAAAACAACAGTGGCAGTGAACCTTGCTCTCGCACTTGAAAATGTACAGTTGTTCGATTGTGATGTGGAGGAGCCGAACTGCCATCTCTTTTTGGATATTGATCTTGAAAAGGTAGAGGATGTAAATATTCCCACACCTGTGATAGACAAAAGCAAATGTGATCTGTGTGGCAAGTGTTCAGAATTTTGCAGGTTCAATGCGATCGCCGTACTTCCAAAGGAAGTAATGGTCTTTCCTGCACTCTGTCATGGATGCGGCGGATGCACACTGGTGTGTCCGAATGGTGCGATTAGTGAAGAAGACCGGAGTATCGGGATTATTGATAAGAACAAAGGCAATGATGGATTTGAGTTCTATCGCGGGTTGTTGGATATCGGGGAACCGATGGCATCTCCTGTCATTGCAGCCCTGAAAAAACATATTGATGTGGACAGGACTGCGATCATTGATTCACCGCCCGGCACTGCGTGCCCTGTGATCACTTCTGTCGGGGATGTGGATTATTGTGTTCTTGTTACGGAATCCACTCCATTTGGATTCCATGACCTGTTGCTTGCTATTGATGTCGTAAAGACGCTGGAGATTCCTTTTGGTGTGATCATAAACCGGTATGATATCGGAGATAATAGTGTGGAGGAATATTGTATCTCGCAGCAAATTCCAATATTGATGAAGATCCCGCATGATATGAAGATCGCAAGGTTGTATTCTGAAGGTATCCCGTTCGTTGTCAGGATGCCGGAGTGGAAGGATAGGTTTGTTCAGTTGTTTGACACGATCAGGCATGAGTACGAGGAGGCGAGATCATGAAACAACTTACGGTAATAAGCGGGAAGGGCGGTACAGGCAAGACCACTATTGCGGCGGCATTTGCTTCTCTTGCAAAAGATGCCGTAATCGCGGATTGTGATGTGGATGCAGCGGATATGCATTTGATATTGCAGCCTGAAATTTTGGAGACGATTGATTTTACGGGGCTGGATGTTGCATCCATTGATGAGTCGCTTTGTGTACAGTGCGGCAAATGCAAGGACGCATGCAGGTTTGATGCCATTCGTGATGATATCACGATCAACATTTACGAATGTGAAGGGTGCGGGGTATGTGAGTATGTCTGTCCCGAGGGGGCGGTCAGTATGGTTGAGCGAAAGGCAGGGGATGCCTACCTATCAAAAACACGATTCGGACCAATGGCACATGCAAGACTTGGTATTGGGGAGGAGGCAAGCGGAAAACTGGTTTCGTTTGTCAGGAACAATGCAAGGACACTTGCAGAAAAACACGATAAGGATATGATCATCATTGACGGACCTCCGGGAACAGGATGTTCGGTAATCGCCTCGATTACCGGTGTCGATATGGTGATGGTTGTGACCGAGCCGAGTGTATCCGGTATTCACGATCTGGAACGGGTGCTTGGTGTGGCGGGTCATTTCAATATTCCGGCTGTGGTCTGTATTAACAAGTATGATATAAACGAGGAGAATGTCCTGCTCATTGAGAAGTATTGCAGTGAGAATGGGGTGGAGGTTGTGGGCAAACTTCCTTATGATGATACTCCGACCAAAGCCATGCTGCGGGAGATGACTGTTGTTGAGTATTCGGATGGCGAGTTCTCAAGGAGGGTCAAAGAAATATGGGAAAATGTAAGGAGACACTTGCATGAAACCTCAGGTCATACTTTGTTAACTATGGCAAAATAAATTGATAGGAGATATTCAATGCAATGCGCTTTATGTGATGATAAGAAGTGTCGTGAGGGTAAAGACTGTTCCACAGTTGCGGAAGATGTCAGTTACGAGGGGAAAACACTCGAATCCATGAAAGTTTCGGCTGAGATCGAATCCAAGTATTATATGAAAAAGACGCGGCTGGAAGAACTGATACAATATGCCGGGGATATGGGATACACGAAATTGGGGATTGTATTTTGTATTGGTCTGGAAAAGGAAGCAAGGATTATTCACAAGATACTGGCAAGAGATTTCGAGGTGTTCTCTGTCTGTTGCAAGGTGTGCGGGATCGATAAGGATCAATATGGTCTGGATAAACTGCACGCCGATGGTTTTGAGGCGATATGTAATCCGATAGGTCAGTCCCTTGTGCTTAATGAGAAAAAGACCGACCTGAATATCATACTCGGATTGTGTATTGGTCATGATATTCTTTTTACCCAACATTCCGTTGCGCCTGTGACAACCCTGGCAGTCAAGGATAGGGTTTTGGCACACAATCCGCTTGGTGCGATATATTCTAATTATTATCTTAAGAACAGGTTCGATATGAGCGAATAAGGATGAAGATATGATTGGGTTGACAATATTATATGACAACGAAGCTGAAGACGGTTTTATAAGCGGCTGGGGATTTTCCTGTCTTATTGATACCGGTGATACAAAGATCCTGTTCGATACGGGTTGGGATGGGTGTGTACTGCTCCAAAACCTTAAAAAAGCGAACATCTCACCGAGGGAGATCGAGAAGTTAGTCATTTCGCATCAGCATTGGGATCATAGCGGCGGGCTTTCGGTTTTGTTGAATGCAAATCCCGACATGGAAGTGTATGTGCCGGCATCGTTCTCGAAACGCCTCAAAGATGAGATATCGGCGCGAGCTAAATTGATCGAGGTGTCGGAGGCAGCGGAGATATGCCGCAACATCTATACCACAGGCGAACTAGACACTGGTGTAAAAGGTATGAAAGAACAGTCTCTTGTTGTGGATTCCGGCAGGGGGCTGTATATTGTTACCGGATGTTCCCATCCCGGACTGACCAGGATCATGAACGCGGCATCTCACTTTGGCACGGTTGCGGGTATAGTAGGGGGGCTGCATGGGAGCACGGAATATGAGGTACTTGAGGGAATGACATTGATTGCAGCATGTCACTGTACTGTTCACAAAGAAGAGATTGCCATGCGGTTTCCGGCGGCGTATAGGAGTGTTGGTGCGGGGTGGAGTATTAATATGGAATGCAGTGGCGATTGAAGGGTAATATGCAATTCCGCTTGGTAGTGGTGCGATTATGCGCTGTGTATCACCGTGGATATTTTCAGATTCAAGTCCTTCAAATTTAAGTCTCAGTTTTGGGTGGCCGTAAGTAATCTCAATGGTATTGAGTTCTGGATCACGATTTTCGTAATTTCCATGTAAGCTAGAATTTTTGTGTATATTTCTAATATTACTGCTTTGCTTACGGCATTAACTGCTTTTAAAGTTGGAAGACTGGATTTAATTAGATCACCAAGTGCTTTCAGAAGGGTGTCAATCTAAGGGCTTAGAGGCAATTTTTACGGATAAGGGATATTCTGATGCTTTTGATAGAGTTTTAGAGGATTTCTGTCTGTTTTGCCAGAGGCCCAGGTACTAATTTTCTTTGCAGTGGTTATATGAGATCAATCGTATCGCGCGGAAAAGCCATATATCGCACGCCGGATAATAAATTGCTATAAATAGGTGCAGATTCTTTTTATCTTTGTTCCGGCATATATTTTATAAATATATGGTGCAAGTTAATCTGAGCGTCAGCGAAGATTTTCTTGCGGAGCGGTTAGGGAACACACAGAGGACACAGGGATAATCAAAAACCCATGATGTCCTCTGTGTTTCATCTTCTTAACCATAATCGTTAATCCAGATGTGTTACAAAATCTCCAAAATACGAGGGTAAAAAGTGGCAGAATACGCAATTGACATGCAAAACCTGACTCGCAACTTCAAAGAATTGACTGCTGTGGACAATGTCAGCCTTACCGTCGAAAAAGGGGAGTTGTTCGGACTTCTCGGCCCCAACGGAGCCGGCAAGACCACAATTATCAACATGCTTTCCACAATGCTCAAACCAACCTCTGGCACTGCCACAGTTTGGGGCTATGACATATCATCCGATCCTACCAACGTGCGTAGGTCGATTGGCGTGGTATTCCAGGGCAACACCCTTGACGACAGGCTCACAGGGCGGGAGAACCTTGATCTTCACGGGCGGCTGTATGGCATGTCTAAGAACCTGCGCCATGAGCGGATGGTGGAAGTTCTTGAACTTGTCGAACTATCCGGGCGTGCCGATGATATTGTTAAGACATACTCCGGCGGCATGATGCGCCGTCTTGAGATCGCAAGAGGGCTTATGCATCGTCCGAACCTGCTATTTCTGGATGAGCCCACGCTCGGACTCGATCCGCAGACCCGAAACCATATCTGGGATTACATCAAGCGGCTGAACCTGAAAGAAAACATCACAATGGTGCTCACAACTCATTACATGGAAGAAGCCGACAACCTTTGTGAGCGGATCGCAATAATCGACCATGGCAAGATCGCAGCACTTGGCACGCCTGCCAAATTAAAAGCAGAACTTGGCGGCGACATAATCTCACTCACAACCGCAACAGAAGATGCTGCAGCAGGATTGCTCGAAGTTTGCAAAGAACTCGATCTTGTGGATGAGATCTCCATCTCAGGCAACACCATCAGAATAACTGCAACATCGGGTGAGCGCGCAATCCCTCAGGTTCTCAACGCCGCTTCAAAAGAAGATTTCCCGATCGAATCCGTAAATCTCAGGAAACCAACCCTTGACGATGTATTTTTATATCACACCGGGCGCGCCATTCGTGAATCAAATGTCGATGAGATGGACAGAATGAGATTCATGATGCAGTCCCGAAGGCGCTAACCCAAAAGATCACAATGCGTAACTCGTCCGAAGTTCCTTGATCTTATCACGAATCTGGGCTGCCCTTTCAAATTCAAGATTCTTGGCAGCCATGTGCATATCAGCCTCAAGGTCGATGATGATATTCGCAATTTCCATGCCGGACATGTCCTCTGCGATCATCATCACACCTGTTGCCTCGTCACCTGTTTTTGCATACGTCTTGACCAATTCCTTCTGGATATCCTTTTGGATCGTCTGCGGAACAATGCCGTGCTCGTCATTGTAATTTATCTGGATCTCGCGCCGTCGATCAGTTTCCCTGATGGCCCGTTCCATCGAACCTGTCATGTTGTCGGCATACAATATCACTCGCCCCTCTGCATTTCTTGAGGCTCTGCCTATGGTCTGGATGAGCGAGCGCTCAGAGCGCAGGAATCCTTCCTTATCCGCATCAAGTATGGCAACAAGCGCAACCTCCGGGATATCCAGTCCCTCTCGCAAAAGGTTGATGCCCACAAGAACATCGAACTCATGTTTTCGTAGCCCCCTCACGATCTGTGTACGTTCAATGGTATCGATATCTGAATGCATGTATCTGACTCTGACCCCCATTTCCAGAAAATAATCTGTCAGGTCTTCTGCCATGCGTTTGGTAAGTGTTGTGACAAGAGTTCGGAACCCCTGCTCAGTGACTTTTCTGATCTCTCCGATCAGGTCGTCTATCTGGTTCTCCACAGGGCGCACAATGATATCTGGGTCAACAAGACCGGTCGGGCGGATGATCTGCTCAACAACATTTTTGCTTATCTCAAGTTCATATTCGGCAGGAGTGGCAGAAACATATATCGCCTGATCGATGCGTTTTTCAAATTCATCATAGCGCAGGGGGCGGTTATCATACGCCGATGGCATGCGGAAGCCGTTCTCAACAAGCGCATTTTTCCTTGCGCGGTCGCCGTTATGCATTCCGCGTATCTGCGGGATGGTGGCGTGGGATTCGTCGATTACCATGAGGTAATCGTCAGGAAAGAAATCAAGCAAACTGGCTGGTGGTTCTCCCGGTTTTCGGCCATCGAAATGGCGGGAATAGTTCTCAATACCGGAGCAGTATCCAATCTCGCGCATCATCTCGATGTCAAACTTTGTACGCTGCATGAGGCGCTGGGCTTCCAGCAGTTTGTTCTCTTTCTCCAGTTTGGCAGTCTCAACTTTGAGTTCCGATTCGATGGAACGTATTGCCTGTTCGAGACGCTCTTGTGGCATTACAAAATGTTTGGCAGGGTATATCACAAGTTTTTCGCCATGTTCTATCGTATCAATCACTTTGCCTGTGATCGGGTCAAAATAAGAGATCCTGTCAATCTCGTCCCCAAAAAGTTCGACACGGATGCCGTGATTCTCCTGTGCAGGATATATCTCAATTGTATCTCCGCGTGAGCGGAATGTTCCTTGCTTGAACTCTATGCTGTTACGTTCGTATTGGATGTTTATCAGGCTGGTAAAAAGTTGGCTCTTGTTGATCTCCTCGCCCGATGTAAGGATGACTGCCATCTCCTGCCATTCTTCAGGGGAGCCGAGTCCATATATGCAGGAAACACTTGCAACTACAATGACATCCCTGCGTTCGATAAGTGATCTTGTTGTAGAAAGGCGTAGCCTGCTGATCTCATCATTGATGTGTGCATCTTTATCAATATATGTATCTGTTGTGGGAATGTATGCTTCAGGTTGGTAGTAGTCGTAGTAACTGACAAAATATTCCACAGCATTATTGGGAAAGAAATCCACAAATTCTGAATATAACTGGGCTGCAAGTGTTTTGTTGTGTGCTATTACAAGTGTGGGTTTTTGCACGTTCTCGATCACATTTGCGACTGTGAACGTCTTGCCGGATCCGGTTACTCCTAACAATGTTTGATGCTTCTGGTTTTTCAGTACTCCGTCTGTGAGTTTCCGGATGGCTTTTGGCTGGTCACCTTTTGGCTTATAGCTTGATACAAGTTTGAAAGGGCGCATTGTAGTTGTGAATATGGATGTGAATGCCTATAAACGTATTCTTGCGGGGTGATCGTGTTTTCCTCATATATAAGAACGTATGTTTGTCTCCTGTTCACACGATCACGTATTCACCAGGTTGATCGTGTGTTTTTATTGTGGTGTGAACACTACCATGGTTCTCGTTCAAAACAAAAAAAGAATTCGGCATGTGAAGTGTTTGCCTACTGCATGATCCCATTAGCCTCGGAGGCGGTTATGCCATCGGTGTGAGGTATATCGAGTTCATCACAAATGTACATGTACTCGCGTTGTGTGCGGTTTCCGCGTCTTTGGAGCAGATCTTTGCGATACATACGAGAAAGATATGTTGAAACAGTGCTTAGCTTGATGAAGCCGTAGACTCGCTCATAATGTCCCTGGATCTCCTGGGATGTGAACCATACGTGTGGATATTCATATTTCAAGAACAGTTCCAGGCGCTCGCTTATTGTGAGTGTTGTATCGTTGATCTTGTCTCGTAATGGGACATGTGGTTGGCGCGTCTGTGGTTGTACTTGTGCCTGTGGTTGTGATTGTAATATGGCCACTGGCTGGGCAGCATACTGCTGCGGTTGTGGTGGTTGGTTAGTAGGAAAGACAGCCTGTTGCAATGGGTGGTGGTTTACCTGTGGTGGGGTATTGGGTTGTGGTTGGTATTGCACAGGCTGTGGATAATAGTAAAATGGCTGTTGCATAGGTGGGTATGGATAAGGATAAGTGTAAGGTTGTAATTGTGGATTTTGTGGTGCAGGTATCTGCATTGGTGTTTGTACAGGTGTTTGTACAGGTGTTTGTACGATCTGTGGTGTCGGTTGTTGTGTAGGTATTTCGGATGAAGGTACGGTTGATGGAGGTTTCGTGTCATCAATAAAATTAATGAAATTAGTTACTTGTTCCTTCCAATGTTCGCCATTGAATTGGGCATTTGCTTTTTCCGTGCCATCGTCCTCGAAGATCTCAATCCGTACCTTCATCCTTTTACCTCGTATGCAAACCCATTCATCCCCTCAGAAAAGCGGATTTGCGAACCATTCATCCCCTCAGATCAATGGTTTTTTGCTGTTTTTGTATAATTGTCACATGTCTGGTTGTGTTCACAACCATTGTGATGAATTGTTATTCAATCTACATATTAAAGATTGTAAGTTGTTATATATAAGCGTTGTGATTAATTCGTGTCTGTATATGTTTTAAACAAAATCGAAGTAATATTATGGCTTTTTTTATGATATATTATGGTATTATTGTTTTTTTACTTTGGTTTTATCAGATTATATGTATATACTATTCATATAAATAGTACATGGATGTTCCAGTCGAAATAGGGGGGTTGTTTTTTTTAGTTAAACACTGTTATTATCCCGTAATTTCTTAAATAACTCCATATATGTCTTTTGTTTTTGAAAAATACATTTATTATAATTACTAATTTGTTTGTTGGTGAATGGATATCTGCAAAAAAAGTCGCGTCAATTTTAGACTCAGTGGTTGGTTTTATATTATATGTATCCTATAATATTGTCCATGTCTGATGTTAGTGCAGAATCACCTATTGAAACAATTAGCCCGAATGCGAAATCCAGTGCGGATTCGGTCAGCGTTGATCATAAGAATGTTCACCTTCTTGAAAATGAAGTTGAGACGCTCAGGATACAAAATGAGGCTATGAGAGCGAAACTCCTTGAGGCGAGTATGGTCGCGAACAACTATTTGCAGGAAGCAAATAATCTTAAAGAGCAATTGGAGAAGTTGACCAATCCGCCGTTGTTTATTGCGAGTGTGCTGGAGGTTGAGGATGATCTGGCTCTTATTAGGCAACACGGTAATAATCAGGAAGTTTTGACCCAGATCCCGCCTGAATTTGAGGGTGAGGTAGAAGCTGGTATGCGTGTTTGTGTTAATGCGGCATTTTCAATTATTTCAGTCATCAGCAGGGCTGCGGATGTACGTGCCCAGGTGATGGAGGTTATTCGTTCACCCGGTGTAAGTTACGATATGATCGGTGGTCTTGAGGATGTTATCAAAGAGGTTGTGGAGTCTGTGGAGTTGCCACTGACCGAGCCGGAGCTGTTCGAGAATGTGGGTATTGAGCCTCCATCAGGTGTTTTGCTCTATGGTCCGCCCGGTACTGGAAAAACACTCATTGGAAAGGCGGTGGCATCTGAGGCGAGTGCGACGTTTATTAGAATGTCCGGCTCGGATCTTGTACAGAAGTTTGTAGGCGAGGGTGCAAGACTTGTTAAGGATGTGTTCCAACTGGCAAGGGATAAGGCTCCGTCTATTCTTTTTATTGATGAGATCGATGCTGTGGGTGGCATGCGTACCCATGACGGTACGACCGGTTCTGCAGAGGTCAATCGTACCATGCTTCAGCTTTTGTCAGAGATGGATGGTTTTGACACTTCCGGAAATGTGAAGATAATCGCTGCGACAAACAGGGTAGATCTGCTTGATCCTGCACTTTTGCGTCCGGGTAGGTTTGATCGTGTGATCGAGATTCCCCTGCCTGATGAAGAGGGGCGTCTGGAGATATTGAAGATCCATACCAAGAAGATGAATCTGGCAGATGATGTGGATCTTGATAAGATCGCAAAGATTACTGATGGTCTTAGCGGCGCTGACCTTAATATTATTATCAAGGAAGCCGGAATGTTTGTTATCCGAAGACGTGGCGATAGTGTCGCAATGCAGGATATTCAGGATGGCTTTGATAAAGTTGTAGTCGATGAAGAACAGGCAAATGTTCCTGTCGGGATGTTCGCATAAGGTGGACTCCTGTCCACTTTTATGTATGTCAAACGAAAGTTTAATAATGCTTAAGTTACTTCTGGGTATGCCGTCAGGCGAGATTCATAATGCTCCGATAGTGTAGCACGGCCAATCATGCAGGACTCTCACTCCTGCGACTGGGGTTCGAATCCCCATCGGAGCACTTTCGGGCGGTTGGGTGATTCACCCCCTTCCTTCCTTTTAAGGATCCTGAACCACTCCCAAAAAATTGAACCACCCTTTTTTTGCATTCTTCCGGATCCACATTTTCCACATTGTAAAGTTTAGATCTTAGCTTTTTTCCTTGGCCTACCAAGATGTACCCCTCTTGCCCTGGCAGCCGTTATGCCGGCTTTCTGTCGCTCCTTTAAGCGCAGCAGCTCAAACCTTGCATCCCCTATCGCTTCCCACAGTGCCCGGAACGCCCAGCTCGAGCTCTGCCAGTCTTTCACGAATGGTTCACAAATACTGATCAGTGTGCAGTTGTGGTCCTCGAGGACCTGCAGGAAATGAACAAGTTCGTACTGATCTCTCCCCAGACGATCAATGCGATAAACCCAAACCTCATCTATGGCGCCTTTTAAAATATTATTGATCAGGACCTGATAGTGCTTGCGATCGTTAACGGTCCCGCTCTCGATATCTGTGAGGATATCCTCAGGCCTTACACCGGCAGCCACCAGGGCATCATACTGCAGCTGTGGGTTCTGATCCTTCGTGCTAACCCTGAGATATCCAGCTCTACGCGGGGGAAGATCTCCGGAGGAAGACATCTCCGGAGAGAGGTCTGTTAACTTCATCAGTAATGACCAAACCTATCTCATCCCCTTTCTTCCAACCCTTCGCTTTAACAATAGGTTTTGAGATCGTAATAGTGTACTTTCCATCAGGACCGTGTTGTAATTTAGGCATACGAACATAATGTTGTTCACAACATTAAAAACAGTATCTAAAATATCATTATTTAGTAATAGAAATAATGATATTCCAGATCTCAAAAAAGGTTTACCTTTTGACATGAACTAAGCATGAAAGGTTTCGTGCCCTTTTCACTTATACTACAAGAAAAGGCAAACCTTTTACAAATATGTGGTGTACTTCTGTCCTATTTTCAAATTGGAATTGTCCGCATTGTGCAAATATATTGTCGTTTGCGGACAAAATCAAGAAAAATGCATTTTTCCCCGGTTTCCCGGATGTTGGGTATTTTCCATCATCCCATCAAAACAGCAGTATTGGTTATGGCGGGGATGTGGGTAACTGTCGGATAATCCATGCCATTTTCTTTTAGGAATTCAAAAACTAGATCTGGATGCTTCTGAATGACGAATTTTAACAATTCTTTTGATAATACATCATCTGTTTGCGGCTCTTCAGGTTCTTTATATTCGATTTCCATGGTTTCCCTGATATCAAGAACCATACTGCAGGCATAACAGTACTTTGCAGTATTCGGGTTAATTTCCTTGCATCTGGGGCACGTTATCGGTTTTAATACATCTTGCCCTCGAGCATCGACTTTGTTTAACAAGCCGTTTTTCTCAAGGATCTTCTTTTCGATATCCCCACCACTAAGATGAACATAAACCCCTGCCATTGTGCTGCTGCCGGTCCATCCTGCAATTATTTTAAGTTCTGATTCTGAAAAGTCCCTGGCTAACTCGGTCAGTCGGCTGTGTCGGAAAAGGTGAGGATGCACCCTTTTCTGTATCCCTGCTCTTTTTACAAGTGTTTTTATAATTGTGCTTGCCGATTCATAACTAAGTTCTTTTCCAAATAAGTGATGTCCGTTCTTATCAGATAAGTGTGTGAATAGCGGTGCATCACGTTCTTGTTTTTTCGGGTGGTTATTGATCCACATAACAAGATCTGGTGATGAATCTATTAACCTGATCCTTCGCATACCAGTTTTGCCGTTTACTACGATGGCACAACCATATTGATCTATGGTCACGTCTTTGATTTTGAGATTAAGGATCTCCCCGATGCGGCAGGCGCTTTCATAGAGTGCCAGGATAAAAGCCTTGTCTGAAAGATTGCCTGCGAAGGCAGCCATGGATTTTATTTCATCCTTTGTGAGTAAATCCGATGGCAGTTTATGGTTTTTGTTTTTGACGGTGGTATTTATCCATTTGACATTTGATGGATATCCATCAGAATCATGGAGCCATTTAAAGAACGATTTGATAAATGCGCCTTTGGTTGACCATGTTTTAGGCTGTAGTTCTCCGAGTGATGAAAAGAAATTCTCGATATCTTCCCGGCTCATTTTTTTGAAATTCTTATTCACAAACAATGCAAGCTGCCTGATGGTTATAAGTCGCTGCGATCTTGTACCCACGGTTAGCTGCTGAAATTTGCCATGAGTATCGTATTTTTTGAGGATCACAAGGTTAGATTTGCTTATCCTGGCATCTGCAAGGATCCTGTCTATTTGTCTTACATATCCTTTCTGGCTAACCATGGCAAGCCTCCACAAGAATAGGTGTGAGTAACGCGCTGCTGTGCTCTTGCTGGATATCAGGCGATGGAGAATTTACAAAACACCTTGAGTAATTGTCTTTTGATATCAATCCCTGTTTTTCCAGCCTATGCAGATAAGGCCTAATGTAATTCGGTTTTTTGTTAAAGTGTTTGGCGATCTCTACAGGTTTCAACCCGGGTAGATCGCAGATCAGTAAATAGAGATCATGGCTTAGTCCTTTGAGGTTCTGACTGGCTGTTACTCCTGTTACCATTGTTACCCCTCGAGGCTCCGATGAAAATTTGAACCCTCCCTGTGTTACCATTGTTACCCCTGTTACCATTTGATGCTCTAATGAAGGTTTGAACCCTGTTTCTGTTACCCTTGTTACCATGCTCTTGATGGATACGCCCAGGACAGGAATACAGCCCATGTATTCTTCTCTGAGGTCGTCAGGGTCAATGTGGTTGTAGATGTCAAAGGCATCTTGATGGCTGTCTCCCCTAAGTTCCTGGATATATTCCTTTGACATGCCGGCACGGCTTAGATACGTAGTAAACCAATGCCTGAAACAGTGGGGTGTTAATTTGCGGTTAAGCGTGCCATTTGGGTCATGTAAGCCTAATGTCTTGGCGTAATTGGTCACAATCTCATAGGGATCGTTTTTGTGCATTCTGTGGCCCATAGGGCTTATCCAGAGTGCTTCACATCTTGCCCTGGGTTTTCTCCATTTCAGGTATTCATTGATTACAAGAAGAGCTTCATCATCAATGAAGGCCAGACGGTTAGTCCGCTTCGCCTTTGGTTTTATGATAATTGTTCCTTTTTCTAAATTGAGATCATCCAGATCCATAGCCAATAGTTCGCCTTTGCGTACTCCGGTCTTTGCCAGGATGATCATAATGGCTTTGTGCAGGATAGGCTCTGCCAGCTCTATCATTTTGGTCATTTCTTCAATGCTGATGAGCTGCCTTGTGTTCTCACCATTTGTTTTGGGCTTGTGGTTGGCCAGGTATCGCCTTCTGAAGGGCAGGATTGGGTTTGTTTTCATGGCATTTTCGTATACGAGATAATCATAAAATGAACTGATGGCTGAAAAGTAAGCATTTAGTGTGCTGGGGGATACTCCTTTTTTCGTTGTCTTTCCAACGGTGTAGATCATATCTTCCCTGAGATAGTTAAGAAAATTGCGGAGAATAGGGATATCGACATTGAGAGGATCTCCTGCAAAGTTGAGGAATGTAGCAACGTTTGATTTATAGGTCGCTATGGTCTGCTTTGTCAGCCCTCTTGACCTGCAATCTTTCAGGAAATTGTTGATGTCGATATCCATTTTACTCACGTCTGCCGGTTTTTTCTGTAGGGTTTTAAACGGTTTCATAACCGTTCTAATAGTCTATTGGACTATTAAACTACATATACCTATCGACTAATCTTCCAAAAGTCTTATTTACTTTTAGAACTAAAAAAGTATTCATGGCAGATAGAATCATTAAACCAATGAGTTCTGAAGGAAAGATCACAATTCCTAAAGAATTAAGAACTAAGTATAATCTCAAAGACTATATTGAGGTTGTAGACACGGAAGAAGGCATCTTGATCAAACCGCTTTAAAGCGTTCATCAGGTGATTGAGTATGGCACAATATTGTCAAAATTGTGGAAATGAAATAGAGGATAGCGATAGTTTTTGTAAAGGCTGCGGCGAGGAACTACTACAACGAAAAGGCTTGGTTAGAAGAGGGTGTGCTACGATGGAAATTAAAGACGGTATAGTGTCAATGCCGAAACATGAATTTGATAAAACACAAACCTGGACTCTTTTATTAGGGGTCGTACTTGGTGTGGTCTTTGGAATTTCATTGATTATGTTACTTAATACGTGGTTATAATTTATAGGGCTGAAAAGAACATCAAAATGGGTGTGGCTGTAACTGAAGCAATAATGATTTGGTTAGAAAAGCAGGGCAAATTAAGCAAATAAAGGAGATTACATGGTGACTGAGTATGTAAATATTGGTTTAACAGCTATTGGTTCTGCATCCATTACACTTTTATTTGCTTATTTTAGTTACCGTGTGAAAATAGAAGCCAGATTTAAGGATCTGGAGAATGAAATCAAGTTGCTGGAACCGCTCAAAGATCTTCTGCAGCAAGTTGGATTAGAACAAGCAGAGAAAGTTTTCAAAGGGTGGGACAAATGAACCTGACACCTCAAGAAGCCGAAAAGATGGAATATCTTCTTGGTAAATCCAAATTTAGCATCCTAAATCACAAGGAAGAAGTCGAATTGCGTGATTTAATTATAAAAGAGCAACCTTCTGCAGAGGACAGTTCTCTGGACGAATTGATCAAGCTTGGATTAATCCTTGTTGGGTTGTACATTGTTGCAAAAGCAATCAGTGATACATGACAATGGGTTATAATGTTTAAGATGCAATGATAATAGTGGTTGCTCTGGCGCTGTGAGTGTTGCGTAAAAGAGAAACTGAAAGCAAATAAAGGAGATAACTGACATGGCAACTGAGTACGTAAATATTATATTGACATCCCTCATTACTGCACCAGCTACGCTTCTGTTAGCTTATGCTGCTTATAGTCGAACTGTGGAATCTAGAATTAAGGATCTGGAACATGAAGTCAAATGTTGAGGTTCTACTGGAAAAATGCACTGAAAAAGCTGGATGGTGTCACGATTTTAATTTAGCTTGGAGGAGTTTTGGGAACAACTTTGAAGAAACCAAGAATGATATTTCATTTGATGAAGCTGGTGACGTTGAATTAGTACAAATTATTAAAATTTGTGATAATAGATTAGCTCGGTCAAAAATATTTCAGGATGACGCGGCAGTCGTATTTGGTTTTGTTTTACTTTCCCTCTCGATCTTCATAAATATGGCTGGTAGGGCTATCTTACTGTCTAATTCCATTGTTGGTATAGTTGCAGCTCTTTTTGGTGTCACTCTAATATTCTTAATCTTTTTGTTGCTACGTTACAGGTCAGATATACATAAATGGACAGTCTTAAAAGAAATTGCCCTGATGAAACAAGAACCGACACAACAGGATAGGAGTACTATCGGATCTCAAACTCTGATCTGCTGCAGGTGGGAATAGAGCTGCAGGGATATCCTCATAGTGTCTGGTTGCAGCTCTGCCCTCTTGAAGTTCCGGAGACGTTCAGATCCTTGAGTATCAGGATATCAAGCTCTGACATGCTGCAGGTGGATGTCCTCATAGTGTCTGGTTGCAGATCTACCCTCTCGGAGTTCCGGAGATATCCAGATCCTTGAGTATCCTGATCTCAACCTCTGGCATGCTTTTTGCAATGTTGTTTTCAATTCCAAATATCATTGTTTTAGGTAAGTTAAAAATGGAGTACAATACAACATAACAATGAGGAAAATCATGTCAAAAGAACCGACACAACAGGATAGGAGTACTACCGGATCACTGGTCGAAGAAATCAAGGAAAATTTTGGAATTGATATAGAGAAGATCGCCGAAACAGTCGTCAAGAACTATAGATATAGAGAAGATCACCGAAACAGTCGTCAAGAACTACAGGAAAAAGTAGTACTAGGCAAACTCAGGGCAGGTGGAATATAGCTGCAGGTTTGACACAACAACGCCTGGCATTCAACCTTTGACCTTCTATGATCATCCATGCTCCGGATACTTGTAGATTTGTTCTGTTGGAGTTCTGGAGATGTCCCTGTCCTCGAGTATCCGGATCTCAAACTCTGGCCTGCTGCAGGCAGGGATATCCTCATAGTACCTGATTGCATCTCTGCCCTTTTGAAGTTCCGGAGATGTTCAGATCCTTGAGTATCTGATCTGCCGGCGTAAGCCCTGAGGATATCCTTTGAGGTTGATGTGACAGAAGGTACTGGTAAACCGAACGTAAGTTTTAAATTGTACTAACAACTAACTACTAATTGAGCGAGTAAGTCCTATAGAAATAGTAATGTACCTTGAGGTGCATGGATCCAAGTAAATAGGGGTCGCTCGATTCATTTTCTTTTTTTATAATAAATGTTCAACAACCGTTATCCGATCCTCAATTATATTGTAAAACCTATCATCACCGGATTCGTATTTGCGAAAAATAGCACCTGCGATAAAATCAGTGGCTTGCAGGCATTGGTTATACTCTGAATTCTCATGAGTAATGTCCAGGTTAAATGCCGCTTTTTCTTTTATGTATTGATCAAAGTCGGATCTGATTATCTTATTGTGGCTTCTCTTATCAACAATCAACTTTGAATGAATATCATTTTCAAAAGGTAGACTGCACATGAGATGCCCTGTAATAAAGTTGTAAATTTTTTCCTTGTGGAATTGCCTATTGGGGTTCACCCTATTTTTATTAAGGACGATATAAGCGATATCTATCGGTTCCTTTACGATGCATTTAAGGGTTTTTTCTCTTATGTAGTCATTGGATTTGTTAAACTTGATTTCTGGCAGTTCCTTCAATTTTTTCTTTAGCTTCCTCTGCCTGATTTTCTTTATGCATCTTTCAATTGTATGGGGATTTTTTGTGATAAGCAGAGCAATTATAATATGATTTGATGAGTTTGAATGAAATCCGAGATCGCCACTTTCATCAAGATATATGTGCATTTTTTCTTTCCTCATTAATTAGATCAGGGCCTTTATGATTATGCTTTTTCTAGGTAAATCCTGCCTTCATCTTCGATGAAAACAAGCCCATCACCTGGTTTGACATTCAATTTTTCAGCGATAATAGGACTGATCACTGTTCGCGTGTAATACTTCCCTGATATTGGGATGTTATTTCCTGAAATCGTTGTGCGTGATAGTATTGTAACCATATTTTACAAATAGATGTCCAGAATATTTAAACATGTGCAAAATATAGATATTTATCAATATTTTCGACTATATTTATCATTGTTTTCGACGAACAGTTTATTTTACATCAGATCTGCCCTGTTGAAATTCTGGTCATTAATGAACTTCTGGCTTCAAGTCATACCCTGCAAACTGTGATAATTTACGCTAATTCTCTTATTTTCAGTCAAAAAGAGTAATTTTAGCAAAAAACATGAAAAACGTATGTTTTTTTCATCCAATTGAGATATACAAGTATCAGCCTATGCATAGCGTTTTAGTATCTCAATTGACTATCTCAATTGCAATTGAGCTATTTTTATTGCCAATTGAGATATGCAAGTTTGACCTATGCATAGCGTTTTAGTATCTCAATTGGCTTTGCCTTATGCAAGTGCAAAACTTGTATTGTAAAATGTCTCAATTGAGATACATTGTGAGATATCTTTTTATGTTATTCTGGCATTTTTTGCCCATGGGTCAAATCTCAAAAGCAAAGCAAAAAAAGATCATAGATTTAATGTTTGATGGAGAAACGACCTATCGGATTGCTAAAGAATTGAAAATCAGTTGGGCTACTGCAAACAAGTATGTTTTGATGTATCAACCTATAAAAGACGAATTTGAAAAGCATCTTTACAATGAAATATCTGATCGGGTGGAAAATCCGCCGAATTTATGGAGTAAACTCGCGAGTAAGGTACTTCAATCATACCGATCCAAGGATTAAAGGGTTAAGTACTCAAATGTCCGGACAATCTGGAAAGACTAAATGCCTGGCCACCGACACAAGCCAGATCATTGACTTGTGAGGGGTGATCTATCCGGTACATTCAGATCTCATTGTTCAGGATCTGGTAATTCGTGCGATTGTTAGCGGTACTGCTTATAGTCAATAAGGATCTCTTCCTGCAGTATGCTGGCTGTAATGAGCGCGTTATACTGCTGCTGAAGGTCTTAATTCTTAGTGCTAACCGTGGGATATCCCTTTTTACGCTGTTTTACTTCTGCGTAGATAGATATCTCCCTGCAGGGGTCCATTGATATTGTCCACAATTGCAAAACCTATATTGTCCCCTTTTTTCCAACCCTTCGCAAGAACAAATGATTTAGGGACCGTAAGAATGTACTTCCCATCAGTACCAAGTTGTAATTTAGGCATACATTCTTAATATTGTTCGCACTATTGAAAACAGTATTCAATCAATGTAAGATCTCCAACACTCTGAGTTGAGAGTAATAATCATTAATCAGGATGCTGCCTTAGAATCACATTGATGTAAATAACATTGTGTACAATAAGGACAATATCATTAATTATCATTGCTACCATTCTTGTTTTAGCCTATTCTAAAGGTTTACCTTTTCAGGCAAATTTAAGCTGTTTAGCAATATAGTCGATCTTCTCATCTGCAGACAGCAGCTTAGAGAATTCATCCTTATGATCAATCTCTGGAACTACCGGCAACGATGCTATGTATGCGTCATACTCTGCCTTTGTGGCCTCTTCTGAATCAGGAACAAACCCGTCATTGTCCATTGTACCACAATCACCGTTTGATTTTTTCCAGTATTTCATGCGAATGCCACCCATGTATAAGTTATACCTGTACCATTTCCAGAATAATTATACTGTGAGGCGTTCCCCACATAAAAATTCGTATCGTCCGCCGCTGTCACAGCCATATGATAATCCACTGCCGACATTGAACGAGATATCCAGCCTGGGACTTGAATAGTTATATTATTGTAGTATTGGCTGTTTGCAGATAATATCACCCTAGAAGGAGTGTAACCAAGACCATGAGGTATCGCTCTGTTTGCAGAATTGTTCCCTACAAATGAACCAGATGCAATTCGAGCAACCAATCCCGACAATTGGGCATCTGGAACTTCTACGGATGCATCCAATCCTGCAGCACCATTCGCAACCCCTTTTTTCGAAGCCGCGTCTAACTCAGTCTGCCCCACAGTCCCAGGAAGGATCAGCGCAGGATCCGAATATGTAGACATTACCTCACCTCACCTACAGACTCTTCATCTATCCTGACATCTCCGGATCCTGCAGCTATCACCAAGTACCTGGCAATTGTGGGATCCCTTCCATTCAGTCGTGAGAACTCTGCTCTTCCATTGTTGAAGATCGGTGCACCGTTTGATATGCTGAGTTCCGGATCAACTCCCCAGTAGATCGTTGCTCCGGATAAATTTGTGATCACAACAACATCCCGGTCAGGATCCGGATTAACTTCCATAGCCGGCGTTGTCGTGACTGTTACTGCTCGTGGTTTATATACCATAATTATGTCTCCTTAGGCATGCGCTCATCGATAATGATTGCGATTTTTTCAAGATGCTTTACTATCCTTTCATTGAACTTTTGCCGTTCGTACAAAAGAAAAAGGGCAACCGCTATAGCAAATCCTTGATTTGTTACAACGGAAACCAGGTCTATCTCTGTCATTTTTTACCCCCAAGCACTGCTGCAGCAACATAGCCACCTACGACAATAGGGATGTATTTGCCAAGTTCCCCAAAGTCAAAGGATGAAGGCGCACTTGTTCCCATATACTTCATGAGCAGCTGTAACTTTTGATCATCAGACATAGAAGGATCATCCATGATATCGTCTATTGTATCATCTCTACTTAGAGCCATCTCGCTATCGAATTCTTTTGTTACTGCATCTCTCCAGTATGCAGTGATCAGAGTTCCGCCGATGATGGCTGCGATGATCAGAACAGCTGCCATAATAGGTACAACCATTACATCACCACCACAAGTTTAGTTTGATTCTCAATGTAGGACCGCTTCCCACCAAGCATTTTCACAAGTTTTGAGACATATGCATTTGCCTTTGATGTTACCGGTTTTGAGAACTCAAACACGATCTCTTTGCCGTGAGTAGCAGCTGTTGCGAGTTGCTCTTCAATTCGCTTGCGGTCTGCTTCCTCTTGGAGTCTCCGGAGAGTGTCCTGATCAATTGCGTTCAAGGCACTTGTATCAACCGGCTGTTTACCCCCTGAAAACAGGAGCTTTGCTTTTTCTGCTTCAGCAATACCTTCAGGTGATTTGAGATAGTCCTCTATAATCTTCTGGGTATCCATGATCAGTGGAGTTGGAGCAGCCGAACTAGGCTGCTTACCGCTTGGCTGCCTGACAGTAGATGCATCTACAACCTTAGGCCCAGTCCATGCGGCATGCTTTGCCTGTATCGCATCGTACTGGGTCTTTGAGATCTTCTTGCTTCCTTCCCAATAGGTTGCCATGCTAACCACCTTACGCTATCTTCACGATATCGAAGAAGATGGTTTCAGATGTGTCTGCAGACAAGCTCAGGAACTCTACCTGTGGGATTGCAGTGTGTACGAAAGTACCCAATACCCCAAGGTTTCCATTGCGGAACATTGGATGCTCGATGTCTGCATTTGAGTCGTATGCAATGACTCCGGGACGTGCCGGTGTTTCCTGCATGACAAGCCTGGCAGCCTTTGCGCCGGCAGACTGTGCACGCATTCCTACAATCGCATAGCGTCCTGCAGCGAGCTGCTGATCAAGCGTGATGGTGCAAGCTGACCATGCATTTGCTGTCAGTGTGGTCGCTCCTGTTGCTCTCACGGTCTGAACTGGCATGCCTGCGTATGGGTTACCATAGTCGCCATCACCAAGGAATATAATGCCGGTGCAGAGATTCGCAGCGGTTGTTCCGTCTGACTCCTGCAGCAAGTTCAGGAACTCGCCTGACGTTAGCTTGATCGGCTTGTTCAGGTATATGTTGATAGGTGTCGGGCTTGATGGTTCCAGAGTGCCACCTGCAGCGATCGCCTCGAGGTTTGCAAGATCCAAAAGAGTCTTGCCTCTCATCGATGGTGCAGAGAGTCTTGCAGCAACCAAAACGTCAGCTGCGTTTGACATACCAACCCATGCAGCGATGATCTCATTCCATTTAGGCGGGACTGTGATGTTGTCACCTGCTACGGCGACAGACTGATCAGCGAGGCCTGCAACGTTATCGAGTGCGGCTACACCTGTTCTTGATTCATAGAATCCAATTACAGTATATCCCATCAGTATCCCCTCATTGCGGTCTGTGTCACTGTTGCCTTGAACAGTGGTTCATCTCCGGTCATTCTTGAGATGGTCGATCCCTTGTCAAGTGCTGATGCGAGCTGCTTTGCTCCTACGTAGTACGCAATTGAGCGAATTGCAGTCTTCATGTACTTGTCTTTGACCTTTGATGCGATCACATCTCCGATAAGGAATGTTGCTAACGCTGCAAGGATCTCTTTTGCTCTTGCCTTGAGGCCTTCGAAGTTCAATGCTTCGAGATCTGCTTTGATCCCTTCAAAGCCTACTGCAGCATAGTACTCATAGAATGCATACACTGCTGCAAGCTGTGGGATGTATGCGAGCCATTTCTTTGATATTCCGGTCAGTCTTTTTGCCATAATTATTCCTCCTCTGTGTCATCTTCAGAGGGTGCGCTCGTACCTTCGAGCTTTGCGATTCTCTCTTCCAGTTTCTGGATCTGAACTTTTACTTCACTTTCGTTCATAAGGTCACTTCCGTTTCCCTTTTGTCTTTACCTTGCAGATCTTCCTTGCAGCCGTCAGGCTCTTTCCTTTGCCTTTCTGCTTCCGGACACACTGCGCTTTCCTGAGTCCTTTAGTCATTCCTTTCTTTGCCAATAGAAACCCTCCTGGCACATGCCAGGTTAGTAATTCAAGAATGGAAAAAAAGAATATAAACCTATCAAAAATGTTAATATTTGGTGTTAGAACCAACGTTGTACATCACTCAAGAATTTGTCAACCTTTTTTGTGATCTTCTTTTCCAAGAAGTCCACAGACTCAAGGCTCTCCTTTTTGGGCTTGAAGGCATTTACGAAGGCTTTCGCTTTCGGACACGCGCCTTTTTCCTCCCGGGCGGCATCTATGATATGCTCCATCTGTGTTTCGGTGACGCATACGGACTCTTGAGGTTTTTTTTTCATAGACATGCAGATCCCACCAACGCCACACCAACACCTGTCAGTATGCCATACCAAAACACTCTCGCCATATCCCTATCACTCCAAGCGAATATAGGGTCTTTGATGAGCGTGCTCTCCGGAGGAACTGGATCGTTCACAGGATCGCTCATATCTCCACCCCTGCCAGCTTTGCCAGGACCTTCGCGCCTATTATTGCGATCACTAATGAGAAGTAGACGGCTGCCGGGACCCACCAGGCATTCGTGAGGGCTTCGAGGGTTCGCCCGAACTTCGATCGGGGTGCGGTATTTTTTGGTTTGCGCCCAAGGATATTCTCCTTGAGGATATCCTTGCCAAGTTCTGTTCCAATCTCCCCAACATCTATGCCAAAATTCCTTTTAATGTCGTTGGCCAGAGAACTTGTTTGGGTATTTTCATCCGGATTGTTAGATTGTTTCATGATCACTCCTCTTGAGGTATTGTATTTTGTTGTATTTTATGTGCAAACATTTGCAGGTTTTCGTCGTTTTGTTCAGTTTTTGCCAAAATACAAGAGTACAAGGATTCAGAGATTTCCGCGACTATTACCTCATGTGCTGCGATGTACCGTTTCGCTGTGCGGTAATTGATTTTAAGCTCACTTGAGATAGCGTAAGGGGTGGCTCCAGCGCGGTACAAGGATATTATTTTTAAGTACAAGTCTTTTGAAATCATGTGCAAGGATCCGTACAACAAACTACAAGGACTTGTACTGCAAAATACAATAAAAAATGTACGAAATTATCAATAATTATCATTGTAAATTTTGGGGTTCGAATCGTTGTTTGAACTATTGCGAACTAATAATCCTTCTTTTGTCAGGATCTTCTCAGCCAAGCGATCAGCGCGTTCTATCTGGCCAGACCAAACAAGAACTCCTATTCTTATCAATTCACAAGCATACTTTTCTGCGAGGATCTCTATTTCTTCATCTGTTAATTTTCTCAATGTATCATCTCCGTTAATGTTGCCTGGCATCTGTCAACCTGTCCGAACCTTGGGACGTGCTGCAGGTAGGATCTCCGGAGTTCTTCCGGATCTATGTGGTCGTATATGTCTATCGCATCACCCCTGCGATCTCCCCGGAGCTCCTGGATAAATTCCCTTGGCATTCCCGATCGTCTGAGGTGAGTTGTGAAAAAGTGCCTGCAGCAGTGAGTCGTAAATTTTTTGTTTAAGGATCCTCTTGCGTCATGGATCCCGAGCATCCGGGCATAGCAGGTTATGATATCATAAGGTCCGTCCTTCCCCATTCTGTGACCAAATGGAGATATCCACAGCGCGTTATCTTTTGCCCTGGGCTCACGCCATTCGAGGTATTGCTGAAGGATTATGATCGTTTCATCATCCATGAAGCCAAGGCGATTTGTGCGCTTTGCTTTTGCCGGGATTGTGAACTCTGCACGTTCGAAGTTCAGGTCCGTAATATCCATGGCAATGAGTTCGCCTTTTCGAAGGCCTGTTTTTGCAGCGAATGTCATTAAGGCCTTACTGAGTGGATCCTCTGACAAACGGATCAGTTCTCTCATTGTGTTGATACTGATCAGTTGCCTTGTGTTCTCTCCGTTCCTCTGTGGTTTGATTCTGAGATACCGTTTCCGGAACTTCGGGATAGGATTGGAATCGATGATATCTTCCCACATCAGGAAGTCGTAATAACTGCTGATCGCTGAGTAGTATGCATTCAGTGTTGCCGGCGCGACACCTTGCCGGTGTTGATGTCCTACGGTGTACGACATGGTCCTCAGATGTGCCAGGAATGCCCGGAGATCATCCATCTGTATCTCTGTGGGATCTTTGTCGATATGATCAAGGAAATGGCTTACATTGCTTTTGTACGTGGATGTGGTACGAGAGGATAGACCCCTCGCTGCACAATCGTCCAGAAATTCATAGAGATGTTTCATATTTTACCTCAACAATGTTGTAACCTCTCTATGAAATTTACTTTTAGTCCTATCTTCCACATTCCAAGCATTTCTTCTTTCCGGATGTAGATCACACCTTCTTCCTTGAGCTTTGCAAGCAATTCCATGACACCTACAGCTGATACACCTGCTTGCTCACAAAAATCATACATGTCCTTGAAGTAGCGGTATTTCTCACCGGTACGCTCATAATGAGATACCATTAGCATTACTACCCCTCGCTCTGGTTCGGTTACGTTTGGATCTGTTTCATAGAGAGATAGGTTCAATTGCCTACTCTCAACGGTTGTGCGTGAATCGTTGGACATTTCTGTTATCTTTGTGTTATCTTTCTGTGTCCTTTCTGTTATCTTTGTGTTATCAATATTATTATTATTATTATTATTAAGGTTTAAAATATCGGTACCAAGAGGTTCGATTATCCATCCCCAACGTGCTTTCCTTTCTATGCAACCATATTGATAAAGTCGGTGTAAATACACTCTTGCATAAGGTATTTTACAGTCAAGTGCTGCTGCAATTTCAGGAGTGGTTAACACATTCTTACTATACAGTTCTCCAAGGATATCCAGAGAGAAACCTCTTATCTTGCAGATCTGCACAGTAGGGGTAGGAGTACTGATGGGGTTCTGATCATGCCGGAGCATTCAATCAACCTGGGGTAACACTTTTTCGAAGCATGCACGCCTGTAACTCTTGGGAGTCTTTACTTCTTTGGTGCTGACGATATCACCTTCCCAAAAACATTGAGTACATTTGTATCTGGGTTTTATTCGCATGCGCCTCTGTACATTGACACTGTCACACTTCGGGCAACACTTCCGCATTCGTGTTGTGCTCATGTTGACACCACCACATAACCGGTTATAGATCCAATAACGATCGCATAAACGAGCAGGCCCAGATGAAAGTTCATATCCTGATTGCTCATGCCATCACCTCTTCAACTAACTTTTGTTGTGAAGTAATTATTATTTTTGACATACTCAAATCAAGGATCTCTTGCACCCGGGGGGAAAGTCCCGGATAACATGCCCTGCAGTGAACACAGATCCTGTATGAATCTGCGTCAGGTCCCGGACAGATCATGCAGCCACCCCTTCACACCTGCATTTCGCATATGCACATTTCAAACAGCGTTTAGGCTCAGTCTTTCGAAAACCATTACTAAATCGTGTCAGCTCTATCCTAAAATATTTCATTCTGCGGTAATATCCGCGTCGTGTTGTTCGCTTGGCGTTGCCTTCGGCTAATGCTTTATTGACTTCTTTTGCCATTTTTTTACAAGTCCTATTGTTTAGTAAAGGTTCGTCAAAACCTTCCCGCCAATAACATTGTAAGCATTAATATATAAAGTTTTTTAATCTTAATCATAACGCTTATATAACCATAAAACAATTATCTATTACGTTGGTGCGCGGTGCGTCAACACCGGAGCCTGTCGATAAATTTTAAAAATAATCGGTCTGCCGGTTCATTGCTTACAAGTCCTGGCAGGCTCATGCATCCAACCGCCCGAAACCAATGGGGTTCAAATCCCCATCGGAGCATAACATCTATTTTTACCACATACAATTTTTCAACATTATTTGAATATTGCATTTTTTGATGCGCTATATCGGCAAAAGAACGACAGCAATTACCTGCAGGATTGCTGTGGTGCAGTCAAATCAATTGCATGTATATTCTAATGATGATACGGCCTATTCTTAGTATGTTGATGCAGATGCCTGTTGGCAAGTGCGGTAAAACAGTTTTACAATATATGGAATGACTCTATGTTTCTCGACAAACGTCAGGATTCCGAAAATCTAAAAAGTAAATGCGGCAGATGTTTTCGATGGGATGGACATGTGGAGGATACGATGTAAATCTTCTATAAACGGGGATTTTTTTCTGAAAATGAAAAATGTCAATATTTAATGTAAATATAATTACAAAATAGGTTCATATAGGTTTAATAAATAATGTTATTGAGTACTGTTGTGTCGTGTTAAATAAAATTATAAATAATTATATAATACATGTTAACATGTGTTACTTGGGTGTGTAACACACTATTCGAATACGACAATCGGGTGTTTTGAAATATGAGTGATAAAAATTACTTATCAATGATAGTATTTGTAGGTATTTTACTTATTTTTAGTGTTATCTATCTAGCGGAAACAACGGATGTTTTTGTAGATAAAGATGATAATATCGAACAAGAAGTAATTATACCCGAATTTGAAGCAATACCTGACCAAACGGTCAATTGTAACGTCTGTCACGTAAATCCGGAGAATAAGAAAAAACACATAAACGGCAGCAATTACTGCGATGCTTGCCACGGAACCGGAATACATGACCTGCACATGCAGAAATTACAAGACACTTCTGACAACTTCACATGTGTCACATGCCACGTTGGTGATCAAATAATCCCACAAAAGTTACCTGACAGTTTGTCGATATGTGATTCTTGCCATGGTTATCCCAATCCTTCCGACCCGAGTTATGGAAACATAATCACAATACACATGACACGTGGCTACACATGCGACATTTGTCACATTCAGGATATCCAGACTATTCACAAGATGACTTACATGGAATAAATTATGATGCAAGGGTCAATGCTACATTTGAATTATGTGTGAAAAATCAACAAAATTGCCGGATGTAATAAATGTGAACCATTTCGACAATTGGTACTGCAACGAGATAAAAAATACCCATACATAGTTAGATATTGATATGAGTCCAATCACCATCACTACAAACACATATACTGGATACCCTGCCCGAGCAGTGCCTATACTTGTTGCCTGTGCGTTTTGTATTGCATCATTTTTAATGTTTTGCGGGGTTGCAGGGGCCGTAATATATAATGCAAGTAGTGGGATCGATGATATTACTTCTACCAATTGCAGCCATTGGAGCACTGTACTTAGCAATAATGATAGTACTGTGCATGCTAATATCAATGTTAAAGACGGTGCTGTATTGAATTTGGTTAATGCAACAATAAGGATGTGGGGATACGGCATAAATGTCAACTTTAATGGAACCATGAATGTGACTGGTGGATCAACTATTACTAGTTACTCCAATTATTATGATTTTAAATATTTTGATGGAAGTTTTGGTTATGTAAGTGACAGTACTATTGAATATAGTAATAAATTGCAAATTGATACTTCAAATAATCTGAAAATTGTCAACAGTATTATACGTAATAATCGGTACGAAGGTATCTCTTTAACTTCCACTTCTGGAAATGTTAACCTCACTAATAGCACCATCATAAATAATGGGCCAATGGGCATCAATATTGCATCATCCGGGAATAATATCTTACGTGATAATAATATAAACGGCACTTTACGCGGTCTGTACGTTTCAGGAAATTATACTAATGACATAGATGCCAGCAATAAGGTAAACGGCGATTTGGTGTACTATAAGTACAATACTAACGGCGTTTTAATTGTCGGGGAAAATGTTGGACATATCACGCTATATAATTGTTCCAATGTTTCAATCAAAGATAATACATTTGTAACAGATGGTGACGGAATCCGCTTGGTAAGTTCAACTGAAAATGTCACCATCGACAATAATATTTTCTCCAATAGCAACTATTATGGAATTGCTCTTGCATCAAGTCAAGCTAATATTACCAATAACATCGTAACAAACAGCGATGAAACTGCAATTTTACTTTCCGCTTCCCATAACAGCAACATGATGAATAATGTCGTGTCTGGGGGCACCGATATTGCATTAGGAATAAAACTTTCCAATTCCAATAATAACGCTCTGGTCAATAATACAGTAACAGCAACCGGTGATGATGTTGATGGAATATTGGTTTCAAGTTCCAACTCCAACAATCTAATCGAAAATATCCTAATATACAGTGGCAGTTCCAATGGAATTAGGCTCGACGATGCCGATTCTAACAATTTGATCAACAATTCAGTAAAGAACAAAGGAAAATCTGGATTTTATTTAGATGGTGGCAGTAGCTACAACACAATTAGGGATAATGATATCACAAATAATGATTGGGGTGGTATTACAATAGATGCCGGTTCTCACAACAATATCTCAAATAATGAGATCTTATCCAATGATGGAGGTGAAGTTTACGATCTGAGAAATGGCGTGACTATTCTCTCTGGTACTAATAATTCAGTCAATAACAATAACATATCACTAAATACGTTAAATGGTACTATGGTGAATTCTGCAGGAAATCGCATCTCAAATAACATATTAATCAACAATGGTGATAACGGCATCTCTATACAGGCTGATGGCAATACATTTTCTAATAATACTATAACTATGGGGGCCACTGCAGGTTATGGATTCGATATTAAATTCGGGCAGTATGGTAATTATATTTATCAGAATAACACCGTAAACGGTGAAAAAATATATTATTACTTCAATGATAATACGATGCAGTCTGTAACGGTTGAACCTTTAACAACTGCAAATGTGAGCAATGTCGGCAAGATTAGTTTGATACAATGTTCAAATTTTCTAATAGAGAATAATATTCTTTCAAATAACAAATACATCGATGGTGGCATCCCATCCGGTATTTTTCTGTATGATTCTACAGATAATACGATTTCAAACAATAATGTGATGAATAACTATCAAGGAATATATTTATACAATTCTTCAAATAATTTTATCAACAATTCAAACAGTATTAACACAAGCGAAGATCGAGGAATCTATTTAGATATTTCTAATTATAATGAAATTACCAATAATATTTTTGGATCAAACGTGATATCCGGCATATATTTCAATTTTTCAAATTACAATAACATCATAGGCAACAATGTTACCGGCAGTCCTGAAGGCATACTATTGGAAACATCGTTGAACAATAGTTTATCAATCAACAATATCACCAATTATTTACTCTCAGCCATCCGTTTGATAGAATATTCAATGAACAATACTATAATTGGTAATGTTCACTCAATCCGGAACAGTGCTGAATTCGATATTTGCATTAATGACTCTAACAATAATGTCATTGCACCCAACGAAACTACAGCAACCAATTACACGTTCTATCTAACCGGCGATACCAGATTGGTAACGCTTGATACTGTATTCAACAAAACAAATGTTGGTTATGAAGATACTTCGGGCATTACATTGATGTGGCGTATTGATGTGTTTTCATGGGACAATAAACACATAGAACCAATATGGGGAAATCTTACTGTCAGGTATGGCGATTATAGTGCTGTTGGAGGAATACTTGTATGGGATGGTCAGGTTCCGAATGCCAACGGAAGATTGAGCAATAATTCGATGGATTACTGGGGACCTCCGAATTCCGATGATAACTGGCTTCCAATCATCGAATACAAGGAAAATGCAACCGGGAAGGTCAATTATCAATCCACTCCAATGAATTTCTCAGTTGTCAATATGTGGGACAAGCTGCAAAGTATTGATGATAAGTTATATCGAAACATCACAACCACCATTCATAATCCCGGTGTTACTATTATCGTAAATGCAGGTTATACCCCGAATGGTAAATGTTACTACTGTCACATGGAAAAACTCACTTACACAACTATGGTGCATTGGACTGATTATACTGCAAACCTGACCGACTTGTCAGATCCATATACTCCCGGGCGGTGTATTGATTGCCATGATGAGAACGATTCTGCGAGTACGCCCCATGGAACCGGTAGCGGAAATGATATGCTTATTCAGCAAAGTCCCCAATTGTGTTATAATGGCAGTGGCAACCAGAATTGCCACAATACAGACACAGTCAGGGCGACACTGGATCAGGAAACAGAGTTCAATCAGATTACCCATCACGACCTTGGAGATGGGAAAATGTCATGTTTTTCCTGCCATGGCAATCATGGCACAGATTATCGCTTTGATTTGCATAGAAACTATGTAGATGTTGGTTTAAAAGTGTATGATTCAGCTGATTATGCACTCTGTTTTGTATGTCATCTGGAGGAGAAACTTGTAGCAAGTATGACAGATACTGGATATCTTGGCAGCTTTAATAATCAGACGAACTTCAGGGATGAATATTATGGTAGGACAGGATTCGGGGATGGACTGGATTTGCCGATAACGCGATCCAACAATAATTTACATCCTGGGCATAAGAGGTACACATGTAAATATTGCCACAATCCTCACGGTTCTAATAATCCAGCAGTGACACGCCCAAGTTTAGATTGGACTTATATTACAAATATTACGGCTCCAGGCAGTCTTTATCCTTATGGGGACTACACGAATCAGATTATGTTGGATAATCCTGCTGATTGGGATAATTCAACATTGAATCAAGCCGGGGGTTTTGATCAATCAACCTGTGGCGGATGTCATCTAAAACTTCCTAAACAATTTGTATATCGAGAATTTATAAACTACGAATCCGCAGGTGGTCCGGATTGCGTGGGGTGTCATGACAGCAGTGATCCTGATGCAATCCGTAAAATTTTGAATGTATCTGCACTTAAGCTTGCCATGCATACCAACTTAAGCTTGGATTTCCGCAATGGTGGTGAACTTCAGGGAACCGGCATGAACTGGACTGAGTGGGGTACAGAGCGCGGCTATAATGCCTCGAATATTTCCACCGATAATGCGATTTGCTGGTCATGTCACAGTACTAATGGCACACCCCCATATCCAGGATTTCATCCGGATAGAACACTGGCTCCATATAGGTGTCCTAAATGTCACGGACCCGTTAGTGGCCAGCCCCCGCATACGGAGGGGGTTGTTGCAGCAATCGATAACCATGGTCCTACTACCAAGGGTGCAGGGTCGGTATACATCCAGACAAATGTTGGAACCAATGGTTCATGTGCTGACTGTCACAATCCCAGCAGACTTCCGGATTCAGCGATCGGAGCACTAACTGTATGGAAATATACAGGTGGTTTTCAGGATTTCACAGGCAGAACAACCACGGGCGATGTCGCACACTATGGATTGAGCAGATCGCAGGGTGAAGATTATGATATTGCAAACCCGCTGGTCAATACTTCTGATTGTTTATTCTGCCACGCAAACTCAACAAACGGTGCTATCTGGGGCAATGCCATGAATGTAAGCGGGAATATGTACGGGGCAGATACTACCAATATTTCGGAGTGTTACACTTACTGTCATGTGCTTCCGGATTATGTTGGTATTGTCAATGAAAACAGCATTGCACATTTTCACAATAGCTCTGTATACTCGGGCGGAGGTCCGAACTGCGTGGACTGTCATGATGTAAACAGTATATACCACATACAATCTCTGGTCAATGTAACCTCGATCGCCCAGGGCATACACGGAAATATGGGCAACAATACCATAGAACTGGTCCCTGGTATCGATCCAAGATCAAAACCGTGCTGGGGTTGTCACCAGAGTGATGGGCATGAACCGGAAGGTATGGGGGATCGTAATGGAGTATCGGATCCGAGCATGAAACCTTGGACATGCGAAGATTGTCATGGCAGAAGCAGTGAATGGGTCGATGCTACCCATGACGGGGACTCATGGCTGGCGGCCAGTTATCCACCAAACAAACTCCCACCACGAATATATGCACACTATTCCAACTCTTCAACTGTGAAAACCAATATAAGTGGAGCGGGCGGATGTGTTGACTGCCACGTCAACAGCATTGATCCATATTTTAATGATACTTCAGAAATGGTATTGGGGAATACGATATTTTCTAATGTGTCCCATTATGGTTTGAGTAGATCACAGGGTGAAGTTATCGGGATTACAAATCCGCTATTTGATACTTCTAATTGCGGTATGTGCCATAACTCCACACAAAATGCAACGATATGGGGAAATGCCACACAGAATAACCACGGAAACTTCACGAATTATTTTGCCGATGATGGATGTTACATTTGCCACACAACTGATGGTCAAACTCCAGTAGATTTCCATGCTGAAAAATTATCGCCTGATGCAACAGGGCCCGATTGTCTTTATTGTCACAGAAATGCAGGTATCAATAAATTCATTAACTTCACTCTTTTCAACGATAGTATTCACATCAACCTGAACAGTGAAGCTACCAACAGTACAATTCTAGTTTACAATTCCAGCAAAGCATGTTGGTCATGTCACGGTAACGGAACTCAACCCGATATTCACCTTTCTAACCTTACAGCAGTTCGAACATGTTATGACAATGTCTATTGTCACGGTAACACCACACTTAACCAAAGCGTCAGTGTTGAGGAACACTTCATCAACGGCATTGATATTCAGGCAACCAATGCCACAGATAATGCCAGTTCATGTATCCAGTGTCACAACCTTACAGAGATGAAAGTCAGTGGTGCTCCAACCGATAAGAACGGTACTCATTTAGTTTCCCACTACGGCAAGAACTACACAATCATCAGTCAATACAGGAATAACATCAACAGTACCGATTACTGTCTCGCATGCCATGGCAATTCCAATTCGATCTTCCACAACGCCAGCATCATTACCAAGACCACAACTCATGGTGACAACTGTAGTTCCTGTCACGGTGCAGGTAAGATCCACGATGCAAGTTTGGAAGTACCGTCAATAAGTGGTGACTCAAGCGAATGTCTTGGTTGTCACGATGGTTTGACTGATAAGAGAGTCACATCCAGCGAATATACAGTATCAGTTCATTCTGCCGTTAACTGTGCAGATTGTCACACACCAAGACAGGAATTCAAAGGCATAATAGTCAATCAGGAATCACTTGCATACAACTTCACGATGATATCTAATATCACATCCCTGAATGCTACACTTGTTTGGGAAGGAGATAGTACACTTGGTCTGACATTGCATTCACCAAATGGAACAAACTATAGTGGCAATTCGATAAACATCAGTTCACCACAAGCTGGTAACTGGAGTGCTGTGGTACGGGATATCACAGGGGATGCACCATTCACTGTAACGATCAATGTGACCATGAAACATGGAATCATGATGGCAAAAGATTGTGATGACTGCCATATCACCGGTTTTGGCATAACACCATTGGTTTTCAAGCACTTGCCACAGCAGAGCAATGTTCCAACAGATGCCAGTTGTATATTGTGCCATGAAAGTAAACTTTCAAGTGCAACTGCAATGGGATCATCTCACTATGCACCAAGGGTCACACTCGATACTAAAGATTGTATCCAGTGTCACAATGGAAGCGTAGATGGGTGGGGCAATGCACCTGACCAGAGGAACAACACTGATTTCGCATTCGTCACAAAGACTCTCACAGTTGATAAGCCGTGGGAACTTGTGGATAATTATACGATCACTCTGATTGAAACAACAACAAATGCTGCAATGTTTGAAATTAAAAAAGACGGGGTACTTGTGCAAAAGGATATAGCAGGTCTTGGGGGTAACATCAAATACGAAGTTAGCGGACTTGGAATTGATGATACTGCTATCATAAATGTCACAGTAGACCAATTATTCACGGCAGAGAATAGTTATGTGGCAGACCTGTCTGGATACATGCTTTCGTCACATATCCACAGGGAAACACAGAATGAACAATGCTATTCATGCCATGACAGTGAATATCGCAACAACATGCCGGATGGTATGAACTACTACGTGCTTGACAAGGATCTTGAAAATGTAACCTTAATGGAAATGACTGTCAATTTCACAGATGGTGATAAGAAAACCATTGCTATGGGTGATAATTGGGATCTTGGAGAAGGCTTTAGCGTCTATGTTGCAGATGTGAGCATTGAGAGGAGCAATGCACGGTTGCAACTCTACAGAAATGAAACACTTCTTGAAGATGAAATCGTAAGTACTTCCGATTACATTACACACGAAGAAACACTGCTTGATAGGGACATCAATGTATTCAGTGCAAAAGTTGACAGTGTCTTTGTAGGTGATTCTAAATTCGTAGTACTGACCAATGTGGATCTCATAGCAGGGGATCAAAAAGTAGTCGATGGAGACTTCAAGTTATTGCAGACTGCTATATCTGCAAAGTATCTCACACTCGATGGAAGTATAACAGTTGGTGAAGAACCAGAAAACTTCCATTCAGCAACTGTCACACCTGGTGGATACAGTCCTGATTGTATCAGTTGCCATGCAGGAAATGGAGTCGCACCGATCCTACTCGACCTTGATGAATTCAAACAAAGCGTGCACGTCAATCTTAACAACGACACAACCTATACCAGTTTTATCACCGATGATGCAAACAAGGCATGCTGGGGTTGTCATGGAAACAGCACGGGTGGTGAACCTGACGAGCACCCGACACCATATATTGGAAACCACACACCAAAATCATGCATGACCTGTCATGCATCTTCAAAATTTGGTGCAAAGCCGATATACTCACATTATCCGGGTGCTGAGATATCAACAAGTGGAACTTGCTGGGATTGCCATTCAAACAAACAAAACAGTAGCAAACCACAAAATGAAATCGCTGCTGCATCACATTACTCGGCAAAGAAGAATTTACTGAACACCTCGGATTGTGCTGTATGTCATGGAGATGAGACCAATGCAACCCTTTGGGGCAATGCACCACAGGTCTCAAAACACAATTCAAGTAATGACTGTGCACTCTGTCATGCAGGGGAAGGTATCACAACATTCCATGACAAGGGAATAACCATAACACGCGATTGTGAAACATGTCACATTGACAAACAGCAGGCTGAAAAGTTCAATCTCACACCGATACTCACACACTATCCAGGTGCACCTGACGGTAAAGCGAACACGCTTGAAATCAATGATTACACCTGTCGGGTTTGCCATAATGCAACCAACAATACATTACACTCCGATATGGAGGTTAGGGAATATCAAAACGAATCTTTGGGATTCTGTTTCCCATGTCACAGCACGGAAGGAAAATTCCCACACAAATCTGACACACAACTCGAAGAAGTGCGTCACGGATCCGGTATAAAGGTAGTTGTGGGTTGTGATTCATGTCACGCTGCAGAAGGTGTCAGTAAATATCATACTCCAACTGTTCTTGGTAAGAGTTACCTGAGAGGTACTGTCAAATACGACACCGAATGTACAGAATGTCACCCTGAACACGAAGGACGTGAATATCAACCTTATGAAGGCATCAAATGTGAGGATTGTCACAATGAATATGGCAGTGTTCATTATGCAGGATTAAAAATAGGTCAATCCAACACAACCACTTCCACATGTCCACTCTGTCACAACGAAGATGCAGATATATTCCATGAACTGACTCATATCGTAGGTAATGTATCCGAAGAAGCTTACGAACCATGCGGTGATTGTCATGATGATACTGATGCTTTAATGGAATTCAGCAGCTCATCATCGATCATTGGTGGTACAATGTCAACCATATCACAGTCCGCTTTGAATGAATCTCCAATAACATGTACATCATGTCATAATTCATCAGGAATGAACAGTTTCCACTATGACACTTATCCAATGGGTACTGTCCAGGATCCTGGCTGGGAGAATTGGACTGGAGGTAATGTCACAGAATGCAAGGATTGCCACACATACCAGGGCGGAGAGCCACCATTTAATGCCACGAATATGGGTACACAGGGACTTTCACCAGCAGGAACTGCACATGGTTTTGCGCCAAGTTGTACAATTTGTCATGGCGGTGCCGATTCGATTAGTTTCCATACCCTTGCAACAAGTGAGTTCATACCACGTCTTGGTGTCACAATTGAACCTGATGTAGTCTATGGTAACGATGTAAGTCTTTTGCAGGCTACTGTAGTATTACCACAGCTCACGAAATTGACACGAGCTGAATACTTTATCGATGAAATAGGTCGAGATGGATATGGTTTGCCATTGGAATATATTGTCGGGAAATCAAATGATTCATCAGCTGTTCTTGGTGCAGTGATAGATACATCCCAATTGTCATACGATAAACACCCGATCTTTTTACATGTAAAAGACTCATCCGGAAAATGGAGTAAAACAGAAGTTGTAGTACTCACAGTAGAACGACCAGGTGGCGTTGCCGCTACGGAGGTTCTGTTAAAGGACATTATTCCTGCATTTGGTTTTGCAGGGTTATTGTTCTTGTTATGGAGACGTTTTAGATGATCATAGGTGACATTTTACTGTACATCGGTCTTTTATCTGCAATATCCGGTGCAGTACTCATGTTCATCGGCAGATCGAACTTAGGTGTACTTGCAGCAAAGGTTGCAGCGGCTTCATTGACCCTTTGTGTCCTTATATTGACATACGCATTTGTATTCCTTGATTTTAGTTTATTCTATGTCTGGCAGCACAACAGTGCAGACCTGTCATTATATTACAGACTTGGTGCCATGATCGTAGGTCAGGAAGGCACATATCTATTATGGGCATTTTTCTCAATTTTGATCGTACTATCTAATATTATGCAACGTGGGTTGGACTCACGACAAAAACTTTTCACAAATGGTTATGCTCTTTTAACATGTGCATTTTTAATTGTTCTTACAATTGTAATGACACCATTTAAGTCAATATTTCTTGTAAGCGGTGCATCCCTGCCATTGTTTGGAAACAGCATCAGTCCGGCAATTGCTGATATTTTGATGCCGCCTCATATTGTCACAGCCTTTTTGGGATATGCCTTTACCATCATTCCTGCATCTGCATCACTATCTTATCTTACGCTCAGGCAGGAAAAGATCCCTGACATAAAAAACTATCTTCGTCTTAGTTGGTTATTTTTGAGCATAAGCATGGTCACAGGCGGTCTCTGGGCAAATCGTCTACTTGGCTGGAATGGTTTTTGGCAGTGGGATCCTACTCAATCGGCAACAATGGGTATGTGGCTTTTATTGACTGCTGTGTTGCATGCAGTTATACGTTTTAACAACAGGTATGAATACAAGGTAATGTTTCCGTTTTTGTGTATCGGGGCATTCTTAAGTTCGATCTTTATCACATTGGTTGCACGAAGTGGTCTTATCACATCTGTTCACACTTTTCCGGGAACATCCACCTGGTGGATACTTGTTCTCTTTATGGCATTGGTAATTGATTATACCTTGATCCTTGTGTTGTGGTTCGGTTTGCCCAAAGATGACGCTCCAAGTAGTATCAGTTCCGCTTTTGGACCGCATAATACCTTTTATTTCACTGTCTTGATATTGATCTTAATGGCGTTCATATCATTTTGGGGTCCGGTTTTGTACGTCATTTTAGCTTTTTTGGGTCAAGAAACAGTTATATTACCTGATTTTTATAACATCCTTTCCTATCCTCTTGTTTTTGTTTTAACCTATCTTGCCGGTATCTGTTTTTTGTATGGCAGAATAAAATCCCGTACATTGATTTATGCATGTGCAGTTTATCTGTTAATGTCCCTGATATTGGGCATTGTAGTTCCACATGATGATTATTCTGTGGCTACATTCGTTTCAGATTCATTATTGAAGAATATATTGGGTTCGATCTCTGTTCTTTCGTACTTGCCTGCTTTTTTCTTTGTAGTGTCAAGTATCATATTTAAGATGTCCAAAGATGTCAGGATGAGGAATAAGAGAATAGCTCTTCGATTTACGGGTATTAATTTGATCCATATTGGTTTTGTCTTTGTGGTTATGGGTGCAATTATAAGCACTTCTTTTGCAACCACATATCATTTCAGTTATGGTCTGGATGATACCGGTGTCTACAAAGAGGATGGACCAATAGGTATGCGTTTTTTGGATTTCAGGGTTGAGCAGGTCGATAATGATTGGATACAGATCGTTGATGTTGAGATGGATGTAAATGGCGGCAGTGTGTATCATTCTACTGTAAGTTTTTGGAAGAGCAGTCATTTCGGTTTTATCTCGCGTCCTGATATGAGGTATGGTCTGCTCTCGAATACCAAGATCGAGTTTCAGGGCTCTGTTCCACATCAGATCCAGTCTGATGTTATTAAACTGGATGTTTTGGTTAAACCATTTGAGAGTTTGGTTTGGATCGGATGTTTGCTGTTGATGCTGGGGATTGTGTTTACGCTTTCATCGGATATTTTGAAAAAGGAAATTAAGAACTAGTGTCAAGTCAACACCATAATGTCGCGGGATGAAAGGGGTTAAGACAGATGCAAAAAACGACGCGATCGCGCAAGAGCGCGGCACGTTCCTACACCATGAACGCAAAATACAAAACGGTTTTTAAGCGGCGTCATATTTGCAGATATGAGAATTGCATGTTTGGGTTGTGAGTTGTTGTGGGTTTGGTGGCAGTGGAATATGCCGCCTATGCAGGAACTGATGCTCCATTTTCTTTCGTTTAGGTCAATTGCTGTGACTTTCTTTTTAACATCGGCACCCGCATGTACGCAGCATGTACGTATAATTTGCCCGTGTGTGTTCCTAAATCGGTGCGCTGACGGCACTGTGCAAAAACCGATCGGTCATTTTGGAGTTTAGAAAATTGAAATTGTACCATATGACCTATCTTCATAATTTACACTGGAAAGTTGATTCGACACTAGTGAATTATAGGAGTCCGAAAAAACTTTTTTCAGGTTTAAAATGTATTTTGTCTTTATCTGGATTGGTTATGTCTATATTGACTTGCATGCCAGTCATAAAGGATAGTGTACCTTCGATAAAACCTTGTGTGCGTATGTGAAGTGGATTTATGGATGTTGTTTTTTCGTGGCTTAAAAGTTGTTTTATCAATCCATTTTTAAAATGAATGTTTTCTGCATATTTTTTATTGTTTGGTTTTACATCGTCAGCATTAATTTCACAGTGAGATTGTATGTGCGCATGTACATGTTTGATCGCAGATTGTGGATTATCAAATTTTCCAAGTTGTTTTCCAAAATTGAGTCCATTCATTTTTCCGCATGTGTGGATAAGTTCTTCTGTCATTTCAGCACCATGCAGGTCTACAAGCATATCAAACAGGTCGTTTTTTTGATTGGACAGTTGGATGAGTTCTTCAGTTATTTCCGCACCGTGTGTGTCCATAGTTATGTCCAATAGGTCGGTTGTCATTGTCCGGTCTTTATTTTCGGTCAATTCGACATCTTGAAGGTTTACGAGGATGTCAAACAAATTAGTTGTTACTGAACTTTCATTGTTTGTATTTGTCTTTTTTACCACACTATGTTGTTGTTCCATAATCTCACCGCCATTTTTTTCAGTTGGTTTTGATCACCCACTGCTAAAAAATGAAAATGTGTGCCCATGTATGTATATGATGTGGCATCACTATGGTAGTTTTGTGTATGCATTATAGGTTGGTGTGTTCAACTGGTTCCAAAATCCTGTTATTTCAATGAATATGGGACAAAATTCACCGCCGAGGGCGCTGAGGGCCGCAGAGTTGATCGAATATGTGGGTTTGGAAGGATCTGATTTCTCGATCGGTTCCCGCATGATGCTTCGAAGTGATGCGAAACGTCTTTTTTCGAGGGTGGTTTTGTGTAAGTGTTTCAATTTTTTGGTACGTATTTTTTTTCGTTCGAAATTGTATGGTCATCAATGTGGTTTCAAGGCGCTTAAATGCGTGTCGCTTTTTGAACTGTTGGATCTTGTTGAGGGTGAACATTGGTTTTGGGATACTGAGTTTTTGGTGTTTCTCAGCCTGCGGTTTTTTGATGTTTTTGGCGTGTGTGTTTTTTGTGTATGGATTTTGGAATGCGCCGAATGCCTGCGAATTAACCGCAGATGCACGCGGATGGACGCAGATACGCTCCGCGTTGGTTTTGGTTAACTAACATGGAACTCGACCGCGCGGTCAAGTTGATGAAAAGCGGACTGGAACTTGCAACACAGTAGGTCAAAGATGGGGCTGCGGTTGGCATCAAGACCGGACGCCCGCATTATCCGGTATCGGATGAGGTGTGGGCAGCGTCCAATGAGATCATGGAATATGGTTTCACTCTTGCTGCGGATATTGATTGTGCCGTTCAGTTGCATACGGAAAGTGTGGGCGAGCCCGAACTTGTGGACATTACAGAGCGCCAAAGCGTTCCGGCATTAAACTCCACAGGGTTGTGAAGCACTTCGCGCCCCCGATGGTAAATGTGTGCGAACGGCTTGGCATTTTTCCGGGTGTGATCGCTGGCAAGGGCGCAATCGAGACTGCACTTGAGGAAGGTAGTCGGTTTATGATGGAGACGGATTATATCGATGATCCCGAGAGACCGGGCGCGGTATTGGGACCAAAGACTATACCGCGGCGCACGTTGAAGTTAGTTGAGGAGCATGGGGAAGAGATTTTCTGGAAGGTGCACAAGGAGAATCCTGAAAAGGTTTATGATATTGAGATTGAGATATGACGAAATTGAAGGATATTGATGATGACATATTGGTGCATCAACGAAAAAAAAGAACTATGGATGACATAATTGGATTTGTAAAAGCGGAAGGGAATGCTGTTGAATCCAAGAAAGCCATACAGAAAGGGCTTCGATGATTTTCGCATTTTCTATTATGTCATAGTAATGAGAAAATTATTTATTTTTTTAACCATTCCTCTCTCGATATTTTGGCTTGTTTAAGTATTCGTACCAAAAGGTCAACGCTAATAATATCTTTATGAGGGTTTGGGATTGTTAAAACCAAATCACCTTTAATCATAAATGGGTGTTTTCCGCCGGATGATGGTCCTTCAAATCCAAAATTTCGCAGTCGTTTAACAAAATGTGTCCACTTAACCGGTGTGATTTTAGGCAACTGCCATCTCTCCGGGAGTTTTGATGCTATGGCTGCCTATTTGTGGTATTGGTAGTCCCTTTGCCAGTCTGATGATTACCCACTCATCTATTACCTCTTCAAGGTTCTGACGGCATTCTTCAAGAGTATTGCCGCTACTCCATACACCATCAAGTCCTGGCACTTCACCGTAATATGGTTCTTCATCATCTATTATTTCATATTTGGCATTTTCGAGTGCAGCCTGAATATATTGGATTATCATAATTAACACCTTTTGATTAGATATGTGGATAGAATAATCGCATCGTATTATTCTCAAATATGGTGAGATTGCATTAAAACATATTGCTTTTTCAGGGGTATGGCTGTTTGACCTAAATGTAACTATCGTATCTTATATCACCGCAAGTTTTACTTATAAATCCCACTATCCAGATGCCAAGATGTCATTAACCAACCTCATCGTCAAAGGTGCAAAAGAGCACAACCTCAAAAACATTGATGTCACTCTCCCGCGCGACAAACTTATTGTTATAACCGGACTCAGCGGCTCGGGTAAATCGTCCCTAGCATTCGATACTATCTATGCAGAAGGGCAGAGGAGATATGTCGAATCGCTCTCAGCCTATGCACGTCAGTTCCTTGGGCTCATGGAAAAACCGGATGTCGAGTACATCGAAGGTTTGTCGCCTGCAATTTCCATTGAGCAGAAGACCACAAGCAAGAACCCACGATCGACTGTTGGAACTGTCACAGAGATTTACGACTACTTGAGGTTGCTCTATGCAAGGATAGGAGTGCGTCATTGTCCTGACTGTGGCAGGATCATTGAGCCGCAGAGTGTTGACCAGATCGTTGACAGCATATTGGATATTTCGCAGGGGTCAAAGATACATATCCTTGCGCCGCTTGTCCGTGAGCGCAAAGGCGAATACCGTAAGATGCTCGCAGACCTCGGGACTGAAGGATATTCCCGCGTCCGTGTCGATGGGGAAGTGGTGTCACTTGAAGATATTGACACTATTGAACTCGGGCGTTACCAGAAACACAACATTGAGATAGTGGTTGACAGGCTTGTCATAAAGGAAGGTATCAAAGAACGCCTGTCGGATTCGGTTGAGACTGCACTTGAAAAAAGCGGCGGCACGATCATCGTTCACATACTTGAAGGCGAGGAATTGGTATTCAGTGAGAAACTTGCATGTCCTGACTGCGGTATCGGGTTTGAGGATTTAGAGCCTGCCGCGTTTTCTTTTAACAGCCCACAGGGTGCGTGTCCGGAATGTCACGGGCTTGGCACGGCAATGGAATATGATCCTGAACTTATCGTCCCCGATCCTACGTTGAGTCTTAGCGAAGGCGCAATCGAAATATGGGGGAAAAAAGACGGATACCACATGCAATCGGTTGTATCTCTTGCACGTTATTTCGGTTTTTCGATGGATGTTCCTTTTAAGGAACTTGAACCAAGATTCCAGAAGATGCTTCTGCATGGAACGCATGAACTGATACCCTTTGTACATACTGGCAGGGGCGGTAGTGTCTGGAAGCACAATGGTCATTTTCACGGCGTAATATCAAACCTTAAACGTATACATGACAAGACTGAATCCGAAAGTACAAAAGAAAGGGTTCGTAAGTACATTAGTACAAAACACTGCCCTGTGTGTGATGGGAACCGTTTGAAACCGACAAGTCTGGCAGTCACGATCGATGATGTCAATATAGTAGATAATACACAAATGTCGGTTGAAGATACACTTCATTTCTTTGATGAACTTGAGCCAAAACTCACTCCACGTGAGTATGCCATCGCCCGGCTTATCCTTAAAGAGATAAAATCCAGACTCGGGTTTTTGATGGATGTAGGACTTGATTATCTCACGCTCAGCAGGTCTGCCGCCACCCTTTCGGGTGGCGAGGCGCAACGCATCCGGCTTGCGACCCAGATCGGTTCAAGTCTTATGGGTGTTCTGTATATTCTTGATGAGCCAAGTATTGGTCTTCACCAGAGGGATAACCTGCGTCTTATCAATACCCTCAAGCACTTGCGGGATATCGGTAATACGGTTATTGTTGTGGAACATGATGAGGAAACGATACACAATGCCGATCATGTGGTGGATATGGGCCCGGGTGCAGGAATACACGGCGGTGAGGTTGTTGCGGAAGGTACTCCGAAGCAGATTATGGCTGACAAAGGTTCGCTCACGGGACAATATCTTAGCGGCAAATTGAAGATCGATGTTCCAACGAGCAGGCGCAGTCCGAGTGGTACACTCACGCTCAAGGGTGCTTCCCAGAATAATCTCAAGAACATTGATGTGGATATTCCGCTTGGTGTGATGTTGTGCGTGACAGGAGTTTCGGGGTCAGGCAAGAGTTCACTCATAAATGAGACCCTGAATAAGGTACTTGCACAGAAACTTCATCGTGCACGCGATCGACCCGGGAAATACGGCAAGATCGTTGGGCTTGAGAATGTTGATAAAGTCATCACGATAGACCAGTCTCCAATTGGGCGTACACCGCGCTCGAATCCTGCGACTTATACTAATCTTTTTACACCGATACGGGAACTGTTTGCACAGACTCAACTTGCACGTGCGCGTGGTTATAAGCCCGGCAGGTTCAGTTTCAATGTCCGGGGTGGCAGGTGTGAGGCATGTTCGGGTGATGGCATAATCACTATCGAAATGCATTTCCTGCCGGATGTGTATGTTCCATGTGAGGTGTGTCACAGTAAGCGATACAATCGCGAGACTCTTGAGGTTGAGTACAAGGGCAAAACGATCGCGGATGTTCTTGATATGACTGTGGAAGAGGCTCTTGGGTTTTTTGAGAATATTCCGAAGATCAAGAAGAAACTCCAGACGTTGTTTGATGTTGGATTGGGTTACATAAAACTGGGGCAGTCATCAACAACCCTCTCGGGCGGTGAGGCGCAACGTGTGAAACTTGCGACTGAACTTAGTCGCAGATCAACAGGAAAGACGGTACACATTCTCGATGAGCCTACGACAGGACTTCATTTTGATGATGTGAAGAAGTTGCTTGAGGTGTTACAGCGTCTGGTGGAAGGCGGGAACACGGTCATTGTTATTGAACACAATCTTGATGTTATCAAGACCGCAGACTGGATTATCGATCTTGGGCCGGAAGGTGGAGATGGCGGTGGGGAAGTTATCGCGGAGGGAACGCCTGAGGATGTTGCGAAGGTGGAGGGGTCGTATACCGGGGAGTTTTTGCGACGGGTGTTGGGTTAGTTGTAAACATGCGCGCGCGGCGCCGGCACATACCATTTTATTAATACGCAGGTTGGTTTTTGAATAACTATTACGTGACTCGCGAGTGGATTTGCAATCATCCATAGTATACTATGGATAAACAGCCAATTGTCCATAGTATAATAGGGATAAATCCCCAAATATCCATACTATACTATGGACAATGAAATTTCAGTGGTATCTGTATAGCTGTAGTAGGATGGCTGCGTAAATGTGATCGTTCGATCTGAAACTAAAAACAATGCGACCGCCGTCAGGCGGCACGTCTCACATATACTAAATAGAATAATCTAAATCGTTAGTAAAAAGTGTACGAGAAAAATCTCCTTTCGGTCGATTTAACTCGAACTATATGTTTATAAAACATATACAATTAAAAATTGTGGAACGCGCTGGAAGCGATTGAAAATTCGATGTGTATTTAGGGCAACGCCGCGCGGGTTGTAGAGTTGTATTTATCATGAACTAATTAAACACTCTGCGCCACGACGTTGCACTAGCCAAACAAAAATGTTTAGTCTATTAATATTTCATTTCTTCTGCAATTTCGCAACAACAGCCTCTACCTGTTCGACTGCTGTCCCTATGTACTTGTCAGGGTCTACAAGATTAACAACATCATCTTCGCTGAGGTATTCTGCAACTTCCTTGTTGGCAAGCAGAACATCCTTGAAGTGCTGTCCGCTTTCATGCGCAATCATCGCACTGCTTCGCACGATCTCATGTGCTTCCTGCCTGCCTACGCCGCGCATTGCGAGTTCCATCATCACGGCTTCGCCCATATTGAGACCGCGAAGGAGGTCAAGGTTACGGCGTATGTTCTCATGATAGAACCGCATGTTCTCGATCACACCTATCGCGAGTTTGATGAGGTGGTCTGTGAGGACGCATGCTTCAGGGAACACGATCCTTTCGCATGACGAGTTGGTGAGGTCACGTTCATCCCAGAGTGTGTTGTTCTGGAGTTCTGGTTCGATCATGGCACGCACGATGCGGGCTAGTCCGCATATCTGCTCGGACTTGATCGGGTTTCGTTTGTGTGGCATTGTGGATGAGCCAACCTGTTTCTTGCCAAAACTCTCTTCAACCTCTGCAATTTCGCTTCGCTGGAGCGATCTGAATGCAACAGCGATCTTGTCTAATGTTGTTACAGTGTTTGCCATCCACATGACGAACTCGACATGGCGGTCACGCTGAATGACCTGGTTTGAGACATCCACCGCGCCAATTTTGAGATATTCCATTGTACGTTTCTGGATCTCGATCCCGTCCTTGCCAAAGGCAGCCTGTGTACCTACGGCACCTGTCATTTGACCAACAGTGGCGCGGGGTTTGAGTTGTTCAAGACGCTCGATATGACGTGCAACCTCGGATGCCCAGATGGCAAACCGCAGTCCGTATGTTGTGGGGACGCCGATCTGACCGTGTGTGCGTCCGGCACATACCAGATTCTTGTTATCGCTTGCCTGTTTGACAAGAACTGCCAGAAGTTGGTCCATCTTCTTTTCGAGGATCTCGATAGCGTCCTTGATCTGAAGTCCTGTTGAAGTGTCAAGAATATCGTTGGAGGTCGCACCAAAGTGCACCCACTTACCTGCTTCTTCAGTGCACTGCTCGGTTATTCCAATGACCACAGCCATCATGTCATGGTTTATTTCATCCTCGATCGCTTTTACACGTTCAAGTTGTACGGATTCAATGCTTTTTGCGATATTCTCGGCCGCTTCTTTTGGGATAAGCCCGATGTCAGCCTCTGCCATTGCAAGAGCGGCTTCGGTTTCCATGAGTTTGTCAAGGCGGTTTGCCTCACTCCAAACGTATTTCATTTCGTCTGTACCGTAGCGGTATTCTATTGGGTGAATTGCCATGTTTTTGAATCTCCATTGTGGATAATTTGTGTTATTTGAATTGGTGTGGATTACTCTTGTAAGTAATAAATAGGCTTTGAATCGATTGGAAGAAGAGGGGATTTTGTGTTATGTGGAATAGAATGCTAAGGATGAGAGGGCGCTTACTTTGAATGTTCATGTTAGGGTGATGGTTTAAAAGTGGTGTGTACTACAAGAATAGCGTTTGCCAATTTATTCTAGCACTTTTATTAGTTATTAATAAATACTTCTGAAGCGTTGATAACTTTATAAATTGTTACATTAATAATGGGTTAAAATGATATTTATAGAATCTTTAGCGACTGGGTTCATATGTAATTTATCTTATGACAAATGTAAAAATTTTGCACAGAAATTCTCAAATGTAGATGATATTTTTAACGAGTCAATCAAACAATTGACAAATAAACATGATAAATTAGAACCGCAACATATTGTTTCTTTTTTAGAGAGTACTAATGTGGAAAAAGAGATTAGTAATTATTTTGAAAATTTTGAACAAGAAATAAGTTTTAAAATCTTAACATCTGAATTTTTATGTTTATTCGATGATGCTTATTTTACAGAAAAAGACGCTCAATTAATCCTAAATGATTTTTTTGAAATATTGGATAGTAAAATTAAGAAGGATCCAGAACTACGTCAGTATCTTATGTTACACGTACAGGAGAAAACACTCAGTGGTGTTAAGGAAACTAGCGCTAATGTTAAAGAAATGTCTAATGATTTGAAGGCAATTAAAAGCATATTCATTCCCAATGAGGAAAAGAAATTATCTTTAGAGCAATTAGACGCTAATTACGAAAGTGAGATTAATCCGTATTTGGATAAAATCTTAAATGAATATAAGATAGCTAATCTAAATGAACTTTACACTGAACTTTCAGTTCTCGAAATACCTGCTAAAAATATGTTTCCATTGGCATTCAAAGCCAATGATGACAAAAATAGGCCGAAAGAATTTGAAATATCTGAACTTGCTAAAAATGAATCCAAGCTAATTATCTCGGGAAATTCGGGATTTGGCAAAACTACTACGTTACAATGGCTAACTTATGTTTGTGCTAATAAATGTCTTAAGGATATGAATTATTATATTCCTATTTATGTAGAGCTAAATAGTTACACTGAAGGAGATTTTTTAGATTATTTATTTCTCATTACAAATCGAAAAGGATTATCTGAAAAGGCAGTCATAGCATTACTCACAAAAGGGAATGTTATGTTTTTAATTGATGGCCTTGATTTGGTGTCAGAAACTGAAGTATTTGATCCTTACACTAAAATATCAAAATTTATTGGAATATTCAATTCTTGTGGATACGTAATTTCATCTAGACCTGGTTTTTTTGATCGATTGGATAAGTATGAATTTAAAATATGTGAGATAGAAGAATTAAATGAAAATAAAATATCCTCTTTCATTGATAGGTATGTTGATAATGAGAAAATTGCAAATGTAATTAAAAATGAAATACTCAAAAAAGAGAAATTATCTATATTCACGAATCCTCTTATGTTATTCATTGCGATTAATGTCGCATCTTCACGATTAGATGAAGAAACGATATTACCATCTACTAGCACAGAACTTTACAATTATTTTATTGAAAATCTTTTTACTCATTATAAGGAGAAGAGAAAGGGCCTTAAATCGGACAAAACACAAATTGAAACCGTTGCTACACATCTCTATTTTACCCTTCAATCTCATAATAAAGTCAGATGTAAATGGGAACATGCAGTAAAGTTAGCAGAAGAAAAATCCAAAGTAGATGGCTTTCGTAATGTTTTAGGTGTAGAGGTTCTCGAAGATCTCTTAAATTTAGGAATTCTTAAAAAAGATGGAGATTATATAAAATACGGGATTCATCAATCATTCCAAGAATATTTTGCAGCCATCAAGCTTAAAGGACTTTTTCAAAATGGGGTGGATGTCTCTCCAGCATTTATTCATCCTAAATGGGAAAATGCTGTAATATTCGCTTCGGAGATGTTTAAAAATTCTGATGATTTCTTTAAAGCGATTTTAGTTGAAAATGAGTTCGAACTTGCTTCAAAATGTAGCAAAAATATAACTGAAAAAGCAAGAACAGATTTTTGTAATTTGCTTTACGAGAACAGAAATAGCAAATATTCACTGGAGAGAATTATTGCTGTAAAAAGTCTAGGAAGATTAAATGATATATCACATTTAATTGATTTTGCAAAAGATAAAAACTTTCGTGTAAGAGAAATAGTAGCTGAAAGTCTTGGAGAAGTAAATTCTGATGAAGCAATCAAAACATTGTGTATTTTAATTGAAGATGAAAGCGAACAGGTTATGGAGAATGCACTTTTTTCTCTTAGCAAAATGGGCTCACGTAAAGCAATTGAGTCTTTATTTAATGCTTTTAAGTTGGAAGATAGTGAAATCACAGAAACTACTATTGATGTTTTAAACAACATTATTGACAAAATAGATTTTGACTTAATTATTGAGGGTTTAACAGATGAAAATGACAATTTAAGAATAAGTTGTATGTTTTTAATTGAATTGAATTGCTTTCCTCCCAATAAAGAGTGTGAGAAACTTGTTGAACTTTTAATAGAGGCACTTAGTGATGAAAACTATGATGTAAGAGTATCAGCAACTAAAGTACTTATTGACATAGGCACTACTAAAGCCGTAGAAGCTATCAATAATTTACTAATATGTGGAAGTAATGAAATTAGAAAATCTATAATAGATTCTATTAACGATTATGAAATTTTGGACAGAATCAATCTAGATACTGCAATGGAAAAACTCATCGAAATCCTCAAAACTGAAACTAGTTGTGAAATCCGAGTTGAAACAGCTCGTATTCTTGGATTAATGGGCTCGGATAAAGTAAAGAAAACACTTTTTGATGTCCTTAAATATGAATGTATTTCTGTTAAAAAAACTGTATTGAATTACTTACCTTTTGAATTGAACGAAAACTTTGCAGTTGTTATTGATATGCTTAAAGATGAAGATATCGAATTAAAAATTGAAGCTGTTAAGTGCCTAGGTAAAGTAAAATCAAAAGCAGCGACAGAACCACTTAAAAAGTTATTAGATGACAAATGCCCTGAAATTCGAGAAAACGTGATATTAGCTTTGGGTAAAATATATCCGGAATATATATTTGAAGAAGATATTAAAAAACTTGATAACGACAATTCCGCCGTAAAGATGGCGATTATTAAAGTGACTGGCAATTTTGATTCTGAAAGATCTGCTAACCAATTGATAGAATCACTGAAGGATAACGACCCTATTGTTAGGTCATGCGCAAAATCATTTCTTCTAAAAATGACATTTAATGAACTAGATGAATTGCTAATAAAATCTCTTCAAAATGAAAACGTTCATTTAAAATGTAGTGCAGCGGATATTTTAGGTGAAAGAAACTCAAAGATGGCCATTAGGCCTTTGATTAATTCACTTGAAGATAAAGAAGACTCGGTTAAGATTGCTGCTGCTAAAGCCCTTGGCTGGATTAAATCAGAAGAAGCTGTGAATCGCTTAATAAAACTACTTTATGACGTGAACTCAGAAGTAAAAATAGCATCCATAAAGGCTCTTGGGAATATCAAATCAGAAAAAGCAATTGAACCTTTAATTGAAAAGTTGACTGATTCTTCTTTTCATGTAGTGAAAAATACAATTTATACTCTTGGCGAGATTAAAAATGAAAAAGCTGGTAATGCATTATTAAGTTTATTTTCTGAGAATAATTCGATATTTAAAAATGAACTAGTATGGAGTTTTGGTAAGATGGATTTTTCCGAAGCATTCAAGCCAATAATTATTGCTTTAGAACAAGATAATTCGATTTATGTAAATTCTTATTTCGTATTAAAAAAATTAGGTACTGTAACTCATAAGGAAGTTTTGGAATCTTTTTTAGAATCTAAAAATCCGCTTGTTGCAGATATTTGTTTTGAAATCTTACATGAAATTACAAAAAATGAAATGATGGAAAAAGCATTATTTCCAGATATTCATTGAAAAAAACTAAACATTAAATTGAAATTAAAAAGAGTGGCATTTTTCACGTTACATATATACATTATAACCCGTGCGCAAGATGCGTTCCAAACGCACGAAAATCACATAAAGGGAAGATTCGCTGATACCAAAAACAATAATACCAATCCTCTCAAAAACAAACACATGTCCAAAATCTCACTCCATTCAACAACCGACCCCCGCGATATCACTAAAGTACTCCGTGATATCCATGCAGAGAACTGTTTTGACACGGATGTTGTGGGGGATATATTTTGAGATACCGGAATCTCATTATCTTAATTAGTGGACAGGATTAACAGGATTGACAGGATACGAGTAGGTCGTCCCATCCTGTAAATCCTGTTCATCCCGTCGAATATTTACTTACTTACTGGCGCAAGCTCAAAGAACGCTTTAAAGCGGAAGGAAACGAAACCGTGACAAATTGTCACAGTTTGAAAATGAAAGTAGCTGATGGCAAAAACTACCAAACAAAATATTATAAAAATGAAGGTTGCGAGTTGTCCTAAAAAATCGGACAACTGAAAATAGAGTCGGTTGATGGCAAATAGTTTTTGTCATTAGTGATGTTGTGGTGGTAATTACTGATTTTGTGAATTCGTCTGATACGCCTTTAAAGGGGGGGGACAAATTGTCCCCCCCCTTGGATTTGAAAATGATACAAAGGGCGGCCGACAACTGATGCAGTGCTGGAATACCCTTGGTATCTTTCGACTTATTCAATCAATCCCTTCAAAAAAATAAAGGATACAAACGAATGAAGCAGAAACCCGCGCTGAACTGATCGATCCTAAGCTTGATGGCAATAATAAAATAGTGATTGGTGCGGAAGGTGTGTTCCAAACGCACTAAAATCATGTGAAGTAGAAGATGTACTGATACCAAAAACGATATTGCCAATCATACATTTATTGTTGTGGGTTATGGAACGTGCCGCCTGCGGCGTTCGCATCGTTTTTAGTTTCAGATTGAACAATTTCATTTACGTGGTGATCTTTCAATAGCTATACAAATACATTGAGTTGAAGTCACAACCTGCCATATTTTTTATGTGCCTGTTCTGCTGTAAGAATGTCAAATACGTAAACGGTGCGTTTTTCTTTATCGATTCGATAGAAAATGCGAAAACTTCCTACTCTTAAACGATATGCAACATCATTGGCACCTTTGATCTCTTTTTTCTCACCTTTTCCAGTGCCTGGGAAAGGGTTATTCAACTCTTTAATTGCTGCCTTAATTTTTTCCTTAAAAGTAGGCGGGAGGGTTTTAAAAAGGTCTGGAAGAACCAGTACATCAAAGGTCATCTATGTTAACAAATTCGTTTTTGCGCTCTTCGACTATTTGCTTGCCATGTTCTACAAGGCT
>JAUWQD010000046.1 GCA_030611265.1 Methanosarcinaceae archaeon | reverse complement strand
GTAGATACGCTCCGCGTTGGTTTTTTTGGTTAGCCTGCGCGCCGTTTTCTGATTTACTGAAACCTGCGTCGGATTCGAGTTTCAATCATTTTTGGTGCTGATGAAGCACAGGGGCGGGTTGGGTGCCGATTTACAATTCTGTGCCCTCTGTGACTTTTTTGATGGGTTTGTGCGTGTGTTTCGTGCGGATGGATTTTGGGAAGCGCCGGCTGCTTGTGTAAATGGTGGTGCTTTTCGACAGGATTTTCAGGATTTTTGGGTATGCAAGTGGCTAAGAGCAGTATTTAAGCCCTGAACAACATATATAAAGCGAGACAGGCTTAACTATTCATATATCTAATAAATGTATAGATCAGGTGGATCAATAAAATGACATCAAAAGTTGCAGATATTGTTCAGGTAGATAACCATGGAAGGATATTGTTATCCCATGAATTGCAGGATATGATTGGCATAAACCCACATGATAAATTGGTTGTGGGTGTCAATGGTGATGCACTCATATTGAAAAAACAACGAAACAGTGTCTTTGACCTACAGCGTAAAGATGTTGAAAAAAACGCGCTTAAAAAAGCATTGATGTTTGAGCGCAGCATTGACGAAGCAGGTAAAAAGGATATGCCGGTGTAGAAATGACTTATGCTTTAGACACCAACATCTATCAAGTTTGGCGCAATTTCAACGATCCTGCAATCCAACGCATCAGGAATCATCCAACGATCCAGACGATTGAGCAGTGTTTTGGTGATATAGAAGCCGGCGAGACGTTAGTGATTCCTCGTATAATCTTAACGGAACATCTGATATGGATAGCTAAAACAGAGGGAATCGATACCGCTTTTGATGTATCGGATATAATTCACAATTCCCCATGGAAAGTAGTTTATGAAGGTGAGGAACTGCATAGACTTGCCATTGAGATCGGAAGCAAATACGGTGGCATGGGTGCTGCAGATCTGTTGTTATCGGCGACAGCAAAACAGGAAAATGCAACTATTATCACAATGGATGCCGGTTTTAAAAAATTGAACCCGGAGATCGATGTCATTGTGTTGGGATCAATAGCAGATCTGATCTAAAACCTGAGTTTTTGTTAATCTGACTTTGATCAACTTCTCGTTTGTAGGGCAGTCAAATATGACCTATGTGGCTTTTTGAGGGGTTTGTGCGTGTGTATTCCTTGTGGATGGATTTTGTAACGAGCCGCCTGCATGCGAATGTATTACTCCCTCGGATTGCCACATCTGCGTTTATTCGCGTTTATCTGCGGTTGGAATGAAAAAATCAATCGCGGATGGACGCAAATGCACGCAGATACGCTCCGTGTTGGTACTTTTGGATTACTTGTTTTTGTAGTAGGTATCATCACAAGTTTGAAATTGTTAAGAGTACCTTTATTGTATTTGATAACAATAATTGATGGTGGTGAGTTAAATGAGTGAATATTTGACAGACGAGGGATTAAAATTTTTAATTCCAAAATATTATAAAAATAAAAAGTCTCCGATTTATTTATCCAGAATTATAGGGATAACAGGGCGTATGATAGATGGGGCATAAATCCTTTTGAATTATTTGAGTTCATAAGCCAGATCCTTGATGATCCTGAGATAAAAAGAAAAGAGCTGCATGACACTGAATATTTTCCAACAAGATACTTGTGTGATTTTGAATTAAACAAAAGCATTTATCCGTGTATTATAGGTATAAAGGAGTCAGATCAGGGACTTGTTATTGTTATTACTATACTTGATCAGAAGAAACGAATCCAATGAGGTGAAAACAATGGAAAATACGGAAGAGTTTGAAGATATCTATGAAGATGTCGTGATTGAAAACTACAACATTCCTGTGGTCATCACAGATGTTCTTGTCAGAAAGCATAAAAACACGGGTCGGAAAATCTATCTAAACCACCCTGATTCAATACACAAAATTGAAAAAGGATTAAAATCTGCACTTGGGGTTGCGCCCAGAGGTCAGTCTTCATATAAGAGAAAACTGAGTGGAAGTGGAGAAACACTTGTGTTACGGCTTCCAAAGGAACTTCGTGAGTCATATCACATTGAAAAGGGTACTGAGGCTTTAATTACTCCGATAGGTGCAAAAAAAGTAATTTTGCAGTTTGAGTGAAAATCAACTGACTTTACCAAATTCTCTTTTTTTGCATTGGTTTTTTTGGTTAGCCTGCGCGCTGTTTTTTGATTAACTGAAACCTGTGTCGGATTTGAGTTCCAATCATTTTTGGGGAGATTCAAAATCTTACGTATTTATCGTTCACTATTCAAGTAATGGCATATCATACTAAATAAATATGCACCATTCTTTTTAAAAGGCGATGTTATTAAAATATCCGATCAAATTTCACCTGCATAAGTGGTCAAATATTCACAATCCCAAAATTTCCCTCAAACTTTCCGTAACAACACCATCTTCAGTATAACCACTAACATCATAATAATCATCAAGCATCCCATCAAGCACAGACTGCGTAATTACATTCCCTTCCGATGCACCATCCGGCACAGCATCATTCAATTCACGCCCTGGCAGTGTATCATCCTTTCTCGAAAAACCTTCCCGATTATTGAAAAGCCGCGTCAACACATTCACACGCCGCCCTACAAGATCGAACTCATTAACATCCATTCCAAATCCTGTAACTGCATTAAAAAGAGCGAGAATGTCATCCATGCTTGCACCCTGCGTAACGAACTTGCACACCCCTATAGAATCGAATATGGCATTTTTCTCCTGCCCCTCCTTGACAAGTTTACCCTTCCCCTCTGCCGATGTTGCAGGAAGAGCCTTCTCAAAACACTCCTTCCCAAACGTCCAGGGTCGAAGGTGGCATGCCCCCCTGTCCGATACCGCATATGCCAACCCCTGCCCAAATGCCGCACGCGGCAGGTATGCCGGAATCTCCAATCCCTTGACATGCATTGCAAACTCCCCTCCCGCACCAATGGCAGCACAGGCATCTCTTACACCGTTGGAGATCAAATCTCCCATACCTGTTCCATTTCCAGCCATTTGCACAGCATCCAAAAACGCATCTTCATTGCCAAATCGCAGATCAAGTCTACCCAACTCCTTTTCAGAAATAAGACCACGCATGTTGCATTCCATCAGAAATGCTATCGTATTCCCAACACTAATAGTATCAAGCCCATAATAATCGCAATAATAATCAGCCACAGCCACGGTTTCAGGATCCATGATCCCACAATTTGATCCAAGCAACCCAACGGTTTCATATTCAGGTCCCTCATCCACCACCCCGGCATGCACTCCTTTGTTGATCACAGCAACATGAGCACACTGGATTGCACAACCACGACATGGTTTCCGTCTCCTGCCACCATCCCAGAGTTTTTCCTTGAGCGTCTCTCCGCTCAATTTTGAAGCCTCCGGATTATACCCGCTCTGGAAATTATTGGTAGGTAGCCCCCCAACACTGTTCACGCTCATCAGCAACTTCGGTGTACCTTCAAGCCTGCTCTGGGCTGCGGAAGGACTTTCCTTGATCTGCTTTGCTATCGCTTTCCTGACGCGGTCATATTCAACCTTATCCGCAGGCACAAATCTCTCGTGCCCAACAACCGATATTGCCTTCAAATTCTTCGACCCCATAACAGCACCAAGCCCACCCCTTGCTGCCATACGCCCCTCAGACATAATGCCTGCAAGTTTTGCCTTACGCTCGCCTGCCTGCCCGATACACAAGACACGCGCCGTGCGGTCATTTGTGAATTTATCCTTGAGGAAATCTGTTGTCGCGAATGTATCCATTCCCCATAATTCCGAGGCATTGTGAATGGTGCATTCCCCATCTTCAATATGAATATGCACAGGCGCGGTGGCTGCGCCTTTTATCAGTATTCCCAAAAAACCCGCAAATTTGAGTTCAGGTCCAAAAAAACCATTGCAATGCGAATCATCCCATGTACCTGTTGCAGGACTCTTTGATGCCACCGTAAAATTAACGCAATTGGAAGCCGATGCACCGGTCAGGGGCCCGTTCATCACCGCAAGGATATTATCAGGACTGAGCGGGTCGGTATTCGGTTCAAGTTCATTGTATAGATAATGTGCCGCAAGTCCTTTTCCACCCATGAACTTCATGATGATGTCAGTCGGAATGGTCTCAGTACTTACAGTTTCTTTGGTCAGATCGATCCTGAGCAGTTTTCCCTGATATGTCATATAATCAAAGAACAATTGTTCAGGAACAATTTATAGTATTTGATTAAACGCTGCTACCACCGCGCGAAGCGCGCGCGTTCCCGCAAAAATATGAATACATATTATTATGATGCTCATTTGTTTGCACAAGGACGTAATAAAGAACTGGATGTGTGCGTTTGTTGATAAGTAATGAGGGAACGCGCCGCCTGCGGCAGTTACTACATTACTTTTAGTTTCAAATGAACAGATTCAGATAAACAAATAACTTAATACTATCTGCGTTTCCCCATCAAAACAACAAGTTCCTCAAAGGAACATTTCTCCCCACCAACGATCTCAACATCAAAACCTATCGCACCCATTCTTGAACTTACATCCTCGATACCGGTAAGAGAAGATACCAGCAGCAAGATCATCCCAGATGGTGCGAGATGCCCGCAAACATGATCCAAAAAACGCTCCACCGCCATCCTTCCATCCCTGCCGCCGTCAAAAGCGTAATTCAACCATCCAGGGACCTTTTCATCATCAGATGTCGGCAGGTATGGTGGATTGAAAATGATCATGTCAAAACAAGACTCAACCTTCAACCCATTGAACATATCGGTCCGTATTACCTCAATGCTGTTCGACTTTGCACACCTTGCAGCATGCGGATTGATATCTGTGGCTGTGAGTTCCACATTGGCATTTGCAAGAAGGACAGAAGACACAAAACCGGTACCTGTGCCAATCTCTAAAACACGCATGCCATCCCTTGCATAACTGATTGCGGCATCAGCCAGCAAATACGAATCCTCTGCCGGATCATAAACCTCATCTGCCAGTTTGACACATGCACCTTTGTATTTGATCTCAACCATTGTCCCTACGTCGCTTCTTTGTTTACAATTGCAAGTGCAAGTATGCGGTTTGCAATATCTGCAAGTTCCTGTGGTTCAAGATTCTCAGCCCGTTTTTCCATGAATTCCTCAGGCAATTGCGCCACAATATGTTTGATGTTGTCAACACCCAACATATAATTGGTATTTACAATCGCATTTTTCATTTTCTTGCGCCGCTGACTGAACACTGCAGTAACAAAACGTAAAAAGAAAGCCTCATCATCCACCTTAAAAGGAGACGATCGTGGAACAAGTTCCACTACCGCCGACCTGACTTCAGGCTGCGGTGAAAAAGCAGAGGGCGGAACTTTAATTATAATCGATGCGTCCGCAAAATAATTGGTATTGACACTCAAACGGCTGTAATCCTTCGAATTGCATGATGAAACCATCCGTTTTGCAAACTCATACTGGTACATCAATATACCGAGTTTGAACTTATGCTTGAAAAGTTTGAACGTAATCTCGGATGAGATTGAATATGGCAGGTTCGCAACAACCTTATCAAACTCAGGAAAATCTACATCAAGCACATCGCCGTGGATAATCTCAAGATTGTCAACATCATGAAACCTATCCTCAAGAACCGCGACAAGACGTGGGTCAAACTCTATGGCAATAACCTTTTTGGCGCGTGGCAACAGCCTCTCTGTGAGATTACCGATGCCAGCCCCGATCTCGAGTACAGTATCCTCTTGAGTCAGATGTGCAGCTTCAACAATCCTGTCAAGGATTGTTTTATTAATCAAAAAATGCTGGTCATGGTATCCGCCACGGATACCATATTTTCTTAAAATTGTTTGGACCAAGAAACTAACACCTGTTTAATCGTTTCTTGAGCGGTGCATCGTTGTTGTAAAGAGCCTGTATTTAATACGATCATCCTTAAGCTCTTCTTCGATGCGATGTGCTACAATCTTTTGTGGAGAATGTACCCCTCCCACTCTCTCATGAAGATCCGCAAAATTCTTGAACTCACCTTTCTTACGTTCATCGATAATAGCCCACATGAGCTTTTTACCGATACCGGGTAACAATTCTAACATATGAAGTCGTGTTGTGATAGGATGAGCATCATTAAAGAATTTCACAAACCGCTCTTCCTGTCCCTCTACACACTTTTCAATAATAAATGGCAGTTCAAGTTGTGCGCCATGACTAAGATCACCAAAATGTATCCTTGTCTTAACATGATCAATAACATCCCTGTCACCTTCACCAATATACACGCGTGATTGGATCTCAGGAACCATGCCGTCTTTTGGTACCAATTCCATGAGTACGAAAAAATTATCGCCAACTGCCTGAACAAGCGGTTTCTTTTGATATGAAGGTCTCCTGTCATCAGTGCTGCCATATGGCAGATAATCCAAGACCCACCCATATTCTTCTTTTTCCGGCTGCTTTCCCATACTTGTCATAAGTACCCTCCGATAATGTCCATCTCAATGTAACTATGGACACTTGTATAACATAATTTAATGTGATCGAGAAAATTCTCACTCCGGTCGAATTGACTCGAACTATATATTTATAAAATATATACTACGAGAAAATTCTCACTCCAGTCGATTTAACTCGAACTATATAATTCCATAAATTGCATACTCTAAAAAATGAAGATATGTAATATATATTTATTCAATTGCATCGCTGACTAAATTCAATATCTCATCAAGTTCTTCTTCAGATAATGTGTATCGCTCCTTTGCATACACAGTCCTAAGTTCGTCCCTTGACTGAGGCATAATATCAGCAATCCTGATCGCGATCTCAGGTTTCATCTTTTCCAGTTCATTAAACTTGTTAACAAGTTCCCGTGATTTTTTACCACTTGACTTTGCAAACAGATCGGCATGACTGATAGCCTTTCGAAGTTCATACCCCAACTCTTCTTCAAGGCCTGAGCGCTCTTCCATGATCTCATCTAACGTCTCTTTAACTTCTGACAATGTCAGCAACTCTTCACTCAGAATCTCTTTAACTATCATAGAAATACACTCTTTTAAACTTAAACTTGAATATTGTTAATAGACCAAATAATAAATAGTACCTAACGATAGAATCTTGGAGATACATTCACCAATAGTCTATCAAATAGATATATCTGTCGATATTTTTAAAAGAGGACCATTTCGAAACCCTCAATTATAAAATATCCTTTCTATATCCGTTACCAGTTCAGCCAGCAAAAACACTTAGCTGCTCAGTTGTATTTTTGTGGTTTAAGATGCTGTGGTAATGCAATTATTTCCTTTGTTGCATTTCCATCACTTACGTGCAAAATATATGCGCGTCCACGCTGTTTAATAACCTTTCCAGTCTTACCTTGGAATTTCGGGTTTGGCATACCTTTCTGTACACTTGGATCAATATCTACGTGCACCATCTGTCCTTCAGCGAATTCCTGAATTGCTTTGCTAATAGGAGATATTCCCCTTTCGCGTGATGTTTTCTTCAATTTATATCGTGTGCAAGCTCTTTCACCGTGTGATGTTGGCATAATTTTTCCTCCATGTTGTAAATAGTTAAGTTAACTTGATTCTAATTATTGTATTATAATTTTAATAAACGCAATTGAATTTTGTTATAATCTTTGAATTGGCCTGATACTTAAATATCGACCTTCATGACATCAAGTTCAGTCACTACTGCCTGAGTGCCAATTAATTCCGTGAGATTTGGTACTGTCCTCTTATCGTCACCGGACACCAGTTCCTTAACATAAAGCCCGCCTTCACAATTTACCGTGATCATAGCGAACTCATCTGTCAACTCCACAAGTTCCATATTGTGAACACGCCTTTTTCGAACCAGATCAGCCCGTCTGTGTACAACACGCTGAGGAGTTCGCTGGTTTATCTGTGCTCCGTTAAGAGTATCAATTGCAGACCTGAGTTTTTCTTCTGAAATCGACTCTTTGAATGTAACTTTAAGGTTATAAACCTTATCCGCCTTTGAGGTCTTCAATGTCTCAACAACATCACGCTGAACAATATTCAGACCTTCAACTTCAACTTTTCCTGCCGCACCGTCATTTATGGCTTTTGTGAGTTTATCAAGATCAATAGTACGAACCACAGGTCGCACCGCCTCAATGACAAACGGTCTTCCGCTACCAAGCATCAGGGCATCGATATCCTCGCGACCGGCACCATGGAATTTTGTATCAGCACACTGTGCCGCCTTGATGAGAGATTCGCTCACCAGTTCATCCACAGACTCCGGATATTGCTTACCTGTGCCATTGCACTCCTCACAGCCCCTGCCCTTACATTTGCGACATGGCCACCTTGTCTGTGGGATGCCACGAACAAGTTTGCGATACCTTCCCTGAATATAGACCGACCTGACCTGAAGTGTAACTTCCTCTTTTGCAAGATTAAGTGTTACTAAAATTTCGGGCTGCTTGAATTCAACTTCCTTCCCCACCTTTGCAGCGATCAGTTTACCGACCTCTCGGTTCAGTTCCGATTTGAACTGTTCGGCATGGGTCGCACCCGATTCAGTCCACAGGATCTCTTCATTTTCACTCAAAAGACCGCTCATCTTGGTTCCCACAAGGAACGTGGAATATTCAAAACCTTCAAGCGCGGCAGCTGCGCGCTCAGCCCATACATCAAGATTATCAAAAAGACCAAGACAAACCCAGCACTCCTCATCTTCCCCCTCTTTACCGGGAGATATTCTTGCATAACGGCTGCTTGGGGAGAGCTCTGTTAAGATCGTGTCATCCGCATCGTCCTTTGATACGCGGTCGCCTTCCATGGCAAGAGCCAGTTTTATAGCACGCCCGCGCTCATCGTTGGTAAGACCTGTGGACAATTTTGCGAATTGTCGCCCCATACAGTGATCGCATATGGGTCCTTCATGGATTATTTTCTTTGCAGTTTCAAGTATGTTCATTTGACCACTTTTATGATTTATAAATAACTAAAGATCACTCACCGGTAGTTTCCGGTCCAATTCATTATTGATAAGCGTAACACAATGCTCAGAATGAAGGGACAGAGGTCCTACATTGACCACCGTTGCACCGGCACCCATGATAAGTATCTCTTCTTCCTCAGTAACTCCATTATGGTCGCCCATAATGAACACAGCGTTGTCCAGAGAACCGACAACATCCCTGATATCTTCTCCATCCTCACGAAGATACACGATTTTGCGACCCTTCTCCACAAACTCATCAAGAAGCGTACCAAGTCCACCATGTCGCACCCATACGCCCGGTGTTGACTTTACTTCCAAATCTCCGACATCTTTCTCAAGCGCCTTTTTGATAAGGGAACCACTGCTCCTCTCATCAGGACTTAGGTATCGTAAACTCTCACCATCAAAGCGCACGATCTTATGTGGATTAGGTTCGCCAAGTAATAATAAATGTACTTGCACATCCCGTCTCATATCATGTGACAAAAAAAGCGCAGCACTTGTACATCTGCAAAGGATATCCATGCGTCCTGCAGAACCCGGCATGTCATTCAATGAAAAATTACCGGATGTCAGCGTCTTATGACCAATTATCAAAAATTCACGCATGGGAGTCCTCACTATTCAAATATGTCGGTTCAAAATTGCAAATGTGCCACATGCTGCAAATTACTATAATACGTGATTACAGTATGTGAATACCAAAAAAACATGCAAAGAGTGATGTAAGATCACTCTTCTGCTGCAGCTTCCTCTTCCGGTGCTTCCTCAGCCTCGCCGCCAAGAAGTGCATTTATGGTCTTTTCACCATACTCAACAACTTTAGTGTTGATCTGGGATGTGTCAGGAGAAATTTCCCTTCCGCGCATGCTCTTTCGACGGCGGGTACCGGGGACCTTTGGTTTTGAACCAATACCTGTTGTCACAAGGACTTGCTGTCTCTTTGGACCCGGGAGGTCTCCTCTCATAACAGTACCGCCTTTGTCGCTTCCACCGGTTATCTTCAAAGTGTATCCTGCCAAACCTACTGTTGCGCCATCTACAGTCTGGCCAATAGACTTGCCTATATACTGATTTGCCTCAGAACCGGCCACATCAAACTGGTATGTTTTGGTCTTTGGATCAGAGACCACAATCTTAAAATCTGCCATTTACTTTTTCCTCCAATTATCACTCAATGTTTCTTTGTTGTGTGTTATGTATCGTAATTAATGATTGTAAGTTTAAGTTTAAATTTAGATATAATTTGAAATCAAAATTTAAGTTTAGACTTAAGTTAAATTCAAGTGCAATTGTAATTGCAATTGTAGTATATTAGTGTACTGTATGTTTGCGAGTATATCCTTAACAGGAATATACGTTATAATCATTTCGCCCAGAATGGATTATCCCTGCGCTTAATTGCCAGGAATGCCTCCAGCGCCTCGATCTCATCAGCCTTCAGTGAGTCGTACAATTCATGCTCAAGTATCTTTGCATGCCTCTCTGGAATATTCACATGCAGAAGGTCACCTTCTTTGATCTGCCTGCCAACTGTCGGACCATCGATAGACATAGCAACTTCCATACCGGTGCGTGCCTCACCTATGTTTTCACCACTCAACTGCAGCCCTTTTATTTTACCTATGACTGTACCATCTTCTGTTGTGACATCAACATTTGTCTTGACAATTCCGCTTGCAATTTTCACGCCAACCACAGCAGGTTTGCTTTGTCGGAACGTGCAATCAGGCATTATCCTGAACTGGCCTGCTTTAATGATCATCTCAGATATGTTCTTTTCAGATTCTTCCTTCTTTTCCTTTACCCAATCCTTATAATCATCGATCAGCGTGTAGATTACATCACTCATGAAAAGTTTGATGCCGGAAGTCTGCATTTTTTCTTTTGCATCAGGAAGAATACCCACATTAAATCCAATTATCACTGAATTTAACGGATCTTCAATTGCCGATACTTCCACAATATCACGATGCGATATATCTCCAATATCTGCTTTGCGAATTGTGATGCCTTCTTTTTGGAGTTCGTTGACAAGTGCTTCAAGTGAGCCGATAGTATCTGCTTTGATCATAATGCCGTTGGCATCGGTATGGATCCGAACCTCTTCGATCTCCTCACGTACCTCCTGCACAACATCTTCAGCCGTATCAGAAGTAACGACCCTCACAGGCGCGCCTGCAAGTGCATTGTCGAGATTTGGTGCCGATATCTTTACACCGATTGCAGCTGTAACCTTACTTACCTGCTTGAACTTCTCTTCGGCATGGATCTCAGAAAGAGGCTGCGGTTTCAGCAGAGCCTTGATCTTTGTCTGGATTGGTTCACCAAGACTTCCGACAACGATATTGTTGCCTTTTTTCATTGTTCCGTCATAAAGGATGATATCCATAGTCATCCCAAGCCCGCGTTCTTCTTTGACTTCTAAAACCGTTCCGACACCCAGACCTTCAGCATCATAATGCAGGTTAGAGTCCAGGAATTTTTGTGCAAGTCCCAAAAGTACCATCAGGATATCAGGCGTACCTTCTCCTGTCACAGCACTGATTGGAATCACACCTATTGTTTTTTGGAAATCTGTTACTCTGTCATAGCGATCTGAATTGAATCCTATATTGTAGAGTTCACCAACAATCTCGTACAACTTATTATCAAGAGAATTTCTTACATGCTCACTTTGCTTGTTGTATGTGGCCAAAAACGGCATATTCTTTTGTGGATTCCAGCCGTGTATCCTGTCGATCTTATTTGCAACAACAACAAACGGCGTCTTAAATCTCTTTAAGATCTCAAGACTCTCGATCGTCTGTGGTTTGAACCCTTCGTTGATGTCAACGATAACAACAGCCAAGTCAGCAAGTGCTCCCCCGCGGCTTCGCAGTGAAGTAAAAGCATGATGTCCAGGCGTATCAATAAACAAAAGACCGGGGACGATAAACTTATCCATCAATCCGGGATCGCCACATTTGTTGGCGATGACGTCTATTGGAACTTCTGTCGCACCAATGTGCTGGGTAATTGCACCGGCTTCACCGTCAGCAACTGCACTACCACGTATATTGTCAAGTAGTGTAGTCTTTCCGTGATCTACATGACCCATGACACAAACAATTGGTGTGCGTAGATTGTTACTTTCAGACATTGGTACAAGCCCCCTTTAATGAATAACCATTATACAATAGTGTTTAAAATACATTATATAAGTAGCGACTAAAGTGTACTAAATACACGAGAAAATCCTCGCTATGCTCGGATTAACTCGCACTATATATTTATAAAATATATACTATGAAAAACTAAAGTATCGGATTTGAGGTGGCTGCTATGTTCAACCCAAAAGTAACTTTTGAACGAACACAGCAAAATAAAACGTTTGTAGTTTCTAAACCACTTTTGTAATTATTTATTCATAAAGCCACGTTTCATCGATCCTTGAATACCCACATATCTCAGAGTCATTGAAATGTATTCCAATTTCCCTTTCTGCGGATTCCACTGAATCGGATGCGTGAACTAGATTCCTGCCAGTCTCGATTGCGAAGTCACCACGGATAGTTCCGGGAAGTGCTTCGACCGGATTTGTAGCACCATTTATGGTTCGCATAATTGGTACTGCATCCTTGCCTTCAACGATCATCGAAACGGATGGCCCGGATACAACATATTCGATCAGTGAAGCAAAGAACGGTCTTTCAACATGTTCCTTGTAATGCTCCTTTGCAGCATCTTCACTCATCAAATTCATTCTCAAAGCGGAGACCTTGAGTCCACGCTTCTCGATTCTGGATATGACCTCACCAACAAGTCCACGCTGGACACCGTCCGGTTTGACCATAACATAAGTTCGTTCCATCAAAAACACCTTAATTATGCTTTCTTAAGAGCGATTCGACCGTCTTCTGTCCAAACAGTACGCCTTGGAAGTCTGCCAAGCTTGAAATTGTTCTTGCATTTTGAAGAGCAGAAGTAATATTGAGAACCGTCTCTCTTCGCATACAACATGCCGGTTCCTGCTTCAATCATATCTCCACAGAATGAGCATTTTCTCTGTTCCATCACAATCACCGTGTTGTCAATTTCTTAGCTTCTCTTGATGTTTCCATTAACATGAAAATATCACCAAGTCGAACAGGACCAACACAATTACGTGTAATTATACGTCCCTTGTCACGACCTTCCATCACGCGGCACTGGATCTGGCTTGCTTCACCATGCATACCAGTATTTCCGATCACTTCTATGACCTCTGCCGCAAAACCATCATCGTCTGCCATAAGATATCCTCCTGGTTATCTTAATTATTTAAGTGCGCTGACTTTTTGTGCAACATCATCGACAAGCTCGCTTCCCTTGCCAGCATCTGTAATGGAAATAGCTGCACATGCAACACCGATACCGCATGCAGCACCAAGTTCTTTTTGCTGTTTGACAAATATGTATGGTGCATTCTTCTCTTCACAAAGAGCAGGAAGATGCATAACAACTTCGGAAGGCTCGACATCTTCTGCAATAACTGTGAGTTTAGCAATGCCTCGCTCAATAGCCTTTGTTGCTTCGTTTGTGCCTTTCTTAATCTTTCCTGTGTCTCTTGCTAACTCTACTGCTTCAAGTGCTTTGTTTGCTAATTCATCTGGAACTTCAAATTTCGCTGCCATATTATTTTCTCCTTCGAAACCTTTTGACAATATGTCATAGGTTTTTCATTATTCATTGTTTATGTTCGTTTTTTTGGCATACGACGCCTGCGAGTAAACCAATGTGGAATAACTCCCATACGCCTAAAATAGATCGCCACGATGTGATGACCTACATGTGCATAAAAGCACATCCGGCTAATTACTGAATCAATAAATTGATAGTTTTAGCTTCAAACATCAATGTATTTGACCTGGTCCGCTGCATCAAGTTAATTACTTAAGACAACTGCCATAATCGAGCACCAACAATAACATACTTACGTATAAAGCTTCTGCTTGTCGGTCAGTTTGTTGATGCATAAAAATGGGTAGGTAGGTAAATAGACATAACTAAAAAATAGAAAGTGAGATGGATATCTCACTCTACAGGTTCACCTATAATTGTATAGAAATTACCAGTAACAACCACTTTTGTGATATTCCCGTCAGTAGTTATATCATATGCCACACCGCGCTCAGTGCTATTCGCTTCAAATTGAAACATTTTATCGAGCGTACTGTTCACAACATCGAGATAGACAATAGTCCTTGAATAATCCCCGTTGTCAAGTCTCTTAAAATCGAGGTAGTACTGGCTTGCAAAAACAGTATTTGTAGTCACACGCTGGAATTCTGAATCCATGTCAGCATAACTCAATATGTGATCAAATTCATCAGATTTTTCAGCAGAACCTGACAACACATCTATGGTATCCTCCACCTTATCCTGTGGACCAAATATCAAGGGAGTCCCAATAGCATTGTAAATCCCGTTCTCACGGATCAACAGCTGGTATCCATTATATGGCGTAGGACTCATCCAATACGAAAATGCAACGACCTCAGGTGAAATAGTGTGCAACTCCATCCATGAAACATCATCGCTATAATCTACAAAAAATGTCTTTGTAAGTTTAGCATTATACACAGAATCCGGTTGAATTGCATTGGCAGCCCATGCTTGAAGTGGAGTGCCTGCTATCTTTGAAACGTCAAGGTACTGTGCTGAAGTCACGCCCTTTGGCGTCATGTCCAACCCATCCGCAATCGAATCAAACTTGTGATTCACGTGAGCACCCGGAATAATATCAAAACCTGGGGCATCATCATAATTGATGTCGGTATCTGTACTTGATTGCTGCGATGTACCGCTAAAGAAAAGCGGAAGAATTGACATTAACATGATGACAGCTAAAAAGATGGCAATTAATTTCTGATTCATTTATTTTCTCCAATATGTATGCATTTCAATAACACGAATATTGTTACATGATTTGAATACTATGTATGTTACTGTCATGCACAGTTCACATATATAACATTCTACACAGCGTTCCTTTCATTATAACTTAGAAATTGCATGTAACTGCTATTTTCAAATTATAAAAATAAAATGGGCCTAACCGGATTTGAACCGGTGATCGCTCGGTTATGAGCCGAGCGCTCTAACCTGGCTAAGCTACAGGCCCACATGGAAAAACAGCATAATTCAAATTATAATGCCATAGTGAAATTGCAGGAATATTACGCCGCCAACAGGGCTCGAACCTGTGACATTCTGGTTAACAGCCAGACACTCTACCAACTGAGTTATGGCGGCACATTATGTTACTGCTCATGTATGTATTTGCGCAGGTGCGCGGACTTTCTTAAAGCACTAATTGGTTTTAAATCTTTTGTTCGTGAAGGGGATTATTACGCATAAATATATAAGCTAAATATTAAATTCAATGTGTCAATCATGAACATTCACATATTTCCCAACAATTGGTATTACCTCACCGCAATCCGGACATGCCCCCTCCTGTGTGACATTATATTTCTCAACATTGAACAAACCTCTTTTGATCAGTAAATTGCCACAAGCATGGCAGAATGTACTTTCATACTCATGCCCGAACACATTTCCCATATAAACATACTGCAATCCTTCCTCCTTTGCAATATCGTGTGCCATCTCAAGCGTATTGACCGGAGTTGACGGAATGTCCTGCATCTTATAATGCGGCTGAAAGCGCGTGAAGTGAAGCGGAGTGTCTGCGCCAAGATTGTCGTGCACCCACTTTGAAAGCTGCCTTATCTCATCGGCAGAGTCATTTAGTGCAGGAATAACAAGATTAATGACCTCAACATGCATCCCCAACTCCTTTGCAAGTTTAGCAGATTCCAGCACAGGTGCAAGTTTTGCACTGCATACATCCTTGTAGAACTTCTCTGTGAATGCCTTAATGTCAACCCTGAAAGCGTCCAGATATGGCGAGATCTTCCGAAGTGCTTCAGGCGTGATGTATCCATTTGTAACATAAACGGTCGCAAGTCCGGCCTCTTTTGCGAGCTTTGCACAATCATAAGTATATTCGTACCAGATCGTTGGCTCATTGTACGTCCATGCAATGCTTTTTGACCCGGATTCCAAAGCACGTGCAACCGCTTCTTCCGGCATTATTTCAACAGAATGTATCTGATCAACCCCTACCTGTGAAATTGTCCAGTTCTGGCAGTGGCGACACCTGAAATTACACCCTATTGTCCCAAGTGAATACGAAAGCGAGCCCGGATAGAAATGGAACAATGGCTTTTTCTCGATCGGGTCAACCGCCCCGCTTGAAACAGTGCCATAGATAAGAGTGTACAGCGTACCATCACGATTCTCCCGCACCCTGCAAAATCCCTTTTTGCCCGGCACGATAGTGCATCTGTGGCTACATACCTTACATTTTACCTTGCCACCATCAAGTTTGTCATAAAGCATAGCTTCTTTGATCAATTTACCTTCCCCCTTGTTGGTTAATTGATTGTCTTGATAGTAAAAAAGCTTAATCATTGGCAGTCCATGTTTGAAGTTTGCAGTTTAAAGTTTGTAGTTTGTTGTTTGATGTTTCCAACCAATTACAATATATACTAAGAAAACAATTACTATATTGTTAATACATCCAAATAATTGGATATCTTAACAATGGAGGATTGTCTTATGAAAGCAAATAAAAAACGGTATCGGAGGGGATTGATTGAATAAAGTAGATATCTTGCAAAACTATCTGCACAAACTGAAAAATGACAGTGATGTCATTGGCAGTGCAATATCCAGCAAAAACGGATTGGTCATGGCAACTGACCTACCGGAAGGCATAGACAGAAATTCCTTCTGTGCAATGGCAGGCTCACTCTTTCATGGGATCCAGACCGCAGCATCTGCAATTGGAAAACATGGTGTCAGGCATGCAGTAACAAACATTGGAAATGAACTGTTCATCGCTCACCTATGCGGCAATTCCGCAATTTTGTTGGTAAATGCCCAATCCAGTATCGAACTTGAACCTTTTATGCAAGAAATAAGCTCTACCGCGAACACGATTGGAACTGTGGTCGGATAATTAGTGATATTGAATTCGGATGGAATAAGGTGCCGGTCAAAATCGCCACCTGAATGATTCAATATCACACTTTTTTAAATTTCAGGTTTACAATATCGATTTATAGCAGTGCAATACGCCGGATTCACAGAATCGATCATCTTACTATCATTGCGCACAACAGCAAAGCCAAGTGACATGGATACGTGTTCCGTTAAGTCGTACACTATTATTGAATCGTCATTCATGCCAGCTTCCACAAGATTCTGCATGCACCCGGGACAATTAGTAACTATTACATCACAACCCATGCCCTTTGCTGTTTCGATTTGCAAGGAAGCAAGTTTAACGTACTCGGAAGGAAACGTTGCCTTCACACTCCCTCCAAAACCGTAGCAGTTTGATACGCCGCTAAGGGCTTAGATGCAAATTTTAAGGATAAGAAGAGTTGAGAGGCGTTCGATAGGGTTTTAAAGGCGTGATGTATATTTTACTAGAGGCTCACTTCTCATGAAAAGGAGCAGGATAAAATGATGCTGGTACAGTTACTTGAGGTGAGGTGATATTTATGAAAGAAATTGTTATGAAAGGCAAGGTCGGGAAATACAGCCTGATCGCAAGTGTTGTATCATCTGTTGCGCTGTCAATCGTATCCGTATTGCTGGCAGTACTGAAGAACAGTGGCATGGTTGAACCGCTATACACACAGGTCGATATTGCAGCAGGTGCGGTCTTTGTGTTCATTTTGAGTATGATTATATCAGCATCGATATGGCCGAATATTGTAGAGAAACGCTTGAAGAGAATAGTTTGATTTGATAGAGGATTTCGTAGAAATTGTCGATAATCAATATTGATTAACTATATATGCAACATTCACTTTAATATAATTGAGCCACTGGCATTTCGATTGAAATGCCTCTATTTTCAATTTACTCAATTTTCATCATTTATTATGCATAAAATTTGATTTTTAAGCATCAAAATACTATTTTAAAAAGAAATATAAAGGATTATGCTAATTAGAGTATT
>JAUWQD010000004.1 GCA_030611265.1 Methanosarcinaceae archaeon | reverse complement strand
TAGGTTCGGGAGTAGGCTTGTGAGTAGGTTCAGGAGTAGGTTCAGGAGTAGGCTTGTGAGTAGGTTCAGGAGTAGGTTCAGGAGTAGGTTCGGGAGTAGGTTCGGGAGTAGGTACGGGAGTAGGTACGGGAGTGGGCTCTTCAGCAGGTATTTTTCCAATACCTTTCGAAATCATGAGTTTTTCAATTTCTGTGTCTTTTTTATAAAATAACAAAATTAAAAAATCATCTAACCCTTTAACTTCACCTAACATTTTAGATATTTCGATACCTAATGAATTGTTATCTTCCAAATCGTCAAGGAGGTATAATTTGTCATTATGCCTCACCGATTTTTCACTTTTAGTAATCTTTTCGATATCATTTAGACTATATTTAGCAATTATTTCCCGTGCCCGATATATATTTATATTTTTTAGATTAGACAAAACCCCATTATCTAGAATTTTTTTATAAATTATATATTCATTGAAATAAAGATATCTTTCAATATATTCAATACGGTTTTGAAGAGCTTCTGTTAACTTTTTATCTTCCTTTTCATTAATTATTTCCAATGGTTCAATTGCAACTGACTCTGAAATGTATTGGATTCTAAACGTTTTTATGAAATATTCAATTCTTGGCAAATAATTTCTAGGTACCTTTAAAAAAGATACGTTTTCATCATCTTTAAATAATGAATGTAGGTATTCATCGTTATTTACAAAAACGTCGCCATCATTTTTCCAAAAATTATCTTTATCAGTCCACAAAAGATAAGAGTTCTCAATGTTGTTTTCATCCCACCAAGGAGTTTCTGAAATTGGTTCTTCAACTATTTCTGGATTCAATTGATCGTTTATTTTTTCATATAGTTTCAATATGATTTTTTCATATTCGGGGGTAATTTCTTCTTTAGATAACTGAATTAACCTGTTAACATAATCTTCTGGAGATGGCTCATTAATACCAAGTTTTTCTGAAAAAAAGCTTTTAAGATTACTGTAATTGTTTTTGAGGTAAGCTTTAGAATCTCCAAAAACAGCAGAATAATCACTCCAAAATACATCTTTGGATTTAAAGTATTTATTCAGATTTAAATCATAAATAACATTATTTTCTGAAAAGAAGGTACTAATTTTATATGAGTCTTCTTCATAGTGTTTATCCAAGTAATAATAAAAACTTTCTATCAAATTTTTGTCGTTCATTTTGTTTATAGCTGAATTAACTAGCTTATCAAGAACGATATCAACTGATGGCTCAAAAATGATGCCTAAATCTTTTAAAAATTGTTCATTTACATTACTTGCATTAAAATCTAAGTATTTGACATTGTTCCCCATTAATTCTTTATTTGTAGAATTGTCGACAAATGCTTCAAATGATTTCACAAAACAATCATCTTTTGTTGGAATCCAAGATGCATTTTTTAATTGTAACAAAAAGTTCGAATCGTTGTCACCATATACCTCATGCTCAAAATTTTTATAATATTTATCCCAATTCGAACTAAATATTTGAAATAGTATCTCGATATGTTTCTTTTTTTCAATATAACTGAGATCAGTGAGATTTTCAATTATTTTACTAAATTCTTCACACATATAATTATAATCATCTTTTTTAACCTTTAGAATTTCATTTACACCCAAGATAATTAAAAATTTATTCCATGACTTTATAACCTCTTTGCGTTCTTTATTTAATTCAAGTAATTGTTCTTTAACACTTTCAACTTGCTTTTTATTTTTCTTACTCCAAGTTTTAGATTTATTAGAGATTTGAAGTTCTAATTGACCTATTTTTTCATTGTATTCTATTAAATCACTTTGTAAATAACATTCATCTAAAAAATTATCCATTAAATCTGGAATACCTGAGAATAATTTTTGCAAATCAAATTTATTTCCATATTCATTTGGCAAATATATTTTATTTGGATGAGAATAATACTGTGTATCATCTACTTTATGATTTATTTTAAGGTACAGTATACTGCCTAATTTATTTATTGATTCCTTTTTATCCTCATAAATATCTAAATTATTTTTAATATATTTTATATGCCCTTGCAGAACTTCATCATTCTTTTTTTTCCAAGCATTATCATCCTCATAAACTGGAAGTATATACTTTTCAATAATTTCATAAGGATCTGGAGATTTTACACCTAAATTTGAAAGTAGACTTAAAATTGATTCACTGTGTTCAATTAATTTGAATATTTCAGAATCCAGTATACGTATTGAAGTCATCAGATCTTCTTCAAAACCATATTTTTCCCCTTGTTTGTTCAAATATAAGAATGTGGTTGAATTTTCAGAGGATGTGAATGTTCCATCATTTAATTTGAATATCGGCAATTTTTCTAGAACATGTACACCTATTTCAAATTTGCTCAAATATTCGAAAAGTGAAACAAACCATTCATTATTCTGTTTTTGAACAAAATCAATATTATTTAATAATTTAAGAAAATCTATTTGCTCAAAGATTTCAATTTCCAATCCATTAAGCAACGGTTTTAAGGATACTTTGCTTGAAATAATTTCTTTGTTATAAAAAATCTTAAAATCTTCATTGGAGACGAGTTCTCTTAAATCACGGTTGACCCAAAATACATCACAAGGTTTTGCCCAAGAATCAGATTCAGTAAGAATACATTCATAACCTTTCAAAGAAATAAAAATTTTTTCAACTGCTTGACTAAATAAATCATCATCAACATCTTCTTTTAAAGGGATATATTTATAAAAATTAGTTTTTAAATGTTCATCATTTTTAAATCTTTTAACTGAATCTAAGAACACTTCATGAATGTTATTTATTATCCATTCATTCCAAAACCCACTTTTTGTAATAGCTTCTCTATTAGCTGCAAGTAGAAAGTCAGCTTGAATTATGAATTTAAAACCATAGTTCTGTGTTGGCAGATAGGAAAATACTTTCTGTTCAGATATTATTGGACCCCCATCTTCATTAATAGGGAAAGATAGGATAATTTCCGTTTTTTTAACGTTCTTTCTTTTTTCTTCTTGGACAGAATCAGGGATAGAAAACGTTTTTTTTATCTGTTTATAGTAGTTCCGAACATGTGGATGTTCCACCACTACAATCCCATTTGTTTCATATTTTGTAACAACGGTTTTTGAATTATCTATTTTATTGTCAATTTCAATTTTTTTTAATTTTTTCAGGAATAATATTAGGCTTGGATCAATATTATTAAACTGAGATATCTTTTCTTGAGCATCTTTTCTGAGTGGAAGGAGTATATTAGTCAAATTTAAGTTTAATTGTTTTGGGACAACATCTATCCAATAAGGCACGATGAAACCAAGTTTACTATTTTCATCTTTACTATTAAATTTAAATTGAAACCCATTCGAAAAAATATGTGGTGCATCACTTATTTTAAAAACCGATTTGAAACCAATTCCTTTTTCACCAATGTATCCGTCTTTTTTTTGTTTTGTACTTTGCTTTACACTACAGATTGCTTCAACATTTTTTTCATTGAATCCAATTTCATTATTTTGAATAAGCACATATTCATTATCAATTGTAAATTTGATAAATGGAACTACATTTTCTTTATATTTGTTATCTTCTGCGTTTTGAATGAGTTCCAACACAAAATGGGTATCTTCAGTATTGAGATCAATTGCAAGTTCTTCAAGTGCACCATGTAAATCAGATTGCATTCTCGAAAAAGCTTTTTTCGAGTTAGGATCATTTTCCAATCCTTGTAATCCCACGCCTGTTTTTTGTTGATTGATATCTTTGATAAATTTTTTAGCTTCATTTTCCTGATACATTTGAACCACTATTAATAATTTTCATTACTTCATCTTATTGTGGGTGAAACTTGTCCATGTAATTAACATAAGCCCGAATATATTCCGCATGCGGCCAGATGAGCGGTATTGTAACATATGCTAATCCATACTTCCATTTTGGATGATTGCGAGTGTTCTCGATCATCGTCATCTTGCTGTCCCTGAGTATCTTTGCGTTGGTATAATCCTCCAGCCACATCTCGAATCTTTCTATTGTTGAAATATGTTCCGGCAACTGGTAATTGTGTGCCATTTCAACCACCCAGCCAAGATACATCTCTGCCATATCCTTATTATCAATTGCAGTGTAATGATTTGCAAGCTGGCACGTAAAGTGACACCATGGACCATATCCACCATTGTTCCGACCCCAAAGTTCCGGATAACGGTTCAGTCCCCCAATCTCCTTATCCCAGAGTTGTTCATGAATCCTCTTGACAGTAGATATGTTCTTTACATCATATTCAGCTATCAATTCAAAATACGCAGGAGAATATTCCACAACATCAACATCAATTACAGAAGAGGCGAAAGCATCGTATCCTATTGGATTGCTTTTCTTATCCTTTACTCGAATACATTTGATAAAAGACCGTCTTCTCGGACTGTACATACGTGTCAATATTGCATTTTTTATCGTTTCAGCTTCAGATTCCCATTTTGATACATCTTTATCGATAGCTTGTCCCATCTTAACAGCAGCAAAAATTCCGGCACAACATGCACAATTCGCATATATCTCGAATCCATGTTCGTATGCAGGGTACTCATGGATGCTGTTAATAGTATGTATAAGATCAACCTCTTCATTCTTGTTCATCAATATGAACTCAACAGTTTTTTCGATCGTGTCCCAATGTTCCAGCACAAATTCCCTATCAGCCATCTCTTCGAAAAATGAGCCACCTGTAGCCTCGAAATACTTGCCAAGTGAAAAAAGGATTAAACCATTTCCATCGATCTGCAAATCCTTGTAACTGGCATCATTCCCATCAACATCATACCTCTGTGAGAACTCACCTGAAGGTTTTTGGGATTTGAGCATAAATTCCAATCCTTTCTTAGCCTCGTCCATAAGTCCACCTGCAATCGCACCCAGAATGTCGATCGAATGGTCTCTTGGATAAATAAAAGGATACCTTGTACCTGGTGGACTTGCATAGTATCCACCTTTTTCATGCTGATTTTTTTTAAGAATTTTAATACTGTTTTCATAAAGTTTGAGAGCTTCTATTTGATTCAAATAACTCACTCCGTTTTGGATTCTTGTACTTTAAATACACAGATTGATTTTTCTAACACCTTGTCAACATCATCCCTTGACATGCCTGCTTTTTCTATAGCTTTGTCATTGTATGCAACCATCGATGAAAGCGGTGATTTACATCCCAGGTGCAGCATTGTGTTACCTGCCATCTCAGCCCGGTGTTTTCTGTAACTATGGTGAAATATGCAGAATATATTCGATATTGCCGGGAATTCCCAACCTCTGTCTGATTGTTCTCTCCTTTTGTTAGTGGATTTAATGATATCCATGAATTGAGGTGGACGTTCTCCATCGATTTCCACAAACTCTACCAATTCGTTTGCAAATGGACAGATTGGCATGTAGTTGATACCATCTTCTCTGGCACCTTCGAATCCGGGACCTTCCCGATCCCCCAATTTCTTGCCTATCGATATAATCCATTTGTCTGTTTCTTCAGGACCGATCATGTCCACAAGTTTCACGATTCCCATTAAAAATGCTTTTGGCATCATACTGCTAAGTCTTATCATTTATATTGCCCCATGTTTCAATTGATTTTAGCGATTATGAATTAATGCGTTTTAAACTACATCTCAAACAAACTGTCGGTTTAAATTGTTAATTTAGTTAATTGGTTACTAACTAGTTTTAGGATGAAAGTATATCAAGTATTGCAAGGTTCCAACCAACTGGTCCAATTCCCTTAACTTTATTTATTTTTGCATCGGTTATAGATGCATCATGTTGACCACCCGGCTTTTGTACAAGTAACGGAATATCCACAGCCTGTAGCATCGGAAGATCGTTTTGGCTATCCCCAAGTCCAATCGTTTTGACATCATCACCAGCAAACTGCCGCCGATATATTTCAGACAGGATTGTTACAGCCTTACCTTTGTCATTGTCACCAATAATGTGCCAGTATCTGCCACCGCGCGTATAACTCATGCCATGGGACTTTATGTGTTCAATCAAACGGTTCGCAGCCTCTTGTGTATCTTCGCCTTTACCTAACCTGAACGCTTCATCATATTCCCGCATCTTCGCAAGTTTCGCGGATTCGATGTCAAGACCGGTGTCTTCGCTGACACCGACGTCGTCTAAGTCCCCAAACCCGATAATCTCAAAATTCACAACCGCGCGGATCTCTTCAAGAACCTGTCTCAATTTGTCGTAATTGGTTCCAAGTTCAATGACATTGTAGTTCGACATCTCTTTGGTATAATCATACTCCACATCAAAATAGTTGCGTGGGATGAATATCGCACCCCCGTTCTCTGATATGAACGGATGTGCCAAATCAAGTTCTCTTACATATACCTCTAACTCTGCCCGTGTTTTACTGGTACAGAATATAAGCGGAATGTTCTGCTCTTTCAGTGCATCAAGCGCAGGCTTTGCAGCTTCGTATGAATATGTGTCATGGTCGATCAATGTCCCGTCCATGTCTGTGAATACAATATACTTCATGTTGTCCCTCTTTCTTCCTCTGATATAATGTACATTAGTTTTCCATTATGTCTTTTTTATAGACAATTGTTCGATACGGATATGGTATTTCGATACCTTCAGCATCAAATCTTTTCTTTATGGATTCAATGAGTTCGCATCCTGTGATAAATGCAACTGAACGGTCAGACACCCAGAAAGTTAGGCGTAGGTTTACTGCAAAATCGCCGAGTTCTGTTACAACGACCCTCATCTCCTTGCCGCCAACAACTTCAGGATGATACCTGCGCACATCGTTGAGGTGAAGAACATTTTCATGGTTTTTGGCTTCCTCGATCATGATGCTGCGTGCAAGGTCAATGTCAGCATCATATCCGATCCCGATGTCGATCGGCCAGATTATGGTAGGATCGCTGATAGACCAGTTGATTATTGCCTCGTCACTGATTATGTGGTTTGGTATGATGAGTCTGCGATTGTCCCATGTAGTGACAACGGTATGCCCGAGCGTGATGTCCGATATTGTTCCATATTCGTCATGGATGGTCACAATATCTCCAACTCCGAACGGTCGGAATACTGCCAATGAGATTCCTGAAATAATGTTGGAAAGACTGCTCTGTGCAGCCATACCTACAACAAGTCCCGCAAATCCGGCACTTGCAAAAATGGCAAATGATATGTTTTCAAGAAACGGTACGCTGCTGACAACGATCATGATGCCGGCAAGGTATACGACAGCAACGGCAATGCGCCTTACAAGCCCGTAAACGGTCTCATCGATATCCATTTTTGTACTGAGCACTTTTAACTGGACTTTGAGCAAACGATCAACGATTCTTGCAATAATGATGGTGGCTATGACAACTACAAATATGAACAGGGCGTTTGCGACGTTCCACGAAAGCAAGATATTGAGAATAGACATGAGTCACCTTTTTGCATATTTTTTTGTAGTATATATTTTTTGTAGTATATATTTTTTGTAGTATATATTTTTTAAATATATAGTTCGAGTTAATGCGAACAAAGTGGGCATTTTCTCGAGTATATGATAGTTGATGGTCATTCTAAATAATATTTACTGAATTGGAACGGCGACTTTGCATGTGAGAAATTAGCTAAGTACTGAATGTAAATAATCACCAATAAAAATACAAATACAGATTTAAAAATATATGAATTATTTAAACATTATACACGATGTGAGAAAGTATATATACAATCAAACTAAACTATTTATTCGGAAGGAGGTTGTTACATGAGTGCTAAAGAAGAATTAGAGAAGTTAGCGTTAGCTTGCGAAGAATGCGCCGGAAAGGATGCCGCATCATTAGATGAGCATCTTGCATCGTGTCCTGTTTGTGCGGATCACAATAAGAAAGCCGAGGAGATCCATCAGATGCTGGAAGTCATGCAAATGATGGCTTCAAAACCTGAAGAAGAGAGGCATAAGATATTGGCTGCCCGTATGGAGCAGTTCTCGACCATGCCTGACGATAAAAGAAAGGATGCGATTAGCGACATGCTTGATTCATTGGAAGAACTCTCGGAAGAAGACAGGCTTAAGATCGTTAAAACCAGAACTGATATTCTCACAAAACTTCCAAAGGATAAGAGAAACATCCTGATGGGAACTTTAAAAGACGCCATGTCCGGCTGGGCACAAGACCGTAAAATGATGGAAAAACGTGCAGTTATGGCAGCTACACAGGATTATTTCATCATGAAGAGAATGATGGTACGAATGATGTTCAAGAAGATGATGGCTTGATCGTTAGTTGTTAAATTGTTAATTGTCAGTTTTACTGACACTATTCATTTATTTTATGGGGGTAATCGAATTGCCTGTTGAAGATACAAAGGAGAATTTAAACGTCTGCATGGACAATTGTGGTACATGTCCAAGTCTTCCATTTCCACCGCAACCGTACTTATTTTGTGCAAGAGGAAAATCATCCCAGAAGATCGAGCGGAAAGGCTGTAAATGTCCTGCATGTCCTGTGTACATAGAAAATAATTTGGAAGGATTATATTTCTGTGAAAGTGGTAAAGCCCATTGAAATTAGGGGGTAAATCATTTCGAGTATATTTGAATTTGATTAAGAATTAAATCAATGGAGTGTGAACAAATGGATCCAAAAGAGATGGAACAGAAAAAACAGATGGTGTTGTCCATGTGTATATGTGGGAGCTGTCCAAGTTGGGTAGCCTGCGATGAAAAAGGTGGTTTTTGCTTCCCGACAATTGGAAAAAGCAATTGCATAACCGAGGAAAATGGATGCATTTGCGGGGGCTGTCCTGTAACTGAGAAAATGGGACTCAAGAATATGTATTTCTGCACCAAAGGCTCTGAAAAAGAGCAACTTGGTATGTAACTACATATTTTTTGTATTGTTTATATTTTGGTGGTGGGGTTTTGAAAACCTCGTCACCAAGATCAGCATATTTTTTTTCAACTTATTTACGAGTGGGTTACATAATGGCAAAATTCAGATGTAGTGTATGTAATTGGGAATACGATGAAGACAAGGAGCCAAAGAAATTCAGTGAACTGCCTGATACGTTCACCTGCCCTGTTTGCGGGGCACCTAAATCCGCTTTTGTTCCGGAGGGTATGGCAAAAGGCGATGAAAGTATCAAAACCAATGTTGCAGATAAGGTAGTCGAACAATTGGAATCGTTTGGTGTAAAAAATATCTATGGAATCCCGGGAGATTCAAACCTGCCGCTGATTGAAGCGATAAGGAAGAGCGATATCAGATTTATACTTACAAGACACGAAGAAACGGCAGCATTTATGGCTTCTGCTCACGGAAAGATGACAGACCATTTAGGTGTATGTATTTCAATTGCAGGTCCAGGCTGCACGAATCTGATAACGGGTCTAATGGATGCTGCTACTGACAGGAGTCCGGTTCTTGCGTTAACAGGACAGGTTCCGGAACTTTATCTTGGAAGTGAGGGATTCCAGGAGATCGACCAGATAGAGTTGTTCAGCCCATTCACTGAATATTCTGAAACGATCGCAAGACCAAATCAGGCATTAAAACTTACATTAATGGCTGCTAAATATGCTTATAAAAAACCGGGTGTCTCGGCATTGAGCACTCCAACAGATATCCTTTCTGAAAAACTGGATGAAAAAATATTTATTCCTGATAAACGCGTGTTCAAACCGGATGTCATGCCTGATGATGAAGACATATCAAGTGCTGCAAAGTTGATCAATGAAAGCGAAAAAGTCGCGATCTTTGCAGGCTGGGGTGCACGACATTCAGGTGACCTGTTAGTCGAACTTGCAGAAAAGTTAAAATCTCCTATTGCAACTACGTCAAGAGCAAAAGGGGTCATCAATGAGACACATCGGTACAGTGTAGGTGTTTTGGGGTCGATCGGACCAAAACAATCTGCGCAGGCAGTAAAAAATTGTGAACTGCTTATAATTATCGGATCAGGTTTCAGGCAGGCAAACCTGCTGCCACCCGGAATAAAGATCGTGCAGATAGATATTGACGCTACACGAGTTGCAAAAACAATAAATGTTGACAGGGGACTTGTTGGTGATGCAAAACTGACGCTGCAAAAACTTGTTCCTTTGATCAAAGAAAAGGAAGAGAATAAAGATTTCATTGATGGTGTCAATCGAGTAAAAGAGGAACATTTGGATGAGATCAAAAATGATTCGACCGATCTGGCTGTGCCCATAAGTCCCGGTTACATTATACAGGCCATTAAGAGAAATGTCAGTGATGATGCGATTCTTTGCGTGGATGTTGGGGATCACACATATTGGTTCTACAAAAAATTCATTTGTGAGGGGCAGAGAACGTTCATGTCTGCAAACATCGCAAGCATGGGTTTTGGGCTTCCTGCATCTTTGTCTGCAAAACTTGATTATCCTGACACCCAGGTTGTCTGTGTTACAGGAGATGGCGGATTTGCGATGTTGATGGCAGATTTTACGACTGCTGTCCGGGAAGATCTTGCAATAAAGGTTATTGTTTTCAACGACGGAAAACTCAAAAATATCAAAAAGGAACAGGAAAGAGATAACTACCCTGAGTATGGTGTCAGTTTCCCAAATCCAAATTTTGCAGAATTTGCAAGATCATGCGGCGGAGAGGGGTACAGGGTCGAGGATCCGACTGAGTTGGATGGCATACTTAAGAATGCATTTGGATCGGACAGGCCGTGTCTGGTTGAAGTAATAGTTGATCCTGAGAAAATGGCACCGGGTACCAAAAGAGTAGATTAAAAAAAATCCTAAACATTGGATGGATAACATCACTATTAAGGGATATATTTTCAAACATGGGAATCACATTGCCTGAATTAATAGACAGGATGAACAGGATTGACAGGATACGAATGATCCGCACCATCCTGTAAATCCTGTTCATCCCGTCAAATATTCACCCACAAAATGTTAAAAAGAAACTTAAAAAAGAGGCAGTTACAATGGCAAAATACCGATGTAATGTTTGTAATGTTTTTGAATACGATGATTCAAGGGGGGATTCTCCTACAGACATAAAGCCCGGAATCTCTCCCGATGATTTTCCTGACGATTGGAGATGTCCGATCTGCAAATCGGATATAACCCATTTGACTCCTGTTGAAGAGGATAAAGAAGTGCCAGAGCAAGTGGAACAGGTAACGGTCTGTCCTTATTGTGGTAAGAAAAGCAAGTTCACGATATCAACTGAAAAAGTTGATATGAGTGGATATCTGGGGGAGTGGAGACGGGAATCAGATAATCTGGAGATCAATATGGCAGATATTCATCGGATCTCTGTCACAGGGGAATCCATCATTGAACCTATGAGGACAACAAAGAATGTGATCTCATGGGATGATATCTATCTCAAAGGCGCCCAACTGGCAAGAATTCCATTGAATGATGATGAAATTGTAAGTACAAGAACCGTGATCGGTCCTAAAGCGAAACAACCACTTGAGATAGAGATCCCTGTTTATATCACTCACATGTCTTTTGGCGCTTTATCCAAAGAGGTTAAAACAGCCCTGTCAAAAGGCAGTGCTGCGGCTAAAACTGTTATGTGTTCGGGGGAAGGCGGGATATTGCCGGAGTCTTTTGAGAATGCTTACAGGTATATTTTTGAATATGTTCCAAATGAGTATAGTGTCACTGATGAGAATCTCAAAAAGGTGGATGCTATTGAAATTAAGATCGGCCAGTCCACAAAACCCGGGATGGGCGGGCATTTACCTGCCGAAAAGGTGACTAGGGAGATCGCACAGATCAGGGGGTTCCCTGAGGGTACGGATATTGTATCTCCATCACATTTTGATGATATAAAGAACAAGGAAGATCTTAAAAAGAAGGTAGATTGGCTAAGGGAAAGATCGGAAGGAAGGCCGATTGGGATCAAATTTGCAGCAGGTCATATCGAGGATGATCTGGAGTTTGCGGTCTATGCAGAGCCTGATTTTATTACTATTGATGGAAGACCCGGGGCAACTGCTGCTACGCCTAAGTTCATTAAACAGGCAACTTCGGTTCCGACATTGTTTGCATTGTACAGGGCCCGTAAATATCTGGATGAAAAAGGAGTGAAAGACATATCACTGATTATCACCGGTGGACTCAGAACGTCTTCTGATTTTATCAAAGCACTGGCATTGGGGGCAGATGCTGTTGCGATTGGAACTGCTGCTTTGATGGCATGTGCATGCCAGCAATACAGGTTGTGTGATACCGGAAAATGTCCTGTCGGAGTAACTACACAAGATCCTGAATTAAGAAAGCGATTGAAGATTGATATTTCCGCAAGAAAACTGGAAAATTTCTTGAAAGTGTCTGCAATGGAGTTGGAGGATTTTGCCCGAATGACCGGGAATGATGACGTGCATAAATTGGGAATAAGGGATTTGTGTACAACGAATTCGGAAATCTCGGAGCATACCGATATTGAGCATGTTTAGGGGAGATGTTTGGGATTTGGTTGATGAAGTCGTTTGCCAGTCGGCGTTATCCACAATCGGCGCGCTTCCGGCGTTTTGCGCTTTGAGTGGGCGCAGCGATAGTTTAATTTTGTGGATTGGTGGGCTTATGATCCATGGGGTGGGACAATTCAAAAACCGCAGAGGGCGCGGATGGTGCTAAACTCAAGAGAGATACAATTGAGGCAATGAAGAAAATTAGGGGTGAGGGCAGAAAGGTTGGCGGCGAGTTGGAAAAGGTGTCGAAAAAGATATATGAAAATTGTCAGAGTCACATGGATGAATTGTTTGTGGAAGTTGTGAACAATGAAAGGGAGATTTTGGATGATTTTGTTGAGGAATTACAAAATGTTATAGATGATGAACTTCAGGAAGCAAGGCAATTGATTAGAAAGTTTCCACAACATCCTTTAGTTAAGTCTGATGTGAAAAGACCTGAGATCCTTCGGGATTTTGTTATACTTGTTGAGGATGCGTATAAGGACGTGCACGATGCGGATATTAGCATGTGGCTGTCTAACTTTATTGACACAGATGCTAGAATGACGCCATAGTGTCGGATATAAGGTAAGATCAAACCTTATATCCAAAATATTATTTTATCATTCGTCTTCATCACCATTATATCCATCTGCATGATGCATATCATGTTTTACGACAGACTCGAACAAGAAGTATTTTTCAACATACGCTCGTATCTCTTCATCAGAGATACATGATACCCTCTTTTCCTTATCGTACAATTTCTGGATATCTTTCTGAATAGCCTTAAGACGTGCATCATCCTTGCCAATTGTTATTTCAACATCCATCAAGTCATTGAGAGTTTCTTGAACTTTGAATTTAAGAACTTCAATACCGGACGAATCACCAACAAGGAATATGCGCTCCCCACCGACTTTCTCAGGCAGGAATGGTTCATACGTAAATGGATTTTTAATGACACCGGCTGCATGAATCCCTGATTCATGTGCGAAAATGTTTTTGCCGATAACGGCTTTGTTTCTTGGAATTCTTATTCCAATCTCTTTTTCCAGGAATTTAGCGAATTTTGAGATCGATTCAAGATTGTATTTATCGAATCCTTCTACCCGCTCTGTAAGGAAAATTAGCAATTTTTCCATTTCAGCATTGCCTGCCCGCTCACCGATTCCAAGAAATGTCACACTTGACCAATTGGCACCGTGCCAGTATCCTGCAATTGAATTTGCAACTGCCATACCAAAATCATCATGACAATGTGTTTCGATGTTCACACCACCAAGTTCATTCTTTATGTGCTTGACCATTGAAGGAATACCGTATGGTTCATCAACATCAACAAATGGAACTCCAAAGCCAACAGTGTCACAAAGCCTAATTGTACATTTGGGGTCGATCTCAAGTAGTTTTTCAATAAGCGGATATACGAAATTATAGTTGTCCGCACGTGTCATATCTTCAATATGTGCACGTGTTCGAAGTCCGTGGTCAACCGCATACTGAAGTGCATTCAGGTACTTCTCCTCTGCTGCTTCACGACTTGCAAGTCCCATCTTGTCAAAAATATGAGAATCGGATACTGACATGAGAATTCCTGTTTCCTCTATCCCGTCAACTTCCAGCACCATGTCAATATCGGCAGGCACTGCCCGTGCCCACCCGGTTATTTCAGGGAATTCGTAACCGCGGTCAAACATCAATTTAACTGCTGCTCGATCACGTTCATTAAATACAAAAGTTTCAAGTTTTTCAATACCGATCTCATGTAAAAAGTTGTATATTTTGAGTTTGTGCCCTTTGTTCATGACAATACCAGGCATCTGGGAACCGTCACGGATGGTACTGTCGCTGATGAATATCTCATGCTCCCCGGGCAGTTTTATTTTGGGTAGGTCGTCATAAGATTTGTATACTTTCATTGAAATCCTCCTTGTGATGCGAAACAACTTTATTTGTGGACAATGCGCAAGTTTTGTACCATTTCGCAAGAATATTTAAAATTTAATTTGCAGGCATACATTCAGCCCGTACTGATATCAGTAAAATATATACAGTGAAAAAACATGTATATTTATTCACACCACACATTTATCGCTGTGCTTCTGTACTACATGGAATACGTCATCCTTAAAATGTCTTTCTTTTCACATCATGCATAATTTGACATATTATACTATGAAATCAAGAGTGATATGACCACTCGACAAGAAAATCCTCGCTATGCTCGGATTAACTTGCACTATATGTTTATAAAACATATACTACGAGAAAATTCTCCCTTGTGGTCGAATTAACTCGCACTATATATTTATAAAATATATACTATCAAAAAATAATTTCAAGGTTCAGAAGCCTCTTTTGGCTTTTGAAGTGCTGCCTGGATCTCATCAAGCAATTCCTCATCGGTCTTGCCTGTGATATCGATCCTATTATCCAGTGCCATTTGCTGGATATTCAACTGTTTTAATTACAATCCTATTCCAATGTATGTCTATTTTTTAGTTACCATGTCTGTAAGTGAATAGTAACAAGTTAAACATCAGTATGTCCTTGCCACATACACTCTGGTAGTAGCATCTGCACCGCATACCGGGCATTTTCCGGTAACGTTCTCATCCTGTCCGGTCGGGATCCCGAGTATTCCTGCGCCGATATCTTCTTCCAGTTTAAGGCCGCATTCCTTCACACCGCACCAGTGTACTCTTGCAATACCCTGTGGAAGTTTCTCTCGAACCTCATCAAGTGTCTCGCAATCGAATATGCGGCTCTGTACCTCATCTTCTGCTTTTGCAAGCAGGTCTGCATGGATATTGTCGAACCTCTCAAGAATCTCATTCTTGATGTTGTCAAACGGAATCTGTTCTTTATTGCCGGTGTCACGACGTACTACCATGGCAGCATTATTCTTCAGATCCCTTGGTCCGATCTCAATTCTGATAGGAACGCCTTTCATTTCCCACTTATAATACTTGGCACCCGGACGATTATCACCATCATCGATCTTGACACGTATGCCGGCAGATCCAAGAGTTGATCTTACATTTTCGCATGCTTCGAGAACTTCTGTTCCGTCCTTAAATATAATAGGTATAATGACGACCTGTATAGGTGCAATCTGTGGTGGCAGCACCAATCCCTTATCGTCACCATGTATGGAGATCATTGATGCTATGGAACGCTCGGATATACCGTAGCATGTCTGGTGAGCTAAAATCTGCTCACCTTCGGGATCTTCGTATGTAATATCGAATGTCTTTGCAAAACTGTCACCCAGATGGTGTGCAGTGCCGACCTGAAGTGTCTTGCCATCAGGCATCAGTGCATCGACCGCAATAGTATAATCCGCGCCTGGGAATTTGTCCCAGTCAGGGCGCTTCGATGGAAGGACCGGAATCCCAAGCTGGCGGTAGAATTCAATGTAGATGCGTATTGCTTCATCGACTTGTGCAGCAGCATCGTCCCATGTTGCATGGACGGTATGTGCTTCTTTGAATGATGTTATTTCCCTAAGTCTGATAAGCGGGCGCGTGTGTTTGGTTTCATACCTGAACGTGTTTACGATCTGGTAAAGTTTGAGTGGCAGGTCTGCGTGTGAACGGACCCAAAGTTTATACATTGGATAAATGGCAGTCTCGCTTGTCGGGCGAAGCGCAAGTTTGACATCAAGCGGATTGGTCCCGCCGTGTGTGACCCAGTATACCTCCTCTTCAAAGCCTTTGATGTGCTCTGCTTCCTTCATGAACTCATGTTCAGGGATAAGAAGTGGAAAGAGTGTCTCTTGATGGTCTTTGTCAAGCAATTTCCTGATGATGGCATAGACGTTCTTTCGGATTGAGAAACCAAAAGGATGCCATACGTATAATCCCTTAACAGGATAACGTACATCCATTATCTCAGCTGTACGTAACAACTCATTATACCATTCACTGAAATTCTCTTTTGCAGGAAACGATGCTTCTTTTTCTTGTTCTGCCATGCTCTCACTCGATTATTAGGAATATTTTTTAGATAAATAGATGCATTGCTTATAGATATTTCCATTACTCGGTTCACAAGTTTGAATAATTGGGTTTTGTCTATTCTTTTGGTATGTTGATTGGATCTGAAAGTTCACTGACACCAATGGTGATTTGTTTTTTATCAGGTCTATGATCTCGACTGTATCCATATTGTTGCAGATTAGAGAGGCTGTCCCCCAATTAAATTTCGACATTTTACCTAAACATCACACTTGAAATCAGTAAAATCCATTCATCTGAAAAACGAGAAAATCTTCGCTGACGCTCAGATTGACTCGCACTATATATTTATAAAATATATACTATTAAAAATTACAATCAAACCTATAACTTAACACAAAACACCCACATTTTTCCCAATTTTCGCTTACTATAACTGTCAGGTTATGTGCTATGCATGCTAAATTATGCTCAATTTTCACATTCTCCAACCCCTGTACAATCCGCTCTGGATGAACACTCGCCACAATTTCCTCCATAATAGTGATACTGCATCTTACTATTGTATTCATATTCTCCCTTCCTCACCAAAACATTACCATGAGGGAAAATAAAACAATCTTTTTCTTCATCATGTCCAAACTTGGGCTAAAAACAAAACTCCAATCACAAAACCTATATGTTCTTTAAACAACACTTACTCCCATGGACTTTCAGATAATAGACGCTGATTACACTCATGAAAATGAAAAACCGATAATACGCCTTTTCGGGAGAGGGCGGGATGGTGAAAGCGTCTGCTGTTTTGTGCCGGGGTTTGAACCATATTTCTATGTCAATGCCGAAGGGGAAATGGATGAGTTGGTGACTCTAATAAAAGGGCAGTTCGAATCAGTTAAAAAGGTGGAGATGGTACAAAAATTCGAACCTATTGGCTACCAGAAGTCCAAAAAACCGATGCTTAAGGTCACGACACAGTCACCAAAGAATGTACCTGAGATTCGGGATGACATAGCAAACCTACCCGGTGTAAAAGATATCTACGAAACCGACATACTGTTTCGCAGTCGTTTCCTTGTTGACCGCGGATTTTGCGGCATGGGATGGGTATCGGCAGAACCGTCGCAGGACGCTGAAAACATGCGCCGCGATTGGATTACATGTAATAAAACAATAACCGCGCCGGATGTGCGTAGTATTGAAAGCATCTCGAACGCGCCAATGAAACATCTGGCATTTGATATTGAATGTCTGCCGGTTGATGGTGCAATGCCAACTCCGGAAACATCCGCTATTATCATGATCAGTGTCTCGTTCGAACCGGCATACAAAGGACACGAATCCATTATACTTGTGCTAAAACACATTGAAGGAATGGATGATGATGTTGAGATGTTCTCTGATGAATCTAAACTCCTCAATCGCTTTTTTGAGATATTTCAGGATTATGATCCTGATATTGTTGCGGGGTATAACATCAATGATTTCGATGTGCCCTATATCACAGACAGGGTGAAGTTACTCAACGAATCCGGCATGAGCATCAAGTCAACCATTGGGCGCGATGGCAGGCAGATGAGTTACCGTAAGATCGGGAACTTTACGAGAGTTTCGATGCCGGGGCGTGTGGTTGTGGATGCGTTGCCGCTTGTCAAACGCCAGTACAGTCTCAAGCGGTACACCCTGCGCAATGTTGCAAAGGAATTGCTTGACAGGGAAAAACTGGATGTTGAAGTAACGCAGATGGTGGAGTACTGGGAAGACGATGGCGAGAAGATCAGGAAATTCGTGGATTATGCACGCCGTGACTCGGAACTTGCTCTTGACCTGATATTGAAATTACAACTTCTCGATAAATATGTGGCACTGGCGCAGGTCAGTGGTGCATTGCTTCAGGAAGTCGTGGACGGGGGGCAAACCTCCATGATCGACAATCTCATGCTTCGGGAATTCGGGAAGCGTGACCGCGTGATTCCTACAAGACCCAACGATGCAACCTGTTCCTTCAGGAGTAAACAAAGTGAATCGCTGAAAGGTGGTGAAGTGCTCGATCCAAGGAAGGGGCTGCTTGAGGATGTGGTGATACTGGATTACAAATCGCTTTATCCAACTATCATGATGGCGTACAACCTTTGTTATACGAGTGTGGTGGAGCATGACCGTCCGGACGGGGAGACGATAAAACCACCTTCCGGTGGGGAATTCGTCAGTGCAGGTGTGTCGAAAGGGATTGTACCATCGATCCTTGAAGACCTGCTAAACCGCAGGACCGAGACGAAAAAACGTATGCGGGACGCGAAGAGCGATGAGGAACATCGTGTGCTGGATGCGACCCAACTTGCACTTAAGATACTGCTGAACAGTTTTTATGGTTATTCGGGCTATGTTCGCGCCAGGCTTTACAGTATGCAACTGGCAAATGCGGTGACGGGTTTTGGAAGGCAGAATATCCTGAACACGCGCACGCTTGTCAATGATACCATTCACAACATCATTCTTCATAATAATAAAGCATACCTGACAGACGAGATCGAGCCGTCGCAGGTATCAGATACAGATAAGATCATCACACTGTCGGTCGTGTACGGCGATACGGACAGTGTTTTTGTGCAGTGCAGTTCCAATGATGAGATTATGCTGGAGGATGCAGAACTTGTCGGGAACAAGATCTCAGGCATTGTGTCGGATTCTCTTCCTGACCCGATGGAACTTGAGTTCGAATCGATCGCGAAGCGCGCCCTGTTCGTTGCAAAGAAACGGTATGCAATATGGGTTTTCGAGCGCGATGGTGATGGATGGAGTGACGAGATCAAGGTAAAGGGCATGGAAACCGTGCGGCGTGACTGGTGTGAGCTTACATCAAAGACGCTGAGCACTGTGCTGGAGATGGTGCTCAAGGAAGGTGCGGTGGACAGGGCTGTTGAGTATGTCAGGGGTATTGTTGACAGGGTTCGTAACATTGATGTGCAAAAGGATACCGATATGATCGATAATCTCACACTGACCCGTCAGTTCTCCAAGAAAAAGGAGAGTTACAAGAATAAGCAACCTCACATTACGGTCGTTGAGAAGATAAAGGCACGGACAGGCATATCCCCTCCGATCGGGGAGAGGATTCCGTTTGTCATTATTGCCGATAGGGGTCTGTTCGTAGACCGCGCGGAAGACCCGGAATATGTGCGCGAGAACAATATCCCGCTGGATGTGGATTATTATGTCAAGAAACAGATATTGCCACCGGTCGAGCGAATACTTGGTGTGTTCGGGGTGGATATGGCTTCCCTTGATTACGATTCAAAGCAGAAGGGCTTGTTTGATTTTACGAGTACACCATCGGATGGCAAGGTTGTCAGGAATGTTGTGAAAAATGAGGTGAAAGAGAAGGGGAGTGTTTCGAAGAAGGAAAAGCCTCAGAGTTCGTTGTTTGATTTTTAAGGGATATTTGTATCCATGGCTTTGTGTATAAAGTTGAATTATGCCCCGACTTTATACACAAAGTCCTATACACTACGGGATTTGGGTAAGGGTTGGTAACCAAAAATAAGAAATCGTTTTATTTAATTATATGAGTACTCTGTACTATTAACACAGGGATAGTGACTAGTGCATCAACAATTAAATGTAATTGGCATTTCTTTAAATTATATAAATGCTAATAGCATAAAATGTAAAGCACTATTAAGCTTATAATATTAATTGAGCCGGATATGGATAAAATAGATAAGATTTTTAATCTTGCAATTGATAATAATCTTAAAAATAGAAGACATGCAGCTTTTGTTTTTAGACATTTCTATAGATTTCCAGATAAAGAAAAAGCGTGGAATGTTTTTCAGCGATTAGCAGAGGATGAAGACAGCATAGTCAGACAGAATGCAGCAATAGCCTTCACAAGTTTTTCTGATTTTCCAGATAAAGAAAAAGCGTGGAATGCTTTGCAACGATTAACAGAGGATGAAAAAAGCACAGTCAGACAGAATGCAGCCTTTGCTTTTCACTCTGCATATACCAAAGTAATTCAGAAAGAAAAATTATTAGATTTATTATTTAGTCTTACTGGGGATAGGTCAAATCAAGTTAAAGCTGCTGCATATTATTCATTAGCAAGGATATATGTTTACGAATCCTCAAAGATAGATAGCAAACAATTATTTGTTGAGAAATATAATAAAGCAATATATTTTTTTGAGAAATCTTATAATATTACTAATTGGGATAAACCGAAATTCTGTTTTACAATCCACAGTTTATTTCACAAAATATTAATTGGGGATGTTAAAAACGTTGATGATATTAAGAAAAGTATTAATCAATGGAAAAGTAAACCAAAATCAGATGAAAGGCATAATCTTTTAGAAATTTTGAATGTCTTGAGTGATATTCTCGAAGAAAGTCTTATCGCAAAGGAAAATGGGGAGGATGCATGGATGTATAAAAAAAAAATAATTCCTTTTTGTGATCAGGCAGAAGAATATATAGAGGCATTGAAACACGAAGGTATGAAAGAAATAGCTACAAAAGCAAAAGGAAAAATAGAAGACGATTATTTTGATACAATTAATATATTATTAAATAAAGTTAATAATTCACTTTCTGATCCTAAGCTTCTAAATGAAGAACAGTTTATTAGAATTGCAGAAGATTTTTGTGAATTGATTCATGAGCCTATTATTTGTGAAAGAATAAATCAGAATATACTGGAGATAAAAGAAGAGAAAGACAAGAGATCCAGAGATAAATTAATTCAGTTGCAAATTACAAACATAAAATATTTTCTCGAATTAGAATCAAATCAGAAAGAGAGAGAACTTGAATATAAAGACGAGATTATAAGTGCAAAAGACAAAGAAAGTAAAAAGGGTTGGGATTTATTAAAATATTCACATTCAGAAAAAAACGTTGAATATAATAAAAAGCAAAAATTGAATGTTACTAAATTTTTTGAGTTTTTAGCTATTTCAGTTACAATAGCAGGCGGCAGTGTATGGGCTATTATTTATCCAAAATTAATTGAAATGAAATATCCTACCGCTTGGAGGGAAAGCTTGATAATATTTATAATTTTGTTTATATTAATTTCAATTATACTATTCAAAAAACGATAATTATCTTTTTTTAAATAATAGAGGCTGTCTAACAATTACTGTGAGTGATAAAATAAAACCTTGTTTTTTGATTTAAAACCACATTTAACCTTCTTTTATCTGTTATTTAGTATTGTTGGACAGCCTCAATAATACTAATAATTCATGCCTCTTCGTTTTTGTAAAAGTCTCCATACACAAAGCCTGTCTCCATCAAAAACCCGAATTCAATTCAACCCTCTCAGCAGTGACCATATACACAACGCTTTCGTAGATGTTGCTCGCATGGTCTCCGATGCGTTCGAAATATCGCAGCACAAACAGCAGATGAGGTGCATTAGTGATTATAGTGTGGTCTTCGACCATCATACCAATTAACTCAAGCCATGTCGAATAGAACAATTCATCGATCCTGTCATCCTCTGCCGCAGTTGTTTTTTCCAGTTCTACATCCGATGTTACAAACGCTTTGATTGGAGAGTTGTCTCAAGACCGGTATCAAGCTGGATAGTGTAAGACATGGTTACAAAAACTTTTTCTTAAATTCATCCACAGAATATGTTGAAACATATCCCTCAGCCACCCTGCGCTCGGCTTCTTCAATTGCTTTTATAAAATCAGGGCGGATTTTTTCTTCGGCCGGATAGAACTCATCCCTGATAATATCGAGAACTTCCGTTAGAATCTCCTGATGCAATTCCATTTTCACTTCAAATTTCAATTGACCCATATTCGCAATAGTAGTCATAAGACTGGATTAACAATTGTCAATCCCGGAATTTTGTTAAAGTCCTTCACATTTTCTGTGTACACGCATGTAATTCCATTTTCCATCATTGTTGCACAGATCAGGGCATCCCAGTAGTGAATATTGTGTTTAGCGTTTAGTTTCATTGCTGATATCAATGTTTTTGAGTTAAATTCTAATACTTGCCAGTTTGAAAAATCAATAATATCCTGAACAATTTGTCTGGCAATTTCAGCCGGAACAGGCGGCTTTATTTTTTGGGTGATGATCACATAAAATTCTGACAGGTTTTGTATTGACACCGCATATTTTTGTGTACCGTTCCAACATTTTTCGACAAGGGCTTTGCAAATGTCCCGTTTTTCTGCATCATCCTGGTTATACGCATATACAAGGATATTTGTATCAACCAAAAAAAGATCATCGCTCATGTACTTCTTCCCTTGTGACTGAAATTCGACCCATGCTGAAACCTGTATCAAGCAGTTTCAACTCATTTTTTGCGATTTCTTTCTGGCGTATTTCATCGATCCAACTACGCATTGCTTCAGTTACCGCTTTTCCAAGGTAACCTTTTTTCTTGCCATAGGTCGCACATGCGATGTCCCGGAACATCTTTTCAACATCATCGTTCACATTTATTGTAATCGTTCCCATAGTAATCAATTATACATTTAGTTATGCGATTAATTTAAATGTATTGGTTATGTAAATACTCACTTGCATTTTGTCAAAAAATCCTCTGCCAATATAACTAACCCAAAACCCCCCTAATTCAGTTCAACCCTCTCAGCGGTAACCATATAAACAACACTTTCGCAGATGTTGCTGGCATGGTCCCCGATGCGTTCGAGGTATCGGAGCACAAACAGCAGATGGGATGCATTGGTGATTATGGAAGGATCTTTGATCATCATTTCGATTAACTCAAGCCATACCATGGAGAACAGCTCATCGACCTTATCATCCTCTGCCGCAGTTGTTTTTGCCAGTTCCACATCCAATGTCTCAAACGCTTTGATCGCATCTTTGACCATGTTTTCTGCAATCTCCCCCATCTTCGGTATATCGATCAAGGGTTTTACATGTTCGCCTTCGATCTTTTCTGTAATTTCGGCTATGTTGACCGCGAGGTCGCTCATCCGTTCAAGATCGATCGCTATCTTAAACGATGATGTGATCAATCTCAGGTCACTTGCAAGCGGCTGCTGGAGTGCAAGCAGGCGCGTTGTACATCTTTCAATATTCGCTTCGTAATCATCGATCACAGTATCCATTTTAATGGTTTCTTTCGCCAGTTCAATATCCAGTACCCGTAGTGCCTCCACAGCATCGAGAATTACCTTTTGTGATGCTTCTCCCATTGTGACTACGTTTTGTTTTAGTGAATCCAGTTCTCTTTGATATCTTTCCCGTACCATATAATCACCCAAACCTTCCAGTAATATAATCTTCCGTACTCTTCTCACGTGGCATCTCAAATATCTGCCGTGTCTCCCCAAACTCTGTCAACTCTCCTAACAGGAAATATGCGGTATAATCAGAAACCCTCGCTGCCTGCTGCATATTATGAGTGACGATAACAATCGTATAATCCTTTTTCAGTTCCATCAGCAGGTCCTCGATCTTGCTGGTCGAGATGGGGTCAAGTGCACTGCAAGGCTCATCAAGTAAGATTATTTCAGGTTTGACTGCAAGTGTTCGAGCAATGCACAATCTCTGCTGCTGACCTCCGCTAAGGTCCAGTGCAGGGGAGTCGAGCTGATCTGATACCTCATCCCACAAGGCCGCAGCCTTGAGTGTCTCTTCAACAATTGAGTTCAGTTTTTCCTTATTCTTTTCACCGTGTATGCGCGGACCGTATGCGATGTTCTCATAGATCGACATCGGGAAAGGATTTGGTTTCTGGAATACCATGCCAACGCGTTTCCTCAGTTCAACCACATCCACGTTGCTTTCATAGATATTATCTTCCCCAACCAGTACATCCCCTTCTACACGGCAGCTTTTTATCAGGTCGTTCATTCTATTAAAACATCGTAAGAACGTGGACTTGCCGCACCCGGAGGGTCCGATAAAAGCGGTAATGGAATTTTTTGGAATATCAACTGAAATGTCTTTAAGAGCCTGCTTTGCACCGTACCACAGGTTCAGTTCCATTACCGTGATCTCGGTCTCAATACCTTCTGCAAATGTATCTGTCACCATGTTAAGTACCTCAAATTCTCACCATCTCATCTTCTTTTTATAATGTCGCCGTATCATCACGGCAACAAAGTTCACCCCGAGCACGATCAAGAGCAGCACAAGGGCTGTTCCGTACTGGATTGGACGCGTTGCGGCAATGTTCGTGCCTGATGTTGCAAGTACGAACAGGTGGTATGGCAGTGCCATGAACTGGTCAGAGATCGCAGTTGGGAGCCTTGGCAAAAAGTATGCCGCACCCGTGAGTAAGATCGGGGCTGTCTCTCCTGCAACGCGACCTACACTCAAGATCGCACCTGTTACCATGCCGGGTAGAGCGATCGGAAGCACAATCTTGCGGACTGTCTGCCATCTGGTGACCCCGAGTGCAAGGGATGCTTCACGAAGTCCCGGCGGAACCGTTGCCATTGCCTCTTCACTTGCGCGGATAATTACCGGAAGGACAACAAGTGCCAGTGTCAGGGATGCGGCCAGGATCGAGGCACCAAAGCCCATATATTTGACGAACATAGCCAGCCCGAACAGGCCGAACACAACTGATGGGGTACCGGCCAGATTGTTTATTGCCATCTGGATGATCCATACAATCCTGCCTTCTTCTGCATATTCATTCAGGTAGATCGCAGCAAGTATTCCAAGAGGCAGGGCCACTGCCATGGATCCTATTATCAGGAACACCGTGCCAACGATCGCAGGGAAGATCCCACCTTCGGTCATCCTGTTCTTTGGTCCCTGTGTTAGGAAATCGGTGCTTATTGCACCAATCCCGTTGCTGGTGATATAGAATATGATCGTAAACACGAATGCCACTACAATGGCTATCGCGAGCGTGAGAAATGCAAATGCGATCCTTTCACTTGTTTTTGGGCTGAACATCAGGATCCCACCTTGAATCTGTATTTTCTTTTAACGGCTTCTGCGATCAGGTTGATCAGCAGCGTAATGATAAAAAGCACGGCACCTATTGCAAATAGGGCATGGTAATGTTCACTTCCCTGCGGCACCTCACCCATCTCAAGTGCGATAGTGGCAGTCATGGTCTTAACGGGTGCAAATATCCCACCCGGGAATCCCGGGATAACTGCGGCATTGCCTGTCACCATCATGACGGTCATGGTCTCTCCTATTGCACGTCCCATGCCCAGCATTACTGCTGCCGATATTCCGGAGAGTGCTGCAGGCACGGTAACCCTGTAAATTGTCTGCCACCTGGTTGCGCCAAGTGCGAGGGAGCCTTCTTTTAAGAAATCAGGCACGGCGCTTATTGCGTCCTCTGATATGGATATTATCGTTGGGAGTGCCATTATCCCGAGCATGATGGAACCGGCCAGCGCAGTCTGTCCTGTGGGCAGGTCGAGCAATTGTTGAAGGCGCGGGATGAGAACCACAAGTCCAAAGAAACCGTATACTACGGATGGCACGCCGGCAAGGATCTCAATGATGGGCTTGAGTATTTCTGCAACTTTTGGGGGTGCTATCTCTGAGATGAATACGGCAGATGCGATCCCAAGCGGTACTGCAATAATTATCGCACCCGCAGTTACTAGGAGTGTGCCTAATAAGAGCGGCAAAAGTCCGAATATGGGGGGCTCTGATGTAGGATACCAGTTCTTTCCTGTAAGGAAGTCCAAAAATGGAATGTCTTTGAAGAGTGCCGCACCCTCTCCGAACAAAAATAAGGAAATAAGGATCAGGATTACGACCGTGACTGCGCTTACAGCAAGCAGAAGGGATTCGATCGCAAATTCCTTAGATCTGGTACTTTTTAACATCCTGAGCCACCATGTCTTATGCTACTGGAATGTACCCTACTTCCAACACAATTTCCTGTCCTGTCGGGCTCATCACAAAGTCAATGAACTCTTTTGCAGGGCCTGTTGGTTCTCCATCCGTATAGAAGTATAGTGGTCGTGCCAGTGGGTATGTTTTGTTTTTCACATTTTCTACAGTTGGTGATGCGGAACTACTGTCTGTTTTGAGAACAATGCTTTTTACACTCTCATCCAGGTATGCTATTCCAATGTATCCGATAGCGTTCTTGTTCTGGGATAATTCCATCACAATCGCACCTGTTGCGGATTGTATCAGTGTGTCTGGCCTGTAATCTTCTTTCAAAAGCACATGCTCTTTGAAGTATTCGTATGTTCCTGAACTGCTGTCTCGCGATATCACAGTAATTATCCTGTCTTCGCCACCAACGTCTTTCCAGTTGGAGATCGTGCCGTTGTAGATGCCCTGGATCTGGGAAAGTGAAAGAGCAGAAACCGGATTGTTCGGGTTTACCACGACTGCGATGCCGTCCCAGCTGATGGTGTGTTCGATCGGATCGATGCCGTTATCTCTGGCATTCTCGATCTCTGATCCTTTCATACTTCTTGAAGCCATAGCAATGTCTACATTGCCGTCAATGAGGGCGGCAATTCCCACACCTGAGCCGCCTCCGATCACGGTAATGCTTCTATCGATATTTTCGATCATAAATGTTTCAGCTTCTGCCTGCGCCAGGGGTAGGACTGTGTCTGATCCTTTTATGAGGACACTTTCAGTGACCTGTTCATTTTTGTCAATGCAGCCAATTCCAATGGATGAAAGTCCTATGATGAGCAATATTACGGTATAAATCCCCACATTGCTTACTATTTTCCTTGATAGTGTTTCGATTCTCATTAAATATTCCACCTATTTGTGTTATTTGTCAGTGGAACCAATTGGAAGGATGAGATATATACATTCTGTAAATAGTATATATATTTGTGATTACTATATAGTTTACTATGTATTCTATATAGTCCTGGTTATATTAACCAATGTATGAATCTTTTTGTTAACTAACGCTCATGAATTCTCGCACAAGGTTCCCTCTCCTTGCAAAAATATATTCCTTTATTGGAGATATAAGTTACTATGCCGGAATTTATTTGGTTCTACCTAACATCGTGTGGGTAATACGACCAATTTTGAATACATGAGATATTCAGATAGGCACTGTTTCAAAATTCAGTTATTTCAACGAGGGTGGTACAAAAATTTTACCGCAGAGCACGCTGAGGGCGCAGAGTTACTCATATATGTTCAACCCTCTGCGCTTTCTGTATTGCTGATATGGGTCTGTTCGTAGACCGCGCGGAAGATCCTGATTATGTTCGCGAGAACAACATTCCGCTGGATGTGGATTATTACGTCAAGAAACAGATTTTGCCATCGGTCGAGCGAATACTTGGTGTGTTCGGGGTGGATATGGCTTCCCTTGATTACGATTCAAAGCAGAAGGGTTTGTTTGATTTTACGGGTGCACCTTCGGATGGCAAGGTTGTAAGGAATGTTGTGAAAAATGAAGGGAAAGGGAAGGGGAGTGTTTCTAAGAAAGAAAAACCTCAGAGTTCGTTGTTTGATTTTTAGAAGTTTTGGGGAATGACATTTCACTCTTTACACAGGACGTACTTTATACACAAAGCCTTACACTACAGGATTTGGGTGAGGGTTGGTAACAACCTCTGGATTCAAAGCAAGAAATCGTTTTATTTAAGTTATTGCGGGATTGTATACAAATGCTCAAAAAGCGATATGACTCCAAAATAGACGATGGGCACCAAGATTAATAAACCCATTTTAAAAATATTCGAATAATACCATAGTTCCTAAAGATTGTTTCTTTGTAATTTTTATATGAATACATCATGTAAAATATAACAGTGGAGAGTTATGGTAATACTGATTATGAATTCTTGGTCGTGTGGGTGAGTTTTTGAGAAATATATTGCCGGACAAGACAAGAAATCGTGGTGCTGAGGTGTATTATACAGGCTTTGGACTTAAGTCCGAAGTATAGTGATTATATGGGGGACGGGTATGTCAACTTATGGAATACTTAAAGAAATCTTTTCTTCTCCTTTAAAAGAATCAAAATTGATTGAAAGGGGAGAAGAGACATTCATTATTAAACCAAATGCCACATTGGCAGGGAAAAATCTTAGTAGTCTAGATATTTCTAAAGCCAATTTGGGCAGTGCTAATTTGCACAAAGCGAATTTAAATAAAACCAATATGCGCCATGCCAATTTACAAGCTGCCGATTTAAGTGGTGCTGATTTAAGTGGTGCCGATTTAAGTGGCGCTAACTTAAATATGGCTTCTTTAGAGGGCACCAAATTAACCGGAGTTAAAGGTCTAAAAGGCCATCTATGAATAATATTATTGATATATAATTGTAGACTAGTGAGATGAGCAATGCCAAATAATGAAGATATAGCAAAAAAGATAGAACTGAGTCCATTATTTAAAATGAGTTTCATAGCTGTGATTGGGTTCACTTTAATTTTTTTTATAGCTTGTTTATATATTTCCAGTCAAGGGCAGTTGAATCCATCACAAGGAGAACTCTTTACTACATGTTCAACCCTCGTGAAAATGGGGTTTGGTGCGATAGTTGGTTTAATTAGTGGGAAGCAATTATAATTTGAAGATATGTTCCATGCTGAAACCTGTGTCCATCAATTTCAACTCATTTTTTGCGATTTTTCGGAACATTTTTTCAACATCGTCGTTCACATTTATTGTAATCGTTCCCATAGTGACCAGTTCCAAAATCCAGTTATTTTAATGAATATGTTATGCACATATGCGACCACACATTTGTGTTTCTGAAAAAGGAACCGAAAAATAGTATCATAAATTAAAAAAGGAAACGCGGAGCGTATCTGCGTTCATTTGCGTGCATCTGCGGTTGATTTCTTCTATTAACCGCAGATTAACGCAAACGAACGCAGATGTTGTAACGTGGGGGAGTGATTATTTCAATCTCACTCATCAACCCTCACCACAATTCCACGATCATCCACATCCACAACAAGATTCGCACCTTCCATGACCTCACCTGAAACGATCAATTTCCCGACCCTTGTCTCAACCTCATTCTGGATCACGCGGCGCAGTGGGCGTGCTCCGTATTTTTCACTGAAGCCAGCATCACCGAGATGCTTTTTGGCGGCATCTGTGATCGTAAGTGTGATCCTTTTCTCTTTCAGGCGCTTAACCAGATCTACAACCTTGATGTCCACGATCTTGACAAGTTCCTCCTTTTTAAGTGTGTGGAATATGGCAAGTTCATCTATGCGGTTTAAGAATTCAGGTCTGAAATGCCGGGCAAGTTCATTGAGTGCAAGTTCCTGCATTTTGTCATAATCTTCGCCCTTCTCAAGACGTGCACTGGCATAGTCCACGCAGATGTTTGATGTCATTATCACAAGAGTGTTCTTGAAGTTCACAGTCCTGCCATGGGAATCGGTCAAACGTCCGTCCTCGAGTATCTGGAGCATGATATTGAACACATCAGGATGCGCTTTTTCAATCTCGTCGAATAATATCACTGCATAGGGTTTGCGGCGGATTGCCTCTGTGAGCTGCCCGCCTTCGTCATGACCGATATACCCGGGCGGCGCGCCGATCATACGTGATACCGTGTGTTTTTCCATATATTCTGACATGTCGAGCCGCACCATATTGTTCTCATCATCGAACAGTTCCGCAGCAAGCGCTTTGACAAGTTCGGTCTTTCCGACACCGGTCGGGCCAAGGAATATGAAACTCCCGATGGGTCTTTGAGGGTCCTTGATACCGGCAAAGGCACGGATGACTGCATCAGATACTGCTTTTACTGCTTCGTTCTGTCCGATGAGGCGTTTGTGTATATTATCTTCGAGGTGTGACAGTTTCTCGCGTTCGCCTTCCATTAATCTGCTTACCGGGATGTTTGTCCACTCGCTCACGACCTCTGCGATGTCCTCTTCGTCAACCTCTTCTTTGAGTAGTGTGGAGGCGCTCTGTTTTTCTGCAAGTTTCTTTTCCTCTTCTGCGTACTGGTGCTCAAGCGCGGGAAGGGTTCCATGCCGCAGTTCAGCGGCGCGGTCGAGGTTCTCGACCTTGTTCTGGTAATAGTCACGTTCTGCTGTCTCGATCTGTACTTTTACGTCCTCGATCTGTTCTTTAAGCGAACCGAGTTTTTCGATGGCGTCCTTTTCGCTCTGCCACTGTGCCCGCATGGAATCGGATTCAGCGCGAACGTTTGCAAGTTCCTGCTGTAGTTTTTCGAGACGTTCTTTTGATGCGGAGTCCTTTTCTTTTTTCAGTGCTTCCCGCTCGATCTCAAGTTGCATGATCTTGCGGTCAACCTGATCGAGTTCAGAGGGTTTGCTGTCTATTTCGATCATAATCTTGGATGCTGCCTCGTCAACGAGGTCGATGGCTTTGTCAGGCAGGAACCGGTCTGAGATGTAACGGTCGCTCAGAACTGCGGCTGCGACCAGTGCCGCATCTTTTATCCTGACACCGTGGTGCACTTCGTAGCGTTCTTTGAGCCCGCGTAGTATGGAAATGGTATCTTCTACTGTGGGCTGTTCAGTGAGTACGGGCAGGAACCTGCGTTCAAGTGCCGCATCTTTTTCGATGTATTTGCGATATTCATTGAGTGTGGTTGCACCGATACAGTGAAGTTCACCCCTGGCAAGCATGGGTTTTAGGAGATTCCCTGCATCCATTGCGCCTTCGGTGGCACCGGCACCTACGACTGTGTGCAGTTCATCGATGAACAGGATTATTTCCCCTTCGGATTCCGATACTTCTTTGAGTACGGCTTTTAATCGCTCTTCGAACTCGCCCCTGAATTTTGCACCTGCTATCAATGCGCCCATGTCAAGCGATATGATGCGTTTGTTTTTCATGGCTTCCGGGACATCATGGTTGGCGATACGCTGGGACAGGCCTTCTACGATTGCGGTTTTGCCAACTCCTGCTTCCCCGATGAGGACAGGATTGTTCTTGCGGCGGCGGGAAAGTATCTGGATGGTGTGCCTGATCTCATGGTCCCTGCCGATGACGGGGTCAAGTTTCCCCTGCGATGCGAGTTCGGTGAGGTCGATACCGTATTTTTTAAGTGCTTCGTAGGTGTCTTCCGCGTTCTCGGATGTGACATGCTGTCCACCCCTGATCTCATTGATTGCCTGAAGGAGATTGTCTTTTGTGGCGCCTGCATCTTTTAGCGTCTTGCTGCAAGCGTTGTCTTTTTCGATCGCCAGCGCAATCAGGAGATGTTCAACACTGACATATTCATCCCCCATTTTGCCTGCTTCTTTTTTTGCAGTGTCAAGAACACGGTTGAGTTTCTGTGTCATGTAAACCTGTTCACTGCCGGGCCCCGATACCTGTGGCAGTTCCGAGAGGCTTTGTTCCAGCTCCCTTACTATTGCCTGTGGCTGGATATCGATCTTCTCAAGTATTCTCGGGACAAGTCCTTTTTCCTGCTCAAGCAGTGCAAGCAGGAGATGCTCGCAATCGATCTGCTGATTGTGATATCTTGCCGCGATGGTGGAGGTCTGCTGCAATGCCTCCTGTGCTTTTTGGGTAAATTTGTTAAGTTCCATTGTTGTTTTCCTGTTTGGACTTCGTTGAATGATTCGATTTTTGCAAATAATTAGTGGTTGTTTTTTGGGAATCTCCCTAAATTCCCTTTACATTGACATATTAGTTATGTCAGATATAGATTATCCTGACTTATGAAGGTTGTTCGGGTTGTGGGGATTATTAGGGTAGACGGGCGTGAATTCGGGGCAGTAGGATGATGAATTAAGCGTAGTTTTGTGCATAAAGTCGTGTTTGGTCTTAAAGTTTCAATATAAGTGCTGATATTTATGTATTATAAATAAATTAGAAAAACAATAATCCTAACTCGACAAGTCAACAAATACATGGAACATAATTATTTCCGTCATCTCATCGTTTTTTTGATTATGGACACTTTTATACGTCAATGGATACTCTATGATCCCATCTATTTCAAAGGAAGACGTTTCGTTTGTCGTACTTTTCCTTTTTTGTAATGCATCTTTAACGGCTGATATTGCCTTATTGATAGGTTTCGATAGTACATATCCCAACATTATTCCATAGTTGTGCCCCCTACTATATTTCCCATCTATGAAATCCATCACACCTTCTTTCACATATGGGCCTGCGAGGGTAGCTCCTGCCCCATTAAGACGTTTTGCCTGAACTGCCAAGTAGCTATTGGGATGATAATCATTCCATGTAAATCTGATGTCTATCTCTGACAATTCATCAGAGAGGGCAGGATCACTAAGTGTTCCAGAAAAAAGATCGACACGTATGCTGTGTACGGTCTCAATTTGTTCAGCATGCATTTCAGCTACCAATTTTCGGGTGATCTGGTTTTCAAAGGTATCGGGACTAAAACTATATTTCCGTTTAAGACGTTTTGTGCCGGAGATTATCAAATTCAAAGAAATTTTCAGATATGCGCTGCGTATCGAGAATGATGGATTACCAACACACTCTGGCTGTTCATAATGTTCCATTCACAGCCTCCATATGCTCCCGAATGACTGCATCAGAATCGTTCAAAGCTGCGGATTCTGACCAAAATCGCTCTTCTGATGGTTTGATGATGTAAAGGTGTTCTCCTTCATATACCCTAAGATGTCCCCAGACGTAAACACGTTCTGAAATTTGATTTTGAAGGTTGTTTGAAATTTCGATCAATAAATTTTCAAGCCCTTCAATCTTTGTTGTTGAATTTTTCAGATTCGATGTTGTTTGAGACACCTGTTTGAACTCTACGACTGACAATGGCGAATCTTTCCTAATGTCATATACTGTATAAATGAGTTTTTTTCCCTCGAATTCCAAGATGCTGTTTAGTTGTTTGCATAATTTATCTGCATATCTTTGTAATTGATTCAAGGTGGTATGTTTGATACCTTTTCTCTTAGTCTTCGCTTTTTTTCGGTTTAAGTAGAGGTCTATTGTATACGTAATCATATCATCCACAATAATATGTTCATCTTCATTTAATCCATATAAGTTGCAGATGATTTTGGACAAGGAGTCTTCCAACTCTTTGATTTCCGGTGATGAAAGCAGTCTCCACGATTTGCAGAGCTTATTTTCGATATTAATGACTTCGTCCCATCTATTGTCATCCAGATTAAGAATTGACTTGGGTAAAGGCATATTAAGCCAATCACTATCCTCTATAATTCGCCTAGACCATACCAACTCTCGACCAAGCATGAATGCTAAATATAGGGTTAACTTGCTGTTAAAAACCGCATTAATCCTGTGCGCGTATCGCTCATCTACACCATCAAATGAAAATCCAACATAGGTTGTGGAATAAACAGTGTCGTCTAAAGTAAAAGCACTGCGTGTTTCTATCCCCTTTAGGCTTCTACGAACAATGAGTAATGGTGCTTTGTAAATATCTGCATTTCTCGGTCGTTCTAATACTTTGTATTGGAATTCAGGTAATTCCTTGGAATTTATAGAATATTTATAATCCTCTTCTGCCTCTAAATTCGGATAACCAATATATTGTGTCGCAGTTTTCGACATATTACCCTTGATATATCCTCTGCAGTATTTTTTATCATTAATACCAATTTCATTCAAAACCTCTTTTAGAGTAGGATTACGGGTTAACTTTTCTATCAATTCAAAATCTCTTTGTGAACCCAAAAATGCTATTTTCCATAGATACGGTTTGTCACGCAGCAGAATAAGAGAAATTATTTGGATATCTGGAGGGTGGATAACGATTTCACCTCGCTTCTTTATCAAAGGGTACCATTTTGGGCAAATATATGTGACATAGGAATCGTTATCTGGAGGCTGCGGGTTATAAAAAATTACGCTGCTAGGCATTCCTGGATACCCCCTACCCCCTCCGTGTTTTTTGCCACCAAACAATATATTTTCTTCGGATATATCAGAAAGGTTGATTGCCATAAAAATCGAGTTCTCCTCCAAAAATGAACTCAACCAAAACTTCCCTCCTGTTCCCAATTGATAGAAAATTCTGCTGGAAACAATAAGGGCAATTCTAGTATTGGCACTGGCGAAATCTCTCACGCGACCCATAATGGCTTGATCGGGTTTTCGATGAGGAATATTATTTTTCTGACAGTATTCGAGCAACCATTGTCTGCCAGTTTCGGGGTTTTCCGGGTCCCGAGGTGCTGTATCTTTATTCAACTCAGTCCATGGAGGGTTTCCTATAATGAGATCAAATTTACGGTTTGCGAATGGCTCATTCTGATTGAACACGTGCTCAGTATTCGCTATATCTTGATTATAAAGCACTGGATGATAGTCCCCTTCACATCCTGGATGATAGATAAGTTTCGGAAACTTGATATCCTTCGGGTCAGTAAAACTCTCATCTAGCTCTAATAATGCTAGATAAAGACTAAAAGCGGTGACTTCAATCGCACCCTGTTCGATATCAACACCATGTATCTGGTTTAGTAATATATGGCAAATCTCATCACGATTGGGCGTTCTACCCAATTTAAATCTCTTTTTCCAAACAAGTCTCCGAAAAGCATCTACAAGAAACACGCCTGAGCCACAAGCAGGGTCGAGAACACGCGCATCATCTGGTAAATCCAATATTGCCAGCGATGTAACCAATTCTACTAGATGGAGCTTAGTATAGTGAATGCTCTTTGCTCTTGCATCGACCGGATCCTTTGAATGAGCAAACATTTCATAAATGCTGCTTATCAATTCAATCGGAATTATATCAAAATTATATGGCCATAATCTTTGCTGGAAACTTATTTTATTATCATTAATTTTTTTGCTGCTCATATCAGTGCCATCAAAGAATTTGCGGATAATATCCAAATGAAAATCGTCAACTAAATCTTCTTCATTCTCTTTTATCGGAAATAAATCACCATTGAATGTACTACGTAACCATCTGAAAAATTTGTAGAGCTGCTTTTTATCCGTTAATAAATCCTTAATATTGCTATGTTCAAATTCCGCATTTAAGAATTCTGGAGTGATTATTTTACGATCCCATAAATACGCCATGAAAATAGCCCTTCCAATGAGGGTATGGGCAATATGGACCGGAATACCTCCATTGTCATGAGTTAAAATTCGCTCAGTGTCCCATAGGTCGTCCAACAATGAGACATCGACCCGCTGATTACGATCAATAAGCCGTCCTTTGTCACTCTCCCAGAATTTACCCGTATCGAATAACTCTCGCCTGAATTGCTCAACACCTTCCAATCCATCAGAAGTCAATCTCAATACATCCAAAATATGGGATTCTTCATCCTCATCTTTTTCTGGTCTGGCGAATGCATCATATATACGCACCTGTGTTGGAGTTATTAACCAAAGAACTGGAGCTCTCCCACTGTTCCAAACACGTTTTCTGATTTGTTTTGCCTGCTGTTGTGCGGAAATGTCATCGACTATTTTAAAATAAATGCAAGGATGGCCTGGTCTCCCCCTAACAGTTGTAGGTGTCTCATAAATAAAATCAATCTTAGTCTCTTTTTGACTCTCGTCAATGATGAGGTGATGGCGGAGGCTAATTTCATAATCTTTATTTGCTTTGTCGGCATTAACAAGTCCCTCCACAAAGTCCCCACTATCTGTGAGAAAACCTGCCGAATCCAATGCAATTTTGACGGATTCGTCTCGTGTCAACATACCACTCGTTATGCTCTTTCCTCCAATATCATTTGCAATTATCCTTTTCTTATGATGGTTCTACCATTCAATTTTTTAGCAATAAAGCTTACGGAATATTGTGGGGGATACTGAATAAATATGTGGATGTGGTCAAGGCTTGCAGACATATCAATGACTTCAACATTAAGATTCTTGCAGGTCTTCCTGATAATTGCTTTCGCGACCATCGCCACTTTCCCGGCAAGTATCTTTTCCCTGTATTTTGGAGAAAACACCATATAATCGGTGAGTAGTGGTACCGTGTGCCTGTCATGTTTCAATTGTTTTACCATGCTTTAATCCCCTTTATAAAAACAGACAATGTTAGATATATGTGCGCCAAGCGGGGTGAAAGTTATCGCAACAAACAAATCATCCATATTAGTTCATTCTACAATGCTTTTGAAACTACACAAACATCAAAGACGCGCGCGTTTGTATGCCGCCGTGAAGTTATATGGATATGATGCGCGTGATATCTACATATCATCAAGATCGAATACCATATACCCATTCTCACGCAAGTGTTCTTTTCCTTCGATCTTTTTCGCAACAAGCCCATAATATCCTTTACGTGAATCGTTGTTCCACTGCACATAATCGGACTTTTTCTCAAGTTTTGCAAGTACCCTGCCGGCATCTCGCTCATCCAGATCCTTCCATTTACATTCAACAAAAAGAATCTCCTTCGTATCTTGGTTCACAGCAACAATATCGATCTCTTGCTCCTTGTGCCACCATCGTCTAACCTCAGTAAAAGAAAATGGGAGCGGGATTTCCTTTAAACGTATCTGTTCAATAACAAGACGTTCGAATTCTTTTCCGTAATATGGGTTGAGCTGAGCAGAGATTTGCAAAAACACCTCATCCACCAAACCAATCTCAAGATCTGACATATTAGGATAAACAAACCTGAACCAAAACCTGAAGAATTGGTCATTCATCTCATATATCCCACGTTTTCTCTTCCCAAGGGGCAATATATGCTCAATAAAATGTAAATTTTCGAGCACTGAAAGATACTTTGAGAGATTTCCTTTCTCTACGCCCGTGGCAGATGAGATCTCCCCCTGTGTGTTATACCCCAGTGAGAGGTATTTGAGTATAAGTGTATAGACCTTAGGCTCCCTAAATTCTTCCCTTAGTAAAACCCTTGGTTCATTATAGAGAATTTCTCCCTTTCTCAAGATCATCTGCTTGATATTTTCATCAACGGTCAGGGAGTCGTCCAATTTTTGAAGATAATAAGGCACACCTCCACATATTGCCCAGATCCTAAACATATCTGCAGTATCATAATTATCAAAAAAAAGTTTCATGTGCTTGAACATCAGTGGCTTAACATTCCACTCTCCTGTTCGCCTTCCATAAAGAGGACTTTTATGGCCCAGAACTTCAGTTTCCATCATCCCCATTGATGAACCACAAATAATGAGGAATATATTATTGTTAACCAACAGCTCATCCCAGATTTTCTGGAACACAGAAACTACGCCCCGATTCAGTTCTATGAGATATGGGAACTCATCAATTGTAATTACTGCTTTTTTGTCACCCATTTCCTGTGAAAGATACTTAAACAGATCGTAAAAAGATGAAACATCAATATCTGAGAAATACTCCTTTCCGGTCAACTTGCGAAACTTACCTTTCATTTCCTCGATATTCTCTTTCATGCTGTCGTTGGTACATAGGATGTATACCCCTTCTTTATCCTGCATGAACTTTTTAGTAAGTTCGGTTTTTCCAATTCTCCTTTTCCCATAGAGCACAATCATTTGGGGGGAATTTTCAGCATACTTGCGGTTGAGAAAATCAAGTTCAGATTCGCGGTCGATAAATTGTTGTACCATAAGTATCATACTTTGCATACAACTATTTAATAATTGCGAAACATTTTACCTCGAACTGCATGCAAAAAAGTTGTATGATGAGTATGATACTTTGCATACAACTATTGTATAGTTGCAAAACACCAATTTTTCCGAAATTCCTTCTGCAGTTACAGACCTCGGTTCTGGAGTCCGAAGGCATCATGAGGATTCATACACTACTTTCCCTTCATGCAATGCTTCATAAAGTACTGTTCCCGGCAAATTTCCCCATTCCCGAACCTTTTCAACGCTGGTCACCAGCACATCAACAGGAATACGCATGGGGCGCAATACATCACGCAGTCTCACCATTTCAGCCCTTTGACTTTGTAATGAATGTTCGATTACCAAAAAATCAAGATCGCTGTCTTCGTTGGCTTCACCTCGGGCATAAGAGCCAAACAGGATTATTTTTTCCGGTGATGCCGCCTTCCTGAGACGTTGCACAGCAGTCTGGATTGTTGAATCTGTTATCATACTTCAAATACGATCATGCGCTCTTAATTTAAATACTCCCATTTGACCAATACAATATCATACCTTTCCATCAAATCAGTTTCGGTGGCAGCAATGTTAATAGAAATCTCCAAAGAATACATATCGACATTTAATCGTCAAATACAAACGCAGATTTACAACGAATTACGACATGATTATTCATTTCCCCGTGCAGTATGTCGATCACTGTCTGAACTATTTAGCTCATATATTGACCTTATCGTTTCGATCTGGAAAATAAGTTCTTAAGTAGTCCCAATGCTATATTTTCTCTGCAGTGCACCAACTGTCATAAGTCAAGCCGCCAAAATATTTTTGTGCTAACCTTAAGTCCATTTGTTTGCCCATACTTTTAATAATTCATGGTCAACCTTTAATAGTGATTCAAGATATATTTACTAATAACGAGGAAGTGGGTTTTGAAAAGATGGCTGGGGATATAGCTTGATTTTCGCCTGTGCAAAAAACCCGATACCGGAGAGATATAGCCATGGGGAGTCAAAGAAGCCGGAGCTCGCATCGTTGCAACAGAAGCGATTTTCCAAACCTGATAAATAACTGTCTGGGCTTTACAACCATCTTCCGCGGCGTTTTAGATGCAAAATATGCCCGAGAATTAGGAGAATAAAATGTACGGATGGAGAGGGACTATTCTGAGGATAGATCTCACGAAAAACGAGATCACAAAACAGCCGCTGAACGAGACGATCGTGAGGGATTTCATAGGCGGCAGAGGTTTGAACTCAAAGACACTTTTCGATGAGGTAAAACACGGCATAGACCCACTGGACCCGGAAAACGTCCTGTGCCTTGCTCCTGGACCTCTCACAGGTACTCCTCTGGGACTTACGAGTCGGCTTGAGGTGAGTACCCTTTCGCCCTACAGCGGCATCCTTGGTGATGGAAATGCTGGCGGATCTTTCGCGACGTTCTTGAAATGGGCGGGTTATGACCAGATAGTGATCACTGGAAGGGCAAGCTCCCCAAAGTATCTCTGGATAGACAATGAGAACATCGAATTAAAAGATGCATCGGATCTCTGGGGAAAAACAACCTGGGAAACAACAGACATACTTCAAAAAAGGCATGGAAAACAAACAAGTGTGGCAGGAATAGGGCAAGCAGGAGAGAATCTGGTCAGGTTCGCATCCACTATAGTCGATAAGTATGCTTCTGCAGCTCGGGGAAGCGGGGCCGTTTGGGGCTCGAAAAACCTTAAATCAATCGCTGTCAGGGGCACAGGTAAGGTGAAACTTGCACGACCAGATGAGTTCAAGCAACTGGCGCGCGAGGATATGAAGTTCTTTTTAAAAGACCGGACGCAACGTAAGGCAATCGCCGTTTATGGCACACATATTGGTATGATGTACTGGCATCCGGGTTACAGGAATTTTAAGAAACACTTGGATGCCGATGAAATTCCGGATGATCTTGCGCCAGATGGCTGGAAGAAATACGAAATAGGGAGAACGGGTTGTTATGGTTGTCCAGTTAAGTGTAAGGATGTATACAGGATCCCGGATGGCAGGTGTGCTGGTGAAATCGGCTCAGCCCTTGAGTTCGAATGTATTGACTGCCTTGGCACAAACTGCGGTATCATCGACCCAATCGCAATAATGGAGATGGAAAACCTCGCTGATAAATATGGAATGTGCGTTATAGGGCTCGGTAATACTATTGCTTTTACTAAGGAGCTTTATGAGCGGGGAATTATTACCAAAGAGGACACAGGCGGGCAGTCGCTTGATTGGAACAATGCGGATGCCCAGATAGAACTGATCCATCGAATCGCACTGAGAGAAGGTTTTGGCAACCTGGTCGCCGAAGGTCTGTATAACCTTGCAAAAATTATCGGAAAAGGAGCAATGGATTATTGTTATCATGTTAAAGGTCTATCCCGTGGGCCTCATCCCCCTGGGCTTTTTGCCCTTGCCCATGCAACATCGACAAGAGGCGCAGACCACCTCAGGGGAAGGAGCTGGGCTTACGGAGAGAATGAACCAGATCTCTTCCAAATGCTTGTAAAGATGAGAATGTTACCTCCCCAGATGTCTCCGGATCCTGTAGAGGGACTTACCATCTCTGAAAGGGCTACAACGCTTACTGATTCGATAGGTCGTTGCAAAGGAGCGGTCAATAGTTGGGCATGTGCCGTGCCTCTTGTGTGGAAGTACCCGCTGTGGAATGGCCTTACAAAACTGCTGAGGGCGGCAACCGGTGTGGATTTTGATGATACCGGGCTTGTGGAAGCAGCGGATAGGATATCTACCCTGGAAAGAGCTTTCAATGTCAGACAGGGGATAACGAAGAAGCATGATCGTCTGCCTCAGAAGCTTGATGTTAAAGAGACGCGACAAGGTAAAGAGGAACTGAAGAAGCATGAAGAAATGCTCACAGAATATTATAAAACGCATGGCTATGACCCCACAACAGGTATCCCGATGCGGGAGCGGCTGGAGCAAATAGGGTTGAAATATGTGGCAGATGAGATATTTTCCCACGGCCCCTATTCAGAATGGAACGGTCCGCCTCTCTGGTCTTTGGACAAGTATCCACATGGAGGTGCACGCGCTTAGTGCTAGATAAATATGTTTTTAAGAGAGAAGATCTTCGCGGGTGAAGGCATAATTAAGGCTGACACTGTACTTGAAAATTGCAGAATTGTGAATGTCAACACAAAAGAGATAACAAAAGGTGATATTGCCATAAGTTCAGGTTTCATCGCTGGCATAGGTGATGTAGAGGGACTCAAAGGTGATAAAACAAAGATCATTGATATTAAAAATGATTACGTATGTCCCGGATTGATCGACGGGCATGTGCATTTTGAGTCAAGCATGGTAACACTCACGCAATTTGCAAAACAATCTATCCTCCATGGGTCAACTGGTATTGTCATTGATCCGCATGAAATAGCTAATATCCTAGGCACAAAAGGTATCCGGCTTGTTATGCAGGAAGCAAAAAGGCTACCAATCGATGTTTTTGTCACTATTTCATCATGTGTGCCTTCAAGTCCGCTTGAAACATCAGGTGCGAAGATCGGTCTTTTAGAGATAAAAGAATTTCTGGATGAAAAATATGTCGTCGGGCTTGGTGAGGTGATGGATTACTCTGAAGTGCTACAAGGGAATACTGAAAAACTTGGAATGATCGCAGCTGCTATTGAGAAAAAACTCGTTGTAGATGGTCACTGTCCTGGTATGCAAAATAAAGAATTGTTCGGATACCTCAATGCCGGCATCTCAAGCGACCATGAGTCCGTAACCTATGATGAAATGCTTGAGAAAGCGCGCCTCGGTATGAAGATCATGCTTCGGGAAGGCTCAGCTGCAAAAAGCCTTGATGAATTCATCCCAAAGTTGCTAAGAGATGGAATATCCCTCGAAAACTTCTTCTTCGTAACTGATGACAAACATTCAGGTGACCTTATTAAAGGACACATGGACGTGATCGTTAGAGCAGCGATCAAGCTTGGAATAGATCCAATTCAGGCAATTTCTATGGCCACTATCAACACAGCCCGTCATTTCAGGATAGATCAGATTGTAGGATCAGTAAGCATAGGCAAAAGAGCGAATCTTGTAATAATTGATGATTTGCAGGCTTTCAGGATAAAAAATGTAATATTTCGGGGCAGGTTAAACCCAAAAGTTGAAGCAATCGAGTATCCTGATTATGTATTTAGAACAATTAAATACAAAAAAATAAAATCAGATGAACTGATGATAAAATCCAAAAAAAAGAGAGTCTCGGCTCAAATCATAGAGATTGTGCCACATCAGCTTATTACAAATAGAAGTATTGTGGAATTAAAAACTGATGGACAAGCTGTCCTGCCTGATATAGAGCAGGACATTCTCGCTATTGCCGTGGTAGAGCGCCACGGGAAATCGGGAAATATAGGCAGGGGCTTTGTTCGGGGATTTGATCTAAAGGAAGGGGCAATAGGGCAAAGTATGGCACATGACTCGCATAATGTGATTCTCATAGGTACGAATTTTGAAGATATGGCATTATGTGCGAACAAGATCAAGGAACTGCAAGGAGGAATCGTGGTCGCAAAAGAGAGAGTAATAGACTACCTTCATCTTCCTTTTGCAGGTATTCTCAGCACCGAAAGTGCATACGATGTTGATAAAAAACTAAACGAATTGCACCACATAGTGAAAAAGATGGGATGCAAACTTGAAGCTCCTTTTATTCAGATGTCATTCCTTTCACTTCCTGTTATTCCGTCTCTTAAGATTACTGATAAAGGGTTGGTTGATGTAGATGCATTCAAATTGATCGAACCTATACAAAATAGATGAATGAAATTACGTGTTCATGTTCTGAAACTAAATTTTAATTGATAATTCCAGCCCATCCCTTCTTCAGCTCTCCTGCCACTCCCCTCGCCTTCATCCTGCTCAGGTGTCCGTTCTGATCTGCTCCACTCACTCTTTTGTAATTTATTATTAAGGAACTGAAAAGCAGAGACGGTATCGACATATTATCAACTTCAAACCCACAGGTGGTGGAAGCTCTTTTATGAGTGAGGATATTGACGTTGATAGTGTCTAGATGTGTTTATTACTTGGTTTTTTCGGCAAATTTTGAAAATGCACCTCGTTATACTCACTTGAGATGGGCAACGATATTTGCTAAAAAGTCATATAGACTTTTGGATGCTGTTCTTGATCATGCGGAAATTGATGCGGGTCTTATGGAGCTATTTGAGGTGTATCAAAGTCAAGCGCTTGACCCGAATGTTAATCGGAAGAGGTTAATTGATCAATGGAAGGCTTAACCGATCACCAATGGAGGTAAATTAGAAAGTACAAGATCAGGATGTTGCTGTGCTGGTAAAAGAATTTGGTTATGGTCTGAATGAAGAGATTAAGCCAATATTAGATGACATTTGGAATATTCGTTAGATGAGTCCATGATGTAATGAGCCTTTCCAGATAACAAAATCAGGAATTATAAAAAGTTTTGTAAGATGGAACACAATATATATATATAATATTTAAATATCTAATTATCTATTAATCATTCACTAATTGAGCAGGAGATTAAACATGAAAAAACCATATTCAAACATCCTTATATCAATTCTCATTATAACCGCCCTATCATCGGTAATCGTTAATGCCGAGCACCACCCTGTTCATGAACAGAACAATCAACCGGATAAGGGTGCCGCATCAGCAAGCTTAGTCTCGGTAGATTATCATCGTGATGACAACTGTAGACTCTGCCATAATCATGGTGGAGAGTTATCAAATCTTAACTCGATATCTGAGAAGACCAAAACCCCAAATAATGGTCGTAAAAAAAATAATCAACAGGATATGAGTGTAGCATCAGTAAGCCTCACCTCTACAGAATATCATCATGTTGACCATTGTGTGGTCTGCCATGATATGTCTGGAAGTTCATCCAATCTTTACCTGATATTTGAACTGATCAACACCCCGAACAGTGGCCCTAAAGATGTGATATTCACTGCAGATGTAGGAACAAATTCATGTGCGGACGGCGACATCACTTATGATGGAGTCTGTGAGGTCTGCCATACCGAAACAAGACACCACCGGAACAACGGCACAAACCCAGACCCTGACCCACACTATGCTGGTACGAACTGTATCGAATGCCATTCACATGAAGACGAATTCGCACATGGTGGTCCATGTGAAGTATGCCACGGACACGATCTTGGATATGAATACGAGCCAGACAAATTCAGCGAAGGAGCAGGAACCGTTCAAAGCCACTCAACCCATACAGAAAACGACAATGACGATCTCAAAGGTCCATATATCACCTGCGATGATTGCCATGATACCGATAATTACCCGTATTTCAAATCAGGAACCGGAGAATCACCATACGACCTTTCAGAGACAGATGTCTGCGACAACTGTCACAGCGCTGGAGGATATATCAATGGTATCAATGATGCGGATGTCGGTGCTAAGGAAAACTGGAATTATGGCATCTATGATAGCGAGGGTGCGACCCTACAATCCGGAAAGGATAAATGGTGTGCCGGATGTCACGACGATGAACCGGCAATGATAGTTGTGCCTGCGCCCAATATCGTAGGCCAATACATACTTGAAGATGATGGGAATTGGCAAACTCCAGTTGCTATCGTTGAGGCAGAAACTACTATGGTAAACGCAGAATTATTAATAGATGACAATCTTAGTACGGGTATTAGTGCGGGTAAGATTGAAACACCTGTGGTATTTGATTTAGGTGAAAGTGTTGATGTTTCTCATATCAGGCTTTATACAGAAAACAATACAGATGTAGTCTTCCCTCCAACCGTTCACTGGTTAGTATATGGAAGCAATGATTTAGAAGAATGGACCCGTATTTTGCTTGGGCAAAGCGTAATGTTTACTAAACCTTCATGGCTGACTGGTTTAGAAGATGGATGGGATGAGAGCAGGCTGGACATGGCCATTCCTGTTCGGTACATTAAACTGGAGAAAAGAAACATATGGCCTTGTGCGCCAGATACCCAGAAGGAATTCCAATATAAAGCGGATTTACAGTACGGATATTATGAAACGGGTCATAAAATTGCGTGTGATAACTGCCACAATATAAGCAGTGCTCATTTTGATGGAATTTCCCAAACGTACAATGCCAGTCTTGACAATTACCAGGCTGGCTATCGTCTGAGAAGTGTTGAAGTCAATGGGGAACTTGTTCCTCCGATGGAAATCCCACGGATTGGCCCCGAACAGCGTTTTTATGAAACCAACAATAATTTTGCACTGTGCTTTGACTGCCATGATAGATACAAACTGTTCGGAAACGACTACGGTACTGGCGATTTCTATAAAAATCCTTTGGAAACAAACTTCTTTAATGAAAGAAATTTGGATATAAATGGAAATGAAACTAACCAGCATCGAGTTCATATTAAGGGATTAGGATGGTGTGGAACTGGTCTAACTTGGGATTCTGATTGGGACAGCACGGCTGATGACTGGAAAAATAGCTGTGACTCGCAGATGAGCTGCACAGCTTGTCACAATGTACATGGGTCACCCTCTTTAGCCATGACAAGACACGGAGAACTAATCAGCACACCGGGGACGATGGATAAGGTACCACTATTAAATGTTAAATATATTAAAAATATAAACTATACATACAACGTGAATGGAACATTAGATAGTGGTAATGGAAGTTCAAACATTCTGGAAACTTTCGGTGCACAGACCCAGTTCTACTTGCCGGGTCGAGGAAATCCAGGCAAAAATAAGATGTGCATTATGTGCCACAATGAACTGTTGATCTACTATCGCACGCCGGTAATAGTGGATCATCCCGAGTAGTTACTCTGTATGGGGGACCCTTGCAGTAATTACTCTGCATGGGGACCTTGTGCTTGTAAACTAATCTTCTTCTTTTTTTTGTATCTTTCATTTATCTGTTTACTTTGCTACTGCACTGTTCCATTTTCCAGTTATTTTTTATACACCGACTTTAAGTAAAATCCGTTAAATTAACATTTAATTCATCGATTATTTTAAGAAATCAACCGCAGAGTACGCTGAGGGCGCAGAGTTGTCAATGTAAGATCCTCTGCGTACTCTGCGTAGTCTGCAGTGAAATTTTTGTTCCAAATTTGAGACTGTCAGAAAAGTCCGGATTTCGGGGCATTTAAACTTATGAAACAAATGTGACACAACGCAGTATAGCGTTTTCACATGCCAATGTTATTAATAATGTTCAGATTTCATCACTTTCCCGACAGTCTCTAGAGACTGAAATAACTGGATTTTGGAACAGTGCCCTTTTATAGCATATTTTTATATTTTTTGCATAATAAAAAATACTGAGCCATAACTTTTTGGATTTTTTTTAAATATCTCAATCTCATTTTGTTTTTCTTCAAGTATCTTAAGAGCTTCAGGGTCATCAAAATATTTTTTACGTAGCTCCTGGATTTTCTTTTCCAGAGGACTATAATAATTAATCCACCATACATCTTGGGGTAATGAAAAATATCCTTGGATGGTATAGTCACATCGTGGGATTTTGCGCAAGTTTATTTATGATGTTCTTAATGTCATCATGAACCACCAAGAAACCATTAGGTTTCAGAAATCTTCTCCATATTTTTAGACCATTTTCAAAACCAATTATGGATATTGAACCCTCAGCCCAAATTACATCAAAACTTTCATCCGGGAAATCTATCTCAAACATTGAGCATTTCACAGTCCGAACTCGATTTGAAAACCCTAATTCTTCTATCTTTCTTTTTAGTTTATCTAAAAGAGACTGTTGGATATCCAGTCCTATTATCTGACCATTACTCAACATTGCAAGTTCAATAGTAGGGACACCCGAACCACAGCCGATATCAAGTACATGGGGTTTATCTAATTCAGGAAGCATTTGAAATGCTTTTCTTGTATATGTGTTGAAACTTTCTCTTAAATGATCTTGATATATCTCTAATAGAGTTTCCTTAGTCATTAATTATCAGCCTCCAACACCCTCACTGCCATTTAGGTAAGTGGTTTGAATAAGGTAGTAAGGGACTGAACCGGATAATAATTCGATATTCCAGTCAAACGATTCTCCATAAAATTCGTTTGCTCTCTCCCTATCATCTGCTGAGATATCAAAGTGTACAATTGTTGGCAATTCATTAACCCCATTATCTGTTGAGTCGCATTAACATAAAAATCTTTTTAGCAGGATCGATTTCAAGAATTGAAATCTCATTTTCCCTGCAAATTCAAAATCTCAATAATTAAACAACGACCGATTGGATGTGATCTCAAGACACTATGTTCGATCTTAAATCAAGCAACTCCAGCATTTTCTTCATATCAGTAGTCGGGAACTGGCAGGTGTAATTGTGGCAAACGTAAGCCGTTGATCTGCCTTCTATGCTTTTCAGGTCACCTACGTAGTCAACAAGGTCGGTAATCTCAGGCGATTCCTCATCAGTTGGGTGGAAAATAACCACTTTATTTGGTATGAATTCGTGCCCAAGGGCATCCAACATCTCCTTTGTATCATCAGCTTTTGAACTGCCGGCTATCACGACCTCACTGGAAGGACCAATTGCAAAATCAAGCGCCTGCATCAACATAGTGTATGCCGCGGGTGAGCGTGATACAGTCCCGTAAAAAGTTCCTGCGATCTGCATCGCTTTATCTTCGAGTTCACGATCTCCCGTAATTTTTCCAAGGCGGAGTAAGTTTTGCATGGAAACCGAGTTTCCTGACGGGATTGCGCCATCATATATCTCTTTTTTTCGGAAAAGCATATCCTCTTCATCTCCCCCACTTTCATCTGAAGTGAAGAAGAACCCGCCATTTTCTTTGTCCCAGAAGTGTTCGAGTTGAATGGCGGTAAGTTCAAGAGAACTTTTGAGGTATGATGCCTCAAAAGTAGTTTCATAAAGTTCAAGCAATCCCCATATCAAAAAAGCATAGTCATCCAAAAAGCCGGGAATTGCAGATTCACCATCCCTGTACCGGTGATAGAGTCCACCTGTCTTTGTACGCATTTTTGACAGTATAAAATCCGCACACTTTTTTGCAGCGTTCTCATATTCTTTTTCATCAAAAACTCTGGCACCCTTTGCAAGAGCGGCTATCATCAATCCGTTCCAGTCTGTCAGTATCTTATCATCTTTGTACGGATGAACACGTTTATCACGTTCTTTGAACAGCGCCTCACGAGATGATTCAAGGTATTCTTCAAGTTCATCTTCCTTCATACCATAATTAGACGCCATCTCAGCAATAGATTTTGTCAAGTGCGGGATATTGTTCTCCAAACCCATACTTCCACTGTATGTATCTTCGTCGAGATCGTTGCTATAGCCATGTCTGGCAACATTAAAAATTGTAGTTGCCGGATTTGCATTTTCTCCAAGTATGGACTGCATTTCCTCTTCAATCCACATATAGAATCTCCCTTCCACACCTTCACTATCCGCGTCTTCAGCCGAATAGAATCCACCTTCCGGTCCGGTCATATCACGTAAAACATAGGTGAATATCTCCTTCACTGTGGTTTTAAATTCATGTGTTCCGGTAGCCTGGTAGGCCTCTGTATAAGCCATTGCCAACAAAGCCTGATCATAGAGCATCTTTTCAAAATGAGGCACAAGCCATTTTTGATCTGTGGAATAGCGGTGAAAACCAAAGCCTATATGGTCATAGATGCCACCCATTCTCATCGCTTTTAGAGTATCGACCACCATTTCGATAGCCATTTCATTTCCAGTCCTCTTCCAATATCGAAGTAGAAAATTCAAATTATGCGGTGTTGGGAATTTTGGAGCAGTTCCAAAACCTCCGTATCTGTTATCAAATATTCCAAGTAGCTGCTCATATGCATTATGGAGGGTCTGTTCATCGAATTCAAACTCTCCTCCCTGAGTGGACACTTCTCTTAGTGAAGAAATGATCTTGTCTCCCATATCATCAAGTTCATCTCTGTGATTTTCCCATATATCCTTAACATGGGGTATCAATTCCATCATCCCGCTTCTTCCAAAACTGTTTCTTTTAGGAATATAACTCCCTGCAAAGAATGGTTTCTTCTCAGGGGTCATAATTATGTTAAGTGGCCAGCCACCGCTTCCTGTCAATTCTGTCGAGACTGTCATATAGAAGCCGTCTATGTCAGGTCGCTCTTCCCTATCGACTTTTATGGGAACGAATACTTCGTTCATCAGCTCTGCCACTTCTTCATCTTCAAAAGATTCCTTCTCCATAACATGGCACCAGTGACAGGTTGAGTAACCTATTGACAGAAAAATAGGTTTATTCTCATTCCTTGCTTTTTCAAAAGCTTCCTGTCCCCAGAAGTACCAGTCAACCGGATTATATGCGTGCTGGATCAGATATGGACTCTTTTGTGAGATAAGCCGATTAGGCTTTTTAGTGGATGATCCGTTTTCTTCGATCATTGTAACCCCCATTTAGAGATCTGCAAAAACGAATCTTGCCCAATCAGATTTGTCCGGCTTGGGTTTTGTAATGGTTTTTTGCATGCACCATGTTCCCAAAAGTAATTCGTTAGAGCAAGAGTTTCATCATTTTTCCATCCGTTTATGATGTTGCTTTCGCTCGTTCGTCATGTGACATATCAGCCAATTTCTCAACTTCCTTTGCATCCAGTTTAAGCCCCTTAGCCACCCGATTACCATAATCCGGATCGGCCTTGAAGAACAGAGCCGTCTGGCGGAGTTGTATACGCTTTTGCGCTCCCCCAAGATGACCAATAATATTGCCTGCCAGATTCTCACGATCCTGATCGGTCATCACATCACGATACAGATTACCAGGCTGAACAAAATCATCATTAGGATGCGTATATTGGTGACGATCTGCCTGTCCCGAGATCTCTATCGGAGGTTCTTTTGCAGAAATGTCTGGCTCAGGCCCATTAAAACTGTTTGGCCAGTAATTTGGACCGCCGCCACCGTTTGGATCGGTACGCATAGATCCATCGCGCTGATAGCTGTTATCGGTTGCATTTTTAGGTGCATTTACCGGCAACAAGTGGTAGTTCGGACCCAGTCTGTGGATATGGGTATCGTGATACGAAAAAAGCCGACCCTGAAGCATTTTATCCGGAGATGCGGCAATACCCGGCACAAAATTCTGCGGGCCGAATGCAGCCTGTTCAACTTCAGCAAAGTAATTTTCAGGGTTACGGTTCAAAACCAGCTTGCCGATCTCGATCGATGGAAAGTCAGCATGGGGCCAGACTTTAGTGATATCAAGGATATCAAAACGGTAATCCTTTGCCTGTTCAGGTGTCATTATCTGCATCTGGAGAGTCCATGATGGATAATCTCCCCGTTCAATGGCATCATAGAGATCCCTTGTGGCATGGTCTGGGTCCTTGCTGCGCATAACCTCTGCTTCTTGTCGGGTAAGATTTTTAATTCCCTGATCAGTCTTAAAATGATATTGGACCCAAAAATATTCACCTTTCTCATTGTACCACTTATAAGTGTGACTGCTATACCCATTCATGTTTCGAAATGAGGCTGGAATACCACGATCGGAAAAGAGAATGGTTACCTGGTGAATTGATTCAGGTGTAAGTGAAAGGAAATCCCAGAACATGTTCGGATCCTTACAGTTGTTGGCAGGGTTACGCTTTTGCGTGTGTATGAAGTCCGGAAATTTCAAGGGATCACGTATGAAAAAAACCGGGGTATTATTTCCGACAAGATCATAGTTGCCTTCCTCGGTATAGAATTTCAACGCAAATCCCCGTGGATCACGCTCGGCATCTGCTGATCCCTTTTCTCCTCCTACAGTTGAAAACCGGGCAAACACCTCGGTTCGCTTGCCAATTTCGGAAAGGAACTTTGCCTTTGTGTATTTGGTAACATCTGCAGTAACCTCAAAGTATCCACCTGCGCCTGCTCCCTTTGCATGCACTACACGTTCAGGGATTCGTTCGCGGTCAAAATGACCCAACTTCTCCAGCAGGTGAACATCCTGTACCAGAACAGGCCCTCGCTTTCCGGCAGTAAGACTATTCTGGTCGTCAGCGACAGGTATCCCAAAAGCAGTAGTTAATTTCTTCTTTTGATTCGTGTTATTCATTGAAATCCTTCCTTTCACATACACTCATTCGAGTTGCCTCCTGAGAGGATTTAGATATACGCAGCGCTACAGTGCCTGCTGTTTTCACCAACACTCCCTAAAGATGATAGGTGTAAGTGCTTTAAATGGTTGGCGCATGGGTAAAATTATATTAATAGTGTAGGCGCAGGATCGTTATTTAGGATTGAATCATAGCATTTTTATTGCTCTTGCAATAAGGGGTACATACGAACAAATACTATAATTTATAGTGGATAACGATATCACCGCAAGCGAAATATATCATCAAGGAAACAATACAATCATGAGTGAGGAAAAGGAATTTGCTTGCCCATGCGGGAACAGTATGATGTGGCTGATCCTGACCGATTCCGGCGCACTTGAGATCAAGTGTACTGAATGCGGCACGGTCAGGAAGGTTGGCAGAGGGCTTTGTCCGACGAGACTTGTAGAGTGATCCTGTTACCAGAAGTAGTTGGTGCATTCGGGAATTTGTTGCACTTGTTGAGGATGAGTTTAATGACGTATCGGATGAGCATGTAGGTCTACAATACCTATAATATCTCGATCGGTTTCATACAAGATTAATCTAATTTTAGCCCTATATTAGCCCATATTTCCAACTGATTTTCAGGTATTGCCATAATATCTAATCCAATATGTTATGACTGTAAATATATCAAAATTCTCTAAATAGTTTTCGTATAAAATTATTCAAGTTTTGCCTTCAGTTTACCGATGTGATGTGAAGTCGCCTTATTGTAAGGAGTCTTACGAATCTCATCTTCAACGTCTTTAATATCTTCCTGTATGCCCATTTGCACCTACCACAATTTTAAGTTTAAAAAGACTTTCCCGACCTGTGGTTTAATTGAACTGTTATTATATATTCTGCGTTATAAAAGTTTTGGCGTGGAAATATCTCTGCATCAATTATTGAGCTATCCATTCCAATCGTGTCAATATCGATGACCCAATAAGAGTAGGCGAGCGAATTTTGTCCCAATGTCATATAATAACAATACTTATTTATTAAATATGTAATATTCATAAAACCATGTCTAAATATTTAAGGGATCAGGCATGGCGCCATATTGATAAGGCAAATTTACAGATTCAGCGCGGTCAATACAACAATGCCATTGCCAGCCTTGAGACTGCTGAGCAGTTTGCCCAAAAAGCAGAGGCTTCAGACGTTCTGTCCGTTGTTTTTGGAACAAATGCCAGTGTTTTTCAATCTTTGGGAATATTTGATAAAGCATTGAAGATGCACACAAATGCCCTAAATATCCAGGAAGATTTGGCAAAAAATGATTCTGTTTTCAATGGATGGGTTGCAGACACGCTCAACAACCTCAGCACCCTGTTATCTGATATTGGGCGAATAGAAGAAGCGAAAGATACGTGCGAGCGCGCCTTGCAAATGTATGGGTCATTTCTTGCGACTGACATCCAAAACATCGAATATCAATCAAAGGTTGCAATGACACTCAACAACCTCGGCACCCTGCTATATAAAATAGGCAAGCCAGAAAATGCGAAAGACCATTTCGAGCGCGCCCTCCAAATGCGTGAGGGTATTCTTGTGACTGACACTCAAAACATTATATATCAATCAAGTGTTGCAGACACGCTCAACAATCTCGGGGCTTTGCTATCTAATATGGACAAGCCAGAAAATGCGAAAGACCATTTCGAGCGCGCCCTTGAAATTTATGAGGAACTTCTTGCGACTGATACTCAAAACATCAAATATCAATCAAATGTTGCAATTACACTCCACAACCTCGCCCCCCTGCTATATAAAATAGGCAAGCCAGAAAATGCAAAAAATCAGTACGAGCGCGCCCTTGAAATTCATGAGGAGCTTCTTGCGACCGACACTCAAAACACCGTATATCAATCAAATGTTTCAAGCACGCTCGACAGCCTCGGCAACTTTCTATCTAAAATAGGCAAATCAGAAGATGCAAAAGATCAGTACGAGCGCGCCCTCCAAATGCGTGAAGGTATTCTTTCGACTGACACTCAAAACATTACATATCAATCAATGGTTTCAAGTACGCTTAACAACCTAGGCAACCTGCTATCTGAGATGGGACAGTCAGAAGAGGCATTAAACTGTTATCAAAAATCCCTTGGCATCTATACTGAACCCATGCAGTACCTGACAATAAAGGCAAAAACAAGGTCGATAATCAATATCATCCAGCTTATTTCAGGATGTGCGGAAGAAAGTACAAACACTTATCGTAAACTGAACTATTTCAAGAAAGTATATGAGACATACATTGAACATGTGGACTTCTTTTCTAAATACGAACTGGTGCATGAAAGACGGCTGGTAAAAGAAGCAGGTTTGAGTGCACATATCCAGTATCTCATGATAAATGCGAGAATTGAGGATGACAAAGAAAAGCGCATTGTTGAGTATGAAACATGCATACGGGAAGTTGAACAGATTGCTGAGACCGAAGATGACGAGAAACTGAAAGAACTCTGGATATCAGTTATATATTACCTTAAAGGCAGGCAATTCGTGAACAGGGCGATGCAGTCCGATCCTCCTGACAGAGAATTAATGGAGAAAGCGATTGAACAATTCGAATCTGCAAAGGACAGTTATAAACAGGCAAATGTATGTTACTGCATCTATACTGTTCTTCTTGAGCTTGAAAGCATAGAGGTGCTGGATGATGAAACAGTGTCGCATATGAAAAAACTGCTCGAACACGCTATCGACAGCCTGCCTGAAAAAATGGACAATACTGTAAGATTAGCATTTCACGAAATTGGGGCACTTCTTGATGATAGAAACTTAAAAACCGACCCTGAAATGTTTGAGCGTTTGAACAAATGCATAACAAAAATCGATTACTATGCACTGCGCGAGCATTTCAGCCATATATCCTGCAAGATAATGACATATCTCAAGGAACCCTTTAGCCCCAATGTATCATATAGCAACTGGGAATTGCATATTACATTCGATGAACCCGAAAAAGTGCAGGGCAAGCTCACAATAAAGGCAGATGACAAGGTCGTTTTTGATGAACCCCTTCAAAAACGCCACAAGATACATCCAAAACACAGACCGCAGACAAAAGATGAAACAATCACATTCATCACTGAAAAAGGCAGGAATGTGACTAGAGAAATAACCTACTCTGAAGAAATAAAGTGTGATAATGGCTATATCGATGTTCATTTTCTTGAACATGACTGCAAACGCCCCAATACAGGTGGAAATTTCAATGTCGCCATAGTCCAGTTGAAATATCACCTCAAAAAGGAAGGTCATACACTGGTAATCGAGGATGATGAAGCATATCACAAGAAAGTCATAGCCATACTTGATGCTATAAAGGGAAAAGCAGACCTTGTCGTGTTCCCTGAATTTTCAATACCATCCGATTATCTGCTCGAAATGAAAGAATATTCAGATGAAAATGGCATCGTCATTGTAGCAGGTTCACATTACATTACCGATAACACCCTCGATAAATACGATGGGCTGTTTTATGACGAATTTAAAGATGATGACCTTCGCAAGAATATATCGCCTGTAATCATACCCTCCTCTAATAAAATAGATCATACCGAAAAAATAGTAGGGGCAAAGGCGGAGCGCCCTTTATTTTCTGAGGAAGGTATGACCCATGGTTCCCTGAATAGGATATTCAGATTACATGACGATTTGACCTTCGGGGTCATAATATGCTTTGACTTCGTGAATGACAATTTAAAAAATATAATTACAGATGCATGTGACGTGATTCTGGTTCCCCAGACCAACCCTGGTACTGAACGCTTTCACAAAATCGGCCACGGAGGGATTGACAATCTGAGAGGGGCAGGAAATAAGGCATACATCATGGCAAGCGGGATATTCACATACGACGATGGTAATAATAAAAAGGATGTTCACAAAAATATCATGGGCGGGGATTCAGGAGTAATACTGACACTTGATAAAGATTCACACCAGATGCGGGAAGATGCCATCATAGAATCTCTTAAAGTTGATGGAAATGAAGTTTATGAGCAGTTCATCCAGATGGCATCATTAAACATGCAGTTTAATCCTGCAAGGGATACCCAGATGGGACAGGTACCAATTACCTACACACTCATCCATGTATTCGAAGAAAATGAGATATTCAATCCTGCCGAGGATGACAAAACCGATGGTAAAAATCCGCAGGAATTTATTGATTTGCTGGAAACAATCGATTCTTGTGAGGATAGAAATGAACTCAAACAACTTCTTGCGAATAATGATTCACTAATATACAGTCATTCACCACTAATGCACGAAAAAATTAGCGTAGATTTGGCAAGTTTGCGCCTCGATGAGATAAAAGATAGGTGCGCCAATATTATTGTAAAGTGATTAGCAGAAGAATGATGTTAACCAAAGGTTATAATATTGTATCGGCAATTTAAGTTCTAAAACTGACACATTCCAATCATACAATTTTGGTGAAAACAATGGCACAAATCACACACTGGGCAGATGTTGTTGCAGACGAGGCACTACAACTTGGAAACGATCACCTTGTAGCAACCGGCATCACCCCCTCCGGTCACATCCACATAGGCAACATGCGGGAAGTCGTAACTGCCGATGCAGCCTTTCGGACACTGCTTGACAAAGGTGCAGGCGCTGAACTGATATACATAGCAGATACCTTTGATCCCCTTCGAAAAGTTTACCCGTTCCTGCCTGAAAGTTATGCCGAACATGTAGGAAAACCGCTTTCCGAAGTTCCATGCCCTTGCGGCGAATGCAAGAACTACGCAGACCATTTCCTGAAACCCTTCCTTGTAGCACTGGACAAGTTAGGTATTCATCCGAAGGTCTATCTTGCTGATGAACTCTACAAGAGCGGTGCATACACAGAAGCAATAAAAACAGCCCTGATAAAACGCGATGAGATCGCCACCATCATTGATGAAGTGACCCACAAAACCACATCGGATGACTGGAGTCCATTCAATCCTATCTGCAGCGAGTGCGGCAAGATAAACACCACAAAGGTGACCGGATTCGATGTGGACGCCGAGACTGTGGACTACACCTGCTCATGCGGAAATTCAGGCACGGTCTCGATGACAGGCGGCGGAAAACTCACATGGCGCGTGGATTGGCCTGCAAGATGGGGAATTTTAGGTGTCACGGTCGAGCCGTTCGGCAAAGACCATGCATCCAGAGGCGGTTCGTATGATACCGGAAAGAGAATCTCAAAAGAGATATACGGCTACGAAGCACCCCATCCGATCGTATATGAATGGATCATGCTCGGGAAGAAAGGCGCAATGTCGTCCTCAACCGGCGTAGTGGTCTCAATATCCGATATGCTCAAAGTTGTACCACCAGAGGTACTGCGATATCTCATCATCAGGACAAAACCTGAAAAACATATTCAGTTCGACCCCGCACTCCCTCTTCTTACGCTTGTTGACGAGTACGAGAGATTGCATTACAAAGCAGAGCCGACAGAATATGATAATACTGTGGTCAGGCTCTCCCATGCAAGTGGTATCTGCCACACGGATATTCCATTCAAGCACATGGTCACGATCCATCAGGTTGCACGCGGGGATATTGACAGGATCATGAACATCGTTGCGCGTGCTGGTTACAACACCGACAACGAAAAATGTATACTGGAACTAACAGGAAACGTAGGCAACTGGCTTGAGATGTATGCACCTGCGATGGTAAAGTTCAGTGTACAGGATGATGTTCCTGTCCATACAGCCACGCTTTCGGACATGCAAAAAGCATTCCTTGGTGCGTTCTCTAATATAATCGATGAAAGTGGGGAACTTACAGGTGAGGATTATCACAACCTTGTGTACTCTGCAAAGAACAAGGATTCCGACATGCATTCCGCTATTGCAAAGTCACTCGGGATCGGGGCGGATGAGCTGGAAGTGAATCCAAAGGACATGTTCAAAGCCATCTACATCTCAGTCCTTGGACAGCCATCAGGTCCAAAAGCAGGTTGGTTCCTCTCATCTTTAGAAAAGGATTTCCTGATCAAACGTTTCAAGGACGCATCAACATATCAACCATAACCTGTCCATTTATGACCACACGCCCCACTCCAAAATCGCAAGTGTCCGCATGGGAGCAGGAATACACCCATGTGACATGGGGCGGACCAAGGTCGATTCAGGCTGTGCGTGACCACCTGCCACAGGGCATCCGTGTACTTGATGCAGGATGCGGCAACGGGCGGCATCTTCTTCCACTGTCCCGCATGTATCGGACAGTTGGAATTGACATCTCCAAAACAGCACTTGTGGCTTCCAGAACATATCTTGAGAAGAGCGGACAACATAGCGAACACTTGGTGTCAAGTGTCACATCACTTCCTTTTGATGATAATTCCTTTGACGGCATCGTCTGTTATGGCGTTTTACAACATCTTTTTGCAGACGACAGGCGCGCGGCAGTGAACGAATTCAAGCGAGTGCTCTCCCCAGGCGGATTCCTGTTCTTTGAAGCGTTCGGAGCAGGTGATATGCGGTATGGGGGAACAGAGGTCGAACCTCACACCTTCCTGCGCAAGAGCGGACTCATATACCATTATTTTACGATAGAAGAAGTAGAATCTCTTCTAGAGGATTTTGAAATAATAAAGCTGGAAGACGTCAGATCACAAAAAAGTTTCAGGGGAAAATTATACCCCCGACATATGGTAAAAGTGATTGTTCGATTGCGTTAAAATGCAATTCCAAGGTATTTTAGCAGTAGAATTAAGATCGCCCCGAATGCGCCCGAAAATGCGCATGTCAGTATCACAATCCAACTATATGCGATCCCAAGTCCAAGCACAACATTTCCCACTACAAGGATAACAAGACCTATAATGGTATTGATTATCATTTTCTTGACCGTTTTTAACAACTTATAGAGGATTAGTGCTGCGATGATTGCAAACACAAAGACCCACATTTCTGGCATTTCTATCATATTAATCACATTAATATTAAAATCGGCAGTATTTAATCATTGCTGCGGAATTTAAACTTTTTTTACAGAACCAACGAAACCTGAAATGATATTTTCAAGTTGCTCATCATTGGTGTATTCTTCAACACTCATATCCCTGTACGAATTTCCAAGCAACATTGCAGAAACATTTGCATCCGGTTTGTGAACACACAGGACAGGCAATCCCATTCCCAACCCCCTGCATATCTCATAACCAACACCTATCGAGGGAATTGTGACCTCGGCTATCAGACAATCACTAATTTTAAGCAATCCGATATCGCGGTCATATATCTGCTGCTCGCTCATCTTTGATTCCTTCCCCTCAAGTTCAGAATCAGCCACATGCCAGCTCAATACATCTGCTCCCTTGCTTCTCAAAAACTTACAGATATGCCGGTACGTAGGAAGCATCTGCCGCCCGCCGCGTATGGAACCGGAAAGAAAGACTTTCATGTTACTCCTCTGAAATAATGACCTTTGGTATATTCTCCAGTCAGGCTTTTGCATGTAATAATGCTCTTTCCGCCCTTTTCAAAACATCCATCGTTCGCATCCCTATATGATCGTACAACCGTTTCAACATCTTCATCATCAATTGTTCTTGCATCGATCCTGATGCTTGAAACACCGGCTTCAATGATCTTTGGAATATCGTCAAGCATACATAGCACTTTTGAATTCAGTACATGCATCCTGCAATCAGAGTCCATCTTGATCGGGAATGTGTATCTTTTCTCATCCACGAGTTCAAACTCATGATCCTTACACGGCGCAGGGCAAGCACCCTCATACATTCCTCCAACAATGCAGTGTTCGGATTCCATAAGTTCCAGCCGTCCGTGCACGATACATTCAGTTTCACCAAATGGTGCGATCTGTTCAATTTCTTCAAGTGTCAGTTCTGGTGAAAGCACGATCATCTGTGCACCCTGTTCTGTCCAAAAATTGAGAGAACTGTAGTTGAACACGTTAAACGGGCTATCTAATATTATTCCGAGTCCCATCTTCTTTGCACAATTGAACGTAGCCGCATTTGATACTACAACCCCATCAGCACCGAGTTTTTTTGCAATGCGGAAAATATCCTTGACCACATTCATCCCTTCATCTTTGACAATCCTTGGCGTATCGAAATATATCTTTCGTCCTGCCTGATGCACATGTTCGGTTGCAGATTCAATATCCGTTCTATCTTCGTTTCGGATGCATTCACTGTCAAGATATATCACATCCGCGCCGCCGGAGATTGCATTATTCACACATTTCGGAGAATCCACACTAACAGTGAGCACAGGTTTTTTGGTTGAAATATTCTCATCGGTTGAACATGACCACGTTGTATTGTATCTGGCATGTGGAATACGTCTCCATTGTGCCATACGTGCATTGTTCAGACGAGACACAGCATCTTTCCTGATATCATTTAACTGGCTGATGGGAATGAATATATCGTCATCGACACTTACATCGATGGTAAATATATCAAAAACAGTGTTCCCGAGTTTTGTTAATTGCTGTGTTATCTGCTCTTTGGTAGTAGGTCTTTTAACAGCCTTCTCTACCATATACTTTGACTCGATCTGCACCATGTTGAAATCAATGTCCTCTATCTTCAGTTGAAATGTTTCTCCCGCAACAGCTTTTGCAGAGATGGTAACAGGCACTTTCCGAATCGGAACAGTGGATTTGAATATTTTCTGTAGCGATTCCATTAATGTTTTGTCAAGCGTCTTGTAAACTGTACTGCCTGCGCGTACCTGTGTATCGGAAGGGATCTCGACAACCATGCCTGCATCAGCGTGATTTATCTTCCTGTTATCTTCGTACATGTTATGGACAACTTCCCCCGTTTCAACCAAACCATCCTCAATCCCGATCCCATCGCCGATGTTGAGTTCTCCACTAAGATCCACACGTATGCATCCTGACTTTCGGTCATATTCAATAGCAGTGCCGATAGGTATCCCTCGATTGTATGGTCGTTTGCGGCTCATCAGATCGATGCGTGGCTTCCCCAAAAAGTATGAAGACGTAAAACCACGATTGAAAAGTTGTGCGAGACGCATCGATTCATCATTTGTGACGTAATATTCAGAAGGTTCTTCCACATACCTGTCTATCAGTCGGCGATATATCTGGACAACACCTGCAACATATTCAGGTCGTTTCATGCGACCTTCTATTTTAAAAGAATCAATACCTGCATCAATGAGTTGTGGCAGTATTGCGGTCGTGTTAAGGTCTTTTGGACTTAACAGGTATTCTCCATCTGTTTTTACAGCATTTCCATTGGCACGCAGTTTATATTTTTTCCGGCAGGGTTGGGCACAGTATCCGCGATTTCCGCTCCGCCCACCGATAATGCTGCTAAGGAGACACTGCCCTGAATATGATATACACAGTGCACCATGTATGAAAGTCTCGATCTCAATGTCAGTATTTTGTTTGATCTCTATTATTTCATCAAGTGACATCTCTCTTGCAAGTACAACCCTTTTAACGCCCAACTCCTCAAGGAACTTCACACCTTCGATGTTGTGTGTCGTCATCTGGGTACTTGCGTGGATAGGAAGATCGGGTAAGAGTTCTCGCACCTTTGACAGAAGTCCGATATCCTGCACTATCACAGCATCTGCACCATACTCGTTCAGATAATACAGTAGATTGATGGCATTTTCCATTTCACTGTCTTTTATGAGGGTGTTTACTGTTACGTATGCCTTGACTCCCCTCAGATGTGCATAGTCAATGGCATTCACAATACCATCGACCGAAAAATTACCGGCAAACGCCCTGGCACTGAACATATTTGCCCCAAAATATACTGCATCTGCACCGTTCTCCACGGCTGCAATAAGGGATTCCAGGTCTCCTGCAGGAGCCAGTAATTCAGGTTTTGCGCTCATGTTCCTAATCTGTGCAGTGCTCTGGATATTATATAGTATGTTTGGTTTTGCAGGCACCTCTGCATCGATTTAAATTGTACTATCAAAAAATAATAGGAGCCAGTAGCCCCTACCTTTTAACAATATATAGTTTTATCAGGTAAACACAGATCAATATTACGCCGAGATTGTAGAATGCCTTGAAGATCGAGACATACTCGTACTCAAGCCATGTCCTGATTATACTTTCCATTGAAAAATAAAGTTGGAATGTGGCTACGAATAACAATAGCATGGCAATGATGAACACTCCCCTTTTGAAGTATTCCTCCATTGTAGGTTTTGTACCAGTCGTATCGTTCATTTCTCTCTCCTCCTCTGTATCAGTACTACTGATAATATCGCGACAATGCCTAACAATATCCCAAATCCGGGTGTCTCTTCCATTGGGGCATCCCCATACCAAACCTCATCCCTTACTTCTTCAGGTACGATAAAATCACTTGTTTCGATGTGTTTTGTCTCGACTTGTGTTCCAACATCAATCGTCATTTGTGGTTTGAGTTGTACATAATCTTCCCCGCGTTTGACAATTGTATCATTGCTCCATATCAATACTTCAACAACGTAGTTGTAGTGATTTGGAACTGTCAGATTCAAACTTCTTATCACGGTGGTTTCAGGCTTGATCGAACCGGTCTGCATCCATTCCTTATCGGCAAGTAGGCGTGCATCCATCTCCCGTGCCTTGATGAGCATCTGGTAATCACCGCTTGCAGCGGTACCTTCATTTGTAAGATACAGGTCAGTTTGTATCACCACCCTGCCGCCATCGACTTCGCGCACAAGGAAATCCATTCCGGCAACCTCAATCCCGATATCCTGAACATCTGCCGGCAGGTTCTCTAAACTATAAATTGTAATTTCCCCGGTATTCTTTCTCTTGTCTTCTTCAAACAGAACAGCAACGATCCGGTATCCGCCTTCTTTTTGCAGTTTAAGAGATTGGGTAATGGTTACAGTATCACCCTTGTCAATTATACCGATATCGTCCTGCGTCTGCACCTCAAGCAAACCGGTTCTTGTGCTAAACGCTTTCAGCAGGAGCGATGTGTTCTTGCTCGAATCGCCGTGGAAGTTTTCAACATAAGTTGTGACATCAAGATCCACAAAAGCGCTTTTCACCTCTTTTGCAGAAATATCCATGTTCGTAATTCTAAGCCGGCTTTCCTCTTCAAAACTTCGAAGGCATCCGCTTGACAAAGTGAATGCAAGTAGAATAGATGTTAATATCAGAATTCTGATTATGGTTGATTTGTTCCACGCCAATATATCTTCCTCAATTTTATATGGAGTGAGGGGGTATTTATAACTTCTGATAAGAATTTATCTGGGCAGTTGTTTTTTAGCACATAATCGGTCATAAGGTTTGGAGCATGCCATCGATACCGAAGTGGAATAGTAAGTGGATGTCCTTTCATTATGATGTAGGGTTTTAGCATCAAACCTTTCAGTATAATAGAGGGTTTTAGGTTTTTTAGCCACTGCATCTATGCACAGATCAAATTAAAAATAGACGTGGGGTAATATATGTTCAAATTGTTTAAAAGAACGATACTGTCACCGCGCGAAGCGCGCATGTTCCTGCAATGCCATAATGCTTGTTTGTGTGCACGAAGACAACAGTAAAGGGACATATCGATCTGTATTTGGCCAGTGGCATGGGAACGCGCCGCCTGCGGCGTGTCGTTGTGTTGTTTTCATTTCGGCTAAACGACTCATTTCAATCTGTACAAATACAAGGCTTCTTCCCACAGGTCGGACACATATCGGGATACTTTGCAAGGAATGCCGCTTCAAGATCGATATCATACAGATTGGCAAGCGCACCAACCCACGCAAAACAGTCTGCTATTTCCTCTTTTACACCGTCGATATCATCTCTTCGCACGACTTCTGCAAGTTCTCCAACTTCTTCCACAAGCCAGAGCATGGTCGCAGTAGCACCGCGTCGCCGGTCGTTATGTGCGTACAGGTCGTGCATCAATTTCTGGAATTCCGCAATCTCCATGTTATTATCCTCGCCTTCGTAAAACCGGCATCAGAGCCGTACAGGAATCTCCTTTTCCCGCAGGTACTTCTTTGTATCGTTAACCGTATACTCTCCGAAGTGGAAAATGCTCGCAGCAAGGGCAGCATCGGCTTTTCCGTTCACAAAACCCTCGTACATGTGCTGCGGGTTCCCGACACCTCCCGATGCTATGATCGGGATCTCCAGAGCCTCGGACACCGCAAGAGTTATCGGAATGTCGAAACCGTCGTATGTCCCATCCCTGTCCATGCTGGTAAGCATGATCTCGCCGGAACCGAGTTCTTCAACTTTCTTTGCCCACTGGACAGCATCAATTCCGGTTGGCTCGCGTCCACCGTATATCACCACTTCATACCATGCAGGCGTTCCATCCTCAAGAGTGAGAATTGTTTTATCAGGATTATCCTCAACATTTGCATTCCGTCTGCAATCTATTGCAGTAACAATACATTGCGAACCGAAGATGCCGGATGCTTCCCTGATAAGTTCGGGATTCTTCACCGCAGCCGTGTTAATCGTAACCTTGTCCGCACCAGCACGCAGGATTTGGCGTACATCTTCAACAGAGTTTATGCCACCACCGACCGTTAGCGGAATGAACACCTCGCTTGCGGTACGCTCGATGACATCTACCATCGTGCCGCGTCCCTCATGGGATGCCGTAATATCCAAAAACACCAGTTCATCCGCGCCCTGTTCGTTATAGCGCTTTGCAAGTTCCACAGGGTCACCTGCCTTTTTCAGATCTACAAATTCAACACCCTTGACAACCGTTCCACCGGATTCATCAAGCGTTACATCAAGACATGGGATAATTCTTTTTGTGAGCATGTTGTCACTTCGTTAATTGAGATAAAGTATAGTTAATTTGGTAATGATTTAATGATTATTAAATTTCTTACATAAATCCATCTATCGCCCTTGCACCACGGAGTTTTTCTTTATCAACTACGGCGCGCGCCAGCACGCTGCTTGTAACCATGATCGGTGCATCATCACGCAGCGCAAGTGCGATACAATCGCTTGGGCGCGCGTCAAAATCCATAATCGCCCCATCCTTTTCGAGTGTGATGCGCGCATAGTATATCTTATCGATCTTGTCATCGATAAGCACACTTTCAACTCTCGTATCAAGTCGTGCCAGTATAGAGATCATCAGGTCATGTGCAAGAGGGCGGGGCATGGTCTCATTTTTCATTGCCGCACTGATCGATATCGCTTCGGGCTGCCCTATATATATCGGCATCAAAAGCCCGTTCTCGTCCTCAAGCAAAACCGCAGGTGCAGGTCCTCCATACGCATCTATCATGTATACTCCTTTGACACTGACCTCTGTTGCATTTGTATCGGCATACATAAAGAATAATGAACATCGTCTGATATTAATATGTTATCAAATTAGAAGCATTGAAACTATGACGTTATTCTGTAGTTGAGATTGTCGGAAAAGTCCGACATTTTCACTAATTTTATACCCAATAATTGTTTAAAATCCCATTTGACATAATCTCTGACACTATTCAGCATAAATAAACGCTTGCGTCAGCAAATTTTCGGTTCTCTTTAACATCGTGTGGGTAACATCACTATTCAGGATATATCGTCAAATATACAATCGCATTGCTTGAATTAATGGACAGGATTGACAGGATACAAGTGGCTTGACCCATCCTGTTTATCCCGTCTAATACTTACCCACTCAATGTTGGGGAGATTCGTTTTTTCTCACTCCGTCTTTAACACCTTTCATAACAGTTCTTGTAATCATCTTACCAAATTCTGTGTATGGGCCGGCATATTCCAGGTATGTTTCTGTTCCAGTATGGTTGTGATATGCCACTATCACAGCATCAGTGGTTGTTCCTAAAAAATCATATCCCATATCCAAAAGTGCAAGTCCTTTTGCCTCAGTGGCTGTAATTATTGCACCAACCATTGCACTTTCGGACAACATTCCATCAACAGTAATAATTATATTAATGGTTCCTGGCTTGTTAAACTTAAAACCAGAAGGATGAGTGATACCAGCGGTGACAAAAGTAGTCAAATAATCTTCTGTCATTACACATAGGTCATTCATGTCAACTGCTGTCAAAAGTCCAAAGTAAGGCTTTTTTAGTATAAAGGAATTTGCCACATTGTCCAGATATTCAGCAGGTTCGCAGTGATCAAATGCAGGTTGCACCTGATGGTTAATTAGACTTCCAACACATCCCCGACCACCATTTATACCTGAACTTATAGCTTCAAAATCTCCTTCAATGATCAAGCTTGTATCTTTAATCTGATATTTCATTTAATGGCTCCAGTATAGGCATCACATAGATTGAATTAGTTCTATCATTATTCATTACTTCGATGGGAAGATTAAATGCAACTTCAATATTAGAAGGGGTCAACACCTGCTTCGGAGTTCCAATCGATATCATGCATCCATCGCGCAGAAGGCATATCTTATCGCAATAATAGGCAGCAAGATTTAGGTCGTGCATCACTGCTATGACAAGCATACCTTTTGTTGAAGATTTCTTTACAAGATTTAATATTTCTATCTGGTTGGTTATATCCAAATGTGAAGTCGGTTCATCAAGAAGCAAAATCTTAGGCGTCTGCGTAAGAGCTCTTGCTATGATTACCCTTTGCAGTTCCCCTCCACTTAACTGAGTGATCATTCTGTCTTTCAAAAAATTGATGTTTGTTTTCTCCATCACATCATTTGCAATATTAATATCCTCAACGCTTTCAGAACTTTTGATATAAGGATTTCTTCCCATTAACACAATGTCTTTCACAGTAAACTCGAAATTAATTGAAACTACCTGAGAGACAACAGCCACATTTTTTGCAATTTCATTGCTCCCCATTTTTTCAATATTTGTTCCATCGATCACAATCGTCCCGGAGGTGGGTTTTAAAACATTTGTAATAGTTTTTAGCAATGTTGTTTTTCCTGAACCGTTCGGACCGATTATCCCTATAAATTCACCTTCAGTGGCACTTAATCCAATCTCTTGTAAGACTTGAGTTTGCCCGTAACTTACATTCAGGTCTTTGATCTTAAGCATACAGGTTATCCCTCCTCTTTCTTAAAAGGTAGATGAAAAATGGGGCACCAAACATGGCAGTTACTACACCAACAGGCAGTTCTACTGAGTCCATAATGGTTCTGGCAAAAGTATCTGTAAGTATCAGGAAAATTGCACCCATAAGGGTCGAAGCAGGAAAAAGTATCCTGTGATCCGGGCCCACAAGAATGCGCATGATATGGGGAATGATGAGTCCCACAAACCCGATAATCCCGCTAACTGATACTGCTGCAGCCGTAATTAATGCAGAAAACACCAGTACGTATTGCTTAACATGCTCAACATTAACACCAAGATACTGCGCCTCTTCTTCGCCCAGCAGCATTACATTCAGTTTCCATGAATAGCGATATAGCATAACAATACCGATTGTCACAAGGATTGCTGTGATTTTCACTTTGTCCCAGTTTGCAGTCCAGAGACCTCCCATCAGCCAGAAGATAATCTGATGAGGTGATTGGGCAAGAAAAATAATTAACGATGTAATCGCCGCCAGAAATGAACCAACGGCTATACCGGCAAGCAAAAGGGTGTCAACCGGCACTTTTCCTCCAATAACGGAGATATTGTATACAATGAATATGGTGATAATAGCCATTATAAATGCTAGAATTTGTACCGGCATCAGCAGCATAAAAGCAAGGGATGCGCCAAGTGCAGCACCGGATGACATTCCAATTATATAAGGATCCGCCATGGGATTTTTTAGAAGTCCCTGCATTGCACATCCGGCTGTACTAAGTGCTGCACCCACAAAACCTCCCAGAAGCACTCTTGGAAGGCGGATATTAGTTATAATAATTTCCTGGCTGGAGGTCCATGTAGATTCTATGAAAAAATATCGGGCAAGAAGGATCTTTGCGGTGATAAATGGGGAAATACTTGTGGAACCTATGGCTGTATTGGTAATAATTGCTGATATCAAAAGCAATACCAGTATGAAAATGATAGATTTTCCAAATTTCGTCATAATTATAGTTTTCTCATCGAGTAAACCACCAGCATCATACTTGCTGCCAGTAACATTCCAAATCCTGGGAGTTGAGATGTATTTTCTTGATCTTCAGCACCAGTTACATCTGGTTTTTCACTCATAGTAATCGTTGATAATTCGCTATGTTGTTTTATCTCAGGTGCAATATAACTATGCAGTTCTTCCAGTCCCTGTGTTATTCGCGGGCCTGCAAGTTCAATTATGTTTGGATCCTCAATTGCATAAACTTTTTGATTTTGTACTGCATCTGTTTGGGCAAGTATTGGATTACTGGTTATGGCTTCCATTATAGTATAGGACCCTCCTCCCATGCCCGAGCAAATTATTATTTGCGGGTTTTTACTGACAACTTGCTCAAGACTGATGATTGGCCAGCCTTCGGCTTCAATAATATTATTACCGCCTGCCATCCATATCAGGTCACTTGGGTAACTGCCCGAGCCTGCTGCATAAATCGGGTCATGCCATACCAGATAAAGCACACGTGGCCTCTGATCAAGGGTAAGATTTTCGGTCAGGGATGTCATATCTTTAATCTGCTGTGTCATATCTCTTGTGATCAATGTAGCTGTATCTGTATTTCCGGTGATACGTCCTACAAGCCGGATATTATCAAGAATATCATCCATTGTTTTTGGGTTTAATGAGACCACTGTATGATCTAGGTTTTTCAATGCATTTATGGTATCTTCGCCATTGCCATGTTCAGCAAGGATCAAATCCGATGTGAGGTTTACCACAGCTTCGATATTTATGGTGGAGAATCCACCAATCTTGGGTAAATTAACAGCTTCTTGCGGATATTGATCGTATGTAGTTCCGCCGACCACCCTGTTCCCGGCACCCACAGCAAATAATATTTCTGTGTTGCAGGGGGAGAGAGAAATTATACGTTCAGGTGCTTTTTCAATTGTCACGTCATAGCCAAAATTGTCTGTTATATTTATTGGGTATGCCTGCACATTTGATATAAGGAGTGTAGTTAGGATAAGCATGACGATGTAGGATGTTTTTGGTATTGGCATTATCATTTCCTCGCTCCACATTTAGCGATTTCTCTTATATAAATGATGGTTTGGGTAAGGAATGTTAGTAAATAGGGTTAAACAGCTTTTTTTGGGTGATGTTTTCATCAGTTTATTGCCTCACCCATTTAGATTACATTTATTATTGAAATGGGATGGTATTTATAACATTTCGATTTAAGGGACATGTTCCTTCATTTACTTCGCTGTATAGCCGTGTCATAAATATATGACACGGCTTTTACACGTGACTAATGCGAATAAAATTAAATGGGTGAATTATCTCACATTCCGCACGTCTATGTAGATTTTGCATAAATTTTCTTGATGACGGTTTTGTACTTTTTAAGGTATTTGTTTAATCAGTGCATCGTTGTATTGTGGCACAGGCCGTTTGACGAGCTCAGGATAAAAACGGTGCTACCACACGTGCGTAGCGCGGCACGTTCCTCCAACACTGACTTGCACAAGCGCTGCATACACACTGTACAAACACACAGAGGTTTCGCTCGCCTTCAGCGTATTTGTATTTGTGCGGAGCGCTCCACGTAGGAACTGCGTATTTTGTGAATGTAGGTAGTTAGTAGGAGTGGAACGTGCCGCTTGCGGCATATTTCCATACTACTGACCTTCGAAAAATCCTTCATACCAGTTGGATTAACCGCAATATATAATTTGAAAATTGTAACTGTTCAGCCATACATAAACGTTATCATTAGACTGAATAGTTTGTCATTTAAAATTTCAGACCTATTATTATCTTTCTGGATTACATATGTTAGTAAAATAGTATATCATTTATAGATTGGACATGAACATATTGTTGCATAATAGTATAGGATTGTGAGCGGATTGGGGAGTAAGGGTTAGTAAAAAAGAAATCGTCCGTTTACACTATCCTGTATCGATATGGCGTTGAACTATTTTACACGTTGGATACCATACAGAAATATGCTTTGAATAATCCGTAGGCAACTTAAAAAACGCACATCAAAACCAGATACGAACTTAAAACATGGAACAAGCACAAGTGATGCTTACGATTATCTTATATATTTTTTATTGATTAAGCCAACAATTATATTTTGTTAAGCAAAACCATTGTATATGTACATTGAAATAAGGAAGAATGTTTTATTGGATCTAACTGTTGGTATTGAAATCATCCAAATATTCAAATCCGGGGCGCAATCCAGAGTATATATAATCGGCCTTGGGACAATATTATTTTTGGAACCGCTATGCGTCGGCATTTTTATCCCAAAGCCAACAAATACGAAAGTCTTATAATCACTACCATTGTGAAATTCAACCTATGATTGGAATATCCTCCTATGCATTTCAAGACCTGCCGCTGTCACAGGCACTGGATAATATTGAGCAAATATCAGAATGCGCAGAGATATTCTCAGAGGGTTTGCACGATATTTTCCGTAACGAACAAACGCCTCTTTCGTATGACCTCAAGTACAGTGTCCATGCTCCCACTACCGATCTGAATATCAGCAGTATCAGGGAGCCGATTCGCCGGGCAAGTCTGGAACTGGTACGCCAGACGGTAGACATATGCATCAAAATAGATGCTGAGGTACTGGTAGTTCATCCCGGTTATTTTTCTTATTCTTATGATCTCCCTGCGGCAAAGGCGGCTCTAAACAATTCCATCGGCGAGTTTGCAGACATTACCGGTGATACCGGAGTGCAGATATGCATTGAGAATATGCCTGATTGGAACTGCTTCCTTTTTAGACATCCGGACATCGATCTTAATGAAACAGGTTTTGCGCTGGATGTAGGACATGCAAATACAACTGGGAACCTCAACGAGTTCATAAAATACGACATCGGGCATTTCCATTTGCATGACAATTACGGGGAAAAGGACGAACACTCGTGGATTGGCGGTGGGAACATAGATTTTTCCAGCTTACGTGATGTATTGAAAAAAAGCAGAGGCATAAAAGTGCTTGAACACAGGAACAGCGAATATATCAAAAAGAGCATGGCAGCACTGAAAAAAATGGGGATTAAGTAAGGATACGCCATTTGAACTACCCCCTACCGCTAGTGTCGCGGCAACTTTCAAGTGTCGGATTATGGGAGTAGATGTTACAAATCTAGCCTAGTGATATTATAGGGTTGACACGGCAATACTAACACTAACACTAATCAGTTTGTTTATTTGAAACTAAATCCAACATGACAGTCGAATAAAGAAGAGCGATTACTCGCTCTCCCTCTTCTAAGAACCGTACTTGCGACTTTCACCGCATACGGCTCAAGCATTCCATAACCCTTTGTATATCGGGCAGCAGGTTCTCATTTCGAATACTGCTTTTGTAATTCTGGTTTGCAGCCTATTAACGCATTGAACGTCTGTAAGTCTCTCGCTTTTCAGCGTCGTTGAGCATCTTACATTCATAAGTTTGCCTCCATTCATACAATGAAACACCTTTGGTAAGTCTGCACCCTTTCGGGTCAAGGCAAATTTTGAACCTCTATACAACTCATTACAAATTGTCATTCGCTTTTTACTATCTCCTATACCCACTATACCATCGTTGCCCCTCGCGGAGTTCCTACCCGTTTTCGGGAGCATGTTGGGCTTACCAAGTTCTATATCACAAATAATTATGGAAACCTTAGAAGCCATCTTTAAACCGGGAACCATTTGTCCATTCCCTACAATGCAGCGGCAGTCATTGTAGTCTGATTCCACACCTTTTGGTTTAAGCGTGGCAGTCCAGTTACGCTTATTCGCCTTCACGATTCTTACGATGGTTCGCATTACACTCTTCATAGTTTCCTTATCCTTGCAGTTAAGCCGAATTGGACTTTCGGGTTTTCCCACGTTATCCTGTGAACTTAACACCCCAACGTTACCATTGACGCATCTCACAGTAGGATTACTCCAAATGGAAGGAGTAGCCGTGAGGCAATTTGTGATATAACTTCTTGTCGTACACTGCCGCAGGCGGCGCATTTCACTGCTACCAAACCCACAACCCCAAACCCAACCATGCAATTCTCAGATCTGCAAATACGAGACTGCTTGAAAACCGTTTTGTAGTGTATGTATTTTATAAAGATATACTCCGAGTAAATCTGAGCGTCAGCGAGGATTTTCTCGTTTCATGTTCCCAGTGCAGGAACGTGCCGCGCTGCGCGCATGTGGTCACGCTGCTTTTCGCATCTGTCTTGCCCCTTTCCATCTGGTGGCATTGTATGGTTGACTCAACACTAGTCATCAAGGTAGGAATCTTCTGCTTCATTCAGATAAAATGGGGGGATAAATGTTCATTCTCAATCCAATCTGTTTGGTTGACGTTTTCACAATTTGCATCGTATTACCCATTTAGGATACACCTGTTATCAAAAAAAGATGGTATTTATAATATCATACATTAGATGACATATTCCTACATTTGTTTTGTGTCTAGCCGTGCCATATATACATGACACGGCTTTCACACGGCATTGATGTGAATAAAATTAATGGGTGGATCACGATATGAATAAAAAAAATATGTTTCAAAATAATTCAAAAGCCACATCACCAGTCATTGGTGTGATGCTGATGGTTGTAGTGACAGTGATACTGGCAGCGGCTGTCAGTTCATACAGCAGTGGAATGGTATCAACAACATCAACCGCGCCAACGGCTGTTTTTGATGTGAAGATTGAGAAAAATGCGATTGGTGATATGGGACCAGACTATCCCTTTTCTTATATTTCCATAAAAGAAATTACAGGTGATGCGATACAGACGAAGGACTTGAAGATCATTACCATTGATGCTGGAAATACTGTAACAGAAGTGTTGCCAAACAGCGGGAATACCGATTATAGCTTTACATCGAATAATACCACTTATGATAGAAGTGGAACCTCTCCATACTTGAACAATCCATCAGATGGTTATTTTGGTACAAGTCCCGACAAAAATTTCGGCAACTATACTGTGAAATCAGGAGTTGTCATGGTAGCAGACAAGTACAGCAACTACGACGGTACGACAGGCATGGAAGCAATGTTTTCAGAATGGAATTCAATCAAAGATGGTGATTGGGTCACAGTCAGGATCATTCATATTCCAAGCCAAAAAGTTATTTTCCAAACCGAAGTTGAGGTGATATGAGATGAGATACAATAGAAAACTGATGGCAGACAACCGCGGAGTAACGCCAGTTATCGGTGTCATGTTGATGATCGTTGTAACTGTGATTCTGGCTGCTGCTGTAAGTTCATATGCCGCAACTATGGGGTCTCAGGATGCCGCACCACGGGCAACCTTCAGTGCTGAAGCATCATGGACTGATGGGCATATTACACTCAACCACCTTGGTGGGGATATTTTGTCCAAAGGTAATACGAAAATAGAAATTGCATCCGGTACTCCTTTGATAACCGGATATATCAATATGAGCAATGTTACGTTCTCACCAAAATCTAACTATCTAAGACCAGGGGATGTTGCGACAATTGAATTTATTCCTGCACATCCTATCTGGTCTATCGACCCAATTGCGACATTTAAGGGAGATGACATTGCACAAAGTGTAACAGTCGGCACACCGTTCAGGCTCACAATAATCGACATTGCGAGCGGTCAGACCGTATACTCAACACAATTGCCAATGAACCCTTGATCAAGGGTTCCTTTTTTTTAAAAACGTGATACGATCCAATCGATTTCAACAGCTTGACTGATCAAATACCATGATACCGATCACAAAAAACGTAAAAGCCCTATCATCAAAATTTCTCTCTTTTACAAAATCTAAAGAAAAGTATAAAGAACAACATTCATATAACCCCGCGGTTGACGGGGACCTTGTTTCTTTTACTCCATCATCTGATCTTGAAGAGCTTGAACGGTACTGGGTAGATAACCCATATTCATTTGTTTCCATAGTGAAAACAAAACAAAAAGAGGTCGAGTATAAGGTCATCGAGCCAGAGCTGGACAGTTTTGAGATTTTGCTAATTGAAGATGTCCATGATGTTCTCAAGGACGTACTCACGCTGGAAGGTGTGTGTGATATCGACAATATCAATTCTATTGATAAATGCAAGTTACTAAGAGAAAAAACAGAACAGGTACTTTCCGAATATGCTGAACTTGAAATAAAGTCTTTTGAAAAGATGTTTTATTACGTGAGGCGGGACTTTATAGAATTCGGAAAGATCAGCGCAATCATGCGCGATCCGAATATCGAAGATATATGGTGCAATGGTGTAAACATGCATATTCATGTTTTTCACATTGCTTATGGAAGCATTCCTACCAACATTGTATTTAACAGCAGTGACGAACTCAACTCGTTCGTGATGCGAATCTCCCAGCAAAGCGGGTGCCACCTGTCTGCCTCGACCCCGATTCTTGATACGGTCATGAGTGATGGCTCCCGCATCAACATAACCTATGGTCAGGAAATAAGTCCCAACGGAAGTTCATTCAGCATAAGACGACTAAAAAAAACACCGTTGACGCCTTTAGACCTTGTTGCATGGCACACATTCTCATCAGAAATGATGGCATACTTCTGGCTCTGTGTGGAGAACCACAGGAACATCATATTTTGCGGGAGTACCGCTTCCGGAAAGACATCATCGCTGAACGCTATCGGCATGTTCATACCTCCAAATAAGAGAATCGTCTCACTTGAAGATACAAAGGAGATTCAGCTGCCTCATGACAACTGGATTTCCACCATTACCAGGGATGGTATTTCCACTGACAATATTGGCAAGGTCGATCTTGATGACCTGCTTCGTTCCTCGTTAAGACAACGCCCGGAATACCTGATCGTGGGGGAAGTCAGGGGCAGGGAAGCACAAACCCTGTTTCAGGCAATGAATGCCGGACATTCCACCTGCTCTACTTTCCATGCAGGTTCAGCGTCGGAGGTAATAAACAGGTTCACAAATCCTCCGATAAGCGTGCCTGCTGCGATGTTCTCGGCTCTTGATATAATATGCGTACAGATAAACGCCTATAATCTTGGAGTTGAGAAACGAAGAGTGGCAGTGGTTTCCGAAATAGTAAGAGTGGCAAATACGATTGAAACAGAGGATTCATTTGTATGGGATCAAGTAACTGATATTTTCGAAAATAAAGCATCTCATTTACTTGAAAAAGGTTCTACTGTACTTGAAGATATCAAACAAACAAGAGGATGGAGCGGTGAAGATCTTAAAGCTGACCTTAACAAGAGAATGTTATTTTTAGATTCCCTCATAGCAAAAGGAATTCGTGATTATGAAAGTGTTGCTCAGTGGATAAACATGTATTACAAAGATCCTGAAAATGTATTATCCGACCTATCATCTTAAGAACAATCTGGAAAAAGGAACAGTTTGATCCCTTGAATCCCATAAGTGCGGTATACGATATGAATTTCATCAGACGATATGTAAAGAAAAACCCGGAAAAATATTACAATCTCCGCAAAAACCTCCGGGCAGCAAGAATAGGCATATCCTATCCGGCATATGTCAACATATCTTATTCCTATGCAGCAGCGGCTGTTTTTGTATCTTTTATTTCACTCTGTATTTTGCTACAGCAGAGAATATTCCCGTTTCCAGAACTTTTACAGCGGTACATTCCGATTTATGGTTTTTTAATTGTCATTCCACTTCTTATCGGGTATGTTGTTTTTAAATTCTTGATGTTCTACCCGAAATTCACAGCCGCATCCCGCAGGACCAAGATAGATGTGATGCTGCCCCATGCAGCTGCTTTCTGCTATGGGATGGGGAAAGGTGGCATTCCTATTTATGAGATTTTCAAGGAACTTGCAAAAAACCACCATATCTATGGTGAGGTGTCCAAGGAAGCATTATATATCGTCAGGGATGTGGAACTGTTAGGCAGCGATATAATCACTGCAATAAAAAACGCAGCCAGGACAACACCATCCGAGAATTTCAGGGAATTCCTTGAAAACCTCGTGCCAATGGTTGAAGGCGGCAGCAATGCCCACCAGTATTTTTCAGTGAAAATGCACCAGTATTTTGAACATGCAAAGAAAACACAGGAAATGTTCCTCAAAAACCTTGAACTTCTATGCGAAGTCTATGTTGTTGCCTTTGTTGCAGTCCCGATCTTCCTTTTGGTCACTCTTGTTACTATAGGATTTCTCCAGACGTCGCAAGCACCGTATATTTTCCAAACACTATTTATCGGACTTCCCGTAGGCTCGATTGCCATGATCATCATAATCGATTCGATATCGCCAAAAGAAGATCTGGATATGAAGCAAGTGAACAATACCAGTCTCAAAAGGACTTTCTTTGTGGAGAGGGAAATAATCAATGAAGCGGAATATACACACAAGATAAACAAGTACAAAAGGAAAAAACAGTTTAATAAATTTAGTAAATATATAAAAAATCCAGGATCCATATTTTATGAAAATCCTCTACGTGCGATGTTCATAGGAATACCGCTTATGTATATCCCGTTTTTACTGCCTGACCTGAGTCTGGATAAGCAGCTTCTACTTGCCACTGTGCTCGTAATAATCCCCCTCTCGATCGCTTATGAGTTCAAGATGAGAAGGCTTACAAAAATGGATAAGGCTATTCCCGATTTCCTGCGAAGACTTGCCGAGATGAACGAAATCGGACTCACACTCAAACATGCCATCGGTCTGGTGTTAAAATCCGATCTAGGACTTCTTTCAAGGGAAGTCCGGAGGATGTGGCTTGACATGGAATGGGGATGCGAAATGAAAGAAGCACTAATACGTTTCGAAAACCGTATTGGTACGCCTGCGCTTAGAAGGGCTATTACGCTTATCGTAAAAGCAAGTGAAGTAAGCAATGACACTAAAAATGTCCTTTTAATAGCAGCAAATGATGCCGAAAATACGATTCGATTACGGAGAGACAGGTTTGATACGGCATTTGTCTATCTGGCAACGATCTACATAGCATTTGGCACCTTTATTTACGTTTGCTATTCATTTTCCATGCAGTTCATGCCTTCCATCACAGCACTGGGCACACATGCTGTGGCTGCTGCAAATATAAATTCAACAATGTTCGCAACATGTGGGATATTAGGATTTTTCTCAGGTCTTATTACCGGACAGATGGCAGAAGGCCGCCTTTTATTCGGACTTAAGCACTCGGTGATCTTTCTGATAGTGACATATGTAGCGTTTACGATATTAATGGGTTATTAGGTGATAATTTTGGCTTCTGAAATGATAGGGGAAATGTTGAAACTTTCGATTGCGGTAATGCTCGTTGCAGTGTTTTCAATGTCTGTTTACGGCCTGCTTCCGGATGAGCGGGTTCCTTATGTGGAAATTGAGTTAGTAGTCAATGAGACAAATTCGAGTATCATCGATATAACCCATGTGGGCGGTGACCCCTTGAAAGCATCAGAGGTGAAAATCGTCGTTAGCAATGAAACGGGATATCAAGACGAGCATTTGCTTCCTGATCAGGTCTGGAGGTTCCCACAAACAATCCATTTGACCACTAACCTGATGAACGTATCCGAGGTCTCGGTCATACATCAAAGGGCAGTACTTGCAATTGCCGAGGTGGACCAAACATGAAACATTTATCAATGAATACTGATGCGGTTTCGACAGTGGTTTCTGCAATACTGATCCTTGCGGTAATTACTACATTTATTACAGCGATAAATGCCTATTATATTCCATCTCTTGCTGCTGAACATGAAATTAAACATATGCAGGAGGTTCACACTAGTTTTACCGAACTTGCTGCAAAAACCGGCTCTGATTGTTCAAACGCAAAGGTTTTTATCCCACTGGGGGATGGTGGGCTGCCCCTTATGTCTTCATTATCTTCAAGCGGAACACTCACTATTGAACCCGGGTATGGGTGGGTAAACGTTTCTTTGATCAATATTTCTGGTGTTGAAAAAGTGCTAACTGGTCACACAACCGTTACAAACATAACCACTGTTTCAGACCTCATCTTCACAATGAAATATATGGAAGCTGGCAATTACACGGTAAAGATCAACAACGATAACAATAACAAAACGTCTATCTGCATCAGGTCGTCCGACAACAAGGTAGTGGTAGAAACCACTGATAATGGAAGCCTTACATCCTATAGTGTTCTTAAGGACTGGGTGATGGGGAATTACTTAAGCATGGATGTCTTAAATCCAGCCTACGGTTTTTCTAATATGCTAGACAATACCCCACAACCGTTCTCATTAACATTTGAAGGACCCTATTATATCAAATATGGTTGCACAGACGATCATATGAATATGAGTACCGGCTATTTCAAATACAGGGCTTCAAATAATTTCTGGATTGATCAGGAACTTGTTTACGAAAATGGAGCAGTAATACTCAGGCAGGGTCCGGATTCGATAATACGATCCTTACCTTTTATGACAAATGATGATACAGAACTTAATCTATGCATCTTCGACATTATTGGAGGGAAGAAAAAGTCTGTAAGCGGAAACGGTGCTTCAACTGTTAATATCAAGGTAGAAAATCGCAGTGAGTATCGATACGGTAACGTGCTGAACACCACCGTCACGATCACGTCAAAATCACCGCAAGCTTGGGAAACTCATCTATTGGGAATGACAAACATTGTCAGTCGAAACAATAATACAGTTATTGCTTGGATTAATAATAAAGAAGTTATTATTACAACATCAAATATTAAAATTGATATTCCATAATTTTATGGCTGATATTTTCACAAGAAACTACTGTCGCGTCAACTTCAAACTGTCGATTATGAAGGGTATAGATCATATGGCATAATTTTCTAAACTCCAAAATGACCTATGGGTTTCTACACAGCGCCGTCAGTGCACAGAACACTCGCAGGTAAATTATGCGTGCATGTGGGTGTCGATGTTAAAGAGAGAGGTACAGCAATTGACCGAAACGGAAGAAATCGGAGCATCAGCCCACACCGCAGGCGGCGCATTTCACTGCTGTCAAACTCACAACCCAGACATGCAATTCTCAGATCTGCAAATACGATACCGCTTGAAAAGCGTTTTGTAGTGTATATATTTTATAAAGATATACTCCGAGTAAATCTTAAGCGTCAGCAAGGATTTTCACGTTTCATGTTCATAGTGTAGGAACGTGCCACGCTGCGCGTGTGTGGTCGCGCCGTTTTTCGCATCTGTCTTGACCCATTCCATCTAGCGACATTGTATGGTTAACTCGATACTACTCGATGATGCTCAATTTATCCTGTATGTGTTTTCTCATATCAAGTAAACTTTATTTTTTGCAAAATTGACCTATCAGCAATTTGGGTTTTTAGAAAATTCATACTCTGCGAAATAAAGGGAATAACTTATATCGATTCGATGTTTAAGATAACAATTATGAGTCATATAGGTAATAAAATATTCAAAGCAATTGGAAGCGACACCCGATTGAATATACTTGAGAGACTTGCTGAAAGCGATCTGCACATATCAGGACTTGCAAGGGAATTGAATATCTCGGTACCGGTTACTGCCAAGCATGTCAAGATATTGGAAGATGCGGATCTTATCGAACGAACAAAATTTGGTAGAACACATGTTTTGAGCATCAATACCAAAAATATTTATAATTCACTTGACTATTTTGCACCAACACAGAAGATCGAAGTGGAAAAAGGGGCAAATTTGTTGGATATTCTGAAAAATGTTTCGGCTGTTGAGATCAAAAGGGTTGGAAATCGGGATATTGTGATATCAACAGATGGTGAAGAAGGATTCTATGTATATGAGGTAGATGGAAAGATTTCTGAAAAAACGGTTGAGGATTGTGTATTTGAAGATGATGCTACAGTGGAGTGGAAAAAACTGGTACCAATCACCAGAACGAAGTTGTCGATAAGTGTCAAGGGTTAAGAGAATGAAGTTGCTGTTGGGAATAAGGGTAAACCTTCAAAATATAGGGTAATATAATATTGATTCATTATTCATCGGTTATTAGTTTCTCTTTAACATCGTGTGGGGAACATCACTATTTTAGGATATATCGCCAAATATGCAATTGCATTGATTTAATTAATGAACAGGATACAAGTGGCTTGTTGCGAAAATATCGAAGGAAAGGAACGCTTGCGTGAGAATAGATACGTGGTATTCGATCTGGATGATATGTAAATGTCTGTTAAGAAACCAATTGGTAAGTATGCGAACAATAATGTTTTAAGACTAAATGTGACACAAATCGTTGTACTTCATGTTAATAGTAATAGAAAGTAGTGGTTGGTGCGGGAGGTGCGATTCGAACGCACGAACTCCTACGAGACAGGGTCCTAAGCCCTGCGCCTTTGGCCAGGCTGGGCAACCCCCGCACATTTTGAAAATAAAGGGAAACAAAAGAAGGGAATGCGCCGACCGGGATTCGAACCCGGGTTTGAGGCTTGGAAGGCCTCAGTCATAGCCACTAAACCACCAGCGCGCAAAGTGCAACCCATAGAAGTATTTTTGTGATATAATGCTTTCGGCCGACATTTGTAATAAATCTGCAAAATCGGGGTGAAATTGGGGAAACCACAGAGGATACAGAGAAATGATTTGAAGCTGTGGAAAAGGTCTTTCTGTGACCTCTGTGCTCGTATATACCCTTTATTGCAAGAGCAACAAAAAAACAGATACTGTTTAGTATCCAATTGTTGCCACCAACTAATTTTAAATAAAAAAGGGAATACATATTATCAACTTGTAAAAAAAACAAGAATTGACGGTAAAGTCAAACGGAATTTTAAAAACCGACTGTGTGTTAAAATGTTATAAGTTATTGGACTTTTCCGACAATCTCTTATAAATGCTACAATATACATTATTAGTATATGAATAAAGATATTGATGATGCCATCTCGTCAATTGATGAAAATAAGACCAGAGAAATATACATTGATCCAGCCTTAAAAAGAAGCGGCTGGCTTAACAAGTACATCAAACAAGAAGTGAATTCTGTTAAGTCTGATTTTAATGCAAAGGAATTTGTAGAATTTGGTGGCAATGTTGAAAAAGGCGTTGATCGGTTCATTGATTACGTTTTGTTAGATGAGGATTATACTGTTTTAGCGATTATTGAGGCGAAACGCTTCTCAAAAGATGAAGAGAAAGGACGAATTCAGGCGCGAACTTATTCTAAGGATATTGAAAAGCAAGTGAATCGAAAGATTCCTATTTTTCTTACAAACGGGAGAGTCTGGCGTTTTATTGATGAGGATGGAATTGAGCGAAAGGTCAGTTATCCATTCAGTCAGGAAGACCTCAGTCGACGGAGCGATCTGCATAACAAAAAGCGAGATCCAAAGGATGTCAAGGTTAACTCTCGCATAGTGGACAGGATAAAAAGTCATCAAATTGTAATGAAATTGAGCGAGCATTTTTCACAGGGGCATCGCAAAGCACTTGTCCATATGGCTACCGGAACCGGTAAAACAAGAGTGGCAATGGCCATTATTGACATTTTGATAAATGCCAATATGGTTCGCAATGTGTTATTTATCGCTGATAGGACGGCTCTTGTTGATCAGGCGAGAACGAATGGATTTGAAGAGTTTTTTACAGAACCCATTGCCGATCTACGAAGAGGTTTCACGACAAGCAGCAGGCTTTATGTTTCTACTATCCAGACCTTAACACGAGGGGATCCTAAAAAACTTTTTGAGAAATTTAGCCCGGGGTTTTTTGACCTGATCGTGTTTGATGAGGCACACAGGTCGATATATGATAAAAATAACTTGATATCTGATCATTTTGATGCAATAAAGATAGGACTTACTGCAACCCCCAGAGAAAGTGAATCAAAAAATACATATGATCTTTTTGGATGTGATTATGGGGAGCCAACTGTTGAGTATTCCTATGATGAGGCTGTTCGAGAAGGTGATCTGGTTCCATATAGTGCGGAGATTATTGAGACAAAAGTATTATCAGAGGGGATAAAAGGGTCAAAGTTGACAAAGCAGTTAAAAGATCAACTCAGAAGGCAGGAAGAAGATCCGAAATATGCTGAATATATGGGTTCACAGTTTGATAATATCTTTATGGACGATATGACAAATGCGATTGTGGTTCGTGAATTTATGGCGCAGTGTTACAAGTCTGATGAAGGTAAGCCCTGTAAAACCATTTTTTTCTGTGCAAGCCAGCGTCACGCAGATCATGTAAAAAAGGTATTTGGAGAACTGTTTCCAAACCTTAGCAGTGATGTTCAGGTGATCACATCTAAAATGTATCGGGCAAATGACGAGGTTAAGCGATTTCAAAAAGAGTCGCAGCCGAGAATTGCGCTTTCGGTTGGAATGCTGGACACGGGGATCGATGTTCCTGAACTTTGCAATCTTGTTTTTGTTAAGCCGGTTTTCTCACATATTAGGTTTTGGCAGATGCTTGGAAGGGGTACAAGGAATTTTGAAGCGTGCAAGCATCCTGAGTGGTTGCCTGAGATGAATAAAAAGGATTTCAGGATATTTGATTTCACTATCGGCGGGCATTCAAATGTTAAGATTCATCAGATAAAGGCTTCAAGGGAGAAGAACCTGCAAGATGATGTTATTACAAAAATATTCAAAAATCGAGTCAAGTTGCTTGAGAAATCACTTGATGCTAATCAGAAACAACTGATTTCCGGCAAAATTATGGAACCGATCGATTCTCTGGATGAGGATTCTTTTATTGTGCGAGAGAGGATTCCAACAATTGAGAAGATCAAGGAGAATTCGTTTGAGCTTGAGAAGTATGTCAAGGATCTGATGAAGGATATTTCCCCGCTTATGATATTATGTGAGGGGGGCAATGCTCATGTATCATCTTTTATTCTGCAAACAGAAAAGTTGTTCAATTTTGTGTTAGACCGCAATCTTGAAAAGATTGGGGAGATCAGGGATTATGTTGAGTATGGGGCACATAATATCTTGCAAAAGGACAATCTGAGTGAGATCAAAAACAATAAGGATAAGATAACGAGGGTGTTGCAAGCGGATTTCTGGGATGACCTGACGTTCGATGATGTTGAATTTCTGGTGCGTGAAATTGCTCCGCTTATGAAGTATTATGAACCTATCAAGAAAAAAGTTATCCAGATCGATGCTCCTGATCTTGTTTTGAGCAGGGAAAGTTACGAGATGGAAGTGAAGGAAGATACTGAGCTGAAGGAGTTTTTGGACAGCAATCCACTGATTAGAAATATCAGGGATGGTTTGGGGATTACATCTTTTGAATTAAAGAAATTGGAAGAGCAATTGGTCGCACTTCGACCTGAGATGACGATTGAGAATATCCAGAAATATAGGAATACGGATTTTATTGTGTTTTTGAAAGAGATCATTGGTTTGGATCAAAATCGAGATCCTAAGAGGTTAATTGAAAACAAGTTTGATGATTTCATCATCAGTAAGGGAGATTATACTTCCAGACAACTTGAGTTTTTATTGCTTTTGAGGAAGGTGTTTGCAGATAGGAAATATGTGGAACTTTCCGATTTTGCAAAAATGCCACTTGCCGATGAGCATCCGCGTGATTATTTCCAGGTATCTGCCTTGGAATCTATTATTGCGCAGTGTAATGAGATCAAGGTGTGCTGTTAAGGTAAAAGGTAAATGTGAACAGCATCATTTAATGATAGTACAGGGGAGATATACAATGGCAAACTTTACTGAACTTGGAACGGTCTTGGAAGGCGAAGATGCAAAACGTTTCTGGGAAGACCGGAAGAATCCGAAAGTCACCAAAGAACAGGTGGAGATGTTCAAGGAAGCCAGACGTATAGTTAAGAATAATTTCAAGTTTAATGCATATTCATATTGCGTGAGTGATAATAAAGTGAAAAAAATCAGACGGGATGTACAGGATTGACAGGATACGACGTACCATCAAAATCCTGTACATCCTGTTAATCCTGTCAGAAAACAAATGTGAATATCGAGATACAAGGCACGAATTACGGGAAATTATGGTCCTACAATATAATTAGAAATAATCAGACGGGATGAACAGGATTGACAGGATATGACGTAGCAGCAAAATCCTGTACATCCTGTTAATCCTGTCAAAATCCATGATGTTACCATTTTATGGTCAACCTGGGTCTACATAAAACATTAAATACAATCCCACCTATCCATATCTCATGGATTACAGGTCAGTTTCAGCAAAGATGCCAGTGAACGAGGTTACTCTGTTCAAGTCATTCTGCGAAAAGAAAGGCGTTACTCCCGCATCACTCATCAGGGATTTGATCCTGCAGGAGATGGAAGTACCGATACCACATACGGTCGCAGGAAAAAATAAGATCACTTACGACAAACGAACTGACCAGTTCATGTGGTCTATTGAACTGGACAATGGCGAAGAAGTGAACGTTCTGCAAAATGTTTCACCTGCTTTTTTTGAGGAATTGCAGAACATGATTTCCAGAGGTCTTGATGAGCGGGCTTCTTTTATTGGGAAGGTGGAGAAAGATTCCGTGCCAGTACCAAGCGATATTTTGAGGGGAAAAAGATGATTAAAGAAAATGATTTGCCGGATGGGTGGGAAGTTGTTGAACTATTGGAGCATCTTAATTTAGTAAAATCAGGTGTCAAGGATTTTTCTGGATTTAAAAAATATGTTGCTACAGGTTCATTAAAAACTGGAAAAATAACTGACCACGTTGAAGTAGAATACGAAACAAGACCAAGCAGAGCAAATATGGAAGTCAAAGAAAACGACATCATTTTTGCTAAAATGAAAGATACAATGAAAATCTTTCTTGTTTCAAGTAATGAAACAAAATATATATTTTCAACTGGTTTTTCAATATTAAGAGTAATGAATTATGAAATGATACATCCAGACTATGTTTTTTATTGGCTTAAATCGAGTTATTTTCAAAACCAAAAAAATAAAGAATGCACTGGAGCAACTCAAAAAGCAATAAATGAATCAAAAATGAAAAAGTTCAAAATCCCACTTCCACCACTGCAAACCCAAAAGAAAATCGTTGCCATTCTTGAAAAAGCCGAGAGGCTCAAGGAGTGGAGAAAAGAATCTGACAAGCTGACAGATGAGTTTCTGAAAAGCACGTTTTTGGAGATGTTTGGAGACCCTGTGTTTAATCCAAATAAGTGGAAAGCTGTGAAATTACAAGAAGTTGCAAAAATCGTATCAGGTGTGACAAAAGGACGAAAATTATCAGGAAAGGACACCGTTTTTGTGCCTTACATGAGAGTAGCAAATGTACAAGATGGATATCTTGATTTAAATGAAATTAAAACAATTGAAGTCCTACCTTCAGATGTAGAAAAATTTGCACTCAAAGATGGAGATGTATTGCTTACAGAAGGTGGAGATCGAGATAAGTTAGGAAGGGGGGCAGTATGGCAGGATGAAATTCCCAACTGCATTCATCAAAATCATATATTTCGAGTACGAGTCAATAAAGAATGTCTGTCCCCTACTTTTCTTAGTATGCTAATAGGTAGTCCGTATGGAAAAATGTATTTTTTAAAATCTGCAAAACAGACAACAGGGATTGCAAGCATAAATTCTAAACAACTAAAAAATTTTCCAGCATATATTCCCCCTCTCAAACTCCAGCAAAAATTCGCATCCATCGTCCAGCAAGTCGAACAACTCAGAGAATATCAGAGCCAATCCAAACAACACATTGACGACTTATTCAATGTCCTGATGCAAAAAGCATTCAAAGGGGAGCTGATTTAATATGGGACAAAATGACATGACAATGAGTGGTATTTTTCTGTTGCAGATATGATTGATATTTTGACAGAGAGTACCAATGTCAGAGATTATTGGTACAGATTGAAAAAAAGAGAGCAGGAGTCAAGTGGAATTGAGTTGTCGACATTTTGTCGACAACTGAAATTACAGAAAAATGATCGGTGGGGGGGCAAATTGTCACCCTCCTTTGAGATAAAAACAAATTACAAATAATCAGACGGGATGAACAAGATGGACAGGATATGATGCAACATCCAAATCCTGTACATCCTGTTAATCCTGTCTAATAATTTAATCTAAATTTCAAGACAGTTCACAATAATTCCATGAAATAATAGTGCATCATTACGAACAGCAAAAATCTGACGGGATGTACAGGATTGACAGGATACGACGTAACATCCAAATCCTGTACATCCTGTTAATCCCGTCTAAAAACATAATTAGGAGATACAAAATGCTAGACACCGAATTAAAATCTAAAATTAACCAGCTCTGGGACAAATTCTGGAGTGGCGGTATATCCAACCCACTGCAAGCAATTGAACAGATGTCATATCTCCTATTCATGAAACGGTTGGAAGATGAGGACATCGCACGAGAGCAGGACTCTCAATTGTCAGGGGAAAAATATGGATCGATCTTTGAGGGGAACGAGGAGTGCAAGTGGTCGAAGTGGTCAAATCTTCCTGCTGATGATATTTTGGATCACGTAAGAGATGAGGTATTTCCATTCTTAAGAAAACTTGGCGGCGAAGATTCGCTTTATGCCACCTACATGACAGATGCAGTTTTCACAATACCAACACCATCCCTGCTTATTGAAGCCGTGAAGATCATAGACGGCATGCACATAAAAGAGCAAAACAGGGACACTAAAGGTGACATATACGAATACCTGCTATCAGAATTGAAAACCGCAGGCAAGAACGGACAGTTCAGGACTCCCAGACATATTATCAAAATGATGGTCGAGTTAGTAAACCCGCAGATCGGGCAAGCAGTCTGCGATCCTGCCTGCGGAACTGCCGGATTTCTGGTTTCCGCCTATGAACACATCTTGAAGAATAATACATCCAGTGATCTCATCAAGACAGATGAACAAGGGAATGAATACAATTTCAAGAGTGACAGGTTAAGCGAAAAACAATGGGAAATACTGAGAAACAGCACGCTTTGGGGTTTTGACATTGACCAGACAATGACAAGAATCTCCCTCATGAACCTGATGATGCATGGCATCACCAATCCAAACATCAAACAGATAAACACGCTCTCAACAAGATACGATGAAGCAAACCACTATGACATAGTGCTGGCAAATCCGCCATTCAAAGGCAGCATAGACGCATCAGAGATAAGCGGAGAATTAACAATCAGTACAAAGAAAACCGAAATTCTCTTCCTCGAATTAATGTATAACATCCTGTCAAGCGGCGGCAAATGCGCCGTGATCGTGCCGGATGGTGTTCTGTTCGGCAATTCCAAAGCCCACAAAAAGATTCGTACTAAATTGCTGGAAGAATGCCGACTGGATGCTGTAATCTCAATGCCATCCGGAGTTTTCAAACCCTATGCAGGAGTGTCCACAGGGATACTGGTATTCACCAAAGGGGAACCAACCAAAAAAGTCTGGTTCTATGATATGACATCCGATGGTTACAGTCTGGACGACAAACGGACTTTCATCGATGGAAAAGGCGACATCACTGATATTGTGGATAAATTTAATAGCAGGGGCGAACATGATCTTGAAGATAGGAAAGCAAAATGTTTCTTTGTTCCTATTGATGAGATTAAAGAGAATGATTACGACCTGAGCATCTCGAAATATAAGGAGATCGAATATGAAGAGATCGTGTATGAAAAACCGGAAGTGATTAAGGGGAAGATACTTGATCTGGAAAATAAGATAATTGCGACACTGGGAGAACTTGATATTTGAATTTATTCAAAGCCCTGATGTAAAAAGCATATCGCTAAGAACTGGAAGCATAATATTCTAACTATTACCCCTACAAAATTGTAAATAACATGAGTTTTAATAACTGTGTAGGGGTAAAATACAAATATGGTTGCAATTCGAAAAAAGACAGTGGGAAATCATACATATTACTATCTTGAGCATAGCTATCGCGAGGGAGGCAAGGTGCACAAGAAAGAGAAGATTATTGGAAAGAACCTGCCCTACAATATAGAGAAATTGAAACTGGAATTTCTGGCTGAGTCAATGGCTGAGATATATCAGGAAAAGTGGTTTGATAAGTTCGATAAGATAAAAGCCGAGTTTTTAGAGCAGGAGAAAAATACCCCACAATCTGCAAGAGAAAAGGAAACAGAAACATTCGCCATCAGGTTCACCTATGACACCAACAGGATAGAAGGCTCAACTCTTACCCTTAGGGACACGGCAGATCTGCTTGAAAGAGGGATAACTCCAAGTGCACGACCTCTTAGTGATGTGAAAGAAGCTGAAGCTCACAAAAATGCATTTTATGAAATGTTAAATTACAAAAAAGACATGTCCTTCAATGCTGTCTTGTATTTCCACAAAAAATTATTCGAGGGAACAAAAACTGACATTGCCGGAATCATCAGATCACATCAGGTAGCCATCGCAGGAAGCAAGTTTATGCCCCCGTTTCCGGCAGAGATATATCCATTACTCATGGAATTCCTCAGTTGGTACGACAAAAACAAAAACACAATACATCCAGTGCAACTTGCAGCACTCGTTCATCTCAAACTTGTGACAATACACCCATTTGCCGACGGAAATGGAAGAATAAGCAGACTGATGATGAATTTTATTCTGTACAAGTACGGACACCCCATGCTGAATATCCCTTATGAGAAGAGGACAGGATACTACAACTCATTGGAAAGATCCCAGACAAAACAGGATGATAATAAATTCCTCCAGTGGTTCTTCAAACGGTATATTGCAGAACACAAGCGGTATCTTACAGAAATATGAACCAAGCAGAATTGAGTTGTCGATATTTTGTCGACAACTGAAATTATAGGAAAATGGCAAAAGGGTAGGGACAAATTGTCCCCCCTTTTAAGATTGAAACAAGTAACAAATAATCAGACGGAATGGACAGGATATGAAGAAACAACAAAATCCTGTACATCCTGTGAATCCTGTCAAAAAAGTAATCTAAATTTCAAAACACTTCGCAATAATTCCATGAAATCATATCACATGATCACAAAAATGATAAAATTAGACGGGATGAACAGGATGGACAGGATACGACGAAGCAACAAAATCCAGTTCATCCCGTACATCCTGTCAAAAAAGTAAAGAAGGAATAATAATGGAATTTGAAAACATAACTGAACAAATAATTGGATCCGCATATACTGTACATAACACAATGGGATATGGTTTCTTAGAATCTGTTTACGAAAAATGCTTACTCATTGAATTAAGAAAAGCAGGTCTTAAATGTGAGTCCCAGAAACCCATTGTTGTTCACTACGAAGGTGAAGTTGTTGGAAATTTTATTGCAGATATATTGGTTGAAGATGCCATTATTTTGGAATTAAAATCAGTGAAAAGCATTGCAAAGGCTCATGAAGTTCAATTAGTAAATTATCTCGTAGCGACAGGAAAAGATGTCGGATTGCTCATAAATTTTGGAGCAGAAAGGGCTGAAGTAAAACGAAAAGTACGGGTGCTATCTCATGAAACATACAATATCAAACGGGATTAACAAGATAAAACAAAACCACAAATCCTGTTAATCCGGTCTAAAAATCAATCTAAATTTCAAGACACCTCACAATAATTACATGAAATAATATTGCATCATCACGAACATCAAAAATCAGACAGGATGGACAGGATTAACAGGATACGACTTGACTTTCAAAGATAACTGAAAAACATCTTATTTTTTAAAAAAACCCACATCATGCGCCTTCGTTGCACATCCCTATACTTAGTCCCTAACTATTTAATTAAATATCTTGGCTATATTGTACTTGAAATATAACAAA
>JAUWQD010000012.1 GCA_030611265.1 Methanosarcinaceae archaeon | reverse complement strand
TAAGCACATACCCAGGTATCAGGATGTAGGCAAGAGGTAGCTCATGAAAGATCCTCAGCGTCCCGAAAACCAGTGCAAATCCAACTCCTATCGCGATGGTGGGGGTGATGAAACGTTTGCGCATATAGCCTGACGAGACCTCCTCTATCTCATAAGCAAGAATATTAACCGCAGGCTCGGCAAAAACAACTGAAATCCCAAGTACAAATGCGAATAGAACAACCCACAGTAGATCAACCCCTGAGAGAAAAGCTCCAATCATCGTGCCCATGGGTATCAGACTCATTTTCGCACCAAGAAGGAACAGGAAGAATCCGAAAACCGCTATCATAACTCCTAATAGCATATTTTTGATATCCGGAGGTATCTTTTTTAGCACAACTATCTGAAAGAACAGGATTAAAACCAGTACAGGTATTATAGCTCCGGTTACTTCGAAAAGAACTTCGAGTGCATTTTCGATCATAGCCACCCCTTAATGATGCCCCATATCAAGATTGCCATGATCGGTCCTATGGAACCAATAGCCATAATGCCAAAACCGGTCTTTAGCCGATCCCTTCCGCCAAGAACAGATGCCATACCTACTCCAAGGGCTATCAAGAATGGAACAGTCATTGGTCCAGTGGTCACAGCACCCATATCAAAGGCTTTGACCAGAAACTCCTCCGACGATATAAGTGTCAGTATCAAGCAGATGAGGTAGCCCGGAATGATGATGTAATGGATAGGTGTATCAAACACGATCCTGAGAAGGGCAATAAGGGCAAATATACCCAGACCCAGCGCTGTGACATAGACGATTTCACCGCGAGAAATGTCAGATGCCATCACCTTTTCGACCTGATATGCCAGTAACCTTACATCAGGCTCTGCAATGGTTAACACCGCTCCTAAAAGAAATCCGAATAGGAGTATTGTGAGGATAGCTCGCCGCTCTATCAACGAAGCACCAATCCGTTCACCCATCGGTAGAAGCCCGAGCTTCGCACCCTGAATGAAGAGCACAAAACCTGATACAGTGAAGACCAATCCTGTGACTATCTGGATGAATTCTGAAAGGGGCATTTTTATAAAAAATATCTGGAAGAAAACTATCACCGCTATCGCCGGTGAAAGGGATTTTACACTGGATTTAAACTCTTTTTTGAAACCACTTAATCCCATTTTGATGCCTCAATTTCTGCCTTCTGTCCATCCTTTCCTCAATTGATTTCATCGCATATATCGGATTTGCCATATTTTACTCCCCATGATCACCTGCTCTTCTGTCTGGATCATGCAACATATCCATGATCCTGACGATCCTTTCCGGTTGTCCAAGGACAACAAGCACATCATCATCACAAAGTCGCATATCTCCGTCTGGATTTGGAAATATCTGTGAATCTCGACGTACTGCCAGTAAAGTAACTCCATATCTCCTTCTCAACTCAATATGAGCCAATGATCTTCCAACGATGGACGATCGTTCACCAACCCGCAGCGTGCCGATCTCGACATCCGGAAGTAGGGCTATTCGGAAGTACTGTATAGTCGGGAGCTTTTATAGGCAAACCAGTCATCTATTTCCTGCCACCCATTAGATGTGAATAACAGCTCCTTCTGTTTATCACCGATTTTCGTCAGCCGTTTATGTTCCACCAAAAAATCCGCCATTTTTGCATCAAAACCTAAAGGTCAGTACTGTTTTTTCAGAGAATATAGCTTTAGAATATATTTGTTCATAGAACATTAAAATCTTGATATCCAACCATAAATCAACGAAATGATGTCGAAAAAGAAGAAGAATTCATTGTGGCGATGGGAAAGACTATTCTTCAGCAGTTAATGCTACGGCGGCTAAATTACTGAGAGTTGTATACTGGGTGCTAAAGAACGATAAGGAATACAAAGTTAAATAAGCCTGAACAGTGAATGGGGCCGAACCAAACATGTTCTGTTAGCGATAGCTATCGTTTTTAATGTATATTTGCTATTTTGTGTAGCAAGTTATTTCTCAGTCAATAGTTCGTTACATTATGTCCATGCCCAATCCTATAATTTCATTAGCAGTGGACCGGAAGACGCCCTTGCAGGTGTCTGGGAGCGGAACGCTTCAGCTCAGCGCGTAGCGTACTAATGGGTAAATGGGTGGAATTAATGCAGACATGTCTTTTCGAGCATCGGCGAGGGAGTGCCCCTCCCTCGTAAGTTTATCGAATCGAAAGGTATAATAGTACGTTAATCCGAGCGTCAGCGAGGATTCTCTTGATATCTTAATTATCTAAAATATAGGTTTAAGTTTAAATAATTCATCATATATTCTAATAACAACATGACCAGATAGTATTTTAATAAACAATATTATACAAGATTACAACAAATGATCCAATTATTTCGACTATTAAACAAGGAGACTATTAATGGAAACACTGCTGCTAAATGAAATCATCATCATATTTGGACTGGCCATAATCATCCTTTTTATATCTCACCGACTTCGAATACCATCAATTGTAGGTCTCCTGTTGACAGGAATGTTTGCAGGTCCTTACGGCCTGGCGCTGATAAGCGGTGTCGCTGAAATTGAAGTATTGGCGGAGATTGGGATTGTACTGCTTCTTTTCACGATTGGAATGGAACTGTCGCTCAAAGATATGTGGCAGATCAAAAAAGCAGTCCTTCTTGGCGGATCAACCCAGGTATTAGTAACACTTATGGCGACTGCACTGCTAGCAACTTATTTTGGATTAAAACCTGGCGAATCTATTTTCATAGGATTTCTGATTGCGCTGAGCAGTACGGCTATTGTCCTCAAACTCCTTCAGGAACGAGCTGATATGGACAGCCCACATGGCCGAACAACACTTGCCATCCTAATCTTTCAGGATGTTATCATCGTTCCAATGATACTGCTCACACCTTTATTGGCAGGAACCTCTGGAAACAGCGGTAAATCACCCCTCATTTTTCTTGCCATGGGCATCTTACTGATCTTTGTAGTAATCGCAAGTGCCAGATGGATTGTTCCACAACTACTGCACCAAATTGTCAAAACACGTAACAGTGAACTTTTTTTGCTTAGTATTATATTCATCTGTTTTTCAGTCGCGCTGTTCACATACAGTACAGGACTCTCCCTTGCTCTTGGTGCATTTTTGGCAGGGCTTATCATCTCAGAATCAGAATATGGCCATCAGGCAATTGGCAATATCCTGCCGTTTCGTGATGTGTTCATGAGCTTCTTTTTCGTTTCGATCGGTATGTTATTGGACATCAATTTCCTTCTTCAGCAGCCGGGACTTATTTTCCTTATTGCATTGGGAGTTCTTTCGTTAAAAGCAATTATAGCAGGATTTGCAACCGCTGTACTTGGATATCCGCTCAGGACAACCATCCTGGTCAGTCTGGCACTTGTGCAGGTTGGGGAATTCTCATTCATTCTTTCAAAATTCGGCATTGAATATGGATTGCTGTCCTGGGATACATACCAGCTCTTTCTGTCGGTATCTGTCGTTACAATGGCTGCTACGCCATTCATTATAAGCGCATCACCCCATATTGCAGATTCTGTGATGCGACTGCCACTTCCAAAGAGAATAAAATCCGGTCTTTATCCTGTAAAGATGAACGAGCAAACTAAAAAGATCAAACTCAAAGACCATCTTGTTATCATTGGTTTTGGAATAAACGGACGAAATGTAGCGCGGGCTGCACGTGTTGCAGGCATACCGTATGTCATCATTGAGATGAATCCTGATACTGTCTTAAGCGAAAGATCAAAAGATGAATTGATCTACTATGGAGATGCGACACAAGAGGCAGTTCTTAAACATGTGAACATAAAGGATGCAAGGGTAATGGTGCTTGGCATTTCCGATCCTTTAGCAACCCGAAGGATCATATCGACTGCCCGCCGGCTAAGCCCAAAACTTCACATGATCACACGAACCCGATATCTTCAGGAGATGGGACCACTGTATGACCTTGGAGCAGATGAAGTAGTTCCGCAGGAATTTGAGACATCTGTTGAGATCTTCGTACGTGTCCTTAAGAAATATCTCATACCAAAAGACATCATCGAGACATTCATGGCTGAGGTGCGGGCTGATGGCTATGAGATGTTTCGTAACTTGTCCCGGGAGTCGAGTGATTTCTGTGACCTGAAATTGAATCTATCCGATCTTGATGTGAGTACGATCAGGGTTGAAAAAGGCTCGTATGTATCCGGTAAAACGTTAGCACAGGTCGAACTCAGGAAGAAACATGGTGTCACCTTGATAGCATCATGCCGAGGCGGGGAGACTTCATCCAATCCTGATGCGAGTATAAGGCTTTGTCCGGGTGATGTGCTTGTTCTACTCGGAACACCGAATAAGATTGCTGAGGTGGAAGGGTTATTTGTTGCACCTAATGAGAGTGCTGAAAGTGACGATTCAAAAAAAAGTAATTTGAAGTGATAAAAAAGGTACAGACCCATTCCCCACAATGGGTCTAATTTCACATAACAAAATATCCTAAACTCATTCGAGTTTTTCGATACAAACTTTTTTCACGAAGGGCTTGTTGACTTTATCAGCCATCCATGCAGGCTTGTTCTTTGGTGCATCAACGACCTCTTTCCATCCATTGAAAACATGGACTTTCTTAGTTCCACGCTCTCGCAGTCTAAGGGTCACAGGTTTGGACTTTGTACCTTTTTCCTTGTTTGCGGCTTTAAGAGCTGCCTGTCTTGGTTGTTTCCCGGTGAATACACCATGTTCATTTCCCTTCACATCTCTTAACACAAAATTTTTTGTTTCAGACATATCATTTACCTCATAAGAGTAGTATAGGGATTTCTAAATGATGCTCAAGTATATAAAGAACGCTTCATATTCATTTTATGTTGCCAACAATGCGTCTACGACTTTCAATATTGCTGTTAAGGAGGCGGTCGCTGATGCTAACTCCGAATTAACAAAATGGATATCCTCTGATGATCAACCTATGAAAGTGAATCATGCAAAGAAAATTCTTTACAGACTTCTAGGGAAGATAACGATGGATTCTTCAACTAAAACTGTGGAACTTGCAACCATCAGAAATGAAGCACAATGAATGAGAATTGAAAATCTTTGTAACTGGATGAACAATGAAAAACAGGTTAAAGATACAGATGGTAAGAGGTTGATCTTTAAGGTAGAAAACACGTAATCTAATATTGCAAAATAAGTGCTATTTCAGAAATCCCTATAATGGCAAGACCATTGGAAAGTTATCAATATGATAACACGGAAGATAACACGGAAGATAACGCGTGATCATGGGGGAAGTTGTTTGATATCGATCAATGAAATTACCATAATGGACATACTTATATTTCTGGCTGTGCTGTTCTTTCTGTATGTATTTGTCTATCCCCAGTCACAAATACGAGCCGTAAAGAGAAAGCGGCTTGCACATATCAACAATATGGAACGGCAATGGGGCACCAGGGTATTGACAATGATACACAGGAAAGAGGCGATCTCGATGTTCGGGGTTCCGATATACCAGTTCATAGATATAGAGGATGCCGAACAGATACTTCGCGGCATTCGAAAAGCAGGTGACGTCCTATCGACCTGATACTACACACGCCTGGCGGGCATATGCATGCCAGCATCCAGATCGCACGTGCACTAAAGGATCACAAAGGACATACAAGGGTCATGATACCACATTATTTGATGTCCGGCGGCACGATAATCGCACTTGCGGCAGATGAGATCATAATGGACAGCGAGGCGGCAATTGGACCGATCGACCCTCCGGTCGGGGATCTCATTCGCGGAACGTTTCCTGCACCTTCGTGGATATATGCCGCATCACAGAAAGGAACAGAAGCCGATGATATTACATTCGTAATGAGTGATATATCGCAAAAGGCAATGAAACTCACACGTGATGTTGTTTTAGAACTGCTTGCGGGTTCCATAGAAGATGAGGATAAACTAAAAAATGTAGTCAACAAACTGGTCAGTGGTGAGATGGTTCACATAGCACCGATATCTGCGGCAGAGGCAATTGAACTGGGGCTGCCTGTGAGCACAAATCTGCCGGAAGAGGTACATGATCTTATGGAATTATACAAATCTGCAAAGACAACAGTGGAGTATCTGGAATAGTCATGCAGGTCAGGTAATATATATCTGCACCATATCAACAAGCCCCAACAACCAACGCTACAAGTTGATCTTGATGTTCCCCAACCCACGCTTTTGAAGCAGATCTCATCCATTTTTCACCTGCGTGTATCGGATGGTCGCCGCATATCATGAACAGCGTACCTTTCTCCGCAGTTTCCACGATTCGCCCGATATTTACATCCACCGTGCCGGCCGCATACCTCAGTTCTTCCCATGTCTGCGACCTGTGTGCGTACCTGTCAATTGCCCGCAGATGCACCGCCAGAATGTCAGGTTTGGATTCAAGTGACTGAACTGCTGCGTCTGTGATCTTTCTGTCGTATTCTATGATATCCTGTGAATCGGGAATGCCAGCCACTTCACCAACACGGTCTAAAAAAGTATCTGCACCGAGCGATTCAATGACCACAGCCGATTTGCGTCCGGCATCATGTGCCCACTCAAGGATCGTTTTGATCTTCGGGTTTAAGGAATCCTTTGCCCTTTCCACATAGATGTCATCAGTTGCATAGATGTGATGTTTGGTTGGAAGGTATCCTGTGAATATGGAAGCAATTGCAGGTGTTGTATGGTCTGCTGTTGACCTACATTGTAGAACCATGCCGGATCCTGCGAGTTGCCGTATATTCTGGAATATGCCGCCGCTTTCGCTAAAATATCGGTACAGTGAATATCCAAGGCTGTCAACAATTATCAGTACCACTTTTTGACAGCTACGGATGCTTGCATATTCGATTACCTCAGGCATAATCTTGCCATCAGGCGGCACCATGGGGATATCAAGCAGTTCCGATATTGTAGGGGCGATATCCACAAGACTATATAGGTTGGAATTTGACTTCAAACATCTCACACAAAAGGATTGCCACATCAAGTTATATGCTTATCCACAAAAATACACAAAAGATAATCCCATGACCGTACCACCCGAGAATACGATCAATCTGCCGTTTCCATCCCCTTGCAGATTAAAAATCCCCTCGCACGTTCCGTATACTTATACTCATTGACCTTATCCCAGAACCTTTTGGAATGGTCGGGATACAACAAGTGCGCCATCTCGTGCATGATGAGATAGTCCAGCACCCATTTTGGCATATCTGCCAGCCTGTGGGATATGCGTATTGTGCCGTTTGCAGGCGTACAACTGCCATTGCGCGTGTTCTGGTTCGTCACATATTTGATGGATGCAAGTTCCAGTTCCCCATTGAAATGTTTCCTGTTGAACTCATTGAAGCGCGTCTTGAGGTAATCATCACCATTGAGTTCTTTTTTGAGGCGTTTTTTTTCAACCTTTGCCATCATCATCTCGATCAGTTCTGATTCCTTTCTTTTGCTCAGCCCTGCGGGAAGATAAACGTGCAGTTTATCGTCTACAACCTTCGCCTGCACTGTCTTTTTGCGTTTATGGCTTCTGATGACTTCAACGGACAAATCCTTGTTTTTCATGGGCTGACCTTATCTTTATTTGTATATCAGATTATGCATATAATACAAAAATTGGATATCATGTGTGTACAAAAACCAGACATAAACCGATTGTATGTGCTCATTAATTGATTCATGTTGGAATGTGCCGCCTGCGGCGCAATGATCAAGCCGGAACCAAAACCTTCCAAACAAATACCAAAACACAAAACACAATAATATCCATATACCAATAGAACACTACAATACCCAGACAGAACCAACAAACTCCAAGGTACCAAAAAATGAGCAAACTGACCCCTGCGATGCAGCAGTACTACGACGCGAAAAAACAGCACAAGGATGCGCTGATATTCTTCAGGATGGGTGATTTTTACGAATCGTTTGGCGAAGATGCAAAGACCATCGCGCATGAACTTGAGATCACGCTCACAACACGCGGCAAAAGTAAAGAAGGCGAAAAGATGCCGCTTGCAGGGATACCTTACCATGCTATTGATAACTACCTGCCGCGCCTTATCAAGAAAGGCTACAAAGTCGCCATCTGTGAGCAACTTGAAGACCCCAAGAAAGCCAAGGGCGTTGTGAAGAGAGGAGTTGTCAGGGTAGTCACACCCGGTACTGCCATTGATTCATCAATGTTTGCCGACACTGCCAACAATTATCTCATGGCGGTTTCGGGAAAAACGACCGGATCGGAATTTGGGGTTTCATTTTTAGACGTTTCCACAGGGGAGTTTCTCACAACAGAGTTCAAGGACGGTGCGCCTTTTGACATGATAGCAAGCGAAGCCGCACGAATGCGGCCTTCCGAGTGTATCATGCCACCTGCACTGTTCGGGGTCGAGGGGATTATCGAGCGTCTGCGGGAACTGAAAATCATCGTTCACGAATTCGAAGCCGATGCGTTTGAGGTTGAAGACTCAAAAAAACGATTGCAGGAACATTTCAAGATTTCCACGCTCGAAGGTATGGGATGTGAAAACCTGCCCTGTGCCATATCCTCTGCCGGAGCAGCACTTCAATATGCCCTCGACACACAGATGAGGGAACTCGGACACATCCACACACTCAAAACCTATTCGGAATCCGAGTTCATGATACTGGACTCCATCACACTGCGGAATCTTGAGATCACAAAGAACGTGCGCGGAGAGGGGAATGACACCTCACTTTTGCGGGTGCTGGACGAGACAAAGACCCCAATGGGCAGCAGGCTGCTACAGAAATGGTTGCTTAAGCCACTCATCTCTGTGAAGGATATCAACAGCAGACTTGATGCTGTCGAGGAAATGAAAACCAACACGATGCTTCGCTTTGACCTGCGGTCAAACCTTTCATATGTTCGTGATATCGAGCGCCTAATTGGGCGTATCGTGTACGGAAACTCAAATGCCCGTGACCTTGTAGCCCTGAAAAGTTCTTTGAAGGTCGTGCCTACCATTATCGATTCCCTGAGCGATGGTATTGACTCGGAAATGCTGAACAATATCCGCAAGGGACTTGAAGATTTTATCGAACTCAATGATCTAACCAACCTCATCGAGCGTGGGATTGTTGACGAGCCGCCGGTAACTGTCAGGGAAGGCGGGATGATAAAGTCGGATTACAACGAAAAACTGGACGAACTTAAGGACATGACAAGGAACGGCAAACAATGGATTGCCGCATTCCAGCAAAAAGAGCGCGAGAGGACGGGCATCAAATCCCTGAAGGTTGGGTACAATAGGGTGTTCGGATACTATATTGAGATCACGAAAGCCAATGCAGCACAGGCTCCTGATGATTATATCAGGAAACAGAGCCTTGCCAATGCCGAGCGGTTCTACACACCCGAACTCAAGGAACGTGAAGGGATGATACTTTCCGCCGACGAAAAAATGGTGGCTCTTGAATATGAACTTCTTACCGAGATCAATTCCGTTATTGCAGCGCGTTCAAAAGAACTGCAACAGACTGCGGCACTGGTGGGAGAACTTGATGTGATCGCAAACCTTGCCGAAGTGGCGGCAAATAATAATTACACGCGCCCGGGTATTGGCAGCGATTGCAGGATACTTATCAGGGACGGACGGCATGCTGTTGTGGAAAACTCGGTTCCGGGCGGGTTTGTTCCGAATGATACCGAGATGGACTGCACGGATAACCAGTTCATGCTGATAACCGGACCGAACATGGCAGGTAAATCCACATACATGCGCCAGATAGCACTCATTGTCATCATGGCGCAGGCTGGTTCATTTGTTCCTGCATCACATGCATCCATCGGAATCGCTGATCGGGTTTTTACAAGGATTGGCGCGTTTGACGACCTTGCGAGCGGGCAAAGCACGTTCATGGTTGAGATGATAGAACTTGCCAACATACTGAATAATGCAACCCCACAAAGCCTTGTGCTCCTTGACGAGATCGGGCGCGGTACGAGTACCTATGACGGGTACAGCATCGCAAAGGCAGTTGTGGAGTACATACACAACAAAGGTCGGGTTGGGGTTCGATCACTTTTCGCAACGCATTACCACCAACTTACAGACCTTGCAAATTCCCTCAAGCGTGTCAAGAACTATCATGTTGCAGTGAAAGAAGACGGACATGAACTTGTGTTCCTGCGAAAGATCATGCCGGGTGCCACCGACAGGAGTTATGGTATCCATGTGGCACGGCTGGCAGGGGTTCCGCATAAGGTGACGCAGAGGGCGAATGAGATATTACATGATATTGAGAACGAGAGTGTGATGAGCGGCGCCCAAACCCAGAGTGGCGTGAAAAGGACGAAGGGTAAAACCACTGCCAAGTACACCCAGTTGATACTGTTTGATTCAGATGATACAAAAGAAAACGATAATAGCAGCCATCCTATCATAGATGAACTGAACGATCTGGATGTTAACGGGATGACTCCACTGGATGCATTGAACGCACTCAATGAACTTAAGAAAAAAGCGGGAAACAATTAGGGGATGAGTAGCATGAAAGATGATACAAAAAATGAGATATGCATCCTCGATGAAGCCACAATAAACAAGATCGCTGCGGGTGAGGTGATAGAGCGTCCTGCATCTGTGATCAAGGAGCTCATTGACAATGCAATCGATGCCGGTGCCACCGATGTTCGAGTGGAAACTACAGGGTGCTTATCAATAGCGATAAGCGTTTCGGACAATGGTTGTGGTATGAGTAAAAGTAACGTCACCATTGCGTTTTTGAAACATGCCACAAGCAAGATAAGGACTGCAGATGACCTTTTTGCGATCTCGACAATGGGATTTCGAGGGGAAGCGCTCTCATCCATTGCAGCGATATCAAGACTTACAATTGCCACACGGCAAAGTGATGATACATCAGGCACGAAAGTGATAGTTGAGGGCGGCGATCTAAAAAGCGTTTCTGATATCGGAACCGCAGTTGGAACCCGTATTACTGTGGAAGACCTATTCTACAATACGCCTGCGAGGAAGAAGTACCTCAAAAGCGACCGCACTGAACTTGCACATGTGACGGATGTCGTCACCCGATATGCGCTTGGGAACACGAATATATCCTTCACGCTGATAAACGACGGCAAGACAGTACTCCGCGCGCCTGCATCGGATGGGCTTTTTGACCGGATCATACATGTTCTTGGGAGTGATGTTGCAAAAGCCATGATCCCTGTTTCGTTCGAGTCTGAATGGGCAAAGGTTTCCGGTTTTGTGTCACAACCCGAACTTACCAGAAGCGGAAACGACCTCCAGTCATTCTTTGTGAATGGAAGAAGTGTCAATTCAAAGGCGATCAGCAATGCCCTGCGACTTGGGTTTTACACGCTGATCCCAAAAGGAAGATATCCTGCCGCCGTACTGAGCGTGTCAATTGATCCAAAGGATGTGGATGTAAATGTTCATCCTGCCAAAACCGAAGTGCGATTTGGACATGAAAAGGAGGTAATGGATGCGATCACAAAAGCAGTAGAGGATGCACACAGGTCACAAGTCGCACCACAGATCGATGAGAAGGAAAGTACTGTGCAGTCATTATTGGATGATAGTGAGCCTGAACCCGAATCCATATGTAAACCGAGTGTGAATAACACGTTGCGAGAGAGTACCACACCCTACAATACATCGGTAAAAGATACCGAACGCCGTCTTAAGCGAACTGAGAGGGAACTTCTGGCAACGAAGACCGATACTACCGACAGTGCATCATCTATTGGTGTTCTTGATGACATCAAAATACTGGGGCAGATCGATGACCTGTACATTATAGCACAATCCAAAGACGGACTTTTGCTTATTGACCAGCACGCTGCACATGAGCGGATATTGTTCGACCAGATAAAAGATAACAAGTCATCAGGCTGGCAGGAGTTGATCACTCCGCTTACTATCGAATTGAATGCAAAGGAAAGGATCTTGCTTGAAGAATACATCCCCTACCTTGAGGAGTTTGGTTTTGCCATATCGGAATTCGGGACCAACACCTATGTGATCACTGCAATCCCCAACATATTTGGCAAACTGGAAGACCCTGCAATCGTGCATGATATCATATCCGACATCCTGTCAACCGGCAGGATTCGGGATGAGACTGGGATCTATGAACACGTATCAAAAAGCATGGCATGTCGGGGTGCCATCAAGGCAGGTGCAGCGTGCAGTTTTGAGCAGATGGAAAACCTGATCGCTCAGTTGATGCGTACCGAAAATCCAAAGACATGCCCGCATGGGAGACCTACCATGATCTCGTTTTCGAAAAAGGAACTTGACAAGTTGTTCGGGCGGATCTGACCATAAATCACAACCATTTTAAACAGGTTATAGCATCCTGATTATGTATGAATGACAATGGAGTTTCGGAAAAAGAGATATTCACTTTTCTAGATGAAACAAAAGCGCGCGATACCACATACGAGCGCGTCTTGAGTGCCATGTGCACCCATCCGCATAAGATTGCGGTCGATGCTCACATGCAATATATTGAATCCAATCTCGGGGATTTTGGATTATTCCCTGGCACGCATGATCTTGAACTTGAAGTAATGCGGATGATGGGGGACCTTATGAACGGTCCGTCCGTACATGGATATGTCACCACAGGCGGAACGGAATCCAATATCCAGGCACTTCGCGCCATGCGCAATATATCTAATATCAGAAATCCAAACGTGATCATTCCCGAATCTGCCCATTTTTCGTTCGACAAGATCGCAGATATGCTGGAAATTGAGATTCGAAAGGCTGCACTTGATTCCGAGTTCAAGGTTGACATGGATTCCATGAAAAGCCTTGTTGATGAACACACTATCGGACTTGTAGGAATAGCGGGCTCGACCGAGTTCGGTCAGATCGATCCGATAAAGGAGATGTCTGAACTTGCGATTGAAAAAGGCATATTCCTTCATGTGGATGCCGCTTTTGGCGGTTTTGTGATCCCATTTTTGAAAAACCCGCCGGCATTTGATTTTGCACTTGAAGGTGTTACATCCATTGGGATAGACCCTCACAAGATGGGGCTTAGTACCATCCCCTCAGGCGGATTGTTGTTCAGGGACCTAAAACACCTCCACCATCTCCAGACCCATACACCATATCTTACTGTCGATACCCAGTATTCCCTTACAGGAACCAGAAGCGGTGCCACCGTTGCAGGCACGTATGCTGTCATGAAACATCTTGGAAAGGATGGATATCAGGGTATTATAGACCAGTGCATGGAACTTACGGACATGATTGTAGCCGGAGCGAGAGAGATCGGTATTGAACCACTGATCGAACCTGTCATGAACGTGGTGGCTCTTGATGTTCCTGATGCCGATCTGGTGAGAAAACGACTTCGTGAGGAGTTCGGATGGCAGGTATCCATCACACGAACACCACGTGCCCTGCGGCTTGTTTTGATGCCACATCTGACACCTGAAAATATCAAACTGTTCTTGCATGACCTGAAGATTGTGTGTAATCTTTGATTTGCGAGAAAATTCTCCCTTCGGTCAAATCAACTCGCACTATATATCTATAAAATAGATACAATGAAAAACATGCCACGAGAGGGGATGAATTGATGGCACCTAGCCTTGAAACTTGTAAAGGCGTGTGCGCATCAATTCCGTGACTGATACTAACTACGCTTCAGTAGTATATATTCGTGAGCCAAGCGGGGTGAAAGTATTCAAACCTGCATCAGTATTTGCAAATGTCAACATAGCCATATAGTTAAGATAAGGCTAAATATCATTATATCAACAATTAATCATGAAAGTTTCATTTCAGATCGGAAAAATAATGGGGATACCGATTAAACTCCATATCACATTTTTGTTGATATTGCCTGTGTTCGCACTGATATTTGCAAGCAATCCGGCACCGTATGGGTTTAGCAATGTCAGTGAAGTATCGACAAGATATATTCTGGCATTTGCGACCACGATCTTGCTTTTTTCATCCATATTGCTCCATGAGATCGGCCATTCGTATTTTGCAAAAAAATATGGTGTCAAGATCGACAGCATCACACTACTTTTGTTCGGTGGCGTGGCATCAATGGAAGAGATCCCCAGGAATCCCGCGCAGGAAGCAAAAATGGCTATTGCAGGTCCGATGGTGAGTTTTACAATTGGTACTATGTGTTTGTTATTTAATGGTGTGATATCTGGTTTACAACCATCTTTTTCCGATGGCAACATTTTCCACGTCATCTGGCTGCTAGGATACATAAACCTGATCGTGGGTGTTTTCAACCTGCTTCCCGCATTCCCGATGGATGGAGGGCGAATCCTTCGGGCATGGTTTGCAACGAGCATGTCTTATGTAAAAGCGACACAAAAAGCAGCATATATCGGAAAGATGTTCGCGTTCATGATGGGAATATTCGGGATTGTTGGTGTGCCTGGTCTAATTTATCCCAATCCATGGTTCATCCTGATAGCGTTCTTTATATACATAGGCGCATCAGAAGAAGCACGCACAACTACAGTGTCTGTTATTCTAGAAAAAGTGCCGGTCCAAAAAGTCATGAGCAGTGATATCGTATCAGTTCAGCCATCAATGACAATTGATGAACTTTCAAAATTAATGTTTGAAAAAAAACATATGGGATATCCAGTCATTGAAGGCAACAACTTAAAAGGGATTGTTACCTTTACAGACATGCATACTATACCTCAACAAGAGCGTGCAAACGTGCTGGTGTCAGATGTAATGACACGAGATGTTGCCACCATACCAATCGATGCCGATGCTTCTGAAGCATTGAAACTTATATCGACCCGGAATATCGGAAGGGTTTTAGTCACTGATAACAATTCAATTGCAGGCATTTTATCCAGAACCGATCTTGTGCGTGCATTGCAATTATTGAGCGAGTAGTGTAAAATGAATGAATATGATCGTGCTAACAATAGCATAAGCAAAAATATGGATGCAGATAACAAGATCACAGATTCACAGGAACAAACTCCTGAGTATAATCTCCATACTACCTCACAATCATGTTTTATTGAAGACATTCCTGTTTCTGAATCTGCACAACCAATGCAAACTCCTCCTTCGCATATCATCATAGTCGGAACCGCACACGTATCTGAGAAAAGTGTTGCTGAGGTTATTGAAACTATAGAGCGGGAACAGCCTGACATTGTTGCGGTTGAACTATGCAAAGGAAGGTATGATGCGCTCAAAGGCAAGACCGGAGTTTCAAAGATCCCTATCAAAGACCTGCTAAGTGAAGGCAAAGTCTATTTCTTTTTGGTTCACTGGCTGCTTGCATACGTGCAGAAAAAGATCGGCGATGATATGGGTGTCAAGCCCGGTGCCGAGATGATATCTGCAATCGATGCGGCAGAAAAATCCGGCGCGAGTATTGCACTTATCGACCGTGATATTCAGGTAACGCTCCAGCGGTTCTGGAGCAAGATGAGATTGATCGAAAAACTGCGCATGGGTGGAGCATTGCTTGGCGCAGCACTCGGGTTTGGCGGTGGCAAGGATATTGATATCGAAACCATCACAGATCAGGATATGGTTACAATGCTCGTAGAGGAATTGAGGGACATCGCACCCACCGCAGCCGAGGTTCTGATCGACGAGCGGGATGCCTACCTTGCAGGAAATCTCATACGATCGGCTGCTGGCGGCGGTAAAAAGATCGTTGCCGTTGTGGGAGCAGGACACAGGTCAGGTATTGAGAAATTCCTCAAAGCCCCGGAAACAATTCCTGCACCCCAAACACTTATGTCTGTACCAAAGAAACACTTTGGCATCATGAAATTTATCGGAATTGGGATCGTAGGTATCGCACTTGCTACATTTGCAATGCTAATCCTCTCAGGCACCCCGCTAAAACTTTTGCTGATCGCGTTTGGATGGTGGTTCATCATCAATGGCGTACTAAGTGCAGCAGGCGCTATCCTTGCACGCGGACACCCGTATTCCGTCCTGACCGCTTTTTCTGTGGCATGGCTCACATCCTTAAATCCAATGATGGCAGCCGGCTGGTTTGCAGGACTTATGGAAGCAAAACAGCGAAACCCTACAACCGACGATTTCAAGATGCTGGTAGAAGTCGAAACCACAGGCGATATGATGAATAACGGTCTCTTCCGCGTAATACTGGTTGCCGCATTTGCAAATATCGGAAGTATGATTGGAACATTCCTTGGTGTTTATGTGATGATGCAGGTCGCAGGGATCGATCCGAGGGATGTTATTAGTGCAGGGTTTGCGGGGATTGGGCTTTAGGTTTTGAAAATGGGTTTTTTGTTGCTTTTTTTGAGGACAGGACAATCCGCCGCAGGCGGCACACCCCGCCATTACTGAGAAACTATTTACTAACGTTCACATAACTTATACCATTTTTACAGTTGTAATTATCGACATAAGTGTTCTTAGTTTGTTTGATATGAACAAACGTGAAAACGAAACTAAGAACATACACCATCACTCCTGACAACAACATATCCATTCCGCCTGAATAAAGAGGGAAGTGAGTCGGTTACAAAATGTAACCAACTGAAACTACCGGATAAAATACCATAGCAGCACTCAGTTTCGCATTTAGGCTACTCGCCAATGCCAATAAAATATGTACTGATGATTTCGATTATTCAGATTAGTGTTTATGAAACGTGCCGCCTGCGGCGGTTGCATCGTTTTTTATTTCAGCTCAACAATCAAATTTATGCACTCAGCATGTCAGCTAAACAAATTGAAACACAATAAATAAAACCAAAAAAAAAAGAAAAAAACGACCTTACAAAAGGTCGTGTAAATTAAACTTATGTGGTCCAAGAGTTCCGCCATAGTTTCCTGCTGTGATCGACTTCACACCAGGAATAGTCACTGCTGCCTTGATACCTGCTGCTGTTGCCTTTCCGATAGCATCAACGCTTATACCATTGATAACGATCTCATACACTGCATTGACATCAGCAGGGATCTCGGTACCTTCGATCTTATCCTTGATCGATGGGCAGAATTTCTCATTCGCGGTTGCCTTCAAGAACTTGTACTTGTTAGCACCCGGCTTTGAACCGCTTGAAACAATTCCACCAGGGAACGGTGTGATTGAACCTTCAAGTTCCTGAATCGCTGCAACTGCAACCTCTGCTGCTGTAAGACCGCTCATCTGGCTGTCTGCGAGCATAAAGAAGTTACCGCCTGCCACACCATCAACTGCTCCGATTGAGTTCTCAACCAAAAAGTTGCCTTCCATCATAGGAATTACGTGCATCTTCCTGCCTGCGATCTCTGTCTCAGTCTCTGTACCATCAGCAAAGAACTTGAGTTTGAAACCGGTGTCAAACTGCTTCTCAGCATCAGGAAGACCATTGAACACAGCGGTTGTGGGTGCGGTCAAAATGCACTGTCCAACACGCTCAAGTACCTGTTGTTCGAGTTTTTTGTATCCGAACGTGCATATCTGGATATACACACCGGGTCTGCCGTCAGGTGTCTCATCGCCACTTACGAACTTCTCAATACCAGCTTCTGCAGGACACATGATAACTGACGTACCAAATCCTGTTGCTTCCTGTGCAGCCACTTGTGCCCAGTGCTTTGTTGCTGCTGTGATCAATACCCGTGCCACTTTAATAGGGAACGCTTCTGCATATGTATTTTCTATCTCTACTCCATTAAGTTCCAAAAAAATCCCTTCTCCTGAATATTTTTATATGTATTACAGTACAGATACAACACAATTGCAATACATATATTCTTCGAAATGTACCGACCTTAATTTTTCACTTACGACCCGGGGACATTCTCTGGTAAATTAAAACACTCATAGATAGTTTTATATCTATACAAATTAAATAAAAATTATAAAACAAACATAAATATTATGTACACAACCGTGAGCAATTATTAAAATCGAATATTTTGAAAATACTATACACAAAAATTTGGAGGGGGCTTAATGAAAAAAGAAATCGGGCAAGTGGATGCTATTCCTTCGAAAAGACTTTTCAAATCAATAATTGCAGATTACGGCCTGAATCACTCTATATGTGAGCTCATTGATAATGCTCTTGATATCTGGATTAAAAATGGAAAAAGCAGTCCAGTAGAGATTAATATAAATTTTGAAAAGAATCAACAAACTATATCGGTTTCTGACAATGCGGGTGGTGTAAAAAAATCGGAGCTCCATTTAATTGTTGGTCCTGGACAAACTAGCAATCTACCAGATGGTGAGACCATTGGAATCTTTGGAGTAGGGACTAAGAGAGCAGTTGTTGCCTTAGCACAGGACATAAAAATTACTACGCGATATGGGACAAATAAAACCTATCGGCTGGAATTTGATGAAAGCTGGCTTACGAATGAAGATTGGGAGCTACCTTTATACGAAATAGATGATATTACAGAAGGCACCACGATCGTTGAGTTGCAAAAACTTCGGTTCACGTTGACAGACGAAGCTTTAACACATCTCAAAGAACATCTGCGAGCAACATATGCACGATTCTTACACGATAACAAAGTGATTATCACTCTTGGTCAAGAAACATTACAACCACTTAACTTTGAGAATTGGGCTTACCCACCGGATTACCCTCCACATAAACATATTGCAGATTTAAAATCTGGAGACGGTGGAACCCTAAAAGTTGAAATTCTTGCAGGACTAACTAGGGAATCCAGTCCAGCTAGTGGAGAATATGGAGTTTATTTTTATTGCAACGACCGCTTGATTGCACGTGCCCTAAAAAACTATGATGTTGGGTTTGCAACAGGATTAGCTGGACTGCCACATCCTGACGTTTCTTTGGTCAGAGTTATTGTGTCACTTAATGGGGATGCGCAATTAATGCCATGGAATAGCAGTAAGTCTGGCATAAACTCCAATCATAACATGTTTCTTGCACTTCGCACTTTGCTTATTCAGGTTGTAAAATATTATGCATCCCTCTCCCGCACTTTGTCTAAGAAAGAAGGCGGTTGGCCAGAAAATGTGTTCAAGTATTCTTCAGGAAAAATTGGGGATATTGAAATTGCCGACCTCTCTGATGCAAGGAAGTCCTACCTGCTACCATTACCAAAATCAAAGATACGATATGCTGAAAAAGTAAAGCAGGTAAATCAAGCAATTGGAAAAGAAAAGCCATGGACTACAGGCCTTTATGAGAGTATAATTGCAGTTGATTTAATTTTTAACCGAAAACTTGAACAAAAAAACCGTGTATGCCTCATTCTTTTGGATAGTGCACTCGAAATTGCATTCAAGGAATATCTTGTCAATGAGTCTGGAGAGTTCTATAATGATACTAGATTGCTCAACTTATTTAAAAATCGAAATGATGTTCATAAGGCGGTTCAGAGTCATGTCACTTTTGATGGCGAGTTGTGGAAAAAGATTGGCTACTATTACAATCTTCGCAACAAATTGGTGCATGAACGGGCTACTGTTGGGATCGATGATCGCCAAATTGAAGGCTATCGCAGTGTTGTCGAGAATGTACTTGAACAATTGTTTAATCTCAGTTTTAGTAAATAATATATCTGATGTGATTTTCATTCAGTTGAAACTAAACAAATACAATGCTCTTTACTCATCATCTTCTGTTTTCACACTACCACTCATGAATCCATAAGACGTATTCTACCGACTTCATCTTTCACTTACGATCCGAGGACATTCTCTGGTAAGCATCCTCAAAAAAGGAATACATCTCGCCCTCTGAATCCGTGCCCTTATACTTGCCCAACTCAAAAACAGCATCATTGACACTGACAGACAACGCCTCGACCCTTGACAATCTGGAAAGTGCTGCCGCAGATGAGGTCACTGCCACCTTAAGTTGTTCCTTGATCGATGTCTCGCATATTTCCAGAATTGCTGCAACCGCCCCCGATGCGCCTTCATCAAGACCGTTCTCTGATGCATACTCACCCTGATGTTCGATAGCTGCCACAACCCTTGAAACCTCTGTTTCAGAATGATTCCGCACAACTGCGATCCCAATATCACGAAGCGCGCCAATCACATCTTCAATACCAGAACTTCCAAGTGACTGCCCAAGTTCCCGCATACCTGATATAACCTCCCACAAAGCCCTAGGCTTCTGCCCTTCCCTCTGTTCCTGAGATGACTTGAGCCCGATATCACGAAGTGCTGTCACAGCCTGTTTGGTTGATGCAAAAAGTTCATTTTCACCGGAAAGTTTTGCAATCTCCATAAGCGCACCTTTGACCTCAAGCAATGCTGCGTCATGGTAATTCGCAGCTGCAGCCGAACCTATGTTTTTGAGAATCGCGACCGCTTTTTCCACCGAATCTATCTGTTTCGCACCTGACGATACGAAAGCGATCTTGCCGCTTACTACCGCTAACTTTTGCTGTGCCTTTTCATCATGTGCATGTTTCTTCAAAGCCTCAAAAATTGAATCTATTGTAATAAGGCACTCAACTGCCGCTGTTTCACTACCGCTCGTCGAGGAGGCATATCCAATATTGCCAATAGCATCGATAACCTCACCAAGTACGACACTTTCCTTCTCCAGCATAGCCAATACTCCGACCTGATACAAATGAGAATTAAGATGTTTAGCAATCGTCACCGTGCCTTTTGATCCTGTTATGACCTTTGAACCGAATCCTGAGATCGAACGGATACCAATTCTGGCAGTTGTATGGTCGTGGTCTCGGACAGCGCCCCTTATAATATCAACCGCAGGCTGCACAGGGTCGATAGAATACACACCAGCCGCGCTTTTTCGACAGGCTTCTGTCAGGTCGTATGCAGTAGTATCACTTGTGATATGTTCAAACCTCTGTGAAGTATGCTCCTTATACAATGAATCGGCTATCAAAAACCCGATCCCTCCAATACCAAGTGCAGAGACTGTGATTATTGGAACAGTATTTGCCTGATGCGTACCCAGAAGATTCCATGTTGATGCAGCAAGTGCAGCCGTGCCGACAATATATGAAAATGCAGTCATAACCGTCGTGTTCTTTGTAGGCAGCCAGCTGCACAGTACCCACACACCCGCAAATACAAGAGATATTGCCATATTTATCTGTATGATTGCCACATCCGCGATATTCTCACCGGTCAATAGATTCGCCAATACCGCCATCTGAATAACAAAAGCACCGATCGCAAGATCTGCGCCTATACCGAAAATTGAGAGTTTGAGACGGTTCTTAAGAAGAATATCGGATAGAACAAACAAAGCAATGAAACCGATTATTATTGCGGCATCAACTATATCAGTTATGAGAATTTGCATACACAATGATTGTTGGGAATTTATTTTAAATTATGGATTGAAAACCTGAATGTAATACCACTCGATTTGTTTGAAATTAGTAGAAATTGATAAGTGTAATTACCAAAAGCATACCCAGTACGATCGGCCAATACAGGAGCTTAAAGATCAAATTATCCTTATAGTCGACAAATTTATTCTCAATACAAGAAGCAAGTAGAATGGAATTGATAGATACGCACAGCAGGACAAAATATAATACAAAATAGAAATACTCAAGATAGATGACTCCAGTAGCAGCCAGTTTATCTCTCAGAGAAATATGTGAAACGATAAGTACAAAGAACAGGGCGGCACAATATGACAGAACTATGGCCGAACTGAAGCCATAAAAACTAATATTCTTATCATTTTTTGTTGAGATCATAAGAACTGCGAACAATAGGAATGACACCACAATAAGTGGGATCAAACTTGAGATGATCGAACTTATAAAATCTCTTTTCAGACCAACATTGTAGTAAAGTTCAGGGAATTCCTGCTGATAATTACCTACCCCGAAATTAGAGTTATAACTGTTACTCCTGTAACTGAAAAATGTGTTTTGAATACCCCATCCTTCCAGAACAAAATTCTCTTCTAAACCTGGTTTGGACTCCGGGGATAAACTGTCATAAGAATTAATATCAGGAGTGAGAATGACATTTTGGTGGAAATCCTTGTGCCAAAGTCTTATCCAGACATCTTCCCGGTCAAAGGGATATTTTGAATAATCGAATGTTTGGCGTAACACAGCCCTGAAATACCATCCAAATGTATCATTTTCTTTATAAGCCTTTTCAATATCTACACTTTCGGCTTCCGGGAAAATAAAACCCGGAGAAATTTCATCGATTATAACGTCTGAATAATTCTGCCATATATAACCGGTTACAATTACATTATTGGCACTTGTAAATTCCAGGGACTGGAGAAAAACTCCAGTTGGAACACGTATCATCTGACCTTCATAAGATGCCAGATGTTTATGTAGGGACGTTTCAAGACCTACTCTGTCAAAAACTTCTACATCCGGACTGTTTTCATCTGGGGGGTTTTCCAGCGCAATATCCCATACAAAAAACATACCACTAATGCAAAGCACAGAAAAGATAATCGCAACAAGCCACAATTTGTTGGAACTACCATTATATGCCTGGGATACAAGAATAGATAAAAAGAACAGGAATACAATTATAGACATCCCAAATAAGATCCTTAAATGTCGCTCGACCGTTTTGGTTTCCTGAAATACCTCATCTTCGACAAAGACAACTCCCAATGTCCAGTTTGTTGATGGGATCAATTCGTAGAAGACCCATGAATTCTGGCCTGTGAACTCATTAAAGATAACCTTATGCCTTTCGTGGGTTATATTTTGAGTGATTACCCGCAAAGTTTCATCTGTTCTCTGTAGATTATTTACATCTTTCCCAAGGTATTCTTGAATTGGATGGGAGACTACAGTTCCTTTATCTGTCAGGATAAATCCATATCCTGTATTACCCAAGTCAATTGATCCAACCAGATCTCTTATTCCATCCAGCGAATATTCGGTTCCGACAACTCCAATAAGAACTTCCTCTCCAGATGCATTGGTGCGATTAAAAGGAACATTGTAATTTACCATGAACGTCTGGCCTGCTGATCCGAAATATGGCTCGATCCATGTTGGACCTTCGTTCAATGGTTGATGGTACCAGTTGGTTCGGATGCCATTTTCACCATCAGGTAAAGTATAATCGTATTTGTCTTCAACTTGAATTCGTTGAATTTCCCCATTCCTTATAAAATAAGGGGCGTAAAGTCGTGTCGATAAATTATACTCATATGGTTTATATGCAACAGAAACACCCCAGAGTTTTGTATGATCTTCCAGTGTAACCCTGAGTCGTTCATTAACTTTATCATCCTTTAATTTACCAGAATTCAGGTCATTTGCAATAGATTCAGAGATAGTTATTAATTTGCTAAGTTCAATGTCAATTTCATTTGCGGCATTCCTTGCTTGACCTTCTGCATCGCTTTTTGCATCATCTAGCATTCTGGACGAACTATTCACATATATGGAACCAAAAATCAACGCAAATAACAGACTAACTACGCATAACATTAAAGAGATGCGAAATATTGATCTTTGATACTTTTTTTGTTCCATTATTGAGACCCTAAGTGTTTTGCCGCCCATGGGATCATGGTAGTAATTATTATTCGTTTATTATACACATCTGACTTGAATTATTCTGTGCAACTCATGCTTTTGAAGATTTTTCCGCACAATACCGCATCGATGTTATATGATAAAGAGCGCCATATTCTGTAATTCTCAAAGATCGAGCCATAATATAACTATTTATTGAAATTGATTCAGCGAATCTATTATTTCCCTTCCAATCACTGTCGAGAATGAAGAATAACTCTTTTGTCGTTAATTAGACGCTAACTTCTCTATATATGCGGCGATCTTGGCAATGCGATACTTGCCGGGCGGATGACTCACGTCCGCAGGTTCATCGGCCAACATTTCGTATTCGGTCACGGTTGGATTCGCGCCAGCAAACCAGCGTATATGCACCCCTGTCAGATCCGCGCGCACTTCTTCTTCCCATTTATCCGGACTCGGGCTCGCCTCAGCATGTTCCGACTTGTTAGCCTCTACCTTCGCCTCCATTGCGATATTGGCGATCGCATCTTTCATGCTTGAATTATCCTCCTGTCCCTTGACCATGTGCCCTAACTCGTGCAAAAGATTGGGGATGAAATCACCTGTGTATATCTGCAACGCGGATTGCTTTCTGGTTGGTAGGAGGACGTAACCTTCACTCCCGCCCCATGAGTTAGAGAGCATTACGTCCGGCGTTTCCAGAATATCACCATTCAGATCAAGGTACTTCTTACCCGAAAGGTGTTCCTCAAGAATATCTTTCGTCGCCGCCTTGAGGGAGTCGTCCTTTACTCTGGAGAAATCGTAATCCATGTCAACTTCCGCGTCTTTTGTCGCGTCTACCTTGAGTTTATCGTACTTTTCCCCGCGCGGGGTGTTGGGTGTGGGATGCATCTAATTTACCTCTCTTGAATTCTTTGTTTATCATTGAATGTTGCTGCTGGTTTTATCTAACTTTGATGCTTGTTTGTTTTAGACATTGTTTAATTTCCTCATTTCAATAACAAAGATTGATTTTTTTGTGCCAATATGCATTAGATTCAACACAATAAACTAAATGGAAATGGGACATCTGCACCGGGTCCAAAAATACAATTGCAAAAAGTAAGTTCAGCACCAAATGGCAAATCCCATATCATATATGTAAGTGTAAATCCCATAATATAATTACCAATTATTCCTTTGGCAAATCCAATTGCAAGCAACTTATTTGGATAAGTTGACTCAATCCACATTTTAAAGTAAATGGGTACTATGTTTACTATGGCCATAACAGAACCAAGAATAAATCCCTTCATGTAAAATCCTTCCGGGAGAACATCAAACAGAAGTCCAAGAACAAAAACAACAGCCCATAAAATACATTGGATCAGGATAACCAGATACTGAAAAATTATTGTCTTTGGAATATTTTTCCACTTCTTCAATGCAGCCGGAGCCCCGGGATCTCGACACATTTTGTCAACCGAGGTGTCTTTGTATACTATAGTTCTATAAATAAAAAATACAATTGAAGCTATGAATGCTCCAAAAATTGTTTTATATATCCCTATCCACCCTAAAAAGCAAAGTAATCTAAATATAAATCCGAAATCAACATCCAAGTCAACAATTGAGTCAACATCTAAGTCAGCAACTGAATCAGCAACTGAATCACGATAATCATTTAATTCAGGTACTGTAAAACCTGCAATACTCCAAACATCAGGATTTGTAATTAGAATAAGAAATATACATAAGAACAACAGTGACCGGATCAATTTAATTGGAGCCATGATATTTTTCCGGTTCTCTTTTTCTCTTTAACACCGATTTTCGCCAAGTGTTTATGCCTCATAATTGACCCATGGCCAAGATATCCAAAAGCGATGTTTTTTGTTATCTAAACGTGGCACTGGATGCGATTTGTGATAAATCTCATTTGATTTGAAAAATGTATCGGCCATGGAACTTATAATGTCCAATATTTATTGTTAAATTTTCATAACCAACGTGCATAGGAGGATTTAAAGCCTATTTTGGGCTTATTTCTATACAACAATTGATATTGGATATTAACTTATAGTTGGATATCAGAATTTTTATGTAACATAGACGGAACATATTCTAGAGCGATATTCCATGAAAAACGTTACTAGCCTAGTGTCATGTCAACAACACAATGTCGTGGGACGGAAGGGGTTAAAACAGATGCAAAAAACGACGCGACCGCGCAAGAGCGCGGCACTTTCCTCCAACACTGACCTGCACAAGCGCTGCACACATACTGTACAAACGCATAGAAATTTAGCTCGCCCTCAGCGTATCTGTGTTTGTACGGAGCGCATAGGACTGCGTATTTTGTGAATGCGTGTAGTTAGCAGGAATGGAACGTGCCGCCTGCGGCGTTCGTATCGGTTTTAGTTGCAGATGGAACAATCTAATTTACATAGCTATACAAATACGAAAATTGAAATTGTGCCATATGACCTATCTTCATAATCCGACACTTGATAGTTGACGTGACGCTAGATGTTTTGATGTGAAAATGGTATTTTATTCGTGGAACATAAACGGCTGACGAAAATCGGTGATTAACATTGTGTGGGTAGAATATTTACCCACTCAATGTTGAGAATATCCATTTTTATTTCATGCCGAACAGATATTCGGTATGGATGGTTCCATCACTGTTTCACCGTAATAATCTGGCAAATACCAGCTTTCGATTGTTGAATTTATTTCAAATGAAGAAGCTTTTTTACAAACAAAAATATGAATCACATCTTTGCCGTCATTATTATATCCTAATGTGATACTTCCTTCCACAATTCTGTTTTCTTCTTCGATGTTGGACATATTTATTTTGAAATAAACCTCTCCATCATCAAATCGGCGTTTATTGGAATCATATCTTTCACTGCCATTCCATAGTTCGATCCAATTCTTATCAGATCTCAGAGTCCACCACGGAGCCCCATCCCCTACATTTTTCATCGATATCCTGAATTTCTGTGGGTCTTCAAATGTAGGCTCAACTTTTATATCCAATTTCGGCCTTTTCTTTTCCTCTTCGACATTAAGGTTTATTGCCATTACATCGGCAAAAAATTTCAAATCAACAAAGTCTATAAAATCTAACTTTGTATTAATTAGAGAAAAAGTTACTTCCCTTTTTCCCGGGCTAAACTGAAAATCAGGAGTTAACAAAGTGACTTGAACTGTGCCGGATTCTTGTCCTTCTGACCGATCAAATTGCATCCATTGCTCCTCAGACTGGAGTTCCCAATTTGGATTTACAAATGGCATCCAATCCCATTTTTTATCAATGGTCACATTAATAGAGATCTTATCATTTAATCCTACAGTGATATTTTTTTCATACTCTGCTACCGGAGTACTTCCAATCAAACCTGCAATTAATATTGCAAATATTGCACCAACGATTATAATTCCATAAACAAATCCCCTTAATAATGCAAACTTTTCTTTTAAAGCTTCAGTTTCTCTCAACAAAAATTTCTTCTGAATTTCCGCTTTATCAATAACGGTACTGAACGTTTTCTCTTCGAAACCATCTTTTTCAATGGTATATATGAGAGTCTGTCCGACATTATCCTGATCGGATTTGAATTCATAATAACCATGCTCGTCAGTGAAAAAAAGAGTCCCTATTTCTTTATCCTGAACCTCAAGCCTTATCTTTGCAAGTGCGATAGGCTCATTATTCTCTGAATTTAGAACTGTACCAGATATTTTCACACCCATCACTCCAGAATTTCATAATACTTGAACTCCACTTCTACTTTTTTATTTGAGAAGTTCTTAACAACCAGTACATAGGAGAATTTATTTTTTTCTTCCCCCAGAGTCTGTACGATCTTCTGGTATTCAAGATGTTTTTGAGCAGACGGAGATGGTGTTTCGATGTCTGGTTCTTTGACACTCTCCTGAGACGTAACTGTTCCGGGTCGACCTTTTTTTGAGATAAGGTTAGTTACTTGTTGTTTCAATTTGATTGCTTTTTTCTTCAAATAACTTATTTCTTTATCAAAGTAAATCGATCTGGAATCGCCTTTTTCCACCTGCCACCCCCATTCAATAGCTGAATTCGGAGTAATGGGAATTACACTAGTTATAAAAAAACGGTGTTTGGTATCGGGTTCGGTAAAATCCACTTTTGCTTCGGATCTGGGGCCTATTTCTGCAGTACCTGAAGACTGTATAGTGCTCATTCCGGAAATCGTGAGTTTTCCGGTCAATGTACCGGAAACATTCAGGTTTCCTTTCAGTGTAGTGTTCTCAGAGATAATCTCCAATCCCGGGTTTGCCCCCCCAACGCCCTTTATTCGAGGGAAATTATCAGAATCTTCTTTCATTGGCAATGAAAAATCGATACTTTTAACCTCTATATCCCCGCCGATGTTTCTTACATTTCTGCGTTCTTCCAGATCAATAGAGCTTAGCGTATCTTTTTCCCGATCGAATATCAGTTTTGCCAGAATGATCTTCATTGACAATTCATCAGGTTCGTTCGTATCATATTCGATAACACAATCCCCACTAATCCGGGTATATGCTTTATCTCCCTCTCCCTCTCTAAAATCAGTCTGTTCTTCCTTATATGATATTGTAAGATAAAGGGACGATGCTGTTGACGGAGACAGATCAATCTCTCTCAATTCATCAAGTACGATCTGTCTTCCCAGACCATCAATTGCCATACCCAGACTGATCGTCACATTTTTTGTACCGAACTTCTCAACATTAAGACCCCGTGCAATACCCCATGTATGCAAATTTCTGTTATGGGACCTGAGCGCATCAACATGATACAACTGTTCATCCTTGAAATCATCGGCGTTTAATAACTGCCCTGTATAATAATTCAATCTCTTATGAGATGTTTTATCGGTCATGAAACTCCTCCAACCACTATTTTATAACAATGTATTTTCTCCAATATTCGAATTGACACCTAACGTTATTCTGGGATGTTTTATATTCAACCAGTAATCAGTGTGCATCGGTTTCTCTGAGTCAATTATTCTTTCGATCATTTTCTTTTTGTTCTTCCATTTTTTAATATCAGAAGCGCGAATGTTTTTTGCATTGTATATGATAAGTCCCCCATTCTCCTTTTTAACGTTCAGATCATAAGTTTTGTCATCTTTGTAACCCTTTATCACCAATTCGGCTTTCCCCTTTTCTTCATCAAGCCTTATCTCGGCTGAGTTTTCATCTCTGGTAATGCCGATGATTTTGCCATCATCCGATCTGTGGATATCTGCACCTTCTGCCCAATCAATACCAAATTCATCTTTGAGATAACTTAAGAGCCCTTCACTCTCATCCCCGGGAACATTATCCCATCTGAACATATACATTACATCCACTTCAACAATGAAAAAATACGGAGGGAATCCGCCAACTCTGGTTTTTTTCCCAACGTAAGAGGTTGTCCCGACCTGAAATTCTTCCGCATCTCCAATAATGTTTATGCGCTTACCCACATATATCCGCAGATATTCCTCCAGCCCTCTTTTTGTTCCACGCATCCTGTAGATGGGGATGATCCTGGCGATGATTTCCCTCTTTTTCTTAAGTTCCCAATCATCTTTAAGAACAAGAGCAGTCCAGCCAGCCAGCCACCGCAAAAACTCATCCAGAAATTCATCTGTATCCTTATCTTGCCCGAAATAATTTTTGAAATGAGTTTTTTCATTATCTTTTAAAGGAGGTAAGAACGATTTTTCAGCATCATCGAACAGGAATGAAAATCTGGGATGAAAAATATCTGAAATAATATTAAGCGTCTCTGCAATACCCTTTTTTCCCTCTAATTCATTATCTTCAATTCCGCTTATTATCGTTTCGAATATCTTTAAATATCGCTCCAATAATAAACCTGAACTTGGACCTAAACTGTCTCCACTCTTTGACCCCTCATGAAATACTGCCGGAAGAAAGCGTAAATAATTACTTCCCGGTTCCACCTGATTCATTTTACCTCCTTCCCAACTTCCACATTCAATGAATCAATTTTTATAAGTCCGTTTATGAGTTTAATTTTCAATTCCTTATTGCCATCAAACATTATTGATTCAACTTGCTTGACACCATCCGTTTCTTCAACGATCTGGGCAATCTCATATACAGAAAGCGATCTTCTGTATGGCCATCCTGTTTTTTCATCCCCGCCCACAAAAGGATCAAGATGCTTTAGGATCCTGTCCTTAGTATCGGCTTCTATTTTTTCTGCTATGGCATAGTGATGGCATACAACTTTCAAGTCTATGCCAACATCTGAATAAACAGGTTGCTTTACCCCGATTCTTGTTCCTATAAGCGTCCTCGGGTTCAGATAATCCATCACGGACACGGCAAGTTCCTTATATCTACCCAGTTTTTCAGATTCAGCAAGTTCTTCATATTGTTTCCATTTGTCAGGTACTAAAACGATCACAACTTTATCTTCATCCAGAGCTTTTTCAACAATTACTCTTCTGACTTTCACCCCGAACAGATCAGTAGCTTCAATGGCAAGCCGACGAAAATCATCTTCTGTCACTGCCCTGTAGCGTGACTTCAGGAACATCAGAGCTTCCGTTTTAATCTGTGGAATCGTTTTGTCATGTCCTTCTTCGATCTCGTTTAAAAAATCAAGGAGCTTTATGTGGTACTTATCCTGATAGGGATCTTTTAGTAAACGTTCAACTTCATCTGTGCCTGAAGCACCTGCTACAAGTCGTAAAAAATTGACATAAGACTCATTGGGAATTCCATTCATCCTGTAAAGTGTTGTCTCTGCAATCCAGGAAAGCATCTCAAGAATGGTTATACCGGGATCTGATGGATTATGGTTTGTCCATTTATCAGTATATTTCGGAATGGATGCAACCATCTCCTCTGAGATCTCTTCATAGGTCTTTGTATCAAGATTGGGTAGTTGGATTGCCATTTTTATATTTCACCCCTCAATTTCCACATTGATGATTCCTGCACAGGGCAAGGCATCCGGTTCGATCAATATATTTTCTAACCCGGACAACTCTTCTTTCTCTTGATCCGACAATCTTTCTGTTAATTCAATTTCATTGACATAATCCACTCCTTCAATGCCCTCGATTACAACAGCCACCTGTGAGATGGATATGTTTTGTCCAAAATCCCATCCCTTTCCCATAGGACCACCTTTCAAAGGATGCAGAAATGTTTTGATCCTTTTTTCGACCCTTTCTAAAACAATAGTACTTTCCTTCAATGATACCGGCCTGAACTTCACATATGCATTTATCTGCGTATAATCAGGACCTATGGCTTTTATTTTGTGAAGAATTGTAAAAAAAGCCCGCTCCTTTAGATACGTTTCAACCGAATTTAAGAGACCTGAATCCGGAAGAGGTGCCTTATCCTCATATTCCGGAACGATAATAACGGTTATTGTATCATTTTTTAACATACATCTTGCTTTTGCCACATACTGTGAAGCCTCATGTGCAAGCCACTCAAAATCTTCATTGGTAACCGCACGACCTCTGTTTTTAATGGTATGAGGGAATCGATCAACTACGGTTTCAAGACTCTCCATATCCATGCCACCGGATGATGAAATGTGATTGATGACCCCATCAATATTCGGAATTGTTTTCTTTAACGAAGTAATAATCCCTGACGAAACATTACCTCGTAAACCGCCTCCGGACACATAGCGCCTTGCAATAATATTGTTCTTAATTTTACATGTAGGGGGCACCATGCCTCTGATCCCATCACCAAAAGTAATAGTCCCATTTTCCCGATCCAGAATATAATGCCTGCTTGAAGGATCAGACAATGTGAAATTATTCACTTCTGCCCATGATACCCATACTTCTTCTATCGCACCGGATTCCTCTTTTACCTCAATGACCTGGCCTTCAAGCACAGGCCTGTTTGAAAAATTAAATGTAAGATCAGGTTCTCCATTCCCTGAACCAAGGACTTCATCTCTCAACGTAATATTGTTTAAAGCCCAGACCGTATTTAGGAAAATACCTTCTAATCCGGGGCAAGAAAGCCACTTTCCGTCTTTGATCTCCACTTTGATCCAGTACAGTTCCCTTCCAAATTGTGATGTAGCCTCAATGTCCGGTGGAACAAAAAAATGTACGATCCCACCTTTTTTAAAAGAATCCGTTTCATCCCCTACACTGAATTCTTTCCAGGAGATGCCATTATAATATTTCCATGCAAAACCGGTTGCTTCATTGGCATTGTTAAGATCATCCTGACAATCCGGATGTTTGATCCTTACCGGCTCTTCACCATAAATCTTCTCTTTAACAGCACAAAAAAGCGTCATCGGCAATCCTGCTATGTTCTCTTCAAAACCAAGATAAAAGACTGGTACTTTTTCTGAACATGGTTCATAGATCTTTCCGGGATTTTCCAGAGCCAAATCTTTATGTTCAAAATTATTGAATGACTTGACCCTTCCAATTCCTACCCCTTTATAGGTATATGAAATATTAACAGACTGTATGAATGGGGGAGTGAAAACAGGTGGCTTATACCAGGGATTGACATCAGATTCACCAAGGTTAACTTTCATTTTCCGTGTTGATCTTTTCAGTATATTATATAGTGAACTGGCAGCATGATCCACTTCTTCAGGTTCGGGTTTTCCGGCAATCCCATGAATATTTCCTGATATGATCCTGACCCTGATCCACCTATTTAACTGTCCATTCATTTCTATGGCTGGTATGGAAGGACAGGTTTCAATGAATACCTGACCTGATCTCGTAAAATCTTCAGTGTTGTCAACAACATTTAATGGTCTCCATCCATTTCCATTCCAGTATTCCCACTGGAGTACTAAATTAATATTATCGATCTTCCCTTCAAATTCAACATCAAATGTTATTGTAGCTCCCTTTTTTGAAAATGCCTCTTCTGATCCGATATACAATGTATCCCTTTTTTTTGGCACTTCTCCAAATGGGTAAAATCCTTTTTTTGCATCGACTGGGATAGTATTGAAAAATGTTGCATCCGGTGCTATATTTTCGACTGCCAGATCCATAGATATATTCGATATCGCAGGCAATTCCGTCCCATTAATTATTTTAGTATCGTACGGTTTAACATGTAACCAGAAACTTTCCATTCCGCCAATTGATGACTTCTCAAGTTCGTGAATGTTTTGAATGTCACGAGTTTTAGTATTAGCATTATCATTGAAAGTGATATCGAGTTTTTTTGCATCCTGATCAGATGTGATCTCAAGATTTTCAATCGGATCATTATTGCCATCGTACCAGAGCTGAAAATACTCTTTGAAAAGGTTCGTTCCATCAAAATGGAACTTTAACTCTGATGGCAGGCTTTGCATGTTCAATAGAACGTCATCACCCAGATAGAAGACATGATCAAGAGACTTTTCATCATCATCCCCTCCAAATATCCGGAATTCCTCTTTTTCACCGGATATAACTTTTGAATGGTCGGTCTCTGTATATTTATCCTCCCATGGATTTAAGGAGAAAATAGCATTCAATTTTGCAGGAACCACACTCAGGCCTTCTGTTGTTTCAAAGACCACTTCAGGTTCTTCCGATGATGCCACCTGAGTGCCCTTAGGAACAAAACTACCGGAAGAACCCTCTGCAAGATAAAATGTTAACGGAACCTTTGATGGCTTTGCTGATAGAATGTCCAGCCCCATGAAGTCAAGAAATGTGAGACGGTGTTTGTCGGGTATTTTGTTGAACTGAGTTATGAGATTTTCAGCCATATCTGAAAATATCTTAAGTATTACCAGACCGGGGTCATCCGGATCAAAATAACCTCTTTGTCCTGGAATTACCAATTCTGGACAATAATGCCTCGCAAACTCCAGTGCCTGCTCATAAATGTCTTCAGAAGTCCTATTATCAAGAACAGGAGTTTTAACAGTCATCTATTCACTCTCAACGTAAAATGGATACACAAGATTGTACCTTGTGTTCGACGAAATAACCCTGTATTCAATGCTGATATTCAACCTGCTAACTTCTTGCTCATCGGCATTTGCATCAACCTTCATTAGTTCTATTCTGGGTTCCCATTTTTTCAGAGCCTCTTCAACATGAAATATTGCAAAGGATGCGGTGGATGTATCATTTGTAGAAAATGTCAAGTCATGAAGACCGCATCCGAAATCAGGTCTCATGACCCTCTCACCTATTGATGTACCGAGGATCAACATAATCGATTCCCTGATTGAATCCTCATATTTTGACCAGGCGATCTTTCCGTTTTCAGCCTTCAATGGAAAACCCACACCAACACCAAGAAAATCCGTATCCATTTTATTCACCCCACAAATACGGTACCTGCTGCAATGACTGTTCCGATCGGCATGCCTGAAGGATCATTACATGTTATTGCCGGATCTCCATTCCTTGCAGCCATCTTCCCATTTATTCTCACAGTTGCACTTCCCATATTTATTGTTGCCTTGTTTGAGGGAGATTTCTGAAACGGTCCACCCTGTGGAACATGAAGAGGGGTATTTGTTGCTGTTGAATCAACTGTCGCAGCAGGCATTCCCTCTATCTTTACATTTTGGCTGAGATTGCCATCTATGATACCGGTAAAAGAATGAGGAACAGGAACAGGGATCGGTGGACCGGGAGGAGCCTGTATTAAAATTATATGAATATCTACTGCAATAACCTGATCTCCGTGTTTAGCTGCCGGCATTCCCATAATTAAACCTCCCCGTTAATGATCAATTGAGATTAATTGTAGCCCCTTTTATGTTCATGTTCGCGGAGGCTTTTACATCCATCTCCGCTGTTGCTTCGATCTTTGTGGCTGCCGACGATTTGATCTCAATATTCATTGCATCGATCGTAATTTTTCCATTCGGTGCAGACATCTCAATATCTTTGTTTGACATTATTGATATTTTATTGTCTTTTGTATCAATTGTGATCATGTTTTTTTCTGTTTTATCCACAATTTCTATTTTTTCATTCCCGTCCGTATCATCAATCCGTATCACATGCCCGCTACGAGACTTTATCATCCTGATATCGTTCTTGCCATCGCTGTTCGTTCCGGGAGGGAGATCTTTCCCATTCCACAACGACCCGATAACATATGGCATATTTATGTTGCCGTGCTCAAAAACAACAAGGACTTCATCATCGATTTCCGGCAGGATGAAAATCCCTCGATCTTTACCGGCCATAAGTGATGCGACCCTCGCCCAGTTGGATTCATCCTCATCGCTCAACCACGGGAATTTCACCCTGATCCTTCCAAGCCCTTCAGGGTCCTTGTTATTTGTCACAATACCTATGACAACACCATTGATCTTTGGATCAGTGCTCCTGTCTTCGACCAGATCCAGTAAACTCATATCCCAACCCTCCGCACCTTGAATGATGTGCTATATCCATTGTGGTCAATTGAATGGAATGTTGAGGTGACATAATAGGTTCCACTGAATCGGTCAGTCCCTTTTATCTCAATGGTATTCCCTGCCCTGAGTTCAGGAATGCCCGCACATTTTCCATCCCCTGTTACGGATTCTACAAGATGTGAATTGTATCTTGCATCTGCAAGTTTCTCTGCATCAGAAACATCCACAGGCTGGTCATCTACAACATATGATGAAAAACTCCCAAATGCCGATTTAGTCATGTTTGTTCCGGTATCTTTAGCGTTCATCGATGGCATCCCATTTCTCCCTTTTGACGTTGCCGATATCTGCTTTTTCTGCATGAAATCCCATCCCTGCACCACAACCTCGTCACCCTCATATCTTGCACTAAGCTCTGCAGAAAACTCTTCCATATCAACCCTGTATTCAAGAGTCCGGGATGCGGGATCACTCTCTTTTGGAGATTGAAAATGTAATGTTTTATCGTCTACAAACACCTCGTACCTGATGCGTTTTGCTCTTTGTAATATAAACTCAAGGTCGCTCTGGTTGTTTTGATAAATATGTGAATGAACAGTCCCTGTATTTTCTGCCTTTGCGCTAAGCCCCCAGTCACCGGCTATCGTAGATGCAATATCACTATCCTTTACATTCACAAATGTACGCCTCTTTGACCCGAAACGGAGCCGATGCAACCTATCATAGCCTCTTATTTTGATTGTCGAGGAACTTTCACTAAAAGATGGCTTGAGAGAGGTGATCTCCCCCACGATCATCAAAACCAGATCGTCCATGCCCATGTATAGCTTGACCTCTGCCCCAAGACGGAAGTCTTCAAGGTCAACATACCGCCAGGCCCCTTTTTCAAAATCGAATATCGTCAGCTTGAGAACAAACATGGATGCTGTGTTGAGTTCTTCTTCGAACATCACACTTTCAACAGATGCCATGGCTTCTGCTGAAAGCTCGTTGCCATCGACTTTAACTTTGAATATCGGGACTGTGGAAACCATATTTTCAGACAAAATAAATGAGCTCCTAGTCGGGTATTATTATAATTTTACCAATGTCATCGGGACCCGGGAAATTGAGTGGATCATCAATATTATTTAATTCAGCGATCTTGCGCCATAAAAATGGGTTCTTAAATTCCTCTGCTGCTATGATGTCCAGCCTTTCTCCCTGTTTTACCTGTCTAACTTTTCGGCATGCTTCAACACCTTTCAGCTTTAACATATCCTGTGCATTCACAATGGGTTTCATTACGACGGTCAACTTCGCCCGCACCGGAATTCCGGTTGAGAGGAACATTGTAAAGTTTTGAGTTACTGATTGCACAACACCTTTAAAGTTAAATTTCCCCCAACTGAATAAGCATACAGGTGGTTTTTTTGTTTCTTTGCCCTCAACAGTTGGAACAGCAAGTTCCATTATTCTTTTTGTTCCGGCAATTTTTCTGACCCTGCCGGAAATTGGAATTTCATTATCTTCCCTGACATCGGCACGGTGTTCATATGTATCAAAAAACAAATTAAGTGTCAACGTGCCAAAAGTTGTTTTTGTAAACGCAGGGATCATGCCCTCTTCACCTACCCATGTTGCGTTTATGCTGCTTGTATAATCAGTCGGGTTAAACATGACCTCTATCGTTTTATCTTTAACAACACCCTTGCCCTGATCATCCAGAATATATATTTTGGCTTTTTCCATTACCTGAGACCCCTTCGTTCCTTTTCAATTGAAATTCTTGTTTCAAGAAGTTTATACACCCTGTCGGCAATTGTAGCAATGTCATCATTGGTAACAATATCATCAATACTGTTTCTTGCCCGGATATTTGTCCCAATAATGTCTTCCTTTTCTGCATTGATCTTGGTTCTTTCAATTTTGACAATATCCGATTTTTCCGATTTTTCAAAGCCTTTCTCTGCACTATAAACGGCAGGTTTTCTGAGAACCAGATCAGAAGACCTTCCGACAATATTATTTGACGATAATTTTAACGGTCCAATCATGCCTGTTTGCGCATGTCCGACATGTTGTAAAAAAACACCATCTTGATCGAACAACAATTTTGGTGTTTCTTGTGGAATTTTTTGTGGGGAGATTCCTTTTGGGATTCCCGTAACTTCATCGGCTTCCACCCCCGCATTTGTCATCCTCGATCCTGCAATATGTGTACCGGAAATCAACCTGTTTGCAATATTGTTTTTTTCAGTCACCAAATATCGATCTGCTGTTCGCTTGATGAAAACCTCATGTTTTTCATAAACAAGTTTATTTCTTTTTTGAATATGTGCCATCATTGTATCTGTTTTTGCAATCTTCTCTTCCGCGTGGGTAACGGGATGTACAATAATGTCTCTAACTTTTCTATTTTCACTTATTCCCACTCCTGAAATGTCCGCAATCACCGGGTTAGTGTATTCATCAAAGAGAGGAACATCCGGCATCTTTAGATGCCGGTATTCAGAAAAAGTTCCTGTTTTGTCAATCTGTATTCCGCTTGCCGGTATTCTGCTTGCTTGTGTTTTATCAATGTCAGCAGAAACAAGATTATCGTCCCTATCAGAATTTGTATGCCCTATAACCCGTATGTCACTTTCAAGATAGTGGTTATTTGAGAGTATTGTTGTATTCTTGCTTCTCTTTCTTTGAAATACCATCCTTTCCGGTAGTGTTCTCATTAATTTTGTTGTTGCCAAGGTCTTTGCCGATACAGGCCGGAACTTATAACCGGAGTCTTGATCGTCAATTGTCTGTAAATATCTCACCAAACGGGGAATCACAACGTGTTTTGTATCTTTTGCAAGATCTGTTTGTATATTCACCTGTTGTTCATGCACACGTTTTCCAGATGACAATGCATTGTTGATATATGACCCGGAGACAATTGCATTTTCTGGTGACCGGATTGTTAAATACAAATTTAGATATTGCCTGATGCCGGTATTCAATATATTTTTTATATTGTTTTTATTAACATTTGTTAATTTCGTTGTACCGACGGCATTTTCCAGTAATCTGAGTAATATTAATGACGGCAAACTGCCTGATCTTGTGACGATAGAATATTTTTGGACAATTTGTTTAAAAAAATAAGGTCCATGAACTTTTGTTGACAAATTTCGATTTAGACTTATAGGCAACACTGCCGGCAGATTATTCCGCAATATACTACAATCTGTATGTAATTGTTCATTCATACTATTACATCGTTAAGTGGAATATCTCATGCAACTCTTTTAAGTCCATGATGAGCCAGAGTCAGGGTTTCAGTTGCAATGGTATTGGTTGTGGCATTAAATGATGGACCATCCAGCTTGACCGGATATGCATCAACAAATCCCCATGTTACCAGATGGGACCCCGCTTGATCACAAAGAAATATCAAACCGTCTTTCCGTCTAATCTTTCCATTTATGACATCATCATACCATTTCCAGATAAGATCAGAATCGGTGATTCCACGCTTTAACGTAATGTTTGAGTATTTTGTACCTTTAGGAAGTTTATATTCAACATCATTGGCTCCACCTTCCCTTATAGATTCAACTTCTGTCTCAATATTCAGACCCGAAACCTCGCTAAATCCACCTGAAATAATTCCATCGATCTCTATGATAAAATTATAGGCAGCATACGGATCTGACCTCTGGTTTCCAAATGATTTACTTAATCCGGGCACAGTTCCTCCTTGATCTTATAATTATAATTATAATTATAATTAGACTTAGCCGTAGTTGACTTTGTGTATAAAGTCGGAAGATATTACGATTTTTAAAACAAAGCCATTAAGATATGAAATTATGATTCGTTATGGATCCCGGACTTAAGTCAGGCATCCGAGAAGCCAGAGATTGAGTGGTAAAATAAGCTGTAGGCAGAGTGGTAGATGAATAAAGTGTATAATTCAGACTCATTTTAATTCATTGGTGATTGATAATCTCCAAGTTCGGTGTTTACTGCCTTCATTTCTTTGTTTATTGGTAATATATCCAGATACAATGTCGGATACATCATGTTTTTGTGTTTTTTAACCAATTCAAAACCTCCACGTTTTTCGTAGAATCCTATCGAATCTTGTTTTGAATCGACTGTTATAAAACGGCAACCTACCTCGTTTGATATTTTAAGTGCTTTGCCAACCGCAACAAGTAGTAAAAATCTTCCCACACCCCTTCGTTCATATTTCTTATCCACAGCCAATCGAGCGATTTTTATTGCAGGGTATTCTTTATACGGCACATCGATATGTTCTTCATCTTGAATCTCTTTCTTTTTGATAATATCGGTAGTGAAGGTTATATATCCAACCAATTGATCAAAATGGCAACAAAGATATGTTTTGCTGATAAGCTCTTCTTGGTTTTCGAATGCATCATCTTTTAAAAACGAATTTAAGTCTGCCGTTTTCGATTCAAAATGCGATACATCATGGCGTTCTGTATATGAAACGATTTTCAACTCATTATAAGATAAGCGGGTGACCATAAATTAGAATTTATGTGTATTGTACACCCTAATTGCTTCCCTGAAAAATGCCACTTGCTCTTCAGTGACTTTTGGGTTGCGCATACGTTCATCAAACTCACGGGCATCCTCGCCTTCAAGAACTAAGCCAAGTCGAATCGGTTCTGCCATGTTGCTCATCTCCTTTTTTCGCCGGGACATACTAAACAGTTGTCCAACGACTAATAATTAATAAGTAAGTAACCATACATTAATATATCTCTATGTGAACGAAACATTAAAATTATTATTTTTCAAAAATATATTGTTTGTCAACGTTCAGACCCGATATCTCGCTAAATCCACCTACTATTAGTCCTTCAATCTCTATGAAAATTATAGGCAGCATACGGATCTGACCTCTGGTTACCTACTGACGTACTTGATCCAGGCACAGTTCCTCCTAACCTTAAACTTCGTCTTAGATTTACATATCAAGAATACTCTTTTCATTCAAAGTTGAATTCGAATTGAGATTCCTGTTTATCTTACTGATCTCTTCACACCAGCGCTGCCTGTCCCTGTGTTCCATATTCATGATGGTTTCATGGTCCCAGTGAAAATAATAAGCCAAAAATGCTACCTCCTCATGCAAATGATCGAGGGGGTAGCTCATCATTCCCCCCGGTCATTCACCTCAACCTCGAACGTGTGTTCACATTTGGGACAAACGGTTTTTATCACGTCTGAACCGTTTTCGTTGATCCGCTGGTAAAGATCCTGCAGATAAGCCATATCAGCTATGAACAGATTTTCAATATTCCGTGTATTGATGGAATTCAGACTGCCCAGCTTTGTGATAACACGGGATAGTAAAATTACACTCAGGTAAGCCGGATTCGACTGAACTCTTGGATCCTTCAAAGGTAAGATCTCATCTGCCGCAGTTGCCAGACGCATGATCCCATCCTTGTGCAGGTTGCCAGTCTCATCAACATACCCCTGTGGAAGTGAAAATTCAAATTCGGTCTGGAACGTCATTATACCCTATCCATTCCCTCATGAGCGATCTCAATCGTTTCAATGGCGACATCATTTCCCTTGGCGCTAAGATCCGGAGCATCATACTTGATCGGCCATGCTTCCCTGAAATTCCAGCGGGCAGCTTCATTACCTATCTCATCCTGAAGGATAACAGCAATGTTTTTCCTGGCCTCGCCGGTCTTTCCCTGTATTACCAGTTTTCGCCATTCAAAGAGTTCCATTGAATCGGTGATCCCCCACTTCAAAGTCAGGTTTCCATACTTGGTCAGCCCGGGTAATTTCCGGACAGTAGTGTCTTCATTTCCTTCCCTGTACTCAATAGGGTCTGTGCTGATATCAGGGATAGTAACATCACTAAATCCTGCCTGAACAATTCCATCGATCTCCAGCAAGAATCTGGAGTTCCTATAAGGATCTTTTCTATCTACCATGTTTATTCACCTAAATTCCACTACTCTGATCCGCCTGTCCACTGGGCTATTCTGAATATTACAAACTCTGCCGGCTTGACAGGTGCAATACCGATCATAACAATGAGCCTGCCATTGTCTATATCATCCTGAGTCATAGTTGTCCTGTCACATTTAACAAAAAATGCCTCATCAGGTGTCATACCCATAAGCGCACCATCTCTCCAGACCGTTGTTAAGAACTGGGTGATGGACTGCTTTACTCTTGCCCACAGCCTCTCATTATTAGGCTCGAAAACAACCCACTGTGTAGCCTGTTCTATGGAGCCTTCTATGTACAGGAACAAACGTCGTACATTGAGATATTTCCAGAGCGGATCGGTTGATGTCGTTCTGGCACCCCATACCCGAATTCCCCTTCCCGGGAATACACGCATACAATTCACACCCTTTGGATTCAGAATAGCCTGCTCTCCTTTTTTGATGTTGAACTGCAACTCTTGGGCTCCCCTGACAACCTCGTTTGCCGGTGCTTTGTGAACACCTCTTTCAGTGTCACTTCTAGCATAAATTCCAGCAATATGTCCACCGGGCGGGACCAACATCTTATTGTTGGTAACAGGATCGATTACCGTGATCCATGGATAATAAAATGCCGCATATTTGGAATCCAGTGGAGGCTCAAGTTTTCCAACATCCCCTGCACTCTGTTTTGCCTGCAATATTGCAAACCTGTCCTTCATCCTCTCGCAGTGCCCGACAATTTCACCTGTTAAACCTGTAAGGTTACTTGAATTTTCATCCGGGACACAAACAATATTGATATTATCAATCTCTTCAAAAGCGGCAAGACCCGTCCTCTCACCCGGAGGCGCTGTTTCATTGCCGGTATAATCCGCAGTCTTGATTTCAGCCCCCTTATCCCCATTTTCAAGCAAGATGAATTGTGGATCAAGGTGTCCTTCTGTTATCGCCTCAACATTCACAAGATTGGATATGCCATTGATCCTCTTCCCATAGTAATCACTTGATACTGCAATTGGTGACAGATTGTCATAGACCTCCACAACATCAGCCGGATTATTCTCCTGCGCATTTATTTTATCATCAACAGTAGGTTTATCCTGTTCGGATTTCACCATGCTCTTCCAGTATTTTACTGTCAACTTAAAAAGCTGGTTTTTCCCCTCTTTAAACAGAGTGGCCGGCTCCACGTTCACTGCAATATTGTCCCCCCAAACTCCAGGTCCAATTGCAGTTATTTTCAAAATGTCTTTATCTGCATCGTCTTCTTTTTGGGTTAGATTGTGTGTGGAATTCTTTGCGTTCTTTCCTACAATGCGACCAATAAAACAGCGCTGTCCTCCGTTACTGAAAAAGCCCTGAACACCATATGCAAGATAAGAACCCTCCACGAATACACCAAACTTATTTTGGAAATCCCCGAAGTTCGTTACAAGCTCTGGATTGGTTGGCCCCCTTTCAGTAGGTCCAAGAAAACCCACCGTGCTTGTGCTAATACCCTCAATAGGTTTAGCTCCAATCTCAATCTCTTCAGTATACACTCCTGGCGTCAAATATTCTGGCATTTATTCACCTCATTTGTTTATATAAATTAATTCCATTGATGATTATTATGGAAGAGTTATTGAAAGCGATGTAGTGATGCCTTCCACCACTTCCATTGTTTTTGTAAAATTTTTGTGATCCGGATGCTTGATCTCAAAAACCGGATTTTTTCCGTTTACCTTCACAAACATCTTTCCATCCATAGTAACAACATCATTTTTTTTCAGTCCCCTAAGATAAATGACAAAATCTCCTTTATCGTTTGTTCCGGTTTTGGCATCAAATCCCTTGATCCTCAGCACTGCCCCGGATATTCCACTTCCACCCGAATCCTTCAAGTGCCCTCTTACCAGGGTCGCAGTCGATGGAAAATTGTAGGAAGGAGCAGGCTTGAGGGTAATATCCATTACCGGGTTCAGCTCATCGAGATCATCCGGCCTTACCGCCTCCTTCTCTTCATCAAAATAATATTTTCCACCTTTTACCAAAACGGTATAATTGTCATCCGGTAGATCAAAAAAGAGATAATATCCACTTGGATTTCTGATGGGCTTTACGTTGTGACCTTTTATCAATACATCTAAATTGTTGGCAACTCCTCTTGATGTGTAATCGTCGAGAAGGTTTATAGCCAGAGAAAGTTTTCGGGTTGAACTTCCGACAAGGATCCCATTAATTTGACTCACTTTCAAACCTTCATATAACTATCAAATTTGCGGTCAATTACACGTTTTGACTCTTTCTCCCTTGTTGACTCGATCCGCACGTTAGAAACCAGATAACAGACAGATGGTCTAAAAGGCCGATCTTGAAAAGTGCTCCATATTTTTGTCATATCATCCAGATTAAGAGGGTTTTGTGATATGTGAAGCTCTTGACCATCATCTGTCAAACTTCCTCTCAAAAACGGATCAGTAATTATGGAGTTGTCATGAAGAATCTGCACCGCTTTTCCCAATATGCTGTGTTCCTCCATCGTTCTCTCAGTTTTATCCTGAATTTTAGAGGAAGTGTAAGATGTCAACATATATGACAAATCCATGATCAAGGGAGGGTATTTAAGTTTTGTAGGATTGATTATTTGCATTTCCTGATTTTTCATGTGAACATTTTCAATAATCTGAAACAGAAAAAGGGATAAGCGCACGTTGTCGTTGGCTTCTATCTCTCCCGGAGAAACTACAACAATGGAATCCGGATCAATAAGACCTTCCATTTTATTTCTTAAAAGGTCGATCAAGGTATAACTGACATCTGCTATTGCTGTATAATCCGACATGTTTGTCCCTGCATCGATCTTAATAGAAAAATCCGTGTTATTTCACGAACTTATAGTACTTGGAATTAATTAGAATAAATCTCACGATCAGCCCACTGATTTGTGCCATCGTCATATAATTTTGATATCATCCATTTTTTTATATGCTGCCAACAATATATCGCGGTCAGATAATTTCCCCGAAGATTTCAATCGATCGACTTCCAATACGAATTTTCCAATATTCTTTTGTTCCAGATCATTTTTTTCTGCAAAGCACACTGCAAGACACTTCAATTCATTTTTAGATGAATATTTTTTGGGTATTTTATTATCAAAAAAATCAAATATCAGTCCACATTTTTGATGTCCTATAGTGCAAGTAGACGGATTAGCTGAAGTTTTAATATAATCTTTAAATGTCCCATCTTTGACAATTTCACCACATTCACATAAAATCATATCAGCACCACCATAATCGGAATTATATGAGAAAAATAAGTATAGAAAACCTCCACTAATTGATAGGAGTTTTCATCGCCAAATTGCTCGCTCCTAAATTCAAAATTATATTGAAACCAAAAGGCCAATCATTAAGAGTGATTTATTTTTACCCTATAAGAACTTTTCCAAAATTTAGGCCTTGGGACAATATTACCCCATATTTTTAATATTTATATAGTATGATGGAAAATGTGATTATAATTTGGTTTAAATATCATTGTAATTCTATCCCATATAACGTATTTGTAAGGCCGACTTTTTTTTTCTTATTTCAATAATATTGTTGTTCATGAATATTAAAGATTTCGTGAAAAATTATATATGCTGAAGACGTTTATTGTATTTTGATAGATCAAATAAATATCTAAAAATGAAAGGGACATAGAATGATATTAAAATCACATGAGGATAGTTAGAGTCATTCACTTATTGAAGCGTTAAATGAATTTTGTCCCAAGGCCCAAAATTTAGAGCTGTGGGGAATTTAATATCAAACAGTAATATATAATTAATAATAATAGTAATTAATTATATAATAAATAATAAATGAACCCGATGCGGGTTTTAAAATATCTGAAAATTCACCTCATGCAAAATAATATTATCACCTACTCCAGATATTCAAACAACGTGGTCTGCCCTTTACTTTTTTGCAAGTCTCCCACCCTGACACCAACACGCCTCAGATCAAGTGTCGTTTCAAAAATAAACGCTGTTATCATCTCTCTGCCCACATCCCTCAATATGTTTTCGGCAGATACATGATGGTTCAGGGTGCGGCTGTTGATATGTGTTTTGAAATCCGAGGTGATGACAGTTACCGTAACCAGCCTGTACGAAAGCCCTCTTGAATCGAGTTTGTCGATCACATCTTCCACAAGTTTATCGATGGTCTGAAATATCAATTCTGTATCCCTACTGTTTTGAGGCAATGTCACCATCCTGCCTATTTGGCCGGAACCGGTCTTTTCTTTTACAACAGATTCATCAATACCAGCAGCCGCCTTTTTTAACCATGTACCTTTCTTTTTTCCAAATACTGTGATAAGATCGATCACATCGTGGGCGGCGAGCTGTCCAATGGTCGTAATTCCGATCTGCCCAAGTTTTTCTCCTGTCACCTTTCCAATGCCCCACAGACTGGTAAGTTCCATACCCTTGAGAAAATCGCCCACATCTCCAGGCTTGATGATGGTTATGCCATCCGGTTTCCTGACAGAAGATGCCATCTTAGCAATGAGCTTGTTAGGAGCGATCCCAACCGAACATGTGATATGTTCGTGCTCTTTCACCTCTTCTTTTATCCGCATGCCAATCTCTTGCGCCAGTTCAAAATCTCCACCTGTGGCCTGTGTGATGTCAAGGAATGCTTCATCTATGCTGACCTGCTCAAATGTTTTCGTACCATCAGGAGCGGTATCGGCATACCGGCGCAGTATGTCCATGACCCTTTCAGAAACCGATGTATAGAATTCCTTGCGAACAGGAAGAAAAACAGCATCGGGATATACACTTTTTGCATGAGAACACGGCATGCCCGAGTATATGCCGGCATCCCGCGCCGGATAATTGCATGTGCTGACAGACCCACTGCCCCCTCCCCGACCCGAGTACATGCACACCACAACCGCTTTTCCACTCAAAGAAGGGTCTTCACGCTCTTCTATTGCAGCATAGAAATAATCCATATCCGCATGTATGATCGCACGTGTCATTGTTCACAATTCCGCTCCACATATCTTGCAGAACTCCGCATCCACATCATGCCCTTCCGCACTACACTCATGACATACCCGGGTTATACTGCATGAACTGCCTGTCGACTCTACCTTTGAAGCGTAAGCTATCTCGGCAGTGACAATACCTGTCGGCACTGCTATGATTCCATATCCAATAATCATGATACACATAGCCAGCCCCTGCCCGATAGGCGTTTGTGGAACTATATCTCCATAGCCAACAGTCGTAAGCGTGATCACAGCCCAATAGATACTTAGTGGGATGCTGGTAAACCCGTGCTCTGCCCCCTCGATCACATACATGGCAGAACCCAGTATGATAACCAGATTCAAAACAGCGAACAGGAACAATGTGATCTTCTGTTGGCTGGCACGCAGAGCCCTTATCAACAGGTCCGCTTCACTGATATACTGGACGAGTTTGAGGACACGGAATACACGAAGCAGCCTCAGAACCCTGATAACTATAAAGTACTGACTTCCGGGGAAAAAAAGGCTGAGATAGGTCGGTATGATCGCCAGAAGGTCAACGATCCCAAAGAAACTGGTGGCGTACCTGACCGGGCGCCCGATAGAGATCAGGCGCAGGAAATATTCGATCGTAAACAGGATCGTGAACATCCATTCAAGCGAATGGAGCAGGTCGCCATGGGATGCATTTACAGCACTGACACTATCAAGCATCACAACAATGACGCTCAACATGATAGTGACGATCAATGCCTCATCGAAAAATTTACCGGCAGGCGTATCGGATTCAAATAATATTATATATATCCGTTTTCTCAAGCTGTTACCAGATTCGGACCCGAATGTATCGTCTTTCGATGTATCCCCATATTGCCTATTGTTCATAGTCATGCCTTGACGGGCACAATGCACTCACGACACATGCCCCACATTTCGGTTTTCGTGCCACACAGACCCTGCGACCGTGAAGTATCAACGTCATGGACAGGGCTTCCCAATCTTCCTTTCTGGCAATATCCATTAAATCTCTTTCTATCTTCACAGGATCAGTGTTCTCAGTAAAACCGAGCCTGTTGGACAACCTCTTCACATGAGTATCAACAGCGATCCCCTCAACAATGCCGTGTCCCCTTGCCAGAACGATGTTTGCGGTCTTCCTGGCAACTCCGGGAAGTGTAAGGACATGTTCCATTGTGTTCGGAATTCGTGAATCAAAATCAGAGATGATGATCTGGGCACTTTTCTTGATGTTCTTTGCTTTGTTCCTGTAAAAACCTGTGGAATATATATCCTTTTCAAGTTCACGAATATCCGCATTTGCAAAATCCTCAACACTTTTGTATTTTTTGAACAGGACATCTGTCACCTTGTTGACCTGCGCATCAGTGCACTGCGCCGAGAGTATGGTAGCAACCAGAAGTTGCAATGGATCATTAAAATGCAGTTCCGGCGCAGCATCGGGGTATTCAGCCTGAAGCAATGTCCAGATGCGGTTGAAGTTGTGGATATTGTTTCCAATACCTTTTGTTGTGTTCTTTGAATTATTTACCAATATGTTACACACTTTCCTTTTTGTGATATTACTTTGCTCCTGCTCCTATATATCTTATTATGTGAATGAAACCAGTCCACAGGATAAGATAAAGTTAATGTTGGAACATGGCTTAATATGATTGAATCTGCCAACCACAGAATGACGCCATATATCTGAACACCAAATTATATCGAAAAATGGAGATTCGCAAGACCAAGACAGATTTGATAGATTCAGCCATCATTGCTGATATGCTGCATTATCATGAACCACCCGTAGCAACTGCAATTGATAATTTGAAACTATATCAATTAAGGGAATTATGCAGAGTGCGTCAGCGAAATGTTGATTTTAGAAAAAAAGAGAAAAAGGAAGGCGAAGTGCTCCGGCCGGGATTCGAACCCGAGTCACTGGCTCGAAAGGCCAGAATGATTGGCCGGACTACACTACCGGAGCACAATGAATATCGCAGTGAAGCGACCCCAATAAGTCACACACCATTATTAAACTTTCGCCTGATGTCAAGATTGATTGTCAAGATTAACTAAATGCAAGACCCAATCACCAAGTTTACCGCAGTATTCAGGCTGGCACGCATCCCTGCATCCTGCACATGGAGAGAACATCTCCCCTGCCAGAAGTTCATCATAAGATGGCTTTGCATCTTCTGCCACCCTTAGCAGGTACGTTCTTGCACCATTCGAAACAGCAGACTCACGTACAACAAGTTCACCTTTTACAAGTTTTGTCACAATCCTTGAGCATTTCCGGCTATCGATGTCCATCTCCTTCCAGAGTTCACTCTGGAAAACACCGTCTTTATGCTTGCGAATCGTGTCTAACGTTAATTCATCCAGATCCATGATAATATTTCCACAGCATTAAAAATATCAATTTTCTACAGGGATTATGAGAATAATGTTGTTTCCACGCAAAACCACAGAGCCAAGAGAGCGAAGCTTCTCACCATCTACGATCTCGACAGCATCCACAAGATGAAGGTTGAGATAATCATCCACGCTCTGAAGAGTACCTTCAAGAATATGATGGTCTCCTTTCATCTCCACCTGAACCTTTGAACCAATCGCTTTTTGAACTTTTTTATTAGGGAACAAAATTATATCCTCACATTAAATTGTAAATTGTTAAACATCAGTAAAACGATAATAATTCGATACCAAGGGATTTTAAATGCACAATATCATATTTATGGTTAGCGATTTAATGGGCGCAGACTTACCAATTAACCTGTCCTTACCTTATATATAGCCCTGTATCTCAGAACTATCCTTTGAAGATTTGGCTTTTGGCTTCTCAGCAGCCGGTTGCATCTTACTGATCGGACCGAACATATTCTCATAATCCAGAATATGCTGATTTAACCAGCGTGAAAGTTCAAGTGCAGCAAGAGGCGTCAATATCACTTCAGTCTCCACCCGCCTCTCAATGACATGTGAATCCAGTTGTTCACCAAATGCACGTGGGGAATCATTATAGAATCCAATCCTGAAATCATACGGGCTGTGTCCACCTATAGCACCTATTGAATAAACCTGTTTGAAATCATCCGGTCTATAGAACTCGATCTTAACCTTTCTACTTTCTCTTAACTTATCATCATTTTCAGCCATGTAAATATATCCTATAACTTATCCGTTACTTGTAATTAATAGTAAAGATGTTCCAGACTCCTGATTCACTTGTAGTTTAACCACATCCCTTTAATATGTTTTGATGAAGGTAACACAATCCGCACAGAATGATATCATTCCATCAACCCTCAACTGCCCTTTTCAACCGTTTAGCTTCCTTAGCGATATCCCTTTTAGAATAAGCCTTTGCAATCATCTCCACCGCATCAAGGTTTCGGATAACACCATCCAGATAACCCAAAACATCACCACCGTATGCCGTAATTCCGTACAGGTCTTCCAGTTTCCTCACAATCCCGACAGGATCATACCCATCAGCCCTGAGCTTGATAACCTTTGCAGAGAACTTGCGCTCCGGACAGCCGCAATATGGCGAATCCCTGCACGAGCATGCCAAAAACTCGGACGCAAAATCGAATAACTGGTCCTGAAGCCTCATGTCAAGTTTAGAGATATTCTCACCCTCAAAAAGAATATCGATCGAAGCACCCTGAAACACCCTTGACGGCATATTGATATTCAAAGCAACCGAAATCTGCGGAGCATATTTGAAATATGCGGCATCAAAAAACTCAAGATTTGTCACAATATCCAACGGATCATTATCTGCCAAAACCGCACTCCGTATCAAAAACGCCTTTGATACAGACAAAAAATGCCTTGCTGCGATGCTGCCAAAACGTGTGAGTGAAATGTCATCACCATTTTGCCTGATCAACTTATACTTCTTCAACCGTGAAAACAGCGCATCCATTGCAAAATCACCAAGCATCAACCTGTGAATCATCTCAAGGTCCTTCCTCGAAGACGTAACCGCAGCCGATGCCAGTATCTCCTCCATCTGCTCATCCTCGCCGTACTTGATCTCAGTGTGCACCATCCTGCCTTTCAACAGGTTAACGGCAACCACATCCTCGGATTCTGCCTGATCGGATGTGTATTTCTTGTTCGCAACAGCCAGCAACACAGCAACACCTAAATCATGATAATCAGGTCGCCCTGCACGCCCCAACATCTGCAAAAACTCCTGCATCGATAGCCATGAAATTCCCATTGCAAGAGATTCGAATATTACCTGAGAAGAAGGAAAATCAACACCTGCCGCAAGCGCGGCAGTTGTCACAACAACCGGCAATTTGCCGGATTCAAATCTCCTCTCAACAGATTTTCGTTCATGCTGAGTAAGACCGGCATGGTATGGTGCTGATGGCATAGAAATCGATTCTGATATGCGGTGGCAGTTGCGTCTGGAATTGGTAAAAACGATTGTCTGGCCCCTGTGCCCTTTTGACGATGTTTTATTATACTCGTCCCTTGCAAGTTTTGAGATAAGCCTGATCTTGTCAGTTTCCTGACAGAACATCAGATGCCGGTCGATCGGAACCGGTCGGTATTCATATTCAACAAGGGTGGCATCAAGTTTTTTGGCAAGCACTTTCGGTTTTGCCACTGTTGCAGAAAGATAGATGAACTGGGCATCAGATGCAATATACCTCAAACGTCCGATAAGACCATCCACCCTGTGCCCCCGCTCAGGGTCTTCGAGCATGTGCACCTCATCAATGACAACCGTACCAACCTGACCAAGCATGTCAGCATTGCTTGTACGCAGAATATAATCCAGTCCTTCGTAGGTGCCTATAATGATGTCAGAATCAAGTGTCCTGTTCATGGATGCCGTTTTTTTGGTCTTGATCCGGGCACTTCCAACACGTATGGATGTCTTTAACCCGATCTTGCCATATCGTTTTGTGAACTGATCATACTTCTGGTTTGCCAAAGCCACCAGAGGAACAAGATACAGCATTTTCCCCTTACTGCGCAGGATATTCTCAATTCCTGCCATCTCACCAATGAGTGTCTTACCGGTTGCGGTCACAGAAGTAACAAGTTGGGGTTTTCCATCAAGCAGCCCTTTTTCAACCGAGAGCGACTGTACAGGCAGAAGATAATCTGACTTTTCCAGTAGAATGGACTTGAATTTATTTCTTATCGGAAGGTCGGCGATTTTCGCTGTACTCTTAATGGGATTTGCTTTGACCGTGTCAAAACGGGTAAAATCAGAATCAAGTTTTTGTGGGTTTAGCATTCCCACAGTGCGGTCAAGGTCTTTTGACCGCAGCATCAGTTCTTCCATGTGTGCGACTGCTTCGTCACCATAATTCGTCTGGGAATTTCGAAGTGCGCGCATGAGTTCCTCTTTTGCACATTCTTCACATATCAATTCCCGATGGTATTTTATTGACTTTTTGTTCACAAAATTGAATTTTCGCTTTATGAAGCAAAACCTGCAGACATTGACCATGTTAGCCTCAAGTTGAAAACCTTTAAGCATCTCTAAAATCTCGGATGTTCGTCTGCTGTCCCCCCCATTTACAACCATGATACGTTCTGAAAGTCTTAAAAGATCAACAAACTCTTCCGGTGGATGATACTCATCCTTACTATCACGAAATACTCTGAACTTATGGGGACGTGGACCTGCCGATGTGGTTCTTAAGATAAGTTCCCCAACAAATAGAGGATTCTTCTTTTTATCCCTGATCGGCAAAACAATATATTTTGACTTTTCAGCATTTATGAGTGTCCAGAGCGTCATGTATGTGTTTCAATTGTCAATGGCCATATATAAGTACTAGTCATGTAAGATTGGACATGCCCTTTATATGCATGTTCACAAATATTGTTTATTTGTATTTGTTTGATTTCGGATACACCAAAGACTTATAAAATATAAAGACCAATTTATATATTGAGGGATGAATGATGGCAGATCTTGAGAATGTATCTGCACAAGATGCAATGGCTGGCGTACAATCTATTACCCAGCAAGGACCAAAAGTAAAGCCCACCGGAATCTTTGTTCTTGATAGGAGCTTAGGCGGTGGATTACCTGAAAGGTCTTTGGTTTATTTTTCGGCTGACTCCAGGTCAATGTCTGAGGTTTTCCTATACCAGTTCACCCAGGCACGTAAAACCTATTATTTTACAACAAGCCGAAGGCCAAAATACATCCAAAATGACATAAATAACTTAAACTTCGACACATCCAATATCTCTTTTATTGATGTGTACAGTGAATACTATCTCACGCCATTTGGCGAGATGATCGATACTGTCGGAAATGAATACGTTGATGCAAAGATCATAGAGTTCACCGAATACAATCTCAAGAACATCTTGAATGAATCAATGAATGAAGACATCAACATCATCTTTGATAATTTCTCTTTTTACATGAACCTGAATGTAAATCTTGGTCTGTTGAAACGACTGACAAACATTCTCTATGAAACCACAAAGGAAGTGGACTGCTTAACTTACCTATACGGATTGAAAGGCAGTCATTCCGAGAATGTTGAGAACGACATCTTGAATTCTGCTGATGTGATATTTGACATCGCACTTGAACGCACTGCAGATAAGATGACAAGTATGCTTGCAATTCCAAAGATACGCGGAATGGTGCCAAATACAGAAATGATTAAGTTCAAGGTCGGCGAAGGTGTCCAGATCGATACATCGAAAGATATCGCTTGATCGGGATTTGCAGTATAGCGGCGCTGTAAAGATCAATATGACCGAATTTCAAATTTGTGTGCTTGTTCAAGTAATCTTGATACCGATGAAACGAGCCGAATAAAGAAGAAGAAGGAAGGCGAGTAATCGCTCTTCTTTATTCGGTTATCACATTGGTTTTTGTTCCAAGTAAACCAAACAAAAAGAATACCTACACCCGTGCACCCACTGTAGCACATCCGCAATCACAAACCCTCTCATCCGGCAGATTGGATATCGCATCTGACACCACCCCAAACAGTGCACCCTGTGCACCATGTAATGTATCCACAACCTCATCAACGGTAAGTTTTAATTTACCATCCCCCAAACCGCATGCGTAATTCGTAACCGTGCAGATGGATGCATAACACAATTCCAGTTCTTTTGCAAGTATCACTTCAGGAACACCCGTCATGCCGACCACATCCCCAAACTGCTTCATCATAGCGATCTCAGCCCTTGTCTCAAAACGCGGTCCTTCCGTGCATACGTATGTACCTTCACAATAGTCAATTCCCCTCTTTTTCAGGGAATCTGCAAGACATCCCTTAATCTCCGGACAATACGGCTCAACCATATCCACATGTACAGTCTCGGTGTCGAAAAACGTAGATGTCCTGTTTTTAGTGAAATCCACAAAATCATCGAGCAGCACAAAACTCCCGATAGAATGGTCTTTCATCGTGCCGACCGAATTTGTAGAGATGATACGCTTTGTCCCAAGTTCGCGTACAGCCCACACATTGGCACGGTAGTTGATCATGTGCGGAGGCGTGTGCTCTTCCGCACCCGCATGCCTTGGGATGATAGCGACATCAGCCCCGTTAATCCGGATGAAATATGCCGTTACGTTGCCATACGGCGTTTTTATAATCTTGCTGTCACATTCTTTTGCAGTTGTAAAACCAACACCGCCAAATATTACAGCCGCTATGTCAGAAATCATATTAGAAATAGTATCAACCTTTTATCATTTTTTGTTGTTTCCCTTTGCCGTTAGTTTTACCTCTACCTTTGCACCCTTACTTGCCGATATCTTAACTCCGACAAGAGCCATAATAACAGCACCTACCACTGAATACACAAAGTATTGAATACCAACATCAGGAACACCTGCATCACTCACAACCGAACTGATCGATAATAGGTAAGTGCTTGCACCCCAAAACAACAGCCCCATGGATATTACAAAAAATGCAGGAGATGTGTATGGGATAATCGGCTTTCCGCTTATTCGAATATCGAGCACTCTACCAAAATTTGCAATTAAGGCAGCTGCAACATACCACAAGATCGACGTATTTATAAAAACCGTCACCAGAGTAAGTAGCCCATAATACCAAACTCCGCCATTGGTATAATATAGCCATACTGTCACAGCACCCTGAACAGTTGCAACAATTCCAACGAGCGCCGCAGCCGTATAAGCAATAAATGTCATTCTTCCGGCATAGAAAGATTCTTTCATATTTTCCCAATAAACAGCAGACACATCGTCAAGCCCAAAACCCCTATAGAGCATATAGAGACCAATTGCTGCCAATATCCCTATTACTGCGCCTTCTGGATAGTTTGCCAGCAAGAATACGGCATATATAACCGATGCAAGCCCGAGAGGCACGAAAAACGTCTGGGATATTTTTGGGTCATTGAATGCGTTTTTCAAAATATAATAAGTACTCTCAAGATTTGCGCTCTGCATAACCACGATACGCTTCACAGAATCGATCTTAATCCGGGACTGTACGATGGGAACAAGCGTCTCATCCTCTGCGCCATCAGATATGAATATCGCATTTTTTGCATCGATATTTGCAAGAACCTCCTCAAGTTGACGAGCAATCTTTTGATCAGATACAACTCCGATGTTCTTGTCTCCGGCAAATGTCACGATCTCAGCATCGACTCCCTTTGATATAAGGTCATCAAGTACCTTAATACCACCAAAAATCGTATTCGTATCGGAATCCTCAGGATCGGCACTGGCAAGTTTCACTGCAGCATTGATATTATCCTCCCGTCCTATTATCGGAGATAGGACCTTTGCCTTCTCACCAAGATCGTCGTCCCTGTCGATACATATTACTAATGTTTGCATGAAACCTCTGTAGGTAATTCAGTACGAAAATATATATAGGTTCTGATAAAAGATATCAGCGGCAAGATGCACCCCAATCCATTTAAATCGCATCTGTCATATTAGATCGATCATATCGCATCGATCAACAACTTCGCCCATTTCAATTTCTTCTTCTTCATGTCCGACACATCCACATCATCAAAATCAAACCCAACAAGCGTGATACTTGCGGCACCGAACTCCTTTGCGAGATACACACACCTATCCCCGTCTGTGAATCCACCAAAATTATAAACGTTGTCAAGCGGGGTCGCCTGTGTCGAACCAATCACACCCCTTAAACGCGGCACGTATTTTTTAACCTTATCGATATTGTCACCATGTGCATGAACAACAACAATCGCACCCTTTTTGTTTGCAGCAATCTCTTTTTCAACATCACCGTCAAGGTCGGTCACGATAATATCAGATACAATTCCCTTGTCTAACAAAACTGCTGTTGCTCCATCTGCGGTGATGATAACATAATCACCAGTGTCGATCAGATCAAGTTCATTAGCAAGGATCGGCGCATTTCCGCAAACCAAAATGTCCTTGCCATAAATAAGATTGGCAAGAGCAAGAATACCGGCTGAGTTATCCTCAACTTTACTTTGATCTTGCTCCAACATCCTGGAAAGAATGAGCGCCGCGCGCTCATCCCCTTTCCTGCTAAACCCAAAATCCGCAAGGATTTTGAGGTATGTTGGCTCCCATGAATCAAAATCCATATGCTACCCCGTTTAATCACAGAGGCGAAATGCCCACATGCATGGACACACCCTCAACATCCCAATCCTTGACCAGCGTACCAGTGACCTCAACATCCAACCCGATGACCAACAGGTCTGCACGAACCTCTTTCGCGATGAATGCTTCAAGGTCCATAACAAGGTCAAGTATCCGCTCATCATCGATCCTGATGAACGCCTTGATGTTCTCGTCCACGATAAGGTCGAGTTCCTTTCGCATATCCTGAACCCTGCGGATAACCTCTCTCGAATATCCTTCGGATTCGATCTCTCGCGTAAGTTTCGCATCAACATACACCATGCCGCCTGCAAACTCCGCACTTGCCACAGATTCGGGGATTATCTCCTCAAAGTTCACCATCTTTTCAGTGACTGTCACACTGGTTCCATCCGCAAGTGTAACCTCGAACTCGCCGCCATCTGCCACAGCACTCTTAAGAGCAACAGCATCGGCTTGTTGTATGGCTGCAGTGACCTTTCCTGCATCTCCTTTGAACACAGGACCTATCCCGCTTGGATTTGGTATCGCTTCGACACCTAGTTCATCCCAGTATTCACCGACATCGAGCACCACAACATCCTTCGCATTCGTCTGACCCATCAGGACACCGCGCAGGTCATCGATCGCTGCGCCTATTTGCTCATCCTTCGGGGTTACGACAATGCGTGATACCGGCCATCTCAATTTACGGGCGACCTTCTGGCGTGCATTTGATGATGATTCCACAATGGAACGAACAGTTTCCATGTGGGCTTCGAGATCCTTGTCAACAAGTGAATCGTCAACAACAGGCCAGTCACACATGTGTACCGTCTCCAGTGCATCACCCTCGACATTCTTCACAAGGTTGGTGTACATCTCCTCTGCAAGATGAGGCATGAACGGTGCGATCAATTTCGTGGTCGTGACGAACACGTCATACAAAACCCGATAGACTGCAAGTTTATCGGGATCTTCCGCCTCGATCCATGTCCTTGGACGGATCAACTGTATGTACCATCTTGACAGGTCTTCAAGTATGAACTCGGTGATAGAGCGCATTGCCTTGTGAAGTGCATACTCTTCCATTGCAGAATCCACATCACTTATCACAGACTGCATACGGGACAATATCCACCTGTCCTCTTTACGAAGGTGTTCCGACACTGATTCAAGTGATACTTTCTTGGGATCAAAATTATCAAGTGCCATGTATGGCAATGGGAACCTGTACACGTTCCAAAAGATGTTCATTGTCCTGTGAACAGTGGCAACCTCTTCCCAGAGGAATTTCAGGTCGTCCCACGGAGCACTGGCTGACAATATGTATGCCCGCAATGTGTCTGCACCATATTTCCCAATAACCTCATGAGGCTCGACAACATTACCGACGCTCTTTGACATCTTCTTGCCGTCCTTATCAAGTGTAAAACCATGCATGAGAACGCTCTTGTACGGAGCCTTCCCGAATGCGACCATACTTGCACCCAGTTGTGAATAGAACCATCCTCGCGTCTGGTCATGACCTTCCGTAATGAAATCCGCAGGCCAGTTTTCCTCAAACGATTCCTTTGTGTGTGGATACTTCAATGTAGCCCACGATGCCACTGCCGAGTCGAACCAAACGTCAAACACATCTTCCACACGTGACATGATTCCGCCGCACTCACATTTGATAGTGATTTTATCTACATACGGGCGATGGAGTTCAATAGTCTCATAGGCATCTGAGCGCTCGATAAGTTCATCTTTGGTACCTATTACATCAAGAGTTCCGCAGGTACTGCATTTCCACACAGGTATTGGAATACCCCAGTATCGCTGGCGTGAGATACACCAATCGCGCGCACCTTCAACCCAGTCCTTGAAACGCGCAGAACCTGCCCAGTCGGGATACCAATCTACCTTTTTGATCTCTGCGAGCATACTCTCTTTGAGTTCAGATATCTTCAGGAACCATTGTTCAGTTGCAAGATATATGATCGGGGTATTACAGCGCCAGCAGTGTCCGTAACGGTGAGTGATCTTCTTTTCAGAAAGAAGCAGACCTCTCTCCTTAAGGTCTTCAATAACGATCATGTTCGCGTCTATGATATTCATTCCGGCATATTTGCCTGCTTCTTCGGTGTAACTGCCGTTTGAGCCGACAGGACAGAAGATAGGAATGTCATTCTTGACACCAACATCAAAATCGTCCATACCATGACCGGGGGCGATGTGTACACAACCGGTGTTCTCTGCTGTGACGTAATCTGCAAGATAGACATTGTGCTCGAACTTTGCCTGTTTCGGAACAAGGTCAGCAAGTGGATGCTCATACGATAATTTTGTCAGGTCTTCCCCGAGCATCGTTTCAAGTACATCGTAATCTGTGTACTTACCCTTCCTGAGTACATCATTCACAAGTTCTGATGCAAGTATAAGGTTCTCTTCGTGACCATCAGGTGCAGTCGCGCGAATCTTAGAATATTCAAAAGATGGATGTACAGCCACTGCCATATTTGAAGGAATGGTCCAGGGCGTTGTGGTCCATATCACAAGATACGTGTTCTCTTCACCTTTCAACTTGAATTTGACATAGATCGATGGATCGGTACGGTCATCGTATTCAACTTCAGAATCCGCAATTGCAGTTTCGCATCGTGGACACCAGTTGACCACACGTTTACCCTGCTCAAGCAGGTTCTTTTCCTGTGCCTGTTTGAGAGTCCACCATGCTGCTTCGATGTACTCGTCCCTCAGCGTCATGTAAGGGTCTTTCCAGTCAAGCCATACCCCGAGTGTGTTGAACTGCCCTGTCATGTCGTCTTTTTGGTTCAATGCAAATTCCTTGCATTTCTCTATGAAATTGCCGACACCATAGGTCTCGATGTCTTTCTTTGACTTAAAACCAAGCACACCTTCAACCTTGACCTCGATAGGTAATCCGTGCATGTCCCATCCTGCACGATCGATGATAGCGTGGTTGTTCATGGAGCGGTATCGCAGGATTGAATCCTTGATGATCTTGTTCCATGCTGTACCAAGGTGGATATTTCCTGTGGTGTATGGGGGTCCGTCTACGAAAAATAACTTTTTGCCCCCTTTCCTGAATTCGCGCACCTTTGAGTACGCATCAATCTCTTGCCAGAACGCATGTACCCGTTTTTCTATGTCGTTTGCGTCATATTGATTGGTGATTTCCTTTATCATAATAAGTGGTCTCCATGAATGAGATGATTTTTACCCTTCTTAATACAGTAATTAATTTAAATGCTTTGGGTTTTAATCGAAATTCGGCGAGAAAATCCTCGCTATGCTCGGATTAACTCGCACTATATATTTAAAAAATATATACTCCACAAAACGCGCAATCTTTAAAACTGCGGGGATACTTTATGATACCATGACATCAGGCTCGATTGCATAACAACCAGGTGATAATTTGAAAATCGGATCCAGAGTACAACTTAGGAAAAGTGCAAAAAATAAATTGATGGATGAACTTATATCCACGTTCGGAGACATAATTAAAGATCTCAAGAACAGTAAATTCGAGACTGCTCTCATCGATACGTTCAATGTTATCCTTATAGATGGAAAACTTCTTTTATTCTCAACAGATGGTGAATATTTCCCAACGGTACGCGGTGCGCTTGAACTTGGACTGGCAAAGCACGTAGTGATCGTAGATGCAGGTGCTGTGCGATTTGTGGTCAATGGCGCTGATATCATGTGTCCGGGCATCGTAAATGCCGATTATGAGATCAAGGTAGGCGATCTGGTCATCATAAAGGAGGAAACCCACGAGAAACCACTCGCGATCGGACGTGCACTGATATCGGGTGAAGATATGGTCGGTGATTCCGGGAAAGCGATAAAGTCATTGCATTATGTAGGGGATAAGTTGTGGAATATAGATATGTGAATGCCGCATAGAAGTATACATATTAAGTATGGTGAACGCCTAAACCAGTAACATTAAAATAAGTTAAGACATCACTAAAGTCAAATATAAATGCTGAGCATCAATTACAGTAATTTTACCTAAGAACTTTGCTCGAAGCATAATGACAAACTTAATTAAGATTAATATTGATATATCACTATAGTTTCATGGAACAAAGGTGCGGATTATGGCAAAAATTATGGATAAAATATTTGGCAGTGGCACAGGACCTACAAATAACGTTGATGAATATACGGAACTTGATCTTGGTAAATACGAAGAAGTACTGGATGAAGAACCTGCTGAGACATACATCAGGGTTGCTGAACTTACAAATCTTAACGAACTGCCCGGTCTGAAAAAAGAGATTTATGACGGCAATATTTTGATGATCGATATCTCAAATATCAAAGCCGACAAACTTCTGCTTGACCGTGCATTGAAGGATCTCAAAGACGTTGTTGCAGATGTTCGTGGCGATATTGCAGGAATCAAGGACGATCAGGTACTGGTGACCCCATCCGGCATCAGGATCGACAGATCAAAAATAATCGGTGCCAGATATTGACCACTAAGCAAAATCCGGTGCAAAACTTCGAAACTGTTACAACCTGTCCTCTGTGTCATGAGGACTTGATCATTCACTGGAAGAGTGACGACATTCCTTTTTTTGGCGAAGTGATGTACATCACTGCGCTTTGTGATTGTAGTTTTAGGTTTGCGGATACAATGATCCTGACGCAGAGAGAACCTGTGCGTTATGAAATGGCAATCGAGACTGTTGAAGACCTCGATGCAAGAGTTGTTCGTTCAACTTCCGGAACTATCCGAGTTCCCGAACTTGGCATTGATGTTGAACCGGGTACGATATCAGATTCCTATGTAACAAACATCGAAGGCGTATTGGACAGGATACAAAATGTTGTTATAACAGCATCCAAATGGGTCAAGGATGACGAGGAAAAATACGCGCTCAGTCTGGAGATATTGAAAAAAATGAACGATGCAAGGTTGGGTAAGCAGAAACTCACGATAATTATTGAAGACCCTCTTGGCAACAGTGCCATAATATCTGACAAGGCTGTTTCAAAAACACTGACAACGGAAGAATCAAAAGACCTTAAGACAGGCATGATAATATTTGATGTGGATTCATCTGAAATGGCTGTTGATACGTCTGATAATGTGCAGCCGCTTGGGGAATGATTCACATAGTATAAACTTTTTCAATTTGTTGGCTTAAGAGGCTGTCTAACAATTGCTGTGGACGATAAAATAAAACCTTATTTATTGATTTAAAGCCATATTTGTCCTTCTTTTATCTGTGATTTTGGATTGTTGGACAGCCTCTTAAGTTAAACACCGATTTTCGTCAGCCGTTTATGTTCCACGAATAAAGTACCATTTTCACATCAAAACATCTAGGCTAGTAACGTTTTTCATGGAATATTGCTATAGAATATGTTCCGTCTATGTTACATAAAAATTCTGATATCCAACTATAAGTTAATATCCAATATCAATTGTGGTATAGAAATAAGCCCAAAATAGGCCTTAAACCCTCCTATGCACATTGGTTATGAAAATTTAACACTAAATATTGGACATTATAAGTTCTATGGCCGATACATTTTTTAAATCAAATGAGATTTATCACAAATCGCATCCAGTGCCACGTTTAGATAACAAAAA
>JAUWQD010000083.1 GCA_030611265.1 Methanosarcinaceae archaeon | reverse complement strand
GGATGTGAACAGGGCAATGGGCCGGCTGGCCCTGGGTGGAAAGGTTACGGGTATATGAGAGCCGGATGTTCGCAGATGACACAAGGCTGGCGTTTACAGTGGCGGTACATTTGGATTCAGAGATATTATTGGTGGATGTGGTGTTGGCGGAGGAGGATGCGGCTTTTTGAAGAAAGACCCAGAAGAAGGAAATTTATTAGAAAAAAGTAAATTGACAGATATCAGATATATTCAGGTCTTTCGTTTATCGGTTAAATTGTAAGAAGTAGAGGATTCCAGAACCATGACCTTGTCTTTTATTTCGGTTAGTTCATATTCTATTTTTGATATTCTTGTATCAAAGAGAGTATTAAAGTCAACCCTCAGGGAATGGATTTCAGAAGTTATTTCTATTTTACTTTGATCTACTTTATCACCAAGGTTACTAAAACCATCTTCGGTGACAGTAATGAGTTTTTTAAATAAATCTATAGCATTATCCAGTCTTTCGTCAGTTTCTCCATCACCAACAACCTTATTAAAACCTTCATAATCATCTGAATAACTGGAATATTCCTGCTCGATATTAGTAACATTGATAAGACTATTTGAGATATTTATTGCCTGAATTAGCTTATCCAGTTCTGATTGCTCCCCCTGTGCAATGATCTTTACCCTGCCATCCGGAAGGTTTTGAATAAATCCCTTAATGCCTAATGCATTGGCTATAGATATGACTTTTGCCCTGTAACCAACACGCTGGACATTGCCTGAGATATGGAGAGTAACTTTTTTCATTGAAATTTCTTTTATTGGTGAACTAACATAAAGGTTTCTAATGACTGTGGTTGTTTTTACAAGCCTACATATATTATATCTTTTAACAGCTATAGTAGAGACAACAACCGCCTATCTACTTTTCATTTCCCAGTGCAGTAACACCTACGCCCGGTCAGCAGCGCCAGGGACGAGGTGCACAGAAATCTTATTCTTTATTCTTCTGGGCAACCCTCATACACATATTCCTATTCCATCTTGTGACCTGCATCATATTCCTTCAATGCTTTTTTCGCATTTTGAATGAGCCTGGAAGTAACATATAAAGAAGAAATATCCAACAGGTCTTCAAGTGCCTTTGTTGAATAGTGAAAAACACGTGGATGTTCCAATCTCTGAGAGATGTATGATGGGCCCGGCATCAGAAATTGCTTTAATCTCCATGAAGTCCCCATTGAATGTCTTCTTCAACTGCGGCTTCAAGTCTTACCAATTGTTTCCGCTCTACCATGCTGCGCACGGCATCACGGATGGCTTCTGAACGATTGGCATACCCCCCTTCTTTGATCAAGGCATCGAGTTCTGCTACCAGTTTTGATGTCAATTTGGCAGGTATTGTCTGCAATTGTATCACCATGGTATACCATGGTGGTTTAGATTATATTTTTTTTGGAGGAGGAGCGGCGCAACTGAATTGAAATCACGAATGGCACGAATCAGAATATAGTTATTTCAACGTAAACCACAGAGTGTACATAGGATACAGAGAAATGTAAAAATGCTCTGTGGCTTAAAAATTACATAGAACATATATTTCAACAGCCATGCCCCCGCCGGCAGCAATCTCAAACACCCGAGGCCACCGTCCGCACACCACTCTCCCAACCCATGCTCAGCGCATGTGCGGAAAGGGGGCAGGCTGGAATTATTCTAATTGCATAATTAACCACGTATAAACGCATATAACGGCCATTATGGATTTTAATTATAATTATGCGGTGTAAATTTAAATATAATCAAATTCTAGCCATAATATCTGTGTTTATCTGTGGTTCCAAACTCGCACGAATCCACAAGGCTGGCTGCCACCATGCCGCCCTGACGGGCTGCGGTGGCAGGGAAAGTGCAGATGCCGAAGCGACGGGAGAATATAAGCAAAAAGCCGGAAATGAGTATTTCTGGACGCTGATGTAAAGTGTAGTAAATCTGATATTCAACATCAAGAATAATAAGGCTGCAAAGATTAACATTAAACTAAAACCACAGCCTTAAATATTATCTTTATTAACTTAATTGCGATGAAAGTTGAAAAGCGTTTAGAATTGTTAAAACAAAAAGTTCAAGAAGATGATTTTCTATGCGCAAAAGGTCTTGGAAACGAAATCCCTTTCTGGATATTTGACTATCCTCCTGAAAAAGAGCTGCTTGTCCGTGAAACGATCGATAAAATAACACTTAACCTTGGAAAAATATCAGTGAATGTCGTTGTTATTGATTTATTTGAAATGTGTCTGGAATTGTTGGAAAATAAAATCAGCATCGATCAGATATTCAAATTTGAAAAGAAGAACGGTTCTGATGAATTACTTAATAAACTGAAAATTATGCTGAAGCCCGAAATCGTTAAGAATGCTATACAAACAAAGATGGAATCCAGTGGGGGTGTTCAAATAATGTTTTTAACAGGTGTGGGTAAAGCATGGCCCCTGGTGCGGTCTCATTCAATTCTCAACAATTTACAACCAGTATTGGGCAATGTCCCGTTGGTAACATTTTACCCGGGAAAATATGACAATTATGAACTGAGCTTATTCGGAAAATTCAAAGACGGAAATTATTACCGTGCATTTCCGCTTATCAACGAAGAAACATCTGGGATCCGGGAGTGATAAAAATGTCTACAAATGTTAAGATAGAAGACCTATTTAAGAAAGATATTAAAAGACAGATCGACGGGGTTATCAAGGTAGACAAATACGATGATGAAAGCGTCTATACTGAACTTGATGAATATGTAGTTACGCAAGAGTCGCTGAAGCATTTTGATAGGTTCTTTGGCAGATATTACAATGCCACTCATACTCCAACAGATCAAATTGGGGTGTGGGTATCTGGTTTTTTTGGTTCTGGTAAATCCCATTTCATTAAGATTTTATCATACCTGCTTGAAAACAAAACAGTATATGACAAAACAGCTCTTGATTTTTTCAGAAATAAGATTCATGATCCTGAGATGTTCAATACCATCGAAAAATCAGTGAATTATGGTACAAAAGATGTTATACTTTTCAATATCGATTCCAAAGCAGGTGATAGTAAAGAACGTATTGTCAATATTTTGATGAGGGCGTTCAATGAATGTCGGGGTTTCTTTGGAGATGTCTTCTGGATCGCAGAACTTGAAGAGCATTTGCAGGATAAAGGGTTATTCGATGCTTTCAAAGAAGAGGTATTAAAATTAAGTGGTAATACATGGGAAGAGAAAAGAGAATCATACGCTTTTAAAAATGATGATATTATAGAGGCTCTTACTAATTGCGGATTTCAAAGCAGAGATGAATCTGTGCGGTTGTTTGAGAGTGACGGCCGAAATTACCATCTTGATGTTGAGAAGTTCGCAAAGAAGGTTGATAAATATTGCAGGTCAAAAGGTGAAGACCATCAGGTAATTTTCCTTGTAGATGAGATCGGACAGTACATAGGTGAAGATAGTGAATTGATGCTCAACCTCCAGACTGTTGTGGAAGAGCTTGGCACAAAGCTGATGGGAAAAGCATGGGTGATCGTTACATCCCAGGCTGATATTGATACTGTCACAAAGGATCAGGTCAAAGGAAATGATTTTTCAAAGATACAGGCGCGTTTCGATACGAGGCTGAGTTTATCAAGTGCAAATGTGGATGAAGTAATCAAAAAGAGAATACTGCTTAAGAAAGAAGAGCACAGTGAGATGCTTGCTTCATTCTATACTGATAAGAAGACCATCCTGAAAAACCTGATATCATTCTCCAGGGGCAGTGCGGAGATGAAGAATTTTAAAGATGAGGAAGGTTTTGCAGGCGTTTATCCTTTTGTACCTTACCAGATAAATCTCCTGCAGAAGGTATTTGATAAGATAAGGCAAACCGGGTTTACCGGGAAGCATCTGGCAAAGGGTGAACGCTCGATGCTGAATGCTTTTAAGGAAGCAGCTATGGAATATGGTGACAGCAGCGTGGGCGTGCTCATTCCATTCCATTCGTTCTATAATACGGTCGAGAGTTTTCTGGACCCGATAATTAAGAGGACAATAGACCATGCTAAATTAAATGACCTGCTTGAGGAGCATGATAGTGATATTTTGAAGATTCTTTTCATGATAAAGCATGTTAAGGAGATCCAACCTACTCTTGATAATCTTGTTGTGCTGTCCATATCAAATGTTGATGAGGATAAGCTGAAATTAAGAAAAAGTGTCGCGGAGTCGCTCAGGAGACTGGAAGAACAGACTCTGATCAATAAATCAGGTGATACATTCCATTTCCTGACAAATGAGGAGCAAGAGATCAACAGGGAGATAAAGAACATAGATATTGAGAAACACTTGATCCTTGATGAGATATATAATGTGATCTACAATTCCAATGATGTCTGTCCAACCAAGTATATGGATTTAAAATTCAACCGGTCTGTGGATGACAAAGTCAGGAGTCTGGCAAATGCAGATCTTACCATCAAGTTCTTAACACCATCCTCTGATGAGATGCTGAGGGGCAGTGGGCAGCGATCTTTGCATGGAGAGAATCTGAGTAATATCGATTCTACTGATACGCTGCTTTTTATTTTCCCAGAGCAGAGCAAGTTTGTAGACCTGATCCGGCGCAATCTCCAGATAAACAAGTATCTGTTACAGAATAGTTCGAACCGGGATATTCCTGAGATACAAAGAATATTGTCAGAAAAAAGTCAGGAAGCAGAAAAACTAAAGGACTCCTGGATTCTGGCGATACATGAGGGAGTGCGGGATGCAAGGGTCTTCATTGATGGGAAAGAAGTGACCGGTATCGAGAAAAAGAATCCGAAGGAGCGGGTTAAGGATGGATTCGATATACTTGAGAAAAATGTCTATAGCAAATCATCGTATGTCACTTATCCTTATGAATCAGATACTGATATCCTCCGGATACTGAGGTCTGATGACCTTGAAAAGTTTGGCATTGGCGATTCCGAAACGAATAAACTGGCACTGGAGGAAGTGTTTAATTATATCACAATTCGTGATGAGAGAAATACTACTGTGGTATTGAAGGACCTTAAGGACCATTTCATGAGAAAGCCCTATGGATGGAAGGATATGACCATTACTGGAATTATCGCCACCCTGTTTGCTGCTGAAGAGGTGAAACTGCGGTACCAGAGGACCTATCTTGGCTTAAATGCCGAGGAGATCGCCAGTTATCTTACCAGAAGGGAGGATGCTGATAAGCTTATTATTGAGGTAAGGAAAAAGACGGAAGCTGAGATCATCAGTGCTGTGAAGTCTGTTTTGAGGGATGTGTTCGATAAGACTGATATTCCTGATAAGGAGAATGAGCTTTATGATTTTTCACACGGTATCCTCACTGATGAGTTGCTGGCAGTACAGGGTATTTCTGGTAAATATGCTGAGGAGAAGAGGTATCCGGGAGAGGAGGATATCAATAATTATGCAGCGTTCCTGAAGAAAGGCCAGGGTGTTACAGACCCGTCTTTGTTCCTGAAAACTGTTGCTGAGGAGAGGGATGAACTGGAGGGGGTGCGCCGGAAGGTAGAACCTGTGATGGCTTTTTTCGATAGCGCCCAGGTTGGGATATTCAGGCGTCTTTCAAAGAAAGTTGATACATTCAGAAGAAATGCCCAGTTCTTAAGCGAAGAGGCACAATCAGATGTGGGTGAGATCGAAGACATACTTGCTTCTGATGAACCGTATTCAAGGATCAAAGAGTTGCCACAACTGGAAAGTGAAATTGAAGTGTCTCTTCAAAGTGCATTGTCTGGTTTAAAACAGGAGGTTCAGTCAAAACTGGAGTCTGTGAAAGGGGATCTTGGAAGGGAACTTGCAAACCATGAAGGGGCCACTGCTGAATTCAAACATTCTGTTTTGGACAGTTTCATTGATGTTGAGAAAAATACTGGTGTAGCAGATGATTGTGCTTTTGTGAAATTCCAGATTACAAGGATCGATGATTTAAATGGCCGTGCATATGAAAGCATTGAGCAGGATAAACATAAGATCAGGGAGGCAGGAGTTGGGGAAGGTGAGATCAAAGCTATTCCTGTGGAAATCCTGAGGGGCTCTTCAGTGTTCAAAACCCAGAAGAATCTCGAAACCGAAGAAGATATTGACGAGTACATTGAAAACCTGAGAGCGGCTATGAAGGCTATAATAAAAGAAGAGAAAAAGATACGGGTGCTGTAAAGATGGATAAAGCCAGTATCGTCCGGTTCTCAGATACTGTCAGGGATAAGCTCCTGCAAGAGACACAAAGAAAGGCTGCTTATTATGGCATTTTTCCTGATATTATCCAGGATGTGGATCAGGAGTTCGAGGATTCCATTGTCATAGGCGGTAGGGTCTTTAATATAAAGATCAAGCAGCAGAGAGAGCAGCTTGTAAAAGAAGTAAGGGAGAAGGGTTACGAGCAGGTGATGGATAAGATCACCTATACATGGTTCAACCGTTTTGTTGCGTTAAAGTTCATGGAGGTAAACGGGTATCTTCCTGTGAAGGTGTTTTCCTCTGATGAGCCGAAGAAGCAGGAACCTGATATCCTTACAAAATCCCTGAAACTGGATTTTTTAAATATAGACAGGGATACTGTCATCGATTTGAAGTCAGGGGGTAAGGATGAGGAGCTGTACAAGTACCTTACGCTGAGCCTGTGTAATTATTTGAATGATATTATGCCGTTTTTGTTCGAACCAATTGAGGATTATACTGAACTGCTGTTCCCTGGTAAGTTGCTGCATACAGATTCGATCCTGGGGAACTTAAACGGGATTATCAAAGATGAAGACTGGAAGGAAGTTGAGGTTATCGGGTGGATATACCAGGATTATATCAATCCCCGGAAGGACAAGGGTTTTGCTGACCTTAAGAAAAACATCAAGATAAGCAAGGAGTATATTCCGGCAGCCACACAGCTTTTCACGCCCAAGTGGATTGTCAAGTATCTGGTTGAGAACTCGGTGGGCAGGTTATGGCTTGAATCAAATCCCAATAAGGACCTGCAGGCAAAGTTCAGGTATTTTATAGAGCAGGAGACGAGACCTCCTGAGAAGAGGATTGTAAGTCCTGAAGAGATCTCTGTCTTGATCCTGCGAAAGGGTCTGGTCATATTCTGGTTTATACTTTTGAGGTGCTGTATGAGATATACAGGTCGCAGGGTTA
>JAUWQD010000023.1 GCA_030611265.1 Methanosarcinaceae archaeon | reverse complement strand
TTGTTATATTTCAAGTACAATATAGCCAAGATATTTAATTAAATAGTTAGGGACTAAGTATAGGGATGTGCAACGAAGGCGCATGATGTGGGTTTTTTTAAAAAATAAGATGTTTTTCAGTTATCTTTGAAAGTCAAGTCTAAAAATTAGAGTCGGTATGTGGTTTATGGGCGTTGGTTATGAAAAGTGCCGCCTGCGGCGGTTACTATGTTGTTTTTAAAAAATAAAAATAAAAATAAACTTGCAGGAGATGTATGTCATCCTCTGCAATCACACTTTTAATATTGAATATTTGACACTTGGATGTGATACTCACATCACATCTCAATCATGCAAGTGAATACGGATGTTCTTCAATATGTTTAATTCCGAAATCCAGTGCTGAATCAGCACACAGCATATCGATCATGGCTGCTGTTGGGAATGCATACGGTGCATTTTCAATAGGACCAATGAACAGTGAATCCGCACCAAGGATTATCCCTGCTGCATTGGATGACATATCACATGATTTTCTGACCGTGCTCTCCTGTGATTTCAGCCACGCCCATGATGATGGGATATTGTGCGCACCTATACCGGTTGGAAGGCCGTATTTCGCCTTGACCGAATACATGAGCCTGAATGATGCGCCTGCGCCCTGTTCTATTGGCTGTACGCCGGGGTCGAAGAGTATCTTTTCAAATCCGCATGACTTTGCGATATCCAGCATTCCACGGTCCATGAACTCGCCGCCATCTTCCAGCAGTGCCATTCTCGCCTCGACAGATGTGTCCTGAAGGTTAAAGTCCAGAATCACAACTCCGTCGATCTCAGAACGCGTGAGTGCATCGATCTCATCTTCCTCAATGAGCATATTGATCGCATTGTACATGACGCGGTGTCCATATCCTGCTTCAGTGACATGGTCAAGACCTACAAGCCTGGCATTCAGGTCTGCCGAATCTATGATAAGAGGGAAATCAGTATGGTCTGCCACAAAATCAAGCGCCTTTGGCATGATCTCTGGTGTTATACCAACCACCTGGAACATGCATGGGTTCTTGGTGATATCACTGTGTGATTCCACCAAATTGATAAGATCCTCTGCTTTCTTTTTATCAAAATCGTTACTTTCGACATCAACGATGTTGTGCCCGTCGTAGAATATCGTTGGAATGATGACTGTGGGGTACTCTCCCGGTTGCCCACCAATCTTTACTCCGTCAATATCTATTACCTGCTGCTCTCTTGTGAATGTGAACATGACAAACTCCTCAAAATAATCCGATATGTTTTCAATTTATATTTCAATTTAAAATGATATTACATAATTATCTGCATTAGTATCATTGCCGCTACTGCACCGTAGAGTATTCCGATTAACCGTCCGATGTGTGTTCCGCGTCGCTGGAGGATCTCTGCTGTTGCAAATTCCTCTCGCTCTTCGATCGTATCCAGCTTGCGCATTATTGATTCGTATTCATCCATGATCATACCTCAATGATTATATCAAACTGATCCCGATAAGTATCACAGCAGTCAAAAAACCGATTACGAATTCAACCCTGCCTGTCAGGATGCCGGATAGTGATCTTTCATCCCTTCCAAGTATCATCGCCCTTCTGTGCATATCTTCAGACATCCGATCGATCTCGCGGGTATTGGGTGCCGCAAGGGTCGGTATAGTTTCAATATTACTTTTTCCGCTCATGCGATTCACACACCTTTTATTAAGTATATCAACATCACCAGTACAAATCCTAAGACTATGCCCTGGATCAGTCCTGAATAGACACCTGACATGAACTTCGATAATTTTCCAAGGTCTTTTACATCAGCATCAAGAGCGCGTATCCTGCTCTCTATGGACACGACATCAGGTGTGAGTGCAACCAGACCGCTTTCATCTCTAGTGCCTCCTTTCCCTCCTGAGAAGTCGATCGTGATAGGTTCTCCTTCATAGGGGTCTTTCGGCTCGCAGTTCTCAACCGCACGCAAGATCTCGTCAATGTCCTCAATTCCCAGCAGGTCAACAAGTTCGACTTGATCCCTGAATATATTGGCAATATCCGGTGAGATGTTTGAAAGGAATGGGATTGCTCCGGGGGCATCTATGATCTTTCCTTCATCATCGATACCATTTGCAAAAAGGGTTTTAGTACTTCCTGCCACCAGATGCCCGTGAACCTCTGCACCGCACATTAGCAGATATCTAATATTGGTATTGGAAATCGTGTTTGCGATTATTTTTTCAAGACCTATGTTCTCTGTTTTGCAAGGACCGACAAGAGCAACGTGAGGTGCGATCTGTCCTTCATCCAGATGACTTCCGAGTGTGATAACAAGTACCTGTTTTTCAGGATTGCCGACTGTATAACTCCCGGAGACCTGTGGCCATTTTTGTGTAATTTTCCCGCTCATACCAGACCTCCTGCTGCAGCCATTACAAGCGCCATGAACAACATACCTGCGATAAGCCCGTAGATAAAATTGGTCACCTTACCCATGTTCCTGAACAAACCTTCGCGTCCGGGGTGTGATTCAAATGGTGCAGTTGTGGGGTCGAGTGAATTGTATATTTCCATTGAGATCCTATCAAGTTTCTCAATACTGCTGTGAAGAACCCCAATGTCTGCGATTATTCGCTCATCCATCTCTCCGATAACACCTTTTTCAGGATCAAGTGCTACATTTGTGTGCGGATCAAGTTTTACGTACATCTATACCACCCCGCTCCATTCAAGTTTATATATCTCGGCATTGATAGCGCGAAGAAAAATGGTTGTAAATATTACAAATCCAAGACCACTTACAAGAAGTATCTCGATCGATGTAATGATGTCAGTATATGCAAGAGATATCAATCCAAACAAGAGAGTGGTAAGTGATGCCTCGGCAAATGCGAGTTTGAGTGTACGGGGCTGGTTCTCGCCTGCGCCCATACTTCCGTTGTAGGGATGGATTATCGCAAGGGCTGTGGCTATGAATATCAAGGGTAATACGATGTATACATCTGTCAGCAGCATATCGATGTTGTTTGAGAAGATGGATACGAACAGGGTTGCGATCATGGCCGCAGATGCAGACATGATGGCGATCTTAAGTTCCATCCGAGGGATTTTCATCTTAATTATCTTGTTTGCACAAAGACCTGTGACAAATCCGATCACAAAGGCTGCTATAATTCCTATCAGGGCAGAGAACGGTATATCAATGAATATTGAACTGAATGCTGATATCGTACCCACGCCTGCTCCGAGCATGCCGATAGATGCAACACCTGTCCCGATCCCGTAGGATGAGATATCTTTTACAGCGCTTGCACCTGAAGCAAAGGCAGGCCATATAAGGATTGTTGATAAGATCACAGCGTGTGGTGTGACTTTAAATATCATTATTGCTACGGTGCTACATACGATCGCGATTAGGAAAAGTGAGACTGTGGTGGTGTATTTACCACTGTTTGCTGCCGGTTGTCCGGTTGGTTGTGCGCTCATTTATATCACCACCGATGCGGCATAAATGAATATTCCGGATACTGTTGACATTATCAGACATGAATAGAGCGTTTTTGGTGTTGTTCTGAACTTCTCATCTGTCATACCTTCGGTCTTTCCGACAAGTGTGTATGCAGGAAGTACGCCGTTTATGATGTAGATGCCAACTGCAATGATCCCTGCCATTGCAATCGCTGTTGCTTGTGCAATTGAAGGGCTGATAAGTGTGTATACTGAATAGAATACAAGTACACCGCCGATCCCACCCATTGCAGCACCTATTACACCGCTTATGAAGGACTGGGTTGGTATGCCGTGTCCGTCTGTACCTGGTGTGAGGCACTGCTTCTGCTCAAATCCTGTGAAACGGTCGTATTCACTCTGTCCTGATGTGGGTGCGACACCTACACCAAAAGCGTAGGTGATGTTCGCAACTACGCTTGTAAGTGCTATCATGAGCATGGATGCTATGGCACCGGATGCCAGCATTAATGCCAATCCGTTGTCGAGGTTATATGCGGCTGCCATAAGTCCCATCATGCCTGCACCTGATGCCAGCATGGTCGGACCTGTTGCGATACCGGTTGTTGCTGACATGGCACCAACGGCACTGCATGGTATGAAATGCACGCAAACGCCAACAAGCGTGCCGCCTATGATAATTCCGAATAATGCGATAATTGGGTCCATTTTTCTACTCCTTTGTGAATTCGTTGAACCTGTTCCTTGTGTATATTTCAATTGAGAGGTTGATTATGAATAATAGGATTATTATGATAATCCCCAGTAGTATCGGAGTCCATTTGCCTGCAAAGTTGAAGAGTCTGCTCCAGTTATCGAGAAAAACAATTGCACCAAAACAAAGACCTGTGACCGGACCGCCGAATCGTGAAGTGAAATAAGGTGTATCTATTGAGTTGCGGAATCCGTATTCTGCCTTGACGTCAATATCTCCCTGCTTTGAGATCGGTATTCCTGAACCAAAGATGAAAGTCTGGTAGAGGCGCTCTGAACCATAGTGTATATCTCCTGTGGATGAACCAATTGTACCGAGCGTAATTCCGAAAAGGAGAGCGATCAGTGGTACCGGGAAAGGATTTAAGAGTACCATGTTCGTGATGAATGATATCAATGTGATGCACAGGACTGCCAGGAATCCGTATGCGAAAAAAAGTGGAAGGGGGGATAGTATTACATCAAGTTGTAGTGGTTGTTTGAATGGACGCATGCTTGCAGTTCTTGAGATGTGGGCAAAGATCGCGTAGAATGATAATATTGATGCTGCGACAAGTGCTCCGAATATGGATGCAAGAATGACTGAATGCATTTCGCCAAAACCGCTTAAGAAGCGGGTCTGGAGAAGCACTGCAACTGTTGCTCCTGTGGCTGACCAGAATCCATATGCTGGTGGTTCTCCTGAGATTGCTTTGTTGAAGTATCTGTGCAAATGTCCGATCTGCGGTGCAAGTTGGACCTGTGAATTGGGATTACTCTGCGAGCCGGTATCCGATTCAAGATCTTCGAAGATGCCTGCAAGAATTGCAAGAGCACCGGCAAGAGCGACTGCGAATATAGTAATGGGTTCCATGTGCAAATTAAAACCGGCATGTACCCGATATACATTTCGGTTTGTATAATAATGATGGGAAGTTAATTTTCCATTGCGGCTGATTAACATAAGTACATAATTCTGTAAATTGTATGTATGAACAATACCAAAACGTATATCGGTAACTTACCCGAGAAATACTTTAGATAATCACAGTACATTATTACTACAGGACAATAACAATACAGGACGTTGAAATGCATGGAACTTACTTTTGGAATCGAATTTCTGGCAAATGAAGATGCGCAGACCCTTGCAGAACTTATAAAGTTCTCGGAAGACAATGGTCTGGAATACGCATGGATCACAGATCATTATAACAACCGGGATGCTTACGGATTATTGACCTATATAGCAGCACGGACAGATAAGATCAAACTTGGACCCGGTGTTACGAACCCATACACACGCACAGCCGCACAACTGGCATCAGCGATTGCGACCGTGAATGAGGTTTCAGGTGGCAGGGCGGTCTTTGGGATCGGTCCCGGTGATAAGGTAACGTTCGATTCATTGGGGATCGAATGGGAAAAGCCGCTTACGACGGTTAAGGAAACCGTGGAAGTTGTGCGTGCCTTCATACGTGGTGAAAAGGTAAGTTACGACGGGGATGTGTGCCGGATTAAAGGTGCAAAACTGAACTTCGGGGAAGGTGATATTCCTGTATATATTGGTGCGCAGGGTCCGAAGATGCTTGCACTTGCAGGTGCCATCGGGGATGGTGCTCTTGTGAATGCGTCCCATCCGCGTGATTTTGAATATGCTGTTCGCGCCATCAAAGCGGGTGCAGAGAGTGCTAACCGTGATTTCTCAAAGTTCGATGTTGGTGCTTACACCAGTTTTTCCGTTGCAGATACATCGGAAGCTGCAATGAAAGCCGCACGCCCTGTAACCGCTTTTATTGTTGCAGGTTCACCTGATGCGGTGTTCGAAAAACACGGAATATCGCTTGATGATGTGGGAAAGGTGCGCAGAGGCTTTAAGAAAGGATTTGGAGATGCAGTTGCTGCAGTCACTGATGATATGGTGGATGCGTTCTCGATATGCGGCACACCGGATAAGTGCATAGGGCGGATAGAGGAATTGATCAAAGCCGGCGTTACCCAAATCATCACAGGTTCACCTCTGGGACCGAAAAAGAAAAATGCTATCGAACTGATAGGAAAAGAGGTTATCCCATATTTCAAGGAACAGTGAACTGTGACCTATTATTGTGTATTATTATGATTTGGAATTTATTATTATGATCTTATTGGAGGTATAAGTTATGGATATTGTAGAAAAAGTAGTAAATGAGTCAATTGCAGCCCAGAATGCTGCTGTAGATGCGATCAAGAAACACAGGTATGAGGAATTTAAACTCGAACATGCACGCCCCTTTGTTGAGACTGTCAAAAAGATGGAGGTGCATCCTGACCAGTCGAAAGAGGCACTTGACCTCTATACTCAATCCCTATCCATCCATTATGATACATTATGTTCATTAACGGACACTATCACGCCAATTGACACTGCTTTTCTTGAATGGCAGCAGACACCGGTCGCGCTTGAGGTGATGTATGGACTCGATCCTGACTTCAGGGAATCTGTTGAGGAATTTACGCGTGCAGTTGATGAGTCCGAAGATATCATCGGTCTTGAAGCAATGCGGATTCACTGTGGTTTCTATGGCATCATCTCTGCCAAGGATTTCGCTGCAATTCCGGGCAGCACGTTCAATGTGATCGCACAGGTAATCGCACGTTCCGACATGGCCAAGAAATACAAACAGGCAATCCTGTCATCCAAATCGTGGGGACTTAATACCACGTATGTATTTGGCGACAAATTCACTGCCGCATTGGGTGCCGGCAAGACTGTGGCCGAAGCCATCACGATCGAACAGGATTGGATGAAGCGGGCATGGCTTGCACCTGTAAAGACACAGACAGAGATCATGCGTTCGTTCGGGCACAGTTCATACGATATTGACAAGTATTTTGCGACCTATCGCAAGCATTTCACCCCATATATCGAGGCGGCACATGACGCAGGAGTGCATATCGCAAACATCGTGATGCTACCAACGCATGTGGGGGATGTGGGACACCATATCGGACCTGCATACTATAATATATGCAAGGACGAGATGGCAATGCAGATATTGCAGTCTGTTACAGATGTTACTGTTAATACGTTGCAGCAGTCACTTGCAGATGGCAAACTTGACAGCGTATACAAGATGATGAACGTGGCAACCGGTGCATCGGCGTCAGCGATCGCTGAGATCCTGGCACTTGATGGGTTTACGGTGGATATGTTGATAAACTTCCTGTCACGCCGTTTTGACAACTACGTGCAGAAGTATCCATTCACACGCCCGATGGTAGGCGAACTTCACATCAATGATTTCCTCGACTTTGCTTCACGTGGCGAGAACATCAACAAACCAAAAACACGCGGTGGAACCGCCAAGGTTGGCGGAGTGGAGATAAACCATGAACCAATCTACACTAATGATGAGATCAACCATCCGGAGAAGTATGCATATCCGTTCTGCGCTGTCACGACCAGAGCTACTGCACTCATGCGATTTTTGGACATGCCGTGCTTGCTGGCTCCAGAGCCTCCAAGCATTACCGGTATGGTGAACGCCTGCGCACTTGCGGCTGACAAGCCTGCAGCTCCGATCGAGTTATGTAAGAACTGCGCAACATCACGCGCCACACCTGCACAATGTGCATACTGCTGGGCAAAGAACCTGAAACTGTAGGTATATATAAATCGAATAAGAATGGCATCGGCTCGTCAGCCGATGTTTAACACTTTTTTCAACTTATCGAACGCAAATTGGGCATCTTCTAGTGTTTTTGTACCTACGATGTTGACCTTACCGGTTCTGAAGATCATAAGGGTTGCATCGTATTCGGGCACTTTATAGACCAGTCCGACAAAACTTTCCGGGTTGTATTCCACATTCTCAAATCCAAGTTCTGATGCCAGATGCGTCAGGTTGAGGGAGAAACCCAGATCCTGCGCAGCAACGATGTTTCGGATATTGATACTGATTGCTGTCTTATGGATGCCGATCATCTTCAATACATCCAAAAATATCTGTTGCCATTTCTCGATATCTTCAAAAATCTTCAAATTGCATACGACTGTGCCATTTTTTAAAAAAAGAGTTGTACACTTTGGATTCGGAATGCGATGTACTACACCATTGAACTTTTTTGGATTGTATGGTGCATTGAGTTTATTGGCAATGTCTGATAAATCCAATGACATGCCAAGTTCAGTGGTAATTACCACATTTACGACATTTAACATGTTTTCGATTATCATTATTAATCATAGTATTTGTATGTTGCTATTGACGTCTAAATGTGTATGATCCAGAAACCTTTGATCGAAAAAACAAAAGAAACGGGCCCGCCGCGATTCGAACGCGAGTCAATGGGTGTCTTCATAACTGCAATGCAATTATTTCGAAGCCCATTAGGATGTCCTGGCTACCCTACGAGCCCACATGGTACCTCTTGATAGAGATAAGATGTATTAAAGTTTTCTACACAAAAGTGACCGCAATGCTATTATTTGACTGTCTTAACCGCATGGATGTATTGCTTTCGTTCTTCACGCCGTACCCGAATACTCCGCTCTACCGGACGGCCGTTGAGTGTGGATTGCCAGTTCTTGAGACCCTTGGAGACTGGGGCGACTTTGACCAGGTGGACTTTAAGGCACCATGGATGTCGCAGGAATATTACGATCTTGTTATTAAGTTCAGGAACGGCATGCCATGGAACTCAGGATGCGATTTTGATGAGTGGTGCGAGTTCTATTCAGGGATCATGGAAAACTTGATGGAAGACTAACTGTTGTCTTTACTTCACTCATTTTATCAAGTGGTATTTTATATCTGACAATACTTTAACGTTTTCTAAAGAAGATTTTACGACAGTATTGATCGGCAAATCCATGCCTTTTCTCTTTTTGTGCAAAGATGGGTGCGCGCTGAGGATGTGTGGGATTTAGGTTTTACAAAACTTGTATTGTAGAATGGATGTCGTACACCTGTTCACTATACTGTTTATGTGGGTAAAATCCCAATTACATCTACTTATTCCTTCAATATCCTCACAATAATCACCAATCCAATAACATTTATCAACACGATCAAAACCCCGCCGATGAGGTGTCGCATGTTCTGGAAAAAACCCCCATTTTCAGAAGTCACAGCCTGTGCCGTAAATTCGATCATCATATCTGAATCTGCGAACACTTCTTGTTCCATCATGCCATTTTGTGCACCGAGTGCACCACCTGTGCGCACGGTATAGTTAACTTCCGGTTCAATTCCAACAAATAGATATTCATCGTCACCGTCATCGGATGCGGATGCAATAATCACTCCATCGCGCACCAGTTCCACACTACTTGAAGCCGGCGCATCGACTTTTATGTTCACGTAATCTTTCAGACCAATGTCGCTACCATCCGCAAATCCTAATCCGTTCGGGATGTTCAATAGGCTGAGAATCGTCGGGGCAATATCCTCCTGTCCGAATTCACCATCGATAACTTGAGCATCAACATTGGGTGCATGAACAATGAACGGTATCATCTGCGCTTCGGAAGTGACCGCATACTTTTCAGCCTGATGACCTCCGCGAACATCATCTGTCGCAAATGCCATTCCATGGTCTGCCGTAAGTATGAATACAAGATTGTTTTCGATGCACAGTTCATACAGTGGCATAATCGCTGTATCGATACCCTCGATATTCTCAATATATCCGCTGTTCCTTCGATAGTGTCCGGAACTATCAATCGCGCCTGCGTTTATGGTAAGAATATACTTTTGTCCGGGCGCACTTTCACTCATCGATATGATGATGTCGCCAGCAGTATCGATCGCCCACCTGTTGTATGCATCATATCGTTCCCCCGAACTTTCGGGAAATCGGTTGACATAATCATATGCTCCTTCTGCGCGCATTTCCATCGCTTCAACAACATACTGTGGAACATCGACATCGATATGTTTTGATGTAGACATCATGATCGTTGGATTGTTGATAGAATTTGTTTCATCATACAGGATAATGTCCTGCTCGGCGCGCATTTCATAAAAATCACCCATCTCAAGCACTGCAAGGGCAAGATATCCATTGTCATGCGCCATGTCATAGATGGTAGCATCGGAACAGCCGACTACTTCACCATCTGCACCGGAATTTCCGGTTACAATGACAGAATGTCCTGCCTCTGTGTAAGTCCGGGGTGCGCGGATATCCACAACACGCGCACTGTTTTGAGCAATTTGTGAAATATTATGTACGACTGCTTTATTGAGTACCATTCCATCAATTGCGTAAGGGGTAAGTTCGGGATAGATATATGGGGCACTAAGTCCGTCTATAATCAGGATAACTGCGCCATCCGGTGTGTTTACGGGATTTACTTCTACAAGGGTTGATGCAATGGCTGGTATGGGTAAAAATGAGAATAATAGTAATGATATCAGTGTTAATAATAGGATTCTTGTGGAGCTAGAATGTGATGTATTTTGGTTCATTGGAAGTAAAATAAAACACTCTGTATAAAAAATATGCTATGTGTATTGCGGTTTTACCAAGGTTACACTTATTTTACATGCGGTCATTTGTAGTATCCTTAACAATAAAGGGGACCAAAAGGGATAATCACATGAAAATTGACGCACGCTGTCCACATTGTATGCTCTCAAGAGTACACTACGAAGCAAAATTATCGACCGACGATGAACAATTGATACACAAGACTGTCATGGCAGGAATTGATGTACTAAACCGTAAATACAAACCTGATACTCCTGCCGGGTATCTTTCAACGGCAATGCACCGCAAGGCGTATGAGGTTTTAGGTGATGTTGATCCATATCTAAAACTGAAACAAATCAGCAACAAGGTTGTAAATGAAGTGTTGCCTATTGCGAAGAAGCTGATATATGAAGGTGAGCCGGAAGATGGGGAGATATTCAGTCGTGCCGTACTCGCATCTGTAATAGGTAATTATTTTGATTTTGGGGTAATGGGATTTGACGTTGCGCCTGATGTATTCGATGAGACTTTCACAGAACTGTTCAGGCGCGGGCTGGATGTTGATGACACTCCACAAATGCTCGATATGCTTGATGACGTGGTCTATATTGTTGACAATTGCGGTGAGATACTGCTTGATACACTGGTATTTGATATTATCAAAAAGATGGGTGGAAATATCACTTTGGTAGTTCGTGGTGCTCCAATACTCAATGATGTAACAATGGATGATGTGCATGAGTTTGAGATCGATAAAATGGTCGATCGTGTACTGACTACGGGTTCACATGCGATTGGTGTTTGTTTTGATGAGGCTCCCAAAGAACTTATGGATGCGTTTGAGAATGCATCACTTATTATGAGTAAGGGAATGGCAAATTATGAGACACTTTCAGAGAGAAACTTAGGTCCGATCGCTTATTTGCTTCGCACAAAGTGCGAAAGTGTGGCAAAAGACATGGGACTTGAGGTGGGCTATTCAGTCGCAAAGTTAGTGAACGTTTGATGTCCAATCTATTATGTTTAATGGCTAAGTAGTGGAGATATAAAAAATGTGTGAACTAAATGCTATACTTGTTCGTGGTGATGAGCGGGAAGTGGTTATGGAGTCTGTGACAAGAATGATTGTTAATGGTGATTCCGTCGAACTGACCGGGATATTCGGGGACAAAAAAGTTATTTCGGGTTCGATAAAGGAAGTCGATTTCACTAAAGGGGAAACTATAATTATTGAAAAGTAAATATAACGTATTGGGGTGCGTGTTGAATAGAATAATTATTGAATAATTTCGCGGGAGCCGATGCGATATCGACACTTATTTATTAATAACTGACAGTTAACACAACATTAATGTAATTGATTTCAGTTGGTTATCCAAATTAACTGCCCAATTAGTTAAAATTGTGGCAAATACGTATGGGAGGATTTTAAATGGCAAAAGTGAAAGTTGCAGTAAATGGATATGGCACTATAGGTAAGAGGGTTGCAGATGCTGTTCGTCTGCAGGATGATATGGAAGTTGTAGGCGTTGCAAAGACAAGACCTAATTTCGAGGCTGCTATGGCACACGATAAAGGGTATGATGTCTATACGCTTGCTGACAGGGTCAATGATTTCAAAAATGCCGGTATAGAAGCAGCCGGTACAGTGGATGATATGATCAATAGTGCCGATGTTGTTGTTGATTGTACACCTGGCGGTATTGGAGAGAAGAACAAATCTCTCTATGAGAAAGCAGGAGTCAAAGCAATATGGCAGGGTGGAGAGGACCATAAACTTGCAGACTGTTCTTTCAATGCTGATGCAAATTACAGTGAATCCCTTGGAAAAGACTTTGTCAGGGTTGTCTCATGCAACACGACCGGTCTTTGCAGGGTAATTTCGCCTCTTGACAAGGAATTTGGTATCAAGAAAGTTCGTGTGACGCTCCTTAGAAGGGCAGCCGATCCCGGTGATATCAAACACGGTCCGATCAATGCGATTATTCCAAATCCAATAACACTTCCATCACACCACGGTCCTGATGTGAATACTATTTTGCCGCATATTGATATTGCGACAACGGCTGTCAAACTTCCAACTACATTGATGCACATGCATACCCTTAATATGGAATTCAGGGACGAGTGCACGGCACAGGACGTTGAGAGTGTTCTTGCAATGCAGTCCCGTGTTAGGTTTGTCGGGCAGGGAATCACATCGACTGCCGAGATAATGGAACTTGCAAGGGATCTTGACCGTCCAAGAAGTGACATGTGGGAGACTTGCGTCTGGGATGAATCTATTACTATGTATGAAGATGAATTGTACTTCTTCCAGGCTATCCATCAGGAATCCGATGTGATCCCCGAAAATGTGGATGCCATCCGTGCTATGATGGAGATGGAGTCAGACGGTGCAAAATCGATAGCGAAAACAAACAAGGCAATGGGCATTTAATATCCCCATTGTTTTTAACTTTACATTTATCATTATCATTTCCCCACAATTTATGGCATCCGATCCTGATCTTTTGGAATTATGCAACCGCGCATCGCAGGCTGCAGCAGATGCTATTGAAGACATGGTAGGTAGCAGTGATGCCTACAGCACTGTTTATATGGGGGCTGACGGAACCCCAACAAAGAAGATCGATGCAGTAGCCGAAGATGCAATACTCACGATTTTGAAGGATGACGGCAGGTCGATGCGGCTCCTCAGCGAAGAAGCAGGGGATATAATGATCGGGGAGGAGGATGAACCTGAAGTCTCTATTATACTTGACCCTCTTGATGGGACATACAATGCGGCTTTTGGCATTCCATTCTACAGTGTATCCATTGCTATAGCAAAACCTGACCTATCCGACGTTTCATTTGGCTACGTAACGAATCTTGCAAATGGGGATACATATCATGCAGGGTCCGGCAAGGGTGCATACTTGAATGGCAAGTCGATAAGTCCATCTGATAATTCGGAGATTCATGATTTTTGTATAAGTGCATATGGTTATCGTCCTCATGTTGAACGAACGTCTATATTATGCAAAGGGGTTCGAAGGATAAGGATACTTGGCAGTGTGGCGCTGGAATTATGTTATGTTGCATCCGGCAGGATGGATGCATTTGTTGACGTTCGCAGGGCTTTGCGGCTGACCGATGTTGCGGCAGGGAACTTTATACTTGAAAAGGCAGGAGGGATGGTTTCCAATGAACTTGGTGACCCGCTTAAACTGCCCAATGGTCTTATGAATCGTGTGGATATGGTTGCATCCAATGGACATGCCCACATGGATATTTTGAAATTGAATTCGAGGGGGTAATTTAATGGTAAATATGGTAAACAAGATTGGTATTGTGTCAAGATGTGACCATGTGGATGCTCTTGAGATGGTTAAGACTATTTTGAAAAGGTTTGAACCTAAAGTTGATATTGCGCTCGCACCAATGACAGCCAAGGCATTGGGTGTTGAAGGCGACATTGTGGTGCCTGTGAATAAGATGCGAGAGGATGGTGTAGAGTTCATAATATCTGTTGGCGGTGATGGGACGGTGCTTCGTAATATCTCAAAAATGGATGATCCTCTTCCAATCCTTGCTGTAAATATGGGCACACTTGGTTTTTTGGTTGATGTGGATCCTGAAGATGCGATCGAGACAATCGAAAATGTGCTGGCCGGTTTCAAATATGGTGAACGACAAAGATTGTCGGTTCAATTGAATGGTGAGGCGCTTCCATCCGCTACCAATGAAGTGGTTATAATCACGGCTAAACCCGCGAAGATCCTTACATACAAGATCAGTGTGGATGAGTGGGAACTTGGTGAACTACGCGCGGATGGTGTAGTATTTGCAACCCCTACGGGTTCGACTGCCTATGCCATGAGCGCAGGCGGGCCTATCATCGACCCGCGCGTGGATGCTGCATTGATCGTGCCTCTGGCACCGTTCAAGTTATCGTCACGACCCTGGGTTGTTCCTTTGGACAGTACTCTTAGGGTTGAGTTGACAAATCCTGAAAAAGAGGCGGTCATTGTAATTGACGGGCAGCACACTTATACCATCGTTGAGCATGATATTATTACATTAACAAAGGCAGAACATCCCGCACGTTTTGTGAGAACAACGATCAGCGGGTTCTATACTAAGGTTCAAAGTAAATTGGCGTAGTTAATGGAGAAATAGATATGTATCGTTTCCTTGTTGTAATCGAGAAAGCAAACAATAATTATTCGGCGTATTCACCGGATTTATCAGGCTGTGTTGCTACGGGAGTTACCCGTGAAGAAATAGAGCGGAATATGCATGAAGCCATAGAATTGCATGTGCAGGGATTGATTGAGGATGATCTCTCCATCCCCGAATCAAAATCATTCGCATAATACGTAGCTATTACCTCCCCTGATGCGGTGCAAATGGCCTGAGTGGTAAGGTGCTTCAATCTACTGTAAATGAAGTTGTTATTGTCATTGATGGGGCTTTGTGTATAAAGTCGAATTATGTCTCGACTTTATACACAGGCTGTACTTTGTACACAAAGCCCTACACACGGGATTTGGGTAAGGGTTGATAACCACCTCAGCATTCAAAGTAAGAAATCGTTTTATTTAAGTATATGAAGACCCTGTACAATTCAGTACAGGGATAGTTATTGCGGACGATAGAGGTTTCATGCTCGGTAAGGCAATAAATCAAAAGGGGCTGTCAAAAAGTTTGCTGTTACAGAAACAATACAACCAAATCTGCGGTAAATTCAACTAAAAATCGACCGCATATGAACGCAAATGTTATCATTATGCAATATAAATGTAACAATTTAAGATGTCACAACACAAAATGAATTGACAGCCAAAACCAAAATAAATTTTTATATGTCATTAATAGGCGCCAATAAGAAAAAGACAAAATGATACTATTTTCATGAGAAAAATTATTATAAATTGAAATTTATGGAATCATTATATAATTTTGATAGTCGATATGGAGAGCAATCATGTATGAAATAAGAACTGAAGATGAAAAATCTGTTAACGAAAGCATTGAGATTGAAAAAATTGAATCTGAAGAAGATGACTATACAAGCAGCCCTCCTGAATATGAAATATCAACATATCCTGCAGATTTTACATTAGAAGGATTATTTACAAAATGGAAAGCTGGAGATATTGAAATTCCAAAATTTCAACGTCAATTTGTTTGGAAACAGGCTCAAGCTAGTAAATTGATAGAATCATTTCTTGTTGGATTGCCCGTTCCAGCGGTCTTTTTTTATACTGAAAAGAAAAGTCAAAAATATTTAGTAATAGATGGTCAGCAAAGATTAAAAAGTATTTTTTATTTTTTTGATGGTTATTTTGGAGAAGAAAGTAATCAAAAAAGGCGAATATTTAGATTGAAGGGATTGAGTGAAAAGAGTAACTGGAATGGAAAAACATTCAATGATTTTGACGAAGACGATAAAAGAAAACTTAATAATTGTGTTTTGAGATCTTTTATTGTAAATCAGCAAGATCCAGACGATGATACGAGTATTTATCATATATTTGAAAGGTTAAACACTGGTGGTACACTATTAACAAATCAAGAGGTGAGAAATTGTGTATATGGTGGTAAATTCAATGATTTGCTAATTGATTTAAATCAATATCCATCTTGGCGTTCTATTTTGGGAAAAACGAAATTTGATACCCGCCAAAAAGATATAGAACTTATTTTACGTTTTCTAGCGCTTTATGACCCCTCCCAATATGAAAAACCGTTAAAAGACCATTTATCGAAATTTATGAAGCATAATCGGAATGCACCGTCGGAATCTATCGATAAAATGAAAGATTTATTTCAACAAACTTGTGATGCAGTATACAAATATTTAGGTGAAAAACCATTTCATATCAGAGCTGGTTTAAATTCTTCTGCATATGATTCAATCATGGTTGCATTCGCTAAGAATTTGAATAATATCCCAGATGATATTAAAGATAGATTCTCAAATTTAGTGGATGATAATGAATTTTACATTTACACTAGCCGTTCTACAACTGATGTAAAAAATGTGAAAAACCGTTTGAATATGGCTGAAAATATTCTTTTCATGGAGTAACTAAATGAAGATTTCTAAGATCGATGATGTTTTAGAGACGTGCAATAACCATTTAGAAGAAAATTATGCAAAAGGAACAGAAATTGAAGTGTTTATTACACGATATCTACTAATCTACATTTGTGCTGTATTTGAAAATGAAATTAAAGAAATAATAGTAAAAAGAGCATCGAAAGTCAATGATCCATTTATTCATTCATATGTTGAATCAAGCCTCAGAGCTACATTTAGACAAATTAGTACCAGTGGTATTGCAGGGACTTTAAACTATTTTGGGAAGGAATATAAAGAAAAATTCAATGATAAAATAAATGGAACCAAAATGCAAAACGATTATAATAGTATTGTAAATGATAGACATTTTACCGCACACGACTCTGGTTCAAATTTAACATTTAATGATTTAATGGGATATTATGAAGAAGGTCATAAAATTTTAGATATACTTTATGATGTTATCAACGAAGATCTTGAGCAGGATTGAAAATGCAAAAACTAGGCTAGCCAATAATGAAATATACCGAGCATCATCGACCCCCCCTCCTAAATTAAAAAAAACCACCCACTTCATGTAAACCACCTCTCACAATCACAATATTTGGGAGATCCCAATAAATTAACTTTTCACCCCATCGACCCCATGCTCAAGAATGCAAACACATTTCCAAACTTGATGTCCGTCACTCTCTTCCGACACATGAACACAGTCCTTCCAACAACCCTGAATCCACAAAGCATTCTGATGGTAATATTAAATCCATGAGCATCGGCCTCGATGCCTCGGATTTGAGCGAAGCGAAAACCGAGGTCTGTGACGGCATGTCTTAATGGCTTTTTTTAAAAATCGTAACATATCCCGACTTTAGACACAGGATATACTTTATACACAAAGCCCATTAATGGATAACACAATTATACTATCAGTGAACACGATGTTATTACGTTGACAAAGGCAAAATATCCTGCACGTTTTGTGAGGACAACGATCAGCGAGTTCTATAAAAAGGTTCAAAGTAAACTGGCGTAGTTGATCATGGAATTGGAAGATATCTTACTAAAATTAAAAAGCGGGCAGTTGGATGTTGATTCTGCGACCATGCAGATCAAGTCCATGGGTTTTACACCGGTTTCTGAGATTGCGAAGATCGACACACATCGCATGCACCGCACCGGTGTTTTGGAAGCGGTGCTTGCCGAAGGCAAGCGCCCTGACGATCTGGTAGATATTACAAAAATGCAGGTGGAACATGCCGGAAGAGCGCTGCTTACGCGCGTGTCTGATGAGCAGATCGAAGCTGTGCGGAATGCATTTGATCCCGATAATATTGAGTGGAACGAACGCGCCCGTGCGGCTGTTGTTCACAACGGCACGCCGCGTCCAAGTTCAGGCGGCGTGGTTGGCATTTTGACAGCCGGTACAGCTGATGTTGGTGTTGCCGAGGAAGCGCGAGTGGTGGCGCGCGAGATGGGGTGCGAGGTTGTGGCTATCTATGACGTGGGTGTCGCGGGAATCCACAGGTTGATGCCACAGATATCAAAACTCAAAGAGCGTGGCGTTGGTGCTGTTGTGGTTGCGGCAGGGCGCGAGGGTACACTTCCGACCATTGTTGCAGGACTTATAGATGCTCCTGTGATCGGTGTTCCTGTATCGACAGGATACGGCGCAGGCGGCGGCGGTGAGGCTGCGCTTTTGTCGATGTTGCAATCCTGTTCAGTTATTAGTGTTGTCAATATCGATGCGGGGTTCGTTGCCGGGGCGTTTGCGGCGAGGATTGCTAATATGGTTGCAGGAGCGCAGTAAAAAAAGAACTGTAGATTGCCGCAGATACGCTTCGCGATGGCTTTTTTGATCTACGACATTATTTTTCGGTTACTTTTGCAGGCATCATGAATATGCTAAATTACAGAAATGAAACCCTGCTCTCAGATGGCACGTACCTTGGGCATCTGACTGAAACCGTTGTATTTAACCATATTTTAACGCTTGCTGAAATGCAGAATTACAAACTCGCATACTGGCGTGATAAAAGTAAATCTGAAGTGGACATTATACTTAACATGCACAAACAAGTTGTGCCAATTGAAGTAAAATACCAGTCAAAGATAACCAAGCAGGACGTGAAAAGCGTACTAAAATTCATGAATAAATTCGATGTGGATAAAGGTATGCTTGTAACACGGAATGTTTTCAAAAAAGAAAGTTATGATGGCAAGGAAATAATATTTGTGCCCATGTGGGTGTTTTTGGTAGCAATGTGATGATAGGTGTTGTCTTCATGCACTCCCATCCCAAAAAAGTGTGTCATGGAATGGCAGATAATGATCTTATGTATCTGTTTCTAATCAGTAGTGAGGAAATGCGCCTCCTACGGCGGTTTCGACATTCGTTTTAGCATCTAATCAAACAACCTTCCCATACACATCCAGCGTAGCATCTACTATTGTTTTCCAGTCATAGCACGTTTCAACCATGCGCCTGCCCTCTTCCCCCATCGAATTCTCAGCAACCCCATCGAGTACGTAATTGATGCCCCATGCGATCGAATCAGAATCCTGATAGACAGTAACCCCTGTCTTGAAATTGTCAACAAGACGAACAGCATCCGTGGCGACCACAGGTTTTCCCGCATCCCACGCCTCAAGCACAACGATCCCGAACGGCTCATTGCGACTTGGCAAACACACAATATCGCAGGCATTATACCAATCCCGTGCAATGTCATCTGAAGCATATCCTAAAAAGCGGCAGGCATCTGGTACACCCAGTGCACCCGCCATCTCTTCACAACTCTGGCGCATCTCCCCTTCCCCGATAAGCACGAACTTTACATCCCGATTATGGTCCAGCACCTTCGGGATCGCCTCAACCAAAAGGTCGGGACCTTTCTGGTAACTCATGCGCCCGATGAATAGCACAACCGGTGCAAGAGGATGTATTTCGACACTTTCCTTGACCTTACCGGCATCAACATCTTTTCGGATCTTACCTGCATGTATCCCATTCGGGATCAAAGTAATCTTGGTATCCGGTATCTGGTAGAGATGCTGGATCTCATCTTTCAGGACAGCAGACGTTGAGATCACTTCCTTTGCCTCATAACCACCAAGCCATTCCCGATGCGATATCTCTTGCGCTTCCCACCAGCCACCGTGCCGGTTTCCGTTCCTGCCCCACTCCGTGCTGTGATATGTGATCGCAAAAGGCACACCAAACTCATTCTTGATCCGGCACAGTACATTCACAGGGTGCCAGTCATGCCCATGAAGCACATCAAACTCCCCATAAATGTCCCTGATTTCCAGAAAACGAGAGTACATCGCATCGCACATTCTATCCATCTGATAAACGATGCTGCCGGACTGGTCATGCGTTACCCTGTGGTAATGCACACCATTTATGACCTCATAGTCACCAAGCCCGCCGCTGCGGGTGAATATATGAACCTTATGCCCTTTTGCTGCAAGAGTCTCTGAGAGTTCCGAAACATGCGGCGCGATTCCGCCGACCTTTATTGAATACAGGCTCTCCCATGCGAACATGCCGATTCGAAGTTTCCCCATTTGATGACCACCATTACAATAATTTATCCTTTCAAATACGAAGCCGCCGCTTCAGGCACCACAGTATTAATGTAAATCCCGGTATTCTTCTCAAATCCCGCAGGAGTTGAGAGCACAGGATGGAGCCTCACATTCAGGTGATATGAATCGTCATCAAATATCCCATGGAACATGTAATTGTATGACGGAGAACCAAGAACCACATCATACCGCGAAACCACAAAACGTATCGCATCACCAATCAACCGCAGCATCTCATCCGTACAGTTTGCCAGATGGTTCACATGCTGCTTTGGCAATATCCACACCTCAAACGGAGACATCGAAAAATGAGGACATATCGCAACAGCCCCGCTGTTCTCATACAACAGTCGCACAGATTCGCTTTCCGTACCCACAATGTCACAATACGGACACCCACTGGCAGCATGGATCGCATCCTGCTCACGCTTCAATGATGGCGGAAGGATTGGAAGAGCAATAAGTTGAGAATGGGTATGGTCAAGCGATGCCCCTGCACGTTCGCCCCAATTCTTAAAAAGCGACACGTGCTCAATGCCATCCTGCGAGCGATAGTGGGACACACGGTCCCTGTAAACGCGCATAAGCAACGACATCTCATCGTCCGAGAAATCCGAGATCATCCTGCCATGTATGGAAGATTCAACGATCACCTCATGATACCCGAAACCTTCCTGTATCGACCACTGCGAAACGGCAAGGTCTTCCGGTAAAATTGCGGGTTTAGGAGATAACGCAGGAAACAGGTTTGGAATGCACCGTATATCCCATCCGGTAACAAGCGATCCCTCTGTATCCACCAGCACCCCTCCCTCCTTATAAACCGCAGTCGCCAGTGGTGTCTTATCTTCATTTCCTGCGCAGAACACACAATCCGAAACCGACCTGACCGGTTTTTCCGATGCAAAATCTGACGGGCGCTTACCACGCTCCGATGCAATGATACAATATTCATCCAAAAAATAATGCTTCCTGATCTCTGACAGATTCTTCACACCCCTTTAGCCATCAATATCATATCCCTTTGACCTTAGAGATCACATCCATATACACATCAAGTGTCTGCCGGGCCACCTCATCCCATGTGAACATCTCAAGCACCCGTTTGCGCCCGTTCTTACCCCATTCGATCTCATGTCCACCATCAAAAAGTTCAGTAATTCCCCATGCGATATCCTGCGGATCATGGGGATTCACATGCATACCTGTCGGGTCACCGGATGGCGGCGTCACAACGATCTCACGAAACCCGCTCGTTCCTTTTGCACCCACAACAACAGGTTTTTCCATTGCCATCGCCTCGATTGCAACGATGCCGAAAGGCTCATACAGGCTCGGGAATACACATATATCAGACATTGCATAGTGATCTATCTTCTCATCATCAGCAAGAAAATCAGTGTTCAGCACAACCGAATCTTCAAGACCATTGTCAGAAATAATGCCGCGTATCAATCCCTCCTGTGTGCCGCTTCCAACCAGCACGAGTTTGGTATTGGGATGTTTTTCAAGTACGTACGGCATTGCAAGTACAAGTTTATCCGCACCTTTAACTTCTTCAAGCCGTCCGATGAAAAGCACCACACGGTCGTCCTCTCCCATCCCATACTGCTTCCTCAATCTGCTGATATTGGACGGGCGTGCGTTCTTTGGATCGAATCTTTTAACGTCCACACCATTGTAGCACACGTATATCTTATCCTGCGGCAACCCCATTGAGATAAGTTCATCCTTCATTGCATTGGACACTGTAATAAGGGCGTCAACATAATTTGCACTCCTGTTCTCAAAACGCTGTATCTGGGGATTCAGGTTCCCGAGCGAACGACCTGCTTCTGTACTGTGTACATGAAATATAGTCGGGATACCGGTCTCTTTTTTGACTGTCATTGCAGCAGACAGGTCAAGCCAGTCATGTCCCACACAGATATCAACCGACCTGCCGTTTCGTACCAACTCTACGATGCGGGACGCTGCAATATGGTTGTATGAGAACAGGTCGCACAGGAAATCAACACCCTGATCACCCCATGTGTCCCATGTTTCCTGCGACAAGAACAGTTCCAGCGTGTCCCTGTCAGACAGTGACTGCGGACGGAATACTTCGATCGCGCCGTTCCGCATTTCATGAATCGGGAGAGAATTATTCTCGTTTGGAGTTGTGATTATAACATTATGTCCAAGTCCTGTGAACGCATCTGTGATATCTGTGGCATATGCCCCGAGTCCCCCAAACAGACGCGGGGGGTATTCTATACTGACAAACGCGATTGTCAATGCATCATCGGTTGGATTGTTAGCGTTCATTACAGCACCCTATGTGACCTTAATGCCGGTCAGGAGTTCATAATATTCTTTCGCAGGCATTTCCCAGTTCATCTCTTTGGCAAGGAGACGGGCTTCTTCACAAAGAAGATTGTACTTGACCTTATCATGGAAATATGTGTCAATGAAATAATCCATCGCAAGTGCATAATCCACAATGGTCTCATTGTAGGAAATATCGATATTATCCACAACGATCACACCGCCCATGCCCATTACAAGACGCTTTAGCGTCTTTAACGCATCACTGAATCCACATACCTTGCTGACAATGCTCGGAGTGGATTCCTTGCCTGCCTCAAGTCCGGTCAGCAGGAATGGATCATATCTGGATGGGAATATACCTGCAACACATCCTGACATCAACTCCTCCAGAGTCATATTAAGACCGCCATCATCAGCCGATATCCACTGCGGATATAGCACAGCTGAGACGCATCTTTTTCCACTTGGGAGTTTGGAACAATCAAGCCCTCTCTCTTCGATCATACTTTGCAGCCGGAGTTCATCCCCGACAAGCACCTCTTTTGGGAGATTTATTGGAAAACCATCCGGTAAGTTTGATTTTGGTCCATGTGCTGCAATTATGAAACACACGATCCTGACATCTTCATCAAGTTTCCCACCAAGCATCTGTGTCTTTACCATGCGGTCAAGCAATACAAGTGAATCAAGCAGGTCAGGATAACCTTTGTTCTCCACTTCTATACGTGATATCGAGAATAATGGTATGATTTTGCCACGAGGTATCTGTTCACCATTATGGTATTTATGCAGGTTTTCAGAAAGGAAACTCTGGATTTTTTTGCGAAACTGTCTTTTTTTGTCCCAATCAGTTTCACCATCTCCAAGGAATACGCCGTTTCGGACTAAAATTGAATCAATGCCATAGAACAATTTACCTTCCTTACTTGTCGAATCACCAACAGCCGTGACCACATCGGAATAACACGAAAGTGATTCAAGTTTCGCAAACGCGAGGGGAACACCCTCTACCCACGAACTGTCATTGTTGCGTATCATTTGTATGGAACGATGCCCTGCCGACCTGCCTGGCAATGTGGCATGGAACGTGGCAACCGACTTAACAGGTATGCTTAGTTTTTCAAGACGAGCAATTGCATAAAACACCCCGAATTCGTGGCAGTGCAGAGAAACCTGCATGCTTGGCATAAGCGACTTTGCAAAATCCGTGATTGTCGTGTCATGGTATTCTTTGGCTTTCTCCTCATTTATTGTAATAAGAGCACGTATGAACTCTGATATTGCATAGGACAGGTTTAGATAATGAGAATATTCTGCACCGTTCCCCATGTTTTCGTATTTTAGCGAATCAAGACCGATCAAGTCATAGGCTTCGGATTTTATTTTGTTTGTAAGCGACATACTGGTGCCTTTATAGTCAGTAGTGATCTTACCGAATTTCTCGGTCTTAAACATCAGATAACCTATTTTAGTCTCACCGACTTTCCTGATGCCTGTGATGATTTCGACACCCTCGATCTTGACAGCATCTATCGCCGCCATCAATTCTCCATTAATGTCAAACTCGTCGAACTCACTCATATCGGTGATACGATTCAATCCTTTATTCCAGTCTGCCCCGCTATGCCCATAATATGGTCCTGCAACAAGGATCCTTGGATTATCGTCTTCCTTTATCGCCCCGGAATCAAAAAGGGATGCAAGAGTCATCGCCTCAGCATCAATGACGTTCCAGATACCCCCCATCTTATTGGATTTCGGCCCCGCCTCTTCGCCTGTAAGAATAATCCACTTACGCTCTAACACTCGATCAACCTCCATTTACGTATTGATGCAAGTTGGTATTGTCTACTTAAGTTTTATATACCACTTTTTACCGACTCTGGAAATGTCAAGTTTGTCTTCTCTTGCAAGCCATCCAATGGACATGATATAGGTCTGCGCATCAAACCCATTTCCAACGAGATGATTCTTTAACTGGGTCAAATTACATTCCCCATTTTTCAGTTCGTTATAAACGACACCAGCAGCTTCTCCTATTTTTAAATTTAAATCTGATGGTTCATTAATAGTACCTCCTCCTTGTTCCTATAGTGCAAATTCAGTTGACAATATTCTTGTATGTTTTAACAGTATCCTGTGCAACGATATCCCAATTATATTTCGTATTGATCAATTTTTTACCATTTACACCCATCTGTTTAGTTGATGAATCCAGTCCGCCAATTGCGTAGTTAATTCCCCATGCTATTGATTCTGAACTTTTGTAACCTACTATACCATTTGAAAAGTTATCAACTAAGTGAACAGCATCGGTCGCAATGACGGGTTTGCTTGCATCCCATGCTTCAAGCACAACAATACCAAATGGTTCATTGCGGCTTGGTACACTTACGATGTTGCATGCATTTACCCAATCCATGAGTACTTCAGTTGATGCATATCCAAGGAAATGGCATGAATTCTGAATTCCAAGTTGCCATGCAAGATGCTCGCAATATGTTTTCATTTCACCATCGCCAATGAAAACAAAATGTGCATCCCAATTGTCACGCAATACTTGCGGAATGGCACGGATCAACATGTCTACACCCTTTTGGTAACTCATACGACCTACGAACAATACAACTGGTGCAAGCGGATGAATACCAAACTGTTCTTTGACCTCACCCTCATTAACTTCCTTTTCGATCTTTCCCGGGAATATACCGTTTGGTATTACCGATATTTTGTAGTCCGGTATATTGTATTGATGCTGAACTTCCTGTTTGAAATGGTCTGTAGTTATAATTACTTCGGATGCTTCATATCCTCCAAGCCATTCCCTGTGTGAGATCTCACGGGCTTCATCCCACCAACCCAGTTGGTTGCCGTTACGTCCCCATTCTGTACTATGGTACGTAAGAACATACGGTTGATCATACTCCTTTTTTATACTATTTAGCGCAGTCACAGGGTGCCAGTCATGGCCGTGCAATATGTCAAAATCCCCATATTCTTTTTTTACTTCACTAAATTTCTCAAACATCGAGTTGCACATATTATCCATCTGTTGTACGATATTACCTGATTGGTCGTGTGAACATCGCTGGTAGTGAACGCCTTTGATCTCATCATAATCCCTGTAACAACCTTTTCTTGTAAAAACATGTACTTCATGCCCTTTATCTGCAAGCGTCTCGGCAATTTCTGTTACATGCGGGGAAATGCCTCCAACTTTTACAGAATGCAGGCTCTCCCAGGAAAACATTCCTATACGTAGTGATTCCATTATTTACCCTACTCCCTTTTAATTAGTTACACTAGTACGAATTACTACATGTACCCCGTGAAGATTAATGTATAACAAGATTATATAGATTGCGGAGATTATCATTTCCAATGGCTCGGCCTTGGGACAAAATTCACTCATCACCCTTTTTAGGTCAATGAGGCTTAATCTCCTCCATAATCGCTAACCAAATATTATAATCATATCAGACATGTCTTTTGCTGTAATCTCTTTTGCCCGAGTTTATAAGTTATCCTGCAAATCGCACCATCTTCAGGATTGAATATGTTGCCTAATTTCGACAAAGCAAATACTTACCCTGCAAGTATTGTACACTTTAGATCAAGTTTTCACAATAAGTCCTTCCACCAAAATGGGAAAGAATATATGATTGTTTAAAGACATATAAAGTGTACAAAAATAAGTGGTCAATAACATGGATGCAATAACATCAGCACAGATGAATGCGATCGATACGAACTGCGAGTACTTGGGTCTTAGCCGCCTTCAACTTATGGAAAATGCCGGCGTTGCGATCGCACAAGCAGTCAGTGATAAGATCGATAGCGGGCAGGAGGGTAACGTCATATTTATCGCAGGCAGGGGCAACAACGGAGGCGATGCCTTTGTTGCGGCCCGTCATCTCGCATCTGGTCGTAATATCAGACCAAAAGTAATCCTACTCAGTCGCGCCTTCCAGATCAAAACCGAGGAAGCACGCCGAAATTTTGATGCACTAAAACACAGTGATGTTGAGATATTAGAGGTTGTTGAATCAACACAATTTTTGCGATCGGATTGGTTCAAGGACGCTGACATCATCGTGGATGCCATATTCGGAACCGGCATCAAAGGACAGATAAGAGAGCCTGAATCCACGGCTATCGACCTCATCAACGATTCCGAAGCATATATTATCGCAGTGGATGTGCCGTCAGGGTTCAGCCCTGATGGTGAACCGTTCGACAGATCCGTACGTGCGGATACAACACTTACATTCCACAAAATGAAAACAGGACTGACAACACCGGATGCCAATACTTACGCTGGCGATGTCAGGGTGGTTGACATAGGAGTCTGTGAGGATGCCGAAAAATATGTCGGCATTGGTAATCTTCAAACCCTCACCTGCCGCAGTACAGAAAGTCACAAAGGCTATTCCGGCAGAGTTTTGATAATAGGCGGCGGCGCGTATTCCGGCGCACCTGCACTTGCTGCACTTGCAGCACTCCGAACCGGCGCGGATATAGTAACACTGGCTGTGCCAAACAACGTGGCTGACATTGTCGCGTCCTTTTCACCAAACCTGATAGTCCGCGCACTCTCATCAGACATCCTGTGTCCCGAAGACGTGCCGCAGGTACTGGAACTGATAAGGTCGCATGACGTTGTTGTTATTGGAATGGGACTTGGCATGGATGGTCAAACAAAAGCAGCGATCTCAGAAATAATTCCACACTGCAAGAGGGTTGTGGTCGATGCCGATGCACTTTATGGGTTGACACTGCCGCCAGCCGCCGGATGTGAGATGATAATAACACCGCACGCAGGGGAATTTGCACACCTTCGTGGCACGGAAACCGAAAGCGATCCGGACACACGCGTCGAAGCGGTCATGGAATTCTCAAAACGAAACCATGTCGTGACATTACTTAAGGGAAACACCGATGTGATATCTGACGGCGATTCTTTCTTATTGAACAGGACCGGCAATCCGGGCATGACAGTCGGGGGAACTGGGGATGTACTTGCTGGTATTGTGGGTGCGCTTTTTGCAGTCAACAAGCCAATGGATGCGGCATCCTGTGGCACGTTTATAAACGGCGCGGCAGGAGATATTGCATTTGGATCGCGTGGGTATGGGTTGCTTGCTACTGATGTTATTGATAATATAACTGAAATAATGAAATAGGGGAGTGTAAATAATGGACAAGAACAAAGATCGTGAACTAAGTGTTGATATTGAAAGAAACAGGGTACGTGTGGTAATAAGTCATGGAGAAGACAAGGAAGTTATCAAGTTGACACTTGACGAAGCACGTGACCTGATCGGTAAGATAGATGGCGCATTGGAAGATTATGAACAAAGAAAGCACCAGCGAATCGATTGATTGATCACATAGGACATGTGTTTTAATTTTACCCAGGTGATATATTGACAAAAGAATTTACACATATTGCAGGTGACCACGCACGGATGGTCGATATAAGTGAGAAGGGCGACGTTGTAAGACGTGCGATCGCATCAGGTGAGATCGTTCTCACCAAAGAAACGATAGAAAAGATACGTGACGGTAATGTTGAAAAGGGAAATGTGCTTGCAACTGCCACAACAGCAGCAATTCTGGCTGTTAAAAAGACCCCTGAAACAATACCAATGTGCCACCAGATCCCAATTACGGGAATTAATGTGGATTTTACAATCGGTGTCGATTCAATAACCGCAGAAGTAGAAGTTAGAACTGTGGGTAAGACCGGTGTTGAAATGGAAGCATTGACAGGTGTATCTACTGCTTTGCTCACCATCTGGGATATGGTCAAATCTGTGGAAAAGGATGACACTGGGAATTATCCGAATACTTTTATCCGAAATATTAGGGTTGTTGAAAAGTACAAGTCAACCAAAAACAATGTATTATAAGTGCGTGTTACAGTTACACCATAATCATGGTAAAAACGAGGTATAAATGTTGAAGATCATAGGCGGACCTGCATCACAATTATTGGCATCACGAGTGGCAAGGGAACTAGGCACAAATCCTACCCTTTGCGATTTTAATCGTTTCCCGGACGGTGAGGTATATACTTGCATTCAGGACGAGCAGCTCGAAGACGTAACGATCATCCAAAGCACGACGACAGATTCGGATATTATTTATCTTTTGCAGATGATCGATGCCTGTGAGGATGCATCCAGCGTCAATGTTGTCATTCCCTACATGGGATATGCGAGGCAGGACAAGAAGTTCAAGACCGGCGAGCCCATCAGTGCGCGTGCGGTTGCCAGAACCATCAATGCGGATAGGGTATTCACAGTCAACATACACGAGAAGAGTGTACTTGATTATTTTAGTGCTCCTGCATCTGACCTTGATGCAACTAAACTTCTGGGTTCCCATCTAAAGTCGCTTAACCTAACAGATACTTTGATCTTGGCACCAGATTCCAGTGCTGAATCCCTGGCAAAGAGTGCTGCAGCAGATCTTGGAATGGATTATGACTATCTGGAAAAAACAAGACATAGCAGTGACACGGTCACCATTAAAACAAAGAACCTTGATGTTACTGGCAGGGATGTTGTCCTGATAGACGATATGATCTCGACCGGCAGCACGATGGCAGAGTCTATCAGGCTACTGCGGGATCAGGGTGCAAAGGATGTGTATCTTGCATGTGTACATCCGGTCTTAACACGAAATGCGGTTATTCGGCTCTTCAATGCAGGCGTACGCGACATCTTTGCAACGGATACAATTGAAAAAGCACAGAGTTGTGTGAGCGTTGCTCCACTGATCGCGGATGCGGTTAGGAATTTGTAGTATCATAACATACAAAGTCATAATACAAAATCATAAGAAGGTTTTATCATGTCGCTACCTGAATTATGCCCACTTGACAAAAAATCCGGATGCAAAACCAGTGAATGCCATTTGTATCATGTGGACTGGCGTTCCGGCGAAGAAAATTGCTCGATCGATTATGGTGCGACTAAAAAGTCATTGTCCAAAGCGGATCCATTGCAGGATACCTATGCACAAAATACAAGCATACGTCTTGGAAGGAAAATCCCAACTACAATGCAAATTCGACCACCAGTGCAAAATGTGGCAGAAACCACCAGAGAGGAAACTGTAGTAAATCAGATTCTTGACAATCCCGAAACCATTATTGAAGAGGTTGTGACCTCTGACAGGAACACAACAGTGATTGAGTCAAACCATGCATCCGATGGGGCGGCAGTCAAACCTGCTGATGTCAGTGATAATGATAATGCTAAAACAGAAAAAAAGAAAAGTAAAAGCATCGATGATGTGATGAACCTCGACCTGCCGGATGATTACGAAAAAGAATTTTGGAGTTAAGCATATCGATTTTTAAACATCCCCATTCAATGCGGATCTGCGTTATTTTCCAATTCCTATGGTAAACATCATGTTTGCAGCTCCAATATCCGTTCCTTCAAGATCGGAACCACTAAAGTCCGCAAAGAATATATTCGCACCATTGACATCCGCATATCTGATGTTAGCATCAGTAATGTCTGCAAAGAATATGTTTGCGCCATTTAGTTGTGCTCCTTCCATATCAGTATTGCTGAGGTCAACAAAGAACAGGTTTGCACCATTTAGGTATGCACCACTCATGTTGGCATGACTGAGATCGACAAAGAATCGATTCGTTCCCTCAAGATGTGCATTTCGAAGATCTGCTCCCTGGTTATCAATGGGAGTTATTTGTATATTGGACTCCGATGCAGGAATTCCACTCCAGGCAAGAGTGATGATTCCAAAAATCACAGCTATTCCAAATAATATCTGTGTAAGATAACCAATTATCGATTTATTGTGACTTAGCAGGACATCCAGACCTAAAAGTATCAGTACAACCGGCCAAAAATGCCACAGTGAACCAAAGAACCCATCTGGAAGCTGTTTTAGATTATTGAGGATCAGGAGTATGCCAAATGTTATCAGGATCAGAGGTCCCGTTATCCCCTGTCTCCCGCTCATTTTACTTTCCCCCACGCTTGATCAACATCCATAGGCCGATAAAGATCAGCACTATTGGCCAAAAAAAATCATCCTTAAACCACCAAAACATGTTCAGTTCATCAAAAAGAAATGCGATCCCGAGTATGATAAGAATTGCTCCGAGCCATTTGGAACGTTGATGCGATTCCTTTATTTTCTGTTGTCTTGTTACTTTGCTATCAGATGCATTTTTGTCAACATCTTTGCCAACTTCTTCTATTATGTCCTTTACCTGCTCTGCCATCCCCTGCACGTTTTCCTCAATCGTTTTCGATATTGGAACTTGTTCGTCACTTTCCGGTTTGGGCATTATTATCATTAAAATTATGTAAAGCAATATTCCAAAACCGTTTATTAATGTAAATACAACAAATGCAAGTCTGACAATAACAGTATCAATTCCGAAATACTCAGCTAAACCGCCACATACCCCATCAATTACACGATCATCCCGACTCTTGGTCAATCGTGTTTTCACATGATTGTATGTCTCACCACTTTCATCCATTCAAACACCTCTATTTTGGTTTACAGGAAAATGTTCCTGCAACAAAAAATCATATTCGATGTTATTAATAATTATGGTGTCCTCAAAATATCTACAATTTATCTTTTATAAGCCTGCGAATTTGCTGTTCCTCTATTTTGGAGGCATGCAGTCACACGGTGGTGATTTTGATTTTTGGGTAGGAAAGGTGGGTTAAAAGATGAATATACATTCGACTTTCTTGTAGTATATGTTTTATAAACATATAGTTCGAGTAAATTCGAGCATAGCGAGGATTTTCTCGAAATGAGTGAAGAGCATTCCGAACGCGAGCTGGAACATGCACTCAACTCCATGGTAGGTGATTGTCTTCGGCGATTTTAAAAAAATCATTGCCAAGAACTTATATACAAATGAGTTGTCTAATACAATAACAGTTAACTTATTTGATCACTTATAGAATGGGGTCAACTCATCTATATAGGCTTATTTTAGGTTAATTGATTTAATAGATAAAGATTGAACAAGTCATGCGAAAATTCACAATTGCAACTCTGGCTTAGACAAACTAAAAAGAACAAAGGAGATTAAGATATGAGAGATGATAGAAGAGGAGGCAGCTTCGGAGGCCCTAGAGAGATGCACAAAGCAAAATGTGCCGACTGTGGTGCGGAAACTGAAGTACCTTTTGTACCCGATCCTGATAGACCGGTGTACTGCAGAGAATGCTTCCAAAGTCATAGGCCACCAAAAAAGTATTAGATTTTAAACAGGAAGGGCAAATATGTTAAACATATCACTGCCCAACAACCTTTTTTTATTAATTATCATTTAATTTTAGTTTTTGAGATACAACTCACTCATACCTCAACGCATCCAACGGCCGCACATTTGCCGTCCTCGTGCATTATCCCGCCATGCTCAACCGCACATGCCTGCAAATTCAAGATACTCTTCTTCTGTCAGGTCGGCAATCAAAATCATCTGATGCACCTCATCCGGCGCAGATCCCGCAATTTCACATACCAGCATGTACCCTTTCCCCCTGTCCTGCTCCTCCCTTGTCAGTTCATCAACCGTTTTCCCCTTCCTGTCAGCCAGTATTCCCATGAACGAGTCATACTGCCCCGGGGCAATAAGGTGATATTTCCATGGGTCCTCTGACTGCAGTATGTAGGAATCTTCCGATTGCGGATAAGGGCTACATCCGCACCATTTTGGGGCTACTTCATAGGTCATATTACAATCCGGGCATGTGTATGTCATTTGTATCACGGTTAACGAGGTTGGATTTTTTAGGGGTATTAGTAAATTGATTGTTAACTCAATATGGTTGAAATATTATATTAGATTTCAGGTCGGCAATCAAATTCACATGATCTATCTCATCCGGCGTGGATCCGGCAATTTCACATACATTTTGTCCATTGAGTCCCTCGTGCGATTTTGTAGTGATTGGCAATTCCCCGATTTGAAAATAGTATCCTGCTATTAAAAATTAGAGCAGGGATCAATCATGGAAATTTATGAAAGTTCAATAGACTCAAATAAGTGTCACGAACAATTGTGATGATAACGTTTTATACAGGCTCTATATTATATTGTACTGAGGACACCATCAGTGACTTGATCTATCCTTCGTTAACGGATATAATCAAAGCTGAGCTATAGTTTGAAATGTTTTATGAAGAGTGAGGAGAAGAGATATGCCACCACTGCCAGAGATTCATGAATTGCATCCTATCGAGAAAGAACTTCTGGGGTATGACCTGTCAGTGAGAAAATTGGGTGAATGTTCATACGAATTTAATGACATTTATCTGAACAATAAATTCGAAAACCAGCAATTCTATGTGCCTGACAACGAGCAGATACTGGCTGTGATCGATAAAAGTTCGGTGGAAGCTCTTTTGGAAAAAGGCATAGCTTTGCCTGCGTTTGAGAAAGCAGGGCCAAAGAAAAAGCTTTTTTTTGAGCTAGGCAAAGCCACATATGCCATTGTGACCTGCGGAGGACTCTGCCCTGGGGTCAATTCTGTGATCAGTGGAATCGTCATGCTGAATTATTTTCGTTATAATAATAAGGTGGGTTACGGCATCCGCTATGGCTATGCCGGTTTCATCAAGGAAAACGGTCACGAAGTAATGCCTCTGACGCCGGAATTTGTGGAATTCATTCACACTCAGGGCGGTACGGTACTTGGTTCATCCAGAGGGCCTCAGGACACAATAAAGATTGTCGATCGGCTGGTGGAACTGGGGGTGAAGATCCTTTACACCATTGGCGGCGATGGTACCCTCCGGGGAGCTCTGGAGATCGTGGAGGAGATCGAAAAGCGCGGTTTGAAGATAGCCGTAATCGGCATCCCCAAGACCATTGACAACGATATCAATTTCATCGATAAATCCTTTGGCATGGAAACCGCTTTTTCGGAAGCTTGTGTTTCTATCTATGCGGCGCATGTTGAGGCCAGGTCTGCCGTTAACGGCATAGGCATCGTGAAGGTGATGGGGAGAGAGTCTGGTTTCATTGCTGTGAATGCCACGCTTGCAACGAATGATGCGAATTACTGTCTGATACCTGAGATGGAATTTGAACTGGAAGGTGAGAAGGGGTTTTTAAGACAATTGGAAGAACGTCTTCTGGACCGCAAGCATGCAGTTATTGTGGTTTCGGAAGGGGTAGGGCAAAAATATGTTTCTGACCCTGATAATCTTCAATACGACGAGTCCGGGAATGTGAAAATCCTTGATTTTGGGACCTATTTGAAGGAGCGTATAGAAGCCCACCTGAAAATGAAAAATATCCCGACCACTATCAAGTATCTCGACCCTAGTTACAGCATCCGCAGCCGCCCTCCGACGCCGAATGATTCGATCTTCTGTTTACAACTGGCACAGATGGCGGTTCATGCCGGCATGTCTGGAAGAACGGGTATGCTGGTGGGGATCTTCAACGGCCAGTTCACTCATCTGCCCATGGAAATTGTGACTTCGAAAAGAAAAAAGGTCGATCTGGATTCCCAGTTGTGGCATTCTGTGCTGCAAATGACAGGCCAGCCGGCATCATTCAGGAATGATTGACTGTTTTTTGAGGCGATTGGTTTTTAGTTTGCCGGACATGGATTTAGCACAGTTTTATGGAACTTAGACGAAGTTATTGAATATAGCTGTAAAACGAAATAGTGAAAACTTGAGGTTCCAAAATAATCTTAGGTCAATTCTCTCTTCAGTATCTTATGTGCGATATTTAGCTGTTTGAATTTCTCAGTGTCTCCTGTTGACATATCCGGATGCAATTCTTTTGCCATCACTTTGTATTTTTTGTTGATGATCTCAAAATCGTGTTCGTCATGGTCACAGTCAAAAAACTCTCGCGCTTCTTTGCGTTTATTATAAACGTCTGAATCCTCTTTGAATTCTGAAATAAAATCGCGCAATGTATTTTGACCTGAAAGTACAAGATTTGCTTCGGTTTCAATTACCTTAAATAAAACATAAAGATTTTCTACATATTTGTTTTGCAGGTTATGACTGTAATGCATCCTATGATCCGATATATACCAGGTTGCAGAAGCTTTGGCTTTTTTTATCGCTATTCTTTCAAGAGGGATATTAATGTCATCTTCGATAACACCGATTTTTTTTAAGACCTTAATAATATTATTCTTAAATTGTATAGCTCTTCGATTACTGGCACCCGTAACGACTATTGAACCAATTTCGTGTCCTTTTATTTTTACCATTTAATTCACTCTTTTTCGTTTTTGAAGACTTCACTAGTACTATGCTCCTTTATAAAACAATATGTATATTCCAGAATAACCGTTATCCCCATATATGGTTGAAATTGCAGAAAAAATTAATCATTCCTCATTATTCCATAACCTTGGTTATTTGTGAGTACATATTACGAATTTTGTCTTCGACAAAACGTTTGTCGTTTTGTATTGTTACACCATCATCTGACACAGCTTTTGACCTTGCTATTGCAGCTTTCTTCCTGTTTAGTGCATCGAAATAAAGACATCGTAATCCAATAGCATCATTTATTTCTATGAGCTCATCTCTTGATACAACAAGAGTAAAGGTTTCTTGTTTGTCTTTATGTATTTCCATTAAAATCGCTTCTTATGGTACGTCTTTCTATATTTTCTAAAAATATCGGACGATGTATAAATAGCAAACGTTGTCATCCCCACAATGTTCAACCGCACATGCCTGCAAATCCAGGATACTCTTCTTCAATCAGGTCGGCAATCAAATCCACCTGATGTATTTCACCCGGCGTGGATTTGAGATATATGCACGAGCGATTGAGACATAAGTATGGAAAACGACTGAAACATATATTCACGTCAGCAATAAAAGTTTAAATTGTATGCAAAAGTTGCTATGGTATATGGTGCGAAAAGTTTTAATTTAATGTTTGGGTTGTATTTATATGAAAAAGCGTCGTTTGTTTGAGGAGTTAAAAAATAATCCAAAAAACGTTCGTTTTGAAAAATTATGTAAAATTGTAGAAGCTTTTGGTTTTAGATTTAAAGGTGGAAAAGGTAGTCATCGTATTTATGTTCAGGAAGAAATCGGGGAAATGCTGAATTTCCAAAATGTAGGTGGAAAAGCAAAACCATATCAAGTGAAACAGTTTATAAAAATTGTTGAAAAATACAATCTCTTAGAGGAGTTCGAACACGATGTATAAGTATGCAATAGAAATCTTTTACAGTGAAGATGATGAGGGCTATATAGCAGTGGTTCCTGAGCTACGTGGATGCTCTGCATTTGGGGATACTGAAGAAGAAGCGTTAGAAGAGGTCAAGATTGCCATGGAACTCTGGTTAGAAACTGCAACAAAAACAGGAAAAATCATCCCACAGCCCCACGGAAAAGATCTTCTTAAGAAGGTCTTTGAAGACGGGTTTAACCTCAAACATCCTCAAAGGGTTGGCGCGTAATATAATATATCAGGCTCGCGTTCTAAAGGCTTAATTCTCCGTGCCCCCATGGTTCGTATCATCGCGATAATGAAACCATAGGAGATTAAGTGCTGCGTAAGCGAGATCATATTATAACGGTGTGAGTGATACGCTCATAATCTGTTGTTTTATTTTTGATCATTATGAGAATTTGTTGATGCCGGATTTCAGGGTGCGATCAATTGTCAATCATCAATAAGCATTCAAACCAAAACCGCACATGCCTGCAAATTCAAGATACTCTTCTTCAGTCAGGTCGGCAATCAAATTTAATTGATGTGTCTCATCCGGCGTGGAGCCGGTGATTTTAGGTGGCAGCATGTGGGTTTTGTTTTTTGAACTGCTCCTTGATCTCTTTTGTTGATCGGACGTTTTTCTTTTTATGTCAGCCAGTATTCTCTTTAAAAAGGCAACATGAAATTATGGTGTTGAGGCAGGCTTTTGGTTGCCTCTGGACATTTTAAATAATTCTATATATAATGAATTCTTATTGCCATTGCTTATTGAAATTTGAGCCTGATTTTAAATTGATGAAATGTAGATTGACGGACAAGATGGAAAATCACAAGCTTGACTATATCATACAGACTTTGGACTTAAGTCTGGGGTATAGTGACTGCGGGATGACTATCATGCGCATTTTTTAGTAAAACCATAGAAATTTTATGACTTCGAAAACGAACACGAATTAATAAAGAAGTTTTAGCATAGTAACTTAAGTATAAAATCACATCACACGGGTATTGATTAGCATGAAATTTTATCTCGATACTGTAATAATTTTAGATTATATAAAAAGTAGAAATACAAAATCAATTCAATTTTTAGAAAATTTGAAAGATAATAAGGATTGGATTGGTTGTACTTCTTCATTTACAAAACTTGAACTCATAGATAATTTGCAATCATTAGATCATATGGCAAATTTGGCGATAAAAGAAAATAGGACTTTAGATGAAATTACCAGAACACGAAATCAAAGGAATTTAACCAAATCTGAATTATCTACAACTGCAAAAAAGGTTGAAATATTTTTCAACACATTCGGAAATAAAATAATTCTATATGATCTAAATGAAAGTGGTTGGAATAAAGCAATAGAATTATCCAAGTTAATAAATATATCAGCAAAAGATTTAATTCATCTTGCAGTTGCAATCGAATCTAAATGTGATATTTTCATTACGAATGATACTGATTTGATGAGAAATATTAAAAAAGAAAAATTGATACAAATTTCGAATCCGATGAATTTAATGGGTTTATTAGATAAAGAAAAAATTAGTATATCAAGAAAATTAGAGGAATTCCGAGGAATAATTGTAAAAATTTTAGAATCCGATTATGAATCTGGTTTATTTAAAAGATGTGAATTATGTAATCATGTTCTAAAAAAAGGTTATTGTTCAGAACATCAAAAAGTTAAGGGATATTATGACCTTGGTTTGAGTGCCATAGCGTATAATGGTTTTTTCGAAGTTCAAGTTACTTTTGAAAAAGAAGATATTGAAAAATATTTTGAATTGACAGTAGAAAAAGCTGTCTCCATGGCTAATGAAGCTCTTGATAGAGGGGTGATTATAGATCTTTTTGAGAGAAAATTGAAAAGCAAATTTTGCATAATAAATGGAATTAGCAACGATTTTGGATATGATATTAAAGTAACATCGCTGGAGTATGATAATTCAATATCTCCAATTGAAGTATCAAAATTCAATGACAAGTGGATTAGTGAAACACAAGAATAATTCATAATAATTGCTATCATGTCAGGTTTTGAACTATTATCGTTTATTGTAGGATTTTTTACAGCAATCGCAAGCAATATTGCCATAAATTGGATTTATAGGCCAAAATTGGAAATATGCGATAGACCTATTCCAGTTACATCTACCGCAGGATTAAATATTTTAAATAATATTGATAGTGTAATTTCAGTGATGGAACAAAGAGTCAATATCTATGCTTATCGAATTAAAGTCGTGAACAAAGGAAAAACGGCTGCTAAAAATGTTTGTGGAACAATTGAATTTGTTGAGGAACCATCTGAAAGGAGAATTTGCTGGTATGAAGGGAATGTCCCATCAATTACCATAAATAGAGGTGATCATTCATTTTTAGATGTTTATGGTATAATTATGCAAGGTAATAATTTTACAAATAAAATTTGTTTTCCCACAGAAAATGGATGGAATGGGCTTACTAAAATAACTATAAATTCGGATTTAATTTTGAAAATAAGAGTAACCGCAGAAAATGCTAAGGAAATAAGAAAATCTTTCAAAATTAATTTTAGTAAGAATAATGAAATCGAATCTATTTAACTGAATTTCCCCTAAAAATTTTTAAAATCTTAGTTAAATGGCAAAACGTGCCCCCTTGATATCATTATTTTCAAAATGATAAATTGTTTTACGAGATTTATGCACCATCTAAATACCCCGGATTTTCCGAAGCAGTCTGGGGTCGTTGACGGCGTATCTTGACCAGTGCTCCATTCCATCCCCAAAAAACAACTTCACTCATACCGCAGCGCATCCAACTTCCCCACATTCGCAGCCTTCCACCACCGAATACATCCCACCGACAAGACTTGTGACAACTCCAAACAGCACGCCTGCAATGATGTACAAAAAGTTGGACGGCGCGAAAAAGTAGGAACTCTCCTTTAATATCAGGATATTTACCACGAAGCCGCCGCCGACTAAGATTTGCACATCTTCATACTGGAACCTAATTCTACAAAACAGTATTATACTATAAAATAGAATTAGATATGCATGGAATTTCAAAATCGAACAAACGAACTACAGGCGATCAGAAACCTTGAGCAACTCAGTGAAGAGCATGCCCACATGCTTGTGATGTTTGGAAGACGGCGCGTGGGCAAAACCCGACTTATAATTGAATCCATGGATTCCATCTACTTTTTTGTAGACAAGAAAACAAGTTCACTGCTTCTTAGGGAATATTCCGATATATTAAAAACTGAATTAAGCGGGTTTGTACCCGAATTCTCGAACTGGGACGATTTTGTCAGGTTCCTGTTCGAATATTCAAAAGAAAATCATCTCAAAATCGTATTCGATGAATTCCAGAACTTCACATATGTTGATCCTGCAATCTTTTCCATATTCCAGAAATACTGGGATATATATCATGTTGATACTCCAATATTGCTGGTCTTTGTAGGATCATACATTGGACTTATGAAAAAGATATTCACAAACGCAAAAGAACCGCTCTATGGCAGGGCAACTTCACGTATTGACCTAAAACCCCTTTCATATAAATATATCAGAACGATTTGCCAGAATCTGGGATTTACGAATGAAGAAGAAATTATCGCACTCTATGCAACCTTTGGAGGCGTACCCAGATATTATCAATTGATCGAAGACTACGGGATAACCACCTACGAAGATGCAATCAGAACTCTCATCTTAAGTGAGAATGCCATTTTGAAGGATGAAGTAAAGCAAATACTAATAAGCGAATTCGGAAACAACTACACAACATATTTTTCCGTGCTTGAAGCAGTATCGTTCGGCAAAGGCACACTAAAAGAGATATCTGACACAACAGGCATCGAAATGAAAAGCCTGAGCCGTTACCTGCATGACCTTGTGAGCACCTATGAGATCATTCAGCGCAGAGCACCCATAATCAAAGGAACAAAAATGGGACGATATGTAATAAAAGACCAGATGGTACACTTTTGGTTCAGATTCATAAATCCGAATATGTCATTCACTGAATCAGGCAAGTATGACATGGTTTTTGACAGAATAAAAACGTCACTTTCATCCTTTACAGGCCCCGTTTTTGAAGAGATTACGAGAAATATTGTGTTTGATAATCTGCCGTTTTCACCAGTAAAGGTGGGTGCATGGTGGAACCGCAGGGGTGATGAGATCGACATTGCAGTCATAGGAGAAAAGCCTTACAGGGCACTTCTTGGCGAGGTAAAATGGAACAGCAGGCCCCTGGGAGTAAATGAAGTCAAGAAATTACTGGATAAGCGTATTCTTGTGGACTGGTACAACGACAAACGAGAGGAACATTTCGTGATGATATCAAAAGCCGGATTTACAAAGAGTGCTGAAGCCTTCATGGATGACAACGGGATCGAGGGATGGGATCTGGCGGAATTATTGAAGAAGATGAAATGAATGTGCAGACTGATTAGTGCCCCACCTGCTAAAAACAACTTCACTCATACCGCAACGCATCCAAAGGCTGCATGTTCGCAGCTTCATAATGCTTATCTCCTTGTTTCGCTCCATAGTGGACATGAGCATCACATTCAGGATGCTGACACCTGCAACAAGAAGCGAAATCGAACCGATTCCCATCAGGAACAGCGAGATCGAATTGAAAAACTCAAATCAAAAATAGGAGAATATTATTATGAAATTAACTTTGTTGTAATTTGACTTACAGATAAAACAGCAATTCCAGTTGATTATTTTACTTTCTTATATATGAGATAAATGAGTGCACATAAAATAGCTATTTGAAGCACTACTATTAAACCCCATAGCAATTGTCCCATAAAGAAGGAAGGCACAATTCCATAATCCAGTTATGATTTAATCCACAATAATATTACAATAGGTAAATAATTATACCATGCTGTAATAATATTGCTTAGTGGACAACATGG
>JAUWQD010000015.1 GCA_030611265.1 Methanosarcinaceae archaeon | reverse complement strand
TTGTTATATTTCAAGTACAATATAGCCAAGATATTTAATTAAATAGTTAGGGACTAAGTATAGGGATGTGCAACGAAGGCGCATGATGTGGGTTTTTTTAAAAAATAAGATGTTTTTCAGTTATCTTTGAAAGTCAAGTCTGACATCGTGTGTGCAATTTTACAATTCAATACCCACACTGATAAATACAAACAGATATTAAATATTATCATAGAATGGATTGAAATCATGAAAGAACTGGGAAAATCGATTCAAACACCGAAAGAAAGATTGCTTTATACTTGATAGTATGTAGAAATTAAATTGGTGATTATTATGAATCGAAAAGATATCGCAAAAATATTTTCAGATGAAATATTAAAACGATCCGGTAAAAATATAGTTTCAATAACATTGTACGGGTCAGTTGCCAAAGGTATTGATACCGATGATAGTGATATCGATATTTTAGTTATAACAGATCCCAATCAAACTGTATCAGACATTGCCTATGACATTGTAGCAGACTTTGTTATTCGATATTCTGAACTTCTCTCGATAATGGAATATCACATAAACAACATGAGCGAATTCGCCAAAAAAATGGCACATGAGGGAGTAATCTTATATGAACGAGATAAAAGCGCGTTTAATAAAGTCCAGACGATATCTTGAAATGGCACATCATGATCAAGAAGATGGTTTTTTTGAAGGTGCAGTTAGCCATGCATATTACGCCATGTTTCATGCAGCAAAAGCATTCCTCGAACTCAATGATAAATCTCCAAGGACACACAAAGGAGTTATTTTGCAGTTAGGCCAATATGTGAAACTTGGAAAGTTGAGTAAAGATGAAATCAGGAGCATAACACATGGATTAACAGCCAGAGTCAAGTGTGATTATGACGTTGAAGTGATTATTGATGAAGGGGAAGTAAGTGAACTCTTAAATGAAGCTGAACACTTTATTGATAAGATCGATAGTTTGGTCAAAGGTGCATATTGATATCAGTAATTGATGAAAACATTTGCATTTTGCACGTTTAATATCAATTCATCTATACAATCAAACATATTTGGATTTCTACAATATTGAGTGGGAAAATATTAGACGGGGGTAACAGAATTTACGGGATATGGGTGACTCGCACCATCCGGTAAATCCAGTTCATCCTGTCCATTAATTCAAATGATGGGATTCCTATGGCTCATTGACACACCAATCTTTATCCATCACACCACCAAATACTTTGATAGTCCCTTATTTGAAAAAGATTAATAACTATTGGCATAATTAAGTGCAAACACAATATCCATACAGGTGAAATTATGCAATTATTACTCATCCATTCCGATTATATTGAATACGAAGTCAAAAAAAGCACGCCGGTTGCTGAGAAGATCGAGGAATCACTCAAACAGGGGCGTCTTGAAGAAGCACTTACAGCATTCATGGCTGTTGAAAAAGTTGATGAGGCAAACCCTGCCGATACGATCAAACGTACAGTCGAGGAGATCGAGAAGGTCGCAGCACAGGTAAAAGCTGAACGGTTGATGCTATATCCTTATGCGCATTTGAGTTCGAATCTCTCATCCCCGAAGGTTGCGGTTGCGGTATTGAAAGGAATTGAAGAAGCACTATCCGGTAAATACGAGGTCATGCGGGCACCTTTTGGATGGTACAAGGCATTCAAGATCAGTTGTAAAGGACATCCGCTCTCCGAACTTTCCCGCTCCATCCTGCCAGAGGGTATGGAAGAGACAAAGGTCATAGCATCATGTGCCAAATCATCAGAAGATGAGGATGTGGTATCCGAAGCACTCAAAGCAGAAAGTGTTGCAAAATCATACTGGCATATTCTCACACCTGACGGGGAACTGCACAGTACTGATGATTTTGACCTTTCAAAACATCCAAATCTCCAGAAGTTCGTGGATTACGAGATATCAAAGAACAGGGCAATGGAAAAAGCACCTCCGCATGTTGAACTTATGCGAAGACTTGAGATCGCGGATTACGAACCCGGATCGGATTCGGGGAACATGCGTTTCTATCCAAAGGGAAAGTTGATAAAAACACTTATTGAAAATTATGTACTTGACGAAACCTCCAAATTCGGGGCAATGGAAGTCGAAACTCCGATCATGTATGATATGAATCACCCAACCCTCAAGAAATATCTTGACAGGTTCCCGGCTCGTCAGTATTCGATCGAATCAGACAAAAGACACCTATTTTTGAGATTTGCAGCATGTTTCGGACAGTTCCTTATGAACCATGACATGACAATCTCTTACAGGAGCCTGCCTCTTAAGATGATCGAACTTACCAGATACAGTTTCAGGAAAGAACAGCGCGGAGAACTTGTGGGGTTGAGAAGACTTCGTGCGTTCACAATGCCTGATATGCACACATTGTGCACTGATATGGATCAGGCTGTATCACAGTTTGATGAACAGTATAACATGTGCATCAATGTTCTGGATAAGGTCGGCATCAAACTCGATGATTATGAGGTTGCGATACGATTTACACGTGATTTTTACGATTCAAACCGTGATTTCATTACCAATCTTGCAAAGACTGTTGACAAACCCGTACTTGTCGAGATGTGGGATACCAGATTCTTCTATTTTGTACTTAAGTTCGAATTCAATTTCGTTGACGCGCTTGCAAAAGCGAGTGCATTGTCAACCGTCCAGATAGATGTTGAGAATGCCGAGCGGTATGACATTAACTACATCAACACACAAGGCGATGCGATTAAACCAGTTGTACTTCACTGCTCCCCAAGCGGTGCGATTGAACGCTGTATCTATGCACTTCTTGAAAAAGAGGCTATGGCTATAGAGGAAGGTGCAGTACCAATGCTACCTGTATGGTTATCCCCAACTCAGGTGCGTATAATCCCAATTGCACAGCGACACCTTGAATTTGCAGAACAGGTTTCCGGTCAGTTGAAATGTCGTGCTGATATTGATGACAGGGAAGATACTGTCGGCAAGAAGATACGGGATGCAGGCAGGGAATGGATACCTTATGTTGTTGTTATTGGCGATAAAGAGGTTGAGAATGGTACTATCACTGTAACCATAAGGTCAGAATCCCAGCCAAACAAGCCTGTGAAAATGGAAATGTCCGCAGAGGACCTCAATAACCGCATCATGTCGGAGATCGAGGGTCTGCCTTACAAGGGACTTCCGCTCTCAAAACTTGTGTCAATGAGACCAAAATTCATATAGGCAAAAACACGAATATAATCTTATGGAAAAGCTGGAAGATCCACAATTCGGATCCTGTGTGGAGATATATGTATCAGGCAGGGTGCAGGGTGTGTTTTTCAGGCAGTTCACAAAGGAGACTGCCGCGCATCTTGGACTTGTTGGGTATGTCCAAAACCTGCCTGATGGAAGGGTGAAGGCAGTTGCAAAAGGTAACCATGAAAACATAGAACAGTTTGTGAAACAACTTCGTACCGGTCCGGGAATGGCGAACGTGGAATCCCTTGATGCTAAGTGGTATGAAACAGATGAGTCATTTGATGATTTTAGTATCAGACGATAGATGACAATATGCAAGTTGGATTTGAAATATCATCAATTATATGTAAATAGGATGTTAAATATATCATATAATCGGATGGGTGTTCCGAATGAAGATTCCAAAAGGTAAGTTTGTAAAGACGTATCCAGACAAATCAGAATACAGGACTGTCACCGAGCAAGTTACAAGTTACAAGTTCAATGGATACCTACTTGTAAGTACGCCGATTGAAGATATCGATGCAAAAGGATATCTTGTTTTTGAAGGTGGCGTGCCCGTGCTTGCTTATTATGAGCACAAAGATGTCTTGAATTGCGAACATGCTTTGAAGAACATTGCCAAGAATTTTTCGAAATCCAACTCTGTTGTGGAACTCCATGAACTTACAAAACACCAAATAGGCATCTGCAAGATGTATGTAAGTTGTGTCAATAAACCAGGAAGCTCGATCACTGCACTGGATATTTATGATGGAATTGAACCATCACCTGATTCTATTGATGACCTGTCCTGTGAAAAAGCAGGCGGAGCTATACCAAAGGAATCAATGTGCAACATCTGCAAAGAGCAGTGCAACTCATCGATCGCTGACCCGAAGCATATGATCGCCAAACGGTTTATCAAGAACGAGTCTGTTGTGCTTAAAAACAGGGATTTGATGAATGGCGAATCCAAATCTGTAACGGCAGAAGCACCTAAACATAAACCTAAAACTAAAATTGTTAAACCAATTGAACCCAAACCGTCTATTGATGTTGAAGATAAAACACCGGAAGAAATTTCTGCAGATGATGAACTTGAAGCATTCCTGAAGGAATCAGTAAATTCCTTTAAAGATCAATCAGGTATCATACTGGAGTCTATCGGACTTGGGCACATGAAGAAACAATGATGTTTTATTAGTGACTTGCATATTCTACGAAAATGGCGCCTAATATCGATAAGACAATTCACTTTGTCCTAGTATATATTTTATAATATATAGTGCGAGTCAATCTGAGCGTCAGCGAAGATTTTCTCGATTAAATACGAATAGATGAAAAATTTATAGGTGATGGCGGGATACACCGCCTGCGGCGGTCACTTTGGCATTTGTTCCACCCCCTCTTTAATCCCGCACAGAAGCCGCATGTGCAGCAATGAACTCCCGCATCAGTTTTGTACCAAGGATTGCAGTCTGCCCGCCATCATATCCAGGGGCGATCTCAACAATATCAAAACCAACTGACATGGGTGCAAGTGTTCGTATCATTTCACGAACATCCAGAGCATCAAGTCCGAACGGCTCGGGCGTCCCCAGTGCCGGAGCAAATGAAGGGTCAAGTGCATCCATATCCAGTGAAAGATAGATCTTACTGCAATCAAGGTATTCGATAACCTCATCCAGCACGTTTTTTATCCCTTTTGTTGCAACATCATCCGGTGTATAATACCTGATGTTGTTCTCTTTAGCAAAATCCCACTCTTCTTTGGGTCCGCTCCGAATCCCGATTGAAACATAATTGTCAGTGACCTCATCAATGATGTGTCGTGAAACACACGCATGGTTGTTCTTCAAACCACTGTACTCATCGCGAAGGTCAAAATGTGCATCAAGTACCACAACACCAAGATCATCACCTGCGTGTTTGGCACATGCTTTTACACATGGCAGGGTCAGTGAATGCTCACCTCCGAGCATGATCAGTATCTTGCCATCCTTTGCTATTGGCTCGACAGCATAGAAAAGGTCACGTAGCGTGTCATCTACGGATGCATACGGCTCAAGATCTCCTGCATCGTGGATCGGTAATTCTGCAAGATCGATATCAAAAAAAGCGTTATAACTCTCAAAGTTTGCAGATGCTTTGCGCATAGCGTCCGGTGCAAAGCGGCTGCCTGCCCGAAATGATGATGTACCATCAAACGGTACGCCAAATATTACATATTCGGCATTTCCGTATTCAGATGGGGCATCCATCATTTTAGGCTGGTTGAACATAACCGGTAAGATAAGTGAGGTATAAAGGTCTACCTGAGGTCGATCTTTGTTTTACCCATTGCTGTAATGTATGTGATATCTGCGCCTTCTACAACCCTGTCCTTATACTCATCAGGAATAGGGAGTTCAAAAGTGGAGTAATCTTCCATATCCATTAATTGTGCAATGCCAGCACCTACTGAAAGAACCTGTGCGTTCTTACGCTCCACTAAAGGAACATAGGTCTTTGCCGAAACTGAACTTATAATAGAACGTTTCTGCCCATCAAAAATACCGATAACATCGATCCTTGCCTTTGCAGAGCCATGTTTGCCCGGTTTTGATTTTGTAATGCTTTTGATTGAACAAGGTTCTTCGTCTACGACAACGTATTTTCCTACTTTAAGTGTTTTTACCTCGACTTGCTGTTTCATATTATGTTCCTCCGGTTGATTGTGAATGTCTTTGAAGACATTTGTCAGTTGAATAATGGTTTTATAATTCACGATTCCATATATCAATTTATCGTGAAAAGTTACTATTAAGTATATATCTGGCAGTTAAAATGCTTGAAACTATTTAAAATCGATTATTTTTCTCCTTTTATACCTATACATTTCCTGTACTTTGGAGACTTTTCGGAGACTTTTTAATTCCTTCTGGTCATTTGAATTTTAACGAACCGCAGATGAAAGCAGATAAACGCAGATTTCGCATGCAGTATCCGCGTTTATCTGCGTTCATCCGCGGTTAACAGAACTGATTGATAAGTGTGACCAGAAAATAATAAAAAGTCTCACTTTTCGTACCATAATACTTATTGCCTTCAAACTTCAATATTAATTTACAGTAATCTGGGATTGGAGGTAAATATATGACATTTATGAAACAATTAGTTTTACTTTTAGTTAGCACAACTCTGTTTTTGCTCGCAATGAACTCCCCCGTATTTGCACAGATGGGAGGAATGATGGATGACGATCCAACACCAATGTTGTATGGCGAACGTGGGATGATGCGTGCAAACGACTTTGAACACATGGACAATAGGTTTATGGGTTTCTCAGAAAACACATTCTTACAGACCTGCAATGCATTCGGAGTGTCTGCAGATAATGCAATTTCCGACCTGGGACTTCCGGCAAACATCAATAGGGGAATGATGATCGGAGACATTGAACTGCAATACGGTGTGAAAAGTGATGATATTGCACAGTACATGGCTATGCATATGAGGGGAACAACCTCTTCATTCAATGCAAGAAATATGGTTGATATGAGGCAACAAGCCATGCATGGAGTAAGGTCACAAGGAATGGTGCATGGTCTTCAGTTCATGAAAGAAGGGAGCACATCATACGGACATTATGCCACATATACTTTTGATGAATCCGGTGAGATAAGGGACTTCATGATTTCCGGGGACGCAATTTTTGATTCGGTTAATATATCGGATTTTGATTATAGTTACGAGAGTTTACAGGGCGCAGTAGCCCGTTATGTTGGAACATCAAGCCTGTTCCTTTTGCACGACAATCCGACTGCTGCATTGCAGGTCAAGGCAATGGCTGATAAAACGGTCACATTTGACTTGGCGGAAGATGTCGAAATGGAGAAGATGGAAGACAGTGCCAATGATACGATCTCAATTAAGATAACAAAAGCCAATTTTGAAGGATATCTGATAATATGCAGGGATTTCCTTGCAGAAGATTCGGATATGTCCGGTCTTGATGTTGAAATCACAGATGGCATCATAACAGTCGAATTGGTTGAGAACAGCCAGGTCATGTTCAGGGCAACTCCTATGGAACCGCAATATTTCCAGACACAATTCCAGTATTCTGAGGGCATACCATACATGCACCAAAGAATGAATCAAGAGATCGCACTTGGAAGAGTGGGTGCAGAACTAACCATCCGAGATCGCGGAAACACATCGTGTTTACTGAATCACACTCCTGTTAACCTTCATGTAAGAGAAGCGATCCAAAACCGTGTGGTAATTGGAGTTGAATCGGAGATGGAAGAGGGACAGGTTATCACAATAAACCTTGATGATGATACCATTGACCTGACCAACCCTGAACGCATCCGACTGCGATATGACGGGGTTGTGCTTGAACGTGCAAGAAACATCGATGAACTTTTCGCAGGCGGCAATAGACCGCTTTGTTATCTCCTGCAGGACAATGACACTGTTTCAATGGCAGTATACATTCCTGAGTTCTCGGAACACGAGATTATAATAGATTTAGAGGAACCGGAAATTGTTGAAGAAGAGGAGCCAATTGAAGAAGAAGCCGCACCAACACCTGCATTTGGGGCAGCACTTGCATTAGCGACACTTGCCGTTGCATATCTTAGGCGCAGGTCTTGATCGGAAAGCGGGATTTCCATCAGGAAATCCCCAATTCTTTTAATTTTTCACTTGAAGGGATCCCATCATTGTTCCATCCCCTGTAGTGATAATACTCGGTAAGCGTTTTTTCAAACTCTTCCTTTTCCATCCCAAATCCATTCTCTTCACTTTCAAACATGCGCTCAGGAAGTGAATCATCCGCACGCGTGAAACCTGCGCCGATATTGAACAATCTCTCAAGGTTCCAGATACGCTCACCTGCACGCAACAGGTCTTGCGGAGAATAATGGATACCTGTCACAGCACTGAGCAGTGCTGCAAGTTCCTCTTCGCCCATGGCAAAGGATTCGAACTTACACACGGCAAGAGAATCAACGGCTGCAGCGAGATTCTGGAATATCTGCACAAGTCCTGCCTTGCCACTGAAGGTTAGGCGGTCGATCAGTTTTGGTTTTCCGATCACTTCGGGCGCGACCATGTAAGCACGAAGATGGCAACCTCCTCTGTTCGAAGTCGCATATCCAAGTGCCTGCCCAAAAACCCCGCGCGGGTCGTAGCCTGGAAACTCAAGTCCTTTGGTACTCATGCTTAACTCTTCAGCGCCCTTTGAACGCAAATATGCGAGCGACCCTGCTCCAAGTTCACATTCTCCTTCCCCGATCTGCACGACCAGTTCATCAAGTTTTGCAGGGTCGATCTCAGTGGACATCAATTCCGAATAAGCTGCGATGGTAGAGCCACATGATATGGTATCCATCCCATAATCGTTGCACAACCTGTTCGCTTTGATAATGGAATCCATGTCCTCGTTCCCGATGTCAGGTCCGAATGCCCATACAGTCTCATATTCGGGGATTTCCATCTCACTTTCCCTGATACTGCGCTTGCACCCTACCGGACAGTTGTAGCATGAATGGCGCTTGATGTCGTAATTATCATTGATGTATTCTCCTGATACTGATTCAGCACCTTTGAACTCTCTGCTTCGGAAATTGTCGGTTGGCAGTATCTTCATGTAGTTCATGAGGTTTACCAGCACAGAAGTACCATAATTCTTCAAGCCCTTGGATGTTACGGGACTTGCACGAAGAAGCCGCATCGCGCTCTCCTTTGCTTCTGCAAAAGCCTCATCATCAGCAATCTCAGGCTTGTTGTCCCCTCTCACCACAATCGCCTTGAGGTTCTTGGAACCTGCCACTGCACCCAAACCACCGCGCCCGCATGCGTGCACGTAATCGTTCATGATGTTTGCAATCCCAATCTGCCGCTCACCTGCTCTTCCTATGCAGGAAACACGCCCTTTAGACTTGAGCATATTTGTTGTATCCCGTGTGTTCATACCCCAAAGATGTGATGCAGAAACGATCTCAACATCTTCATTATCTATCTGTAAATACACAGGCTCGTCTGCTTTGCCTGTTATTATTAGTGCATCGATCCCTGCAAACTTCATTTCCTTTCCGAAAAAACCGCCTGCGCTTGAATCGAAAATGGTTCCTGTCAATGGCGATTTTGTAGTGATTGAATGCCTTCCTGACATGGGCGCGGGTGTCCCTGTCAGGGGACCTGTTGTGAGGATAAGGGGATTTTCGGGACTCAATGGGTCAATGGTCGGTGCGACCATATCCGAGAGGATCTTCACTCCCATCCCGCGACCGCCAAGATACTCTTTTGCGGTCTTTACATCTGTTTTAGATTCAAATATCGACCTGTTGCCCATATCAACCGTGATAGTTCTTCCTGTCCATCCAAACATATTTTTCTTTCCCTTTCCTTTATCCTTACTCTTTCTTTGCAGAATATGTTTTATAAACATGTAGTGCGAGTTAATGCGAACGAAGTGAGCATTTTCTCGCAACGATTATTTTTGTGTTATAGGTGAACCGGAGGTCTCCTGCATCATTGAGCCGTATGTCCAGATCGGTGAGGTTATTTTTCATGGCTTTGATCATCATTTCCTTGACACGCTTTGTGGACTCGACACCGGGATCTGACATCGATATCCATTCATCGAACGCAAAATCAGCAGGCCAGTCCTCAAAGTGCAGGATATTAAAACCGCGATCGTTCAGCATCTGTGTGATCTCGGAAGGTCGATACTGTTTCACATGGGATGGGTCACGTATGTGTTCCATCTCATTCTGGTATTCGCTTTTTGTAACATCTTCTGATGAGATGATATCCAAAAGAACCAGTTTTCCGTCATGTTTCAGGACCCTTGTCATTTCTGAGATCGCTTTTTCAGGATGCAGGAAATGATGAAGTGCGAATCTGCAGGACACGATCTCAAAACAGTTGTCATTAAATGGAAGCGATTCCACGTCTGCGGATTCGAATACCACATTTTTGATATCATTATCTGCCTTATACTGCTTTGCGATCGCAAGCATCTCTTCTGTGAAGTCAATTCCGATCACTTCTGAGACATGTTTTGCAAACTCAAATGCCAAAAAACCAGTTCCTGTGGCAACATCCAGCAGGCGGTCAGTACCGGACGGGGCGGTCAGTTCCACGATGTGTTTGAGGTTATCTTTATTGGAAAGCACGCAGTTTTTTGCGTATGCATGGGAACGTCTGGCAAATTGTTCCTGTGATTTTGTATGGGTCATGTGTGACAATATGCAGTATGGTGTATTAAAGGTTATAGAACTTTTAAATCAGGTTGGCGATGTTTGTTTAGCCGGTGCATCATTGTGTTGTGACGCAGGCGGTTTAACGAGTTCAGGATATTAAAAAAAGGGTGCTACCACACGCATGTAGCGCGGCGCTGTCCTCCATCACTGCTCTGCATACGCATTGAAGATTCAATCGCTTTCAGTGCATCTGTTTTTGCACGGATTACTCTACGTATTAACTGCGTATTTTGCGAATGCGGGCGGGTAGTAGCAGTGGAACGTGCCGCCTACGGCGTGGTTGCTGCGTAGGGTATAGCCCCGCCCCATCATGTGCCATTCACACCATCTCGAAGTAGTAGACCGGATAGTTCATCTCCCGGTCGTAAGCAAGAATCACGTCCTCGCCTACTGGAACCTCAAAGCATAGCCATTTCTCGACCTTACCACCGGGCATGATGTCTGTCTGGAATATCGCCGGATGGTCGTCTGGTAACACTACATAGGGAGATTCGAGTGCAACGTCATTCACATATACCTTAAAGTCGTCGCGCCAGAGCGGATACTCTTGGTCACCCTCCAGATAGTCAAACCCGATCTGCACGAACATATATTCATTCCCAACGTGTGGCGGATCATTAAACTCGTTCGCTTCTGCTACCGCCCTGTTCACCTGCGGTCCTCGTTCAATCTTGATCGCCGTGAGTTGAAAAGCCTTCGACGTCGATAAGACCGTATCACCCAGTGGTGCAGGGTTATTATATGTCCATCCTACAGTCGATTCTGGCTTTAATGTGGACTTTGGTGTAGGCACTGATGTTTCATCTTCAACACATCCCGCAAACATCACAGCCGTAACAACTGCTACTATAGCTATTAAGCCCACCATGCTTTTTCTTTCCATCTTTTATTACCTCATTTTGGTTTTGTTTTCATATCGTATTTGTTTAGCGATTTTTGATGCCGTGGCAATCTGCTATCGAAAGCGTATCATGCCATTGCGAAAAAATATTTTGCTAATGATTTTGCTTATTTAAATTGATATGGATAGAACGTGCCGCCTGCGGCGTTCGCATCGTTTTTAGTTTAAGATCAAACAATTTCATTTATGTAATAATTTTACAACAGCTATACAAATACTTCATATCTATAGCCCCAGCTTCTCCACCCCACAATGAATTGCGGAGCATCCCTGTTTTATTCTGATTTTTCTCTTATAACTTCTGCTTTTTCAGTTACTTCCCGACATTCTTTTTTAAATGATTCATGATTTCCAGATACAAGGAGAAAATCTTTTATTTTACTTAAAGAAGTACTCAATTCTCTAAGTTCTTCTATTGTATCTCCGGGAAAATCATCTGGGGCTTTAGAGATAATAGACGTAAGTTGCTTTGAATAAATATCAAATTCATTTTTAATTTCCGTTTGTCGTATATGATCTTTTGCCAGTTCTTTATTCCAAGTATCGATTATCTCATTGAGTTTTGCTTTTATGTCTCTTTTATATTCGATTATAGATTTTTCTTCTTCCGCTTTTCTCTCTATTCTCTTTTGGTACTCTATTGAGGCTATGTTTACAATAAGTCCTCCCATCACCCCTCCGATAAAGCCAATCAAGATAGTTTCCATCTCGATAACCCTTATAAATCCCTGAAAATACCCTTAAATTTCTTTTCGATACCGTTAAGAACTTCAAAAATTTCATGTGAAAAATGAATGTTTCCTTTATCTTCACAATCATGACAATAGAAATAACCGTCTATGCTTTTACGCCCAATCTCGTTTATATACACAGTTAAGTTCTTCCCATGACATTTAGTACAACCGTTTTCGTCAACTGCTTTTTCTACGATTTCAGATAAAGCCTTTCTTATTTTATCATCATATCGCTTTGTTTTAACTTCAAATTTTATTTCAATCATCTATTTTTCACCCTTAACCCAGATAGACTAATTTTAAGCTCCAGTGTCGTATCTCATCTACCCTTTTTTAATCTTTCTAACTTTTGTATCGCTTTATCTAATCTCTCCCTGAACTTTAACAATTTTGGGTCTTTATCCATCCTTCCAGAAGGAATTTTGTTTCCGAAAACAAAAATAGCTTTTCTCAAAACTCTGATTTCCTCCTCATATTCACCTCTTTTTCTAATTCCATCCCTTTTAAATTCCGGTCTAATTGTATCTCAAATCTTCTTTCTTCATTCATAGATTATATGCGCCTCCACAAAGACCAAACCACTCTATACACTTAAATTCTCTTGAAAAATAAAAAGATTGCTCAGAAGGAGCGACACAGAGCAATCATTCTATTGAAATTTCCCAATTTCCATCCGCACTAATACTGAGTAAGTAATTCCCACCTTTGCTGATGCTTACGGCTTTAGATCCATCGAATTCTCCAATTTTATTCACAAGAAGATCAATCTGGTTTCCGTCGTCATCCAAAAGCCAAACTATAAAATTTCGATCCCCATCATGGGTCATCTCAAATATAGCTAAGCCCTTATCCAGATAGAACATCTCTGATGCTTGTTGTCCAGTGCCTTTAAGCGTTTTCGGTACTGATGGAGCATAAGATGGTCTTGGTTGTTCAATGGTTATTGTCCATCTGCCATCTGCACTGATATCCAATATGTAATTTCCCAGTGTTTTTATGCCTACAGCTTGAGATCCATCAAATTTTCCAATTTTATTCACAAGAAGATCAATCTGGTTTCCGTCGTCATCCAAAAGCCAAACTATAAAATTCCGATCCCCATCATGGGTCATTCTGGATATCGTCAGTCCTTTCTCAAGTGAGAATTTCGATGTGGCTTCCTGTCCTGTTCCTGAAAGTACAATTGGTTCTGGCGTTGGTTCTGGCGTTGGTTCTGGTGTGGGTGTTGCAGTTAGCACTTCCGGTGTAGGCGTTGTTTTTGGAAGTGGTGTTGCAGTTGGTGAAGGTGTAGACACTGGTGTTTCCTCCTCAACACATCCCGCAAATATCACAGCCGCTACAATTGCTACTATGGTTATTAAGCCTGCTACGGTTTTCTTTTGCATTTATTTTCACATCCTTTTATTTTTATTTTCTCATTTATATACTCTACATCTTTTAAAATAACTAATCCCGTACTTATAATACAAAGTCTTCATATACTTAAATAAAACGATTTCTTGCTTTGAATCCTGAGGTGATTACCAACCTTTGCCCAAATCCCGTAGTGTAGGGCTTTGTGTAAAAAGTAAAGAATCTGTGTATAAAGTAAAGAGTCTGTGTATAAAGTAAAGAGTCTGTGTATAAAGTAAAGAGTCTGTGTATAAAGTAAAGAGTCTGTGTATAAAGTCGGGGCATAATTCGACTTTATACACAAAGCCCACCGGTACGAAACATTAATATATATTATGAGTAAGTTACTCAATAGGTAAGTTACATATCATACATGTTATTCAGTGGGCAGGTAGTTACATGAAATTTTACAACAGAGAACAGGAACTTGAGCTTTTAGATAACATCTCAACGAATGCGGGCTTTAAACTTGTTGTTATCTATGGGCGAAGAAGGATTGGAAAAACGCGTCTTGTTAGGGAATTCTTAAAGGATAAAGATTTTGCATATATTTTTGTTCCAAGATACAAAACAAAGGACTTGTTCTTAGAAGAGATTTCGCAGAATCTGGGCATACCGCGGTTTACTAAGGTATATGACCTTGTGAAATACTTGTTCGATACAAAGAAGTATGTTTTTTTTGATGAGTTCCAGAATTTTTATCATATTGATAAAGGGATATATTCTGATTTCCAGCAGCTTATCGACGAATACAAAACAATTGAGAAGGATACGAAAGTATTCATCAGCGGTTCGAGTTTTTCGCTTATGAAAAAAACGTTTGTTGATTATGCATATCCCTTGTACGGGAGGGCGGATGTCCTGCTAAAGTTGTCACCTTTTGATCTTAATACAGTCCAGACCATACTTGTGGATAATAATATAAAAAGCAAGGAAGAACTCATACAGTATTATGCTGTTTTCGGTGGAATCCCAAAGTATTATGAGTTTCTTGATATGCCGGAAGCGTCATCTTTTGCAGAGCTTGCAAGGGTATTGTTCTTTGAAGAGCGAATGCCCCTGTTAAAAGATGAGGGAATGGCGGTGCTGGTCAGTGAGTTTGGTGGTGAGTACAGGGCATATTTTTCCATATTGGAAGCCATTGCAGGTGGTAGGAGCACTGTCGCTGATATCGCTGATATCTTTGAAGGGAAGGGTAATACCGTTTCGAAATATATGGATACCCTTCGCAAGGAATATGAGGTTGTAGTCCGGGAAACACCGATAACAGAGGACCCCCGAAAGTCGAGGAGCGGAATTTATAAGATCAGAGATCCTTTCTTACGATTCTGGTTTGCATTTGTGAAACGATATGAATCATATTATGAACAGGACCGTACAACAGAATTGTTCAAATTTTTCAACAAGAACTTTGACACTTTTGTTGGATTTGCTTTTGAAGATATGGCAAAGGGATTTTTGGAGAAGAACAGCAATTTGCTGCCGTTCTCATTTGATAAAATAGGGCGGCAGTGGGGCACGATAAGGGGTGCGCCTAAAGGAAAGAACACCTATGAAATAGATATTGTAGCCCTGAATAATGATACAAAGGAAATACTCTTTGTTGAATGTAAATGGAAAGACATCAATGAGCATGATGCAGAGAAGATACTTGCAGACCTTAAGGAAAAATCATGTTTTGTTCAGTGGAACAATGATGATCGCAAGGAATATTTCGGGCTTGTTGCACGGAAAATTAAAGGCAAGGAACGGTTGCGAGAGAAAGGATTCGTGGTGTTGGATCTGGATGATTTTTGAACCGCAGCGTCATTTGTTGCATGGGAATATACGGTAGACTTAGAGTTTTTCATCACCAAAACATAATATCACATGAAGTAAAATATAACAAACACAGTATAAGTCACAAATGAAAGAGCGGTTGTAGGGGGGGCATAACCGATGACAACAAGTGAAACCAAAAATCCGTCCGATTCTGTGGAAAACAAGTTTCTTAGTGTTAACATTGCCGACATAATGTCAAAAGATGTCATTACGGTCACAGAAGATGATAGTGTTGAAGATGTGATCGAGTTATTTGAAAAACACCATTTCCATACATATCCTGTACTTAGCGCAGATGGTGAACTGGTAGGCGTGATCGACCAGAATATAATATTGGAAGTGCTGATGTTTGATCGTATCTCTCGAACCAAGCACACTCATATGGCTGCGATCAGGTCGCTTGGTGAAGATGCAAAAAGCATCATGATATCTCATCCGGTAACCATCACTTCCGACATTGGTCTTTGCGATGCTGCTGACCTGATGCTGAAACATCACATCAATCGTGCCTGTGTGATTGATGATGGGAAACTGGTCGGCATCGTATCCAAACGTGACGTTATAAACGAAGTTTACAGAACAAGGGGTTTAGGTTGAATGGATACGCTTCTTCTAATCCTTCTCATCGTATTCTTAGCAAAAGTTTTTGGGGAAGCATTTGAAAGGGCAGGTTTCCCTTCAATATTGGGGGAAATATCTGCGGGAGTAGTTATAGGCATATTGTTCATAGAACCGGATAGCGAGGTGCTCTCATTCTTTGCCGAACTCGGTGCGATATTCCTGCTGTTCACGGCAGGTTACAGGGAAGTCCATATCGCACAGTTGCGCAGTGCATCAATGGAAGCACTGATCCCAACCATCATGCAGATGTTCTTTGCATTCGGTTTTGGATTAATGCTTGGATTGGTGTTCAACCTTGGGCTTTTGCAAAGCATTTTCATGGGAGTTGCATTCAGCCCTACAAGCATCGGAGTCGTGGTCAAGACCTTGATCGATTTTGATTATCTCTCAAGCAGACCCGGGACGATGATGCTCACCTCTGCAATATTCGATGATATTATCGGTATCTTCCTGCTCTCCATCGTAGCAACAATGGCAACCTACAACCAGGTCCCATCCGGTATGCAGATGTTTGTCATTGCAGCAAAACTAGTTGCATATATGCTCATCATGGTTTTCCTTGGCTTGAAAGTATTCCCGCGTCTTTTCACCCACGTACAGAAAATGCATGTCAAAGAATCGATCTTTGCATTCGTTGTAATCATTGCACTCTTTTCAGCATACCTTGCAGAATTGTTCGGACTGCATGCTGTCATCGGGGCATTCATAGGAGGAGTGCTTCTATCGGATATACCGCTTGCAAAGATCAGGGACGTGCAAAGCAAGGTGAGCGGTCTTGCCTATGGGATATTTGTCCCTATATTTTTTGCATTCATCGGGATGTCTGTTGAACTTGAGTTCGTAAGAACAGCTGGTATTTTCGCTGTTCTTGTTGTTGTACTGGCACTGTTGGGAAAATTGATAGGCGGTTTTATTGGGACACGACTCATTGGTTTTGATTACCATGACAGTCTGGTGTTCGGGCTAGGCATGATGCCGCGCGCCGGCGTTGAACTTGTGGTTCTATCGGTTGGCAGGAGCATGGGGATCATCGGAGACGAGGTATTCTCTGCAATAGTACTGATGGTCGTCGTCTCGATCGTTGTTTCGCCTATATTGTTGAAGATTGCGATCATGAGTAAGGGGGATATTGGGCATCATGTAGATTGAACATATACTTGTAGAGTGAAACCAAATGAAATGGCATTTAACGGCGATACTAACGACATTTCAATATTTACGTCTAAAAGAGAATCGTGTCAGATGCTCAATAAGTAATAAATTTAAATCATATTATCAACGTTTATACTAAACCACGTATGAAAGTATCGAAGCCTTTTTTGGCTATATAGGGTTTTAATCCTTTATCAGAGAGTTGTTTCATCAATGGTTTTGTATTTTTCACAACAGAACTTCTTTTGTGAGTCATAATAAAAGCTCCCCACTTAGCATCCTGAAATAGTCCACCCTTTCTAAAATTTGTATTGAACATTTCATAAGTATTCAATAATTGTTGAACAGCATGATGAGTGTCTGTTCCCTTTAATTCAACTAAACAAATTGCCTTTTTCGGTTCATTTGACGCATGGTTCAAGTGATAAATTAACAAATCACAAATTGTTTCTCCTGTATCAGAAATCCCCATATACTTATTGAATTGTTGCTTATTTTTATCGGAATCAGTGTTGAAAAAAAGAAATGTTTCATCACTGTTTGGTTTTATTGATACGTTCACTCCACTTTCATTATAACTTGTGCCATGATGAAGGCAATTTGCGAGTAAAAGGTTAAATGGCATCAAATCACCTACAAGTCATAATAGAGATTAGATACATATTCGGATATATTGCCAAATGTATCCCAGTTTACCAAACCATCTTCATCAAGTATATCTTTCACAGAATTGTTGTCGAAAAGATATGTTGATACTTTGTCAGAACCTATGAAACATAAATCATTCTTCAATTTAAACTTCTCTTCTAAATTATTCTTTCCGGCATTTTTGAGTTCATACGCTTTGGTTAAATTTGAAATGTGGTCTACTAAATAAGGACTGTGTGTGGTTGCAATTACATTCAGACCAGAATTTACCATCATAGCCAAAAGTTCCATAATTTTGATTTGAGCTTCAGGATGCAAATTCATTTCAGGTTCATCTATCACAACTAAATCTCTTTCCTCTGCCGCATATCTTAGATAAAGCACTAGTGGAATTAAATCTTTTATACCTGATGAAACGGGTGAAATGTCAAAAACATTTGTATCATTTTTAAGTTTAAATACAATTTCTACAGATTTATCTGGTTTTTCAACCGTTTCAACTCCACCAAGAAGAATATCATTCTCTAATATATTAGCTAATTCCATATATCTCTTGATCTTAGAATTCTTCTTTGCTAATTCTTTACGGTGAATCTGATTTTTGGAATCAAAAGCGCTCGTGATAGTAGAGATCAAACTAACTAATGATAAAGATGAACTATGTGTGTTGTTCTTGTCATCAGATGGTCCATCTTTTGGCAGCACATTCTCTTCTCTATTAACTTGAACTCCAGAGAATAATTGCATAACACCTGTCCTTTCAGCGGGGAAAAAATAAGTAATATCATAATACATCCGATTAATGATCATGAAAATAAAAGAAGAAATATTATGACTAATGAGGCTTCGGGGCATGTCCTGTATTTCTTTACTTGATCTGGTAAACACATATACATAAGGATCATTCTTTTGGGCATACACTTTTAAAAGTGCTTCCCCATCTTCATTTTCGCCTATTGTCCTATCAGCAGAGAATTTATTAATATATGATAAATGATTTTCGCGTTTAAACTCAACATTTATATTTAAATCGTCGAATGAAATCAACTGACTGCCTAAAAATTCCGGCATGTATTTTGGCATAAGACGAGCAATATTCGAGAAATATTCATTGGCATATTTTTCAATGAAACTGTTCATGTCAATTTTTGCATTTCCATTAACTAATACACTTTGGATAGCACCTTCGATAAGATCATAACGTTCAGTTAGTTCACCTTCTGAATATGCACGCGAATAATGATTCCACATATTTGGATGAAACAGACATGCTATCAACGTAGCAGTCCAAGTTTTACCAGTACCATTCGGACCTACAAATATTGTAAGAGGTTTTGTTTCAATTTCACATTCGTCAATAGGTCCAAAATTTTCAATTTTAATTTTCATTTACAAATCCCATTTCCTTATAGAATTTATCAATCACAAGTGATTACATATAATATATTCTTTTTGTTGACGGTAAAAGGCTTTGTGACAATAACATTCACAATAATAATTATTTATTTTTTAAACATATCTATCAACATCTCCAAATACGAAACCCGAATCGAATCCCCCTGCCCAATCCCCAGTTTCTCCAAAAACCCAAACACGCGCCCCCTGTATTCATCAACGTCCGATTCCGACTCCACAATAGTCTCGACCTCAACGAACTCGCCAAGTCCATCAACCGAATCAAGACATATCGTAAGATTTTCGAACTCAAAAACTGCGCGCGTTTTCCTGACCACTCCCGACTCGACAAAACCGAGTGAAAGCAAAATGCTGCGCATGGTATTCCCGTCAACATCTGTTTCGAACTCCTCGCGAGTTTTGGAAACTGCATCAAGTTTCCTGCCTTTGTAGGTAAGAACCGCGCGCCCGTTGACGATACGTATCCGTAGTGCTTCGTCAGTAATTGAAAAATCACGGTGTGGGGCGTTATAATAAGTATCGCAATGGTGCTCCACGCCAATTGCACGCGCACCATAATCCCTGAGCAGATCCCTTATCCGCTCATGGTTGGCGCGTGCTTTAACTTCTATTTCTATCATCTATGCAGGTATGAATTTGGTACCGTAATATATCATACCCCTCGCGCTGCCCTCACCGAGTTTCCTGAAAACAGGTTTAACCCTCATTCCAATCTTCATTTCCTCGGGTTCGGCTACGATCTGACTTGTAAGACGTGGTCCCTCATCCAATTTCACAATTGCAAGCGCATAAGGAGTCTGGTGTTCAAACCCTTCGGCTGCCGTGTAAATGATGGTATAGGTGACAACCTCTCCATCGCCCTTGAACTTATATGATTCAAGTTTACCATCTCGTCTGCATGTAGGGCACATGTTTCGCGGGGGGTAGTAATACTCGTCGCATTCACTGCAGTGTGTCCCGATCAGGTTGTACCTGTTGACCTGCTTTCTCCAGAATCTTGAAACTGACATTTGTATCACCTGTTCCTCGAAAGAATATGTATCACAGCCGTTGCACCGGATCCGCCCACATTATGGGTCATTCCTATCTCTGCCCCGTCAACCTGCCGCTTACCTGCCTCACCGCGCAGTTGTTGGGTGATCTCAACAGCCTGCTTGATACCTGTCGCACCAACCGGATGTCCGCATGATTTCAGTCCACCTGAAGTATTCACAGGAATCCGTCCGCCGATCGCAGTCTCTCCTTCCGCTGTCACCTTGCCGCCTTCACCCTTCTTTGCAAATCCAAGGTCTTCGATGGCACATATCTCAGCAATTGTAAAGCAGTCATGTACCTCGACAAGATCAATATCTGCGGGTGTGACCTTTGCCATTTCATACGCTTTTTTCGCGGCACTCACAGTGGCATCCAGTGTAGTGATGTCACGACGGTCATGCAATGCGATGGTATCGCTTGCCTGTGCAGTCGCTTTTATGTAGATCGGTGTGTCCGTATATTCATGTGCAATGTCCGCAGGCGCCAGAACAAGTGCTGAAGCACCGTCGGATATCGGGGAACAATCAAAAATATGCAATGGGTCAGCCACCATAATGGATCTCAATACCGCATCCACACTGATCTTATTCTTGTACTGGGCGATTGGATTCATCGAACCGTTAAAGTGATTCTTGACAGCCACCTCTGCAAGTTGCTCGCTTGTAGTCCCGTACTTATCCATATGCATACGCGCGATCATTGCATACAATCCTGGGAATGTAGCACCCATAATGCCTTCCCATTCACGGTCCGCCGCCGCAGCCAGGGCAGTTGATGCGCTTGATGCAGATATGTCCGTCATCTTCTCAACACCTGCTGCAACAACAATATCCTCATATCCAGATGCAACCGCCAATATACCCTGACGGAGTGCCAATCCTCCGGAAGCACATGCAGCCTCGACACGAGTTGCCGGTACATGAAGGTTTCTTGCAAGTCCTGAATAATCAGCGATTAATGCGCCTACATGTTCCTGGTCAACGAACTGACCACTGCTCATGTTCCCGACATACATGCTGCTGATATCCTCTCCGGCAACACCTGCGTCTTTGAGTGCTCCAACACCTGCTTCTACAAAGATATCCCTCAATGACTTCTCCCACATCTCCCCAAAGTTTGTGTTTTTTACTCCAATAATTGCTACGTCTCTCATGATTGACACCTTATCCGAGTTTAATTTTACCTTTATGCTTGGCGTACATTGCATAGTCCATGTATATCGGATCTTTCAACAGGTCTTCCACACCCGGTGCACCGTTTCGGATCTCCTCTATCCTGTCCGTTACCGTAATACTGAAAGCATCACCACCAGCACCTGATCCAAAGGCAGTGGCAAATATCCTGTCACCGGGTTGTGCCATGTCGAGTGTTGCTGCAATTCCCATCATGCATGAACCGGAATAGGTGTTCCCAAGTCTTGGCACAACCAATCCGGTTTTGATCTGTTCTTTGCTAAATCCCAGCATCTTTGCAACACGCGTTGGGAATTTTCCATTTGGCTGGTGGAAAACCGCGTAATCGTAATCGGAAGGTTTTGTATCGATCTTTTCCATAAGCCCGTTCGCAGCACTTGTCACGTGTTTGAAATAACCCGGCTCACCTGTGAACCGACCACCGTGTTCGGGATACGGCATGCCTTCACGTCTCCAAAAATCAGGAATATCTGTTGTAAATGAATATGTATCTTCAATGATCGCTGCAAGTTCGGATTCCTTATTACCGATAACATAGGCAACTCCGCCCGCAGCCGCAGTATATTCAAGAGCATCGCCCGGTGCGCCCTGTGAAACATCCGCACCTATCGCAAGACCAAGATCGATCATACCCGAGCCCACAAGACCCATACATGCCTGAATTGCTGCAGTACCTGCCTTACATGCGAATTCAAAATCCGCAGCAGTCATTACAGGGGTTGCACCAACAGCCTCGGCAACGATCGTACTTGTGGGTTTTACAGCATACGGATGACTCTCTGATCCCGTGTACACTGCACCGATACGCTGCGCATCAATGTCACTTCGAATAATCGCAGACCTTGCGGCTTCCACTGCTATGGTTGCTGTATCCTCATCAAGGTCAGGTACTGATTTTTCGTTAACCATCAGACCTGCCATGAGAATGTCTGCATCATCGCCCCAAACACGGGCGATGTCTTCTACCTTTATTCTGTATCTTGGAATATAGGCGCCGTATGATACAATACCAACACTCATTTTCTTCACCTATCAATTTATTACTTTAACGGATTATTCAATTGAATTGTATTTACTGTATTTTTTCAGGTTTTCTATCAACTTATCAAGGTCCATCGTGGTCGCAAGAAGCGGAATCCTATCGATCTCTGCCATCTTTTTAGCCATTGGATCAACTTCATTTCCGCGCAGTCCGTGAATTATGACGGCACCGGGTTTTAGGTTTGTTACACGGATTGCCACCATCGGAGATTTGCCCGTGGACACTCTTGTAAAGATCATTGCACGTTCTGTGCTCCAGCCATAGAGGTTTTGGAACTCGTGTGATGAAAGTTCAGTGATTGCTTTTTTACTGTCGATTACCGTAAAACCGTACAATGGTTTCTCAATTCCCTTATATACAGTATCAGCCTCGATCAAAGATGCAAGTTTTGCGATCTGTATCGGATATGTATATTCGTATGTGGTGTACACAGCTTTTGATGTGCTTTCGGTATAGAGCATGCCTTCATATGCATGTATCTTCTGACCGCCACGTTCTGAATCAATATCCAACAATGCTTTAACGATCTTGCTCACGATCATTGTACCTGGAGATTTTCGTCTACCGCTTTCATAATCGCTTATGACAGATGGTGATACGACCAGATAACTGGAGAGGTCGGTTTGCGCAATCTCAAAGTTCAACCTCCATTTTTTCAGTGCTTCGCCCGGTTTTTCAGACAGTGTGATCTCGCCTGCCATTTTTTCAGACAATCGCTGGCGAATACTGTCATGCAACTCGTTACCTGTCATGTTACATTTAACATAGATGTGAGATTTGCATATATATTTAACGAATGCGAGTTCGTTCATTGCCGAAATGTATTTCTGCTTTAGTTTTCATCAAATATTCAATCTTTTATAATATGTCTGCCATCAACAGTAGAATATGCTTCGACAAAATGATGAAATTAAGATGAATGTTTCCGAACTGCTCATGTATTTCCGATGTCCCAGACAGGTGTATTACTTGTATCGGGGGCACGAACTCATGCCTGACGTATCATCTCAATATATTGAAAGTTTGCTCATAAAAGAACTTGCCTTTGCTTATCCGGATATTGTCAGCGCGTATTCGTCAAACGCCGAGGGTATGGTTGAGAGTGTGGTCGAGAGCCTTGAAACCGAACTTTGTCGTGTTTGTGACAATATTGAACTCATCCACCCGGGTGAACTCGAAGGTGCATCTCCGGAACTGATGGAAGATGCAAGGTCTGCGGTTTCGGAATGTATCAAACAGATTGGCACTAATCTTGCATCAGCCATCAATGAGCACGGAAAAGAGGAGTTACTCAGTTGTATCGATCCTGTGAAAACAGACCCCATACTGTATTCTGAGCGCATTGGATTATCGGGTATGCCTGCTAAACTTGTTTGTCATGATGGAAATGTTGTTCCATCGGTCATAAAAACCGGAAAATATCCCGAAAACGGAGTATGGAACAATGATCGGCTGCACGTCGGCGCACTTGCAATGCTTGTTGAAGAGGAATACAGAAAAACTGTTGAATATGGTTTTGTGGAATACGCAAGATATGGCATTGTCAGAAAGGTTATTGTTCGGGCTAATGACAGGCGGCAGATATTGAAGATTGGGAATCGTGTGAAAAAGATCAAAGACGGTACAATGCCCGATAAGAAGGAGAGTTCGCTTTGCGAGCATTGCAATTTTTCGGAAATGTGCAGTGCGTGTAGTGCGAAAGTGTCGCTTGCATCCAGATTCTTTTGAAAATTGGCACGCAGGTCCAATCGAAAAATTTTAAACACATTGCATCCAATCTGTGTTTGTATTTATATCTTGGAGATGAGAACGTGTACGTCAAGTTTTATCGTTGTTTTGGATGCGATGCAACATACCTGCCGGAAGAAGTGGAATCACTTCAAATAATGCGATGTCAAAAATGCGGCTCTGCACTTGATGCCGAATATGATTACGAGTCCATCAAAAAAGAGATAATATCCGACAGTTTCAGGCGTGACACACCGACTCATTGGAAATACTGGCCGTTCCTGCCGGTATCTGACCTGTCATCACTTGTTACTTTGGGGGAAGGTGCAACACCGCTACTTGAGCATCCTGCACTTACCCAATCGATAAGAGCCGCAGATCTGTACTTCAAATACGAGGCACAAAATCCGACCGGTTCTTTCAAGGACCGCGGCTCATCCCTTGAGATAACAAAGGCTCTTGAACTTGGAAAAAAGAAGGTGGTTGTGGCATCCACAGGCAACATGGGCTCTTCGATCGCAGCCTATGCGGCTTTTTCAAACATGGAATGTGTTGTTTTTGTTGCAGATGTCGCGGCTGATGTAAAAGTTGCACAGATGCGGGCACATGGTGCTGATGTGCGCATGGTTGATGACGATTATTGCATTGCCATGAAAGAAGCAGAGAATTACGTTCGTAATAATAATGATTCGTTCCTGACAGGCGATTATCCATGGAGATGTGAAGGTACGAAAACAGTTGGATTTGAGATACTGGATCAGTTGTATTGGAAAGTGCCTGATTATGTGATAGCACCGATCGGGAACGGTACACTGCTATGGAGTTTGTATGAGGCGTTCCGGGACATGGTGGGTGTCGGGATGACAGAGCGCATTCCGCGTATAATCGGAGTTCAGGCGGAGGAGTGCAATTGTGTTGTCAAAGCGTGGGAGAACGGTACACAGTCTATCGAACCCATTGATAACCCAATGACCATTGCCACAGCGATCGCCTGCGGAGACCCCATTGATGGTCTTGCTGCACTTAAGGCTATGCGGGAATCGGATGGTCTGGGCGTTAGTGTCAGTGATGATGAAATAATTGCAGCAAGGGGTGAACTCGCAAGGCATGGGATACTGGTCGAGCCAAGCGGTGCGGTTTCGTATGCAGGTGCACGCAAGATTAAAGATGTGCTTGTCGGGCAGACGGTTGTGTGCATTGCGACAGGGCACGGGCTTAAGGATATGCAGGGGCTGTGAGCATTTCTATGGCGTCATTCTGTGGTTGGCAAATTCAATCATATTAAGCCATGTTCCAGATTTGGTGACACAGCCGTCAGTGCGCCATACTTTCCCATATCATTATTTAGTTCGTCCTGTACGTCTTCTGGTATGCATTCTACTCCATTTATGATTGTTTTCTACAATGCCATTATGCCGAACCATCCGCACATCATCTCCACTTCATATATCTTGGATGCGTCTCGTATTAATTTTTTATAGTATATGTTTTATAAACATATAGTGCAAGTTAATCCGAGCATAGCGAGGATTTTCTTGTAAGTTGTATTCAGTTTATGTTTCTCAATTTTCCACAAAACAGCAGCAATCAACTCATATGCTATAAAATTGATTACTGAAAGATATACTTCTACTCTTCCCGGCAACTGGTATCTAACAGGTGATAAACAAGCATTCCCCAACGATCTGAACGATCAATTTCCGAGATCGTGGTCTGTTATCCAGATCGATGCAGATGATCTGCTGCCATGTCCCTAGTGCGACCACGCCATCAATTATCGGGAACGATTCACTTTGTCCCAGCAGGGATGCGCGCACATGTGAATGACCATTGCCGTCATGCCAGCGTTCATTATGTTGGTAGACAATACCTTGCGGTGCAATCCTCTCAAGTGCTTGTGTCAGGTCAAATACCAGCCCGGGTTCATATTCAAGAGTTGTCACTGCCATAGTGGAGCCCGGTGCAAAGACTGTAACGATACCATCGTCGATCCCTGAATCCTTAACTGCCATTGCGACATCATCCGTGATATCGACAATATCGGTGTTACCCTTCGTATCAAAATTGAGGTATTTAGTAACCACTGCCATTGGAATCAATCCATTATACAATATTCATAATGTCTTCAATTATCCGGGATTTCAGTCAATTTAATGCCCAGCATTGATGTGACTACTATAAATATCACCATTGCAGCAACAAAACCATATTCCTTTTGCACCATACCGCCAACATTTACTCCTACAAGGAGCACTACGAATATCAGGGTCGAGCCGATTGCTGAGATAATTTCAAGTTGTTTTTTGTTCATCACACCTTAAGTTGTACTTTAGGTACATCAACTTAACGCAAATATGTTATCACATTATTATAGCACCATAAAGCAACATTTAATATCATTCAGGGATATCTGACACTAAAAAATCAAGGATTTCAATCGAGAATTTCAATCGAGAATTTCTATAGAAATCCTCTATAGAAATCCTCCATCCAATGGGCGACGCATGACTGAATTTGAAAGAGTATTGGTACAATCATTCAACACATATTTTAAGCAAACAGGTATAAAAGGGATCTCACACCGCCTCAAACAACACAGGTTCACACCGCAGTTTCTGGATGTGTTGGTAGATTCCCTGCACCCTGATTATTATTTGGGTATCGAGTGCAAGAGTATTTCAGTTGACAAAGGTGCAAATGCTTTATACTTCACCCAGCATTTCACAGTGGATAAGAATGGTGTACACCAGATCGTACGCATATCCGATTTCCTGAAAAAGTCCGGACGTACCGGTTTTTTGGCAGTGGAACTGCGGATGGGTGTCGGGCGCGCCAGAAAAGCCCATATCATTCCGTGGGTCGAACTTGAAAGATTATACTCTACAGATGGCGTGGTCAAGATCACTGTTGATGATATACAGAATTATCCTGAGATGGAAAGGGATGGTGCAAAGTACATTATAGACCCTGCAAAGTGGAGGGGCGGCGAACGTATCATCATGTGATACAAGTATTACCACCGGATATAAGTTTTAAGGAGCAATGGATTCGATATGTTAGAGACAATGCATCAGATGAAGGAACGTGCAGCGCAATGTGCAGAGGAGATCAAGAAACACAGTTCCATACATATCGTATCCCACATCGATGCCGATGGGCTAACATCAGCAGCAATAATCTGCACTGCGCTTGATCGGATGGGGATTGACTATTCCGCGCGTTTTGTGAAACAACTGGATGACACAATCATTGCTGACCTTGCAAACCAGGATCATTCACTTGTGATATTCACAGACCTTGGAAGCGGGATGCTCGACTCCATACAGTCACACGGCATCAATGCTATTGTTTCAGACCATCACCAGCCAAGAGGCGAGATGCAAAATCACCTCAATCCGCACCTGTTTGGTGCGAACGGTTCGTATGAACTGAGCGGGTCGGGAACTACGTACATATTAGCAAGCGCGCTTGGTGATAACCGTGATCTTGCCGACCTTGCGATAGTTGGGGCAATGGGTGATCTCCAGCACATGAAAAAAGGATACCTTACCGGCATAAATCGCCTGATACTGGAGGAAGGGGCAAACAGCAATGTCCTGAAATTTGAAAAAGATATCACACTCTTTGGCAAGCAGACCCGCCCGGTATTCAAACTTCTACAATTTGCATCTGACCCATACATTCCAGGACTTACAGGAAGTGAAGATGCCTGTATCGAGTTTCTTCATAAACAGGGAATCAGGTTTAGCGGTGATGAACGCTGGAGGAGATGGATTGATTTTGAGCAGGGTGAAAAGCAGAAGGTTGTATCTGCACTTGTACAATACTGCCTCAATGCAGGGCTTCCCCCTTACAAGATCGAGCGGCTGATCGGTGAGGTATATACACTGCTAAAAGAAGGTGAGGGCACAGAGATGCGTGACGCATCAGAATACTCCACATTACTCAATGCCACAGCACGCTATGACCATGCCGATATTGGACTTGCAGTATGCATGGGTGATCGCGGGGATGCATACGAGCAGGCGCGTAAACTACTTGCCGAGCACAGAAAAAATCTTGTAGAAGGTTTGATGTTCGTCAAAGAGCAGGGACTCACGAAACTCACAAACCTTCAGTATTTTGATGCAGGGTCAAGTATACGTGAAACCATCGTAGGAATAATCGCAGGTATGAGTACATCAATAACCAGCGACCGCAGTCTTCCGATCATCGCATTTGCGGATACGGATGGTGGTGTCAAAGTATCTGCGCGCGGTACGCAGGATCTGATACGAAAGGGGTTGAACCTGTCTGAAGCAATGTCCAAAATCTCGGCTGAAGTTGGCGGTGCAGGCGGCGGGCACGATATTGCGGCAGGTGCTACAATTCCGATCGTTGCAAAGGATGAATTTATCCGGAAACTTGATGAGATGATCGGTATGCAGATCCGCAACTCAAAACGATAATCGTCAGGTTTAGAACAATATTAATTCGGATAATCCACTCACCCGATGTTTTTCAATATTTTCTCAAAAAGGTGTGAAAAATCCTGTGGCATGGTTAGGAATTTGAGTTTTTCGATATCATCTACAAGACCATACATGTCTTCACCTTTTACAAAACCAAATTCAGGATAGTTAGTAGGTTCAAGATAACGGATCGGAGGGACATCATCATATTTTGGATTTTGGATAAATCCGGTGTCAAGAAGATAATATGCACCCCCTGCCAGTTTTTTAATGGGTTCATAAACAGATGCGAAATCACCACATACCCAGTTTGCCATCTTGAGTGCTTTATCGGATGCATTAATAGTGATATGTCCATAATCTGGTGGAATGATCACATTGTCGCCTGCTTGTGCTTTAATGACAACTACATCTGTCACTTTTCCACCATCGGTTTTTTGTAAAAGGTAGGTGGCTTCACCTTCAAGTACCTGATACACTTCTGTGTATGATATATCCGTGCCCGGAACTTTTGGATGGTAGTGTCCTGCGGTTTTCATATACTCGCAACCTAACATGCCCGGTGGGATCACAGTGATATCATACCGAAGGTTGTGTTTTTTTATAATGTTTGATTCGGCTTTGGTTTTGTACATGTCACGGTACATATAGTACAATTCAAAATTATCTGCTGTTCCAAGCCATGTCTTGTCATGGATAACTTCATCCATGTCATGCAACATTCTTATATCTGCAATTCTTGTTGTATCCCCGAATTCAAGTTTAGGTTCTTGTCCCGTAATTATGCCCCCTAGTCACGATTATTTTATCAGGAATCTTGGTACACTTGTCTGTTCCCTCACACGATCGGAAACAGGTATGTTGTGAAAGTTGATCTGTCCAACACAAGTATTTGAATCAATAGATGATTCAAATACAAGTTCTTCAACTTTGTGACCGGTCATGATAGAAAGTGCACCTTCTATGTATCCCTGTGTTAATCTGCATCCTATAGGATGATTTGCATATCCATCACCAAATATCTTCCTTATGATGCACCCATCAAAACGAACAGATGCACTGTACTTATCCCCGGATTGATCAACACCAAGGTTCGTTACCTGATAGTATGGAGTTATGTATTTAATAAAGCGTTCAAGCGAACCGACCACAGCACCTATTCCAAGTTTTTTACCGAGTTTTTGACCAATCCTATACCCGGTTTCATAAGCAACTTTCTTTGCTTCTTCCTCTCCAATCGAAGTCTCAATTGTCTCGAGGAGACCTTTTATGATGAATTGCTCACCACGACATATTGATGCATGTGTATCGTTTGATTCCAAATCATTGTTCATAATCACACCATCCATTTTCCCATAATAATATTTGGTTTTGTTATATATTAAGTTTTATACATTGTTTGAATCCGCATCATCTATTCACCTTTGCTTTTAAAATATACACATATACGTTCTGCAAGTTTGACACTGATACCTTCAACCTGTGTTAGTTCTTCAACCGATGCATTCATGATGCCATCGATCGATCCAAAGTATCCAAGAAGCGCCCGCTTTTTCAATGCACCAATACCAGGTATACCATCAAGTTTTGAATGTGTCAATCTTGCAGCACGCCTGCGCCTGTGTGCCGATACAGCAAACCTGTGTGCCTCGTCCCGCATTTGCATCAATAGTTTTAGTGCCATTGATGTGCGCGGCAGTATTATCACTTCTCCTGCACCTTTTTTAGTTGTCACGATATGTTCAAACTTCTTTGCAAGACCAATAAGCGGAATATCCATATCCAATTCTTTCAATGAACTATTAGCAGCACTTACCTGCCCCGCTCCGCCATCGATCAATATCAGGTCTGGCATAGCAGCGTGTTCCTTCAGGAGACGCGCATACCTGCGCTGGACAACCTCTTTCATCATTGCAAAATCATCGATACCTTCCACGGTTTTGATATTGAATTGCCTATACTCACTCTTGGATGGCATCCCATTTTCAAATACGACCATTGAACCGACTGCATCTGTGCCTGATATGTTTGAGATATCAAATGCTTCGATACGACCCGGGGGCAAATCCAATGAAAGTGCTTCTTTTAGTTGGACAAGTGACTGTTTGGCGGCTTCGTGTGCCTTGGGTTTGAGTTGTGCCAATTCCATAGACATTTTTGCATTCTTCCTGGCCATATCCAGAAGTTTTCGTTTTTGTCCCCGCAATGGAACATTGATATTGACATTATGCCCGGATCTTTGTCCCATCCACTCTGAGATAAGGTCTTTATCAGGTATCTCGTGTTCGACAAGTATTTCGGGCGGCACAGGTGAATCCTGATAATACTGTTTGATGAACTCTGCCAGAACATCAGGCATTGCCGTATCGTCAACTCCAGCTCCACCTGTGAGTGATATGTCCGCCCTGCCAACCATGTTCCCATCTCTTACATAGAACAGTTGTACAGCCACTCCACTCTCCCCCGAGACTGCGGCAATAACATCCCTGTCATCAGAACCTGCTGTTGAGACCTGCTGACGTGACAGGGATTTGAGTGCGACAAGTTGGTCACGAACCATGCTGGCAACCTCGTATTCCTGTTCGGCGGAAAACTTTTCCATTTTGTTTTCCAATTGTTTTATAAGGCTGGACACATCGCCTTTTAAGAATTTGACAACATCCATTACATGTTCCATATACTCATCTTCACTCACTCCACCTGTGCATGGTGCAAGACATCGCCTGATGTGGTAATTGAGGCACGGTCGCACTTGTTTCCCGCTTATCTTTTTGCGGCATCTTCGTATCTGGAATATCTGGGAGATGATGTCGAGTGTTTTTCGAATCGCCTTGACATTCGTATAAGGTCCAAAATAGATCGCCCCATCCATCAAGCGGCGACGTGTTATGAATATTTTCGGAAATCTGGAATTGATGGTGACTTTTACGTAAGGGTAGCGCTTATCGTCTTTTAGCTGGATATTGTAGCGCGGTTTGTGCTTCCTTATCAGGTTCGCTTCAAGTACAAGTGCTTCGACTTCCGAATCCGTGACAATGTATTCCAGATCTTCAATGTGCCCGACAAGAATTTTTGTCTTTGATGACTGGTTCTTCTGGGATTGGAAATACTGACGCACCCTTTTTTTAAGGGAACGCGCTTTACCAACATATATCACGGTGTCGGACTTGTCCTTCATCAGATAGACGCCAGGAGAGTCCGGTATCTGGGAGATATCAGGAGGCATTTGTGTGCTTCTCCGTTTATTCGTTCAAAAATTAAGATCAACTTAAGTTTAAGTTTAAATTGAAATTTAAACCTAAAACCTAAATTCAAACTGCATTCCACTTTTGGATAATTTTCCCAAGTGAATCACTCTCATACATGTCTGAATTGATAATAACCTTATCTACCCCCCTGATCGAGGTAGAATCGCTTTCCATATAAATGGAATTTCCAAGCAACTGGAGCGGGGGATAGATATCTTTCAATTCATCACTCGGCTCAGCAAATCCCGGCGGCGTGCCGGCAAGATCGAACATATCCCGCAGTTCGATATCTATCCTGCTGTTGCATCTCTGTACACATGCCGGTGGTGTTTCTTTGTAGAACCGCGCGGTATGGCATGAACGAGCGTATGCAACAAGTACATATTCGGCATGTACTCCTATCGGGCAATCAAGTGAGGCGACGGCTTCTACGGTTCTTGGCAAAAGGTCAGTCTCAATTTCAGTCATGCCGAGTTTTGAGAAGAACTCGAATGTGCGATGGTAGTTCAGATTGGTTTGGAGATATGCCTGCTTTATGTTCTCGGTCTCATCGCGAAGGAGATGGTCAACCCAGGGGCATCCTTCCGAGGTGTGTACAATTCCGCGTCCGGCTGTGATGACATCAAATGAATCGGTGAGTTTTTCGTTGTGCATTCCATAGAGGATGCCGACATCGTTCACTACCAGATTGATGCGGTCGCCAAGATGGGAGATGTCTTTGATGTATTCCATCACGGATTCGTAGTGGTGCTGCGGTGTGATCGGTGTTATTACTGTAAGCGCATCCGTTTTTTCAAGTGTGGCTGCAACCAAATTTGCGTCGGGAAGTTTGTATGGACATCCCTCGCTCCCGAGTCCAACACCTGCACCGTTGTCGGCTGCGGTGTCGATGATTACTCCCAGTTTTTCATAATTTGCAGTTCTGATCTCAATTTCCGGCATCTTCAACTCCCCTTTATATCAGATATACGAATCTGCAATTGGTGTTTTCATATACTTGCACCGTTGTTGTTCGCACATCATCTGCCAGAAAGGGATCTCCTCAAGAACATGTGATTTGATGTCGCCTGCGTTTGCGCCTTTTTCTGACATGTCGATAGCATTGCGGTATAATCCTATGATGGTTTTTATCATCTCAGGATTCATGCACCGCCCGACAACCTTGAGGGCTGCAACTCCTGCGTCCATCAGGTCGGGAATGCTGCAAAGTGAACAGTCCATTCCTGCGTCAAGGATCGGGTGCAGCCTGTTGTCTACACTGACCTTGTAGTTTGCACGGCATGGCAATCCGAAGTTGATGGATTCATCCGCACTGTGGATTAGGTGGCATGTACCGTTGATATTCGAGCATCCGAACTGTCCGAACAGTTCGAGTTCCACTCCGGTTTTGTTAAGTTCACGTATCTCGTCAAGTGTCACCTTGAACGGCAACACGACTTTTGTCACACCCATGTCTTTTAGAAGTTCAAGTTGTCCCATATTAAATGTATTAAGCAGCACGCTTCCGTGAATCTGAAGTCCGAGGTCGAGTTCATTGATAAGTTGCAATGCGCCGAATTCGCCTACGATAAGTGCGTCCACGCCTGCATTCACGCCCCGCATGACATGTTCGATGAACATATCTTCGAGTCCGTCAGCAAGATATGGCGTGTTCACGGTATAGTCCACCTGAACACTGTGGTTGTGTGCATACTCCACGATGTCATGCAATTGATTCTGTGTCGTGACATTGCAACTGCGCCCGCGTCCTGACAGGTTCAGGTTCGCAAATCCCGGCGTTTCCAATCCAATGTAAATTTCATCCGCGCCCGCAGAAATGACGTTCTTTGTAGTTTCCATCGACTCTGCCGGAGCCATTAGGACCATTTTTGTCATATTTATCGTTGTTTATGTGTATAATATAATACAAATCGATCATAAGTGGTGATTGATTCGATGTTGTATAGAATTGTTGCAATATATAAATATTCCAAAAAGATATTTGTGAGGGAGTTTTAGATTTGAGGTGGGCACTAATTAGTTAATATAAATATTCATTTTTTTCAATTATTTCTCCAAATCACATTCCTCGATTTCATCATAATTTACAAAATATTTAGCATTTATTGTAGATTTTAAAAAAATGTAGTCAATTTCGATGGAATATGACTTTGAACTGTTCGTTCTCCTTATCTTCAATAAAATCGACAGTTATCCCTGCGTTTTTACATTCATGCATGATTCTTTGAATGCCTGTCCCGATCCCCCGGTAGGGTATGTCTTCAAGATCTTTAAGCATGGAAACTAATATTGGATTGCGCTCTATGTGGATTCCTAACTTTATAGATTCCACATTGATAGTATTGGGTAAAGCTCCTGGACTTATAATCTCGACACGGTTGTCAAAAACAAATATTCGGATATTGCTGGAAATGAAATAATTTCGGTGTACTATTGCATTAACAAGAGCTTCTTCTAAGGCAATCTCTGGAATTTCAAGGATGCCTGTTGTGTTAAAGTGTTGATCTTTCTGCACCAATCGAAGATTGTTAATCAAAAACAATCTGCCAGCTTCAAATGTTTTAGCTATGTTGCCGCTGATGTCTCGGCTGTCTGCATATTCGCTCACAGCAGGGGAAATTCCAGGGAATCGAACTGCTTTTATCACAAACTGCGGCTTTTTTTCTTCCGGTTTTTTACCAAATGCAAGAAGACCAGCGAGAGTCAATTTTCCATCCGCCATCAATTTTAGATTAGACAGAATTTTCTCAAGCGGAATGTCCAGTTTTTCAAGTTTTTCGTGTACCCTATGTTCATAAAAATACTTAAATAAATCAATATCAAAATCACTTAAATTTGTATTTTCAACTGGCATCTCATCAGCATAAAGGTGCCCGGAAGACTGGAGTAATCTCTGAATCTCCTCTCTTTTTGCTCGTCTTTTATCTGATCCCACTTTAACCCAGATGTCTTTGCCATTTGCCATGTAGAACTTGTTCGACCCCATGGGAACACTAATCACCATGACAATTTTATCCAGATATTTTATATTTTGAGTAGTGACATTGACCTGCGGATCTATCTTCTGGGAGCATGTATTTGATACCCACTCATTTAATTTGTGAATCTCGTCTTTTTCGAGTCCAGTAATATCACCATCATCGGACACTCCCACTATAATATCCCCTCCATTTGAATTACTGAAGGCACATATCTCAGACGCTAATGCATCGATGCTCTCAAATATCTCTTTGAATTGGGTCTGTGAATCTTCACCCTTTTCGATTAATTCTAAAAGTTCTAAAGTATCCATTGATAATAAATCTCCTTACGTTTTGTAAATGCCTCTTCTCCACCTTCCATAATATCTACTATGTTTTTCTGAATAGAGGACCTGTCAATACTTCCGGATTCTGCTATTATTTTGTCATCTTCATTATTGAATACGACTACCTGTTCACAATCGCCAAGAACAGGTATATTCGAATTATGTGTGGCAAATATTATCTGACGTTTGCCTTTTAATTCAATAATTTTTTTGATCAATCCTTCATATACGGTCTGATTATCTAGATCATCTTCTGGTTGATCCATTATAACAGGTGTATTTTTCTGTGATAATAGAAGCAACAGCAAAGAAGAAGCTCGCTGCCCTAGTGATAATTTTCGGATGGGCTTGCCGTCGTATAGGATCTCAATTAAATCAGGCACGCGATAGAGGCATAATACATCTTCCTGCTCCAAAAATCGGTCTTTAAATTTTATCCATTCATTATCTGTAAAACCGATGTCCTGAAAAGTACTCATATTTTCTAAGGAATTAAATAGTTCTATGTTATCAGAGAAATTGTTGCTAAGCTTGTCAAGCTTATCTATTCGCAGTCCAGTTCCTCTAAAGATTTCTTTCATGAACCCAGCGTAGCTTTTTTTATTCCCTTTATAATAGATTCCAAGTTGTATGACTGTTTGTGATGCGTTAATCTCTTCTTTTTTTAGTTCCCGCTCTGACCATTGTTCATGCCATAGACCTTGTAGTTCGGAATACAAACGTTGCTTTGTTTTTTCAAGTTCCAGTATAATCAGGTCATATTTCTCGATTTCGGAAATAGCTACTTGTACCCGTTCAAGTTCCTTCACAAGCCGTCCGAAATCATCAGGGGATACTTCAGAGATATTAATCTCCCTTTTGATCTTGGCAATTTCTTCTTCTACACTGTCACGAGCTTCGGCAAACTTATCTTTCAATTTTTCAAGTTCAACGAATGTAACAGTGCCTTCTTTTTCCATTTCATTAATTTGCCTGAGCCAGGTATCTTTTAAAGTTAACAGTTGTTTTTCAAGTTCTGCAAATAGATCGGGATTCTCTTTTGAAGAAATGGTAGACACGGGTGAAAAAATATTTTCGATATTTACTTTGAATGAGGATATATCGTCTTTTGAGGTTTTGATAAAATCAGCAAGCTTTTCAAATGCCACTTCGTCTTTTTTGAAGTTGCCTTCTTTTTGTAGTTTATCTGCGATTTGCAATTTTTCAAAAACAGTAATCTTATCTTTTAAGGATGCTTTTTTAGCCTTATATTCATCCGTTTTCTTTATTTTTTCCTTCAAATTATGACTTTTTTTAATTATGTCCTTGAGCTCGTCTTCTTTTTCCTGTATTTGCTCATGTATCGTAAGCCTTTTTTCCCCTATAAATTGATCTATCAGCTCAATTTGCAGTTCAGGGTTCATAGAATATTCCTGAATGTCCTTTTGCCCATAATATACAACAGGAAACATAGCTGATGGATGTAGGTCGGGGATATATTCGTCATCCCTATACATTTTTGGCCTTTCACCTGTAATTCTCTCGATACGGTACTCCTGCCCGGATGCCACTATTTCGAGAATTATTTTTCCACCTGATCCAATTGCGTATTCCATAAGCTTATTCTTATAATCACTATCTACTTCGGCATCACGCTCTAGTGCATACCGTATGGCTTCTAAGAACGCTGATTTTCCAGAACCGCGAATTCCTATTAGGTTGTTCATGTCAGGGTTGAGGCATATGTCAATCTCAGACATTGCTTTATCAGTTTTGACATAGAGTCTTTTGATGTAAGGATAATCTATCAGGGGGATTTCATCACTGATGCGCAGTTCAGGATTCATGAGTGAAAACTTAACGGCATCAAAACTATATTCACCAATTTTGATATTAGAATATCTGGTACCAACCTCTTCGATCTTTTTTGGGTCAGATGCCGAAATGAACGCCGGAATAAAACTGATTTCATCCTGTTCCATTTCTGTTGCTACCTCTTTTACCCAGCTGTTCAGAAAAGTTGATCGTGAACTTTCTCCAATATTCTGGCATGCTAATATATTTTTTCTGAAATAGCCACTTTTCAGGAAATCCTTTATTCTCCCGCCCTCAAGTTCTTTAAAGAATCCATTGTTAGTGCTTGCATGTGCAAGAATAATGAAATAATGGCACTTTAGCTCATTCAGTTTTTCAATTGTGGCATCGAGGTTTAAGTTACAATGAGCAGGATTCCCTGTATTATCAAAACGTGGATTGCTTCCGAATGCGAACGTCAAAAAGGTTTCTATCATTGATGTATCGCTGTCATCATTTTCAGCACCATCTGGTGCAAATATAATGAGGGTGTGTATTCCTCGTTTTCCGTCCTTGACAGAAAGTTCAACTCCTGGAAGCAGGAAGATATCTTCTTCTACGGCTATTGTGTTGAGCAACTGGAATTCATCGTGCTCAAACTTATTGTGATTTGTTATTGCCCCAATTTTAATGCCCTTTTCCTTCAATTCATTGACATATTTTTCTGCAAAATCGTTGTCATCTGATATGGCGCACTTAAACTCTTTATCTGCCTTGGTGTGTAGATGCAAATCAGCCTTCATAAATTTGGAACCGTCTGGAAAACCCGTATTTTCTGCCAAATTTGATCTCATATTTATTCCACCATGTTAAACTGCAATTAGCATCTTTTTTTTTCAATTTCGGAATTTATATTATATTTTACAAATGAATTATTGTGTCTCGGAGTATATCTATATTTGGTTATATCCATCAAATTATTGGATTCGATATTTGAGAATATATCCTAATGTCATGTCAATGATACAATATCGCCAATATATGATTTGACACTGTCCTATTTTCCAGTTCTTTTTAAGACGCAGATTCACACAGATTTACGCTGATTTACGCTGATTTAAGGTTGTATCTGCATTAATTTGCATTAATCTGCGTCTAATATATTTGTTGAAATTACTGTATTTTGGAATCGTTTAATACTAATCTATGCACCACATAATCGACACTTTTAAGTTGACACGACACTAAAGCATTGTTGAATCATGAAAGATACGAACAAATCATTATTCAAACAATCAACTTACCAATACCCTAAAAGAACCTAACTTCTCCAATCGTGATACAAATGACATACACATGCCCAGATTGCAATAGAACCTATGAAGTAATTCCAAAATCGTGCGGAAGAAACCCTTATCCGCAAAATACCTACATGTTGCAATCAGAGGATCCTTGGAGAAATCACCTGATTTCGTAGGAGCTGTATAATTCATTTATGGGGATACTCGTTGACAGGAGGGTGAAAACAGTTTCGGAGCTGACAGGGGGTTGAAAGACAGGACATGGTACATGATGGTATGTGAACTTTGAACAATCAATAATTAGCAACAGAAAACGCATTATCTACAAATTTCTGATGCGTCATCCCGATAATAGTGTCAAGATTGACAATATCCTCGCGGTTGTATTCTAGCAGCAGTTCAAGCGCATCCTTCTCTCCACGTTCGTATCTGCGCCACAGACGCACTGCCTCAAAACCATCGATCCCTGTAGTTTCGTCACTTCTGGATATTCCGAGCGTACGCTCGATATTCTTCAGCCCGCCGCGAAGACCTATGCGTCGTAGAGGGTACATCAGGTCGATGTGCAGTTGGTTGAATTCGATCTGGGGATATTTTTGTTTGATGAATGGCAGGTCAAAACGTGCCCCATTGAACGTAACCAGAAGTTCGTACTTTGCGAGTTCATCAACGATATCATCAAGGTTAATACCGCGAATGTATGTCTTCGCATCTTTTCCATCATATATTCCGACGACCGTAAGGTCGTCGTAGTTTGGCGACAAACCGGTGGTTTCGATGTCCACAAAGGCAACCGAATCAGAAAAATGCCGGTATGCGCGCCAATGTTCCGATCTTGGAAGTGCGTTGGCGAAAAAATTAAAATCCCGTGCATTTAAGCGGTCGTTGGATTCATCTATTCCTGCGAGTATGGTCTCTTTTTTTGCGGCAGATATGGGTATCGTGTCCTGCTGTTCAATGAACTCGGACCACGTTTTAATGCCGCTTGACCATATCCTGTGCTCGATTGTTTTTCCAATATGAGGGATATGAATGTATGTGCTTGTGAGCATGGTTTTTGTCTCTATTTTTTAGTATGGGTAAGTAGTAATAGGCAATAATCATGTGAAGAAGTATAGAGATATTACTTTTTCAATAGATTGGGTTTCATATGTATTTTATTGTTTCCTTCCAAAAGATAAATAGTTACACAATATCCCCCGTATAATATAGAAAACTTTATTATGAATTATGTTTATACAAACATAACGCATACGGAAATAACCTACCGAATGCAGTGATTCTCTTTGGGGAGTAATCACAATGGATACATTGGAGCAAAACCTGGACAGACTGCAACGATTGATATAACTGCTGGCGGCCTCACACCTTCAGTGATAAATCAATCGCAGTCTATCCTTGTTCACTACTATCCTGCATACATCGAAATTCCAATCGCTGCCAACGCATTTGTGCCCTCAGTGGCCTTTGCGTCCTCTGCGGTGAATATTTTTTGCCATGATTCATTTCATCCAGAAAAAAATAAAAAACCTCAGTTAATCATGCGGCAATTATAAGTATATCCACCCTTACTATCCACAAATAATTATTCAAAGGTGTTTTAAAAATGACAAAAATTACAGTTATCGGCGCAGGCAATGTGGGTGCCACCACAGTCCAACGTCTTGCGGAATTACAACTTGGCGATCTTGTTATGACAGATGTTGTTGACGGTCTACCACAAGGGAAGGCTCTTGATCTTATGCAGGCGGCTCCCGTTATGGGGTATGATGTTGATATACTTGGTACGACCGATTATGCAGACATTGCGGATTCGGATGTTGTTGTTATGACTGCGGGAATTGCACGAAAGCCTGGCATGAGCCGCGATGACCTGCTGGCTATCAATGGCAAGATCACAACAGAGGTTTGTGGGAACATTGCAGAATATGCTCCAAAGGCAACGGTTATTACGGTCACAAATCCGCTTGATATAATGACTTACGTTGCGCTTAAAGCAACAGGATTTGAGCACAATCGTGTATTCGGGATGAGCGGTGTACTTGATTCGAGCAGGTTTGCAGCGTTCATCGCAATGGAGATCGGCTGCTCTGTGCGGGATGTTGACGCAATGGTGCTTGGCGGACACGGTGATTCAATGGTTCCAGTGCCTGAGTACACAACAGTTTACGGTATTCCAATGTCAGAACTGATGCCACAGGAGGCTGTTGAGAGATTGGTTTTGCGCACCATCAATGGCGGAGCCGAGATCGTTGACTATCTCAAGACAGGCAGTGCATTCTATGCTCCATCCGCATCTGTTGCCAAGATGGTTGAGGCTGTTGTCAATGATTCAAAAAGGGTTCTTCCCTGCGCGGCGTATTTACAGGGAGAGTACAATGCGAGCGATGTGTATCTTGGTGTGCCTGTGAAATTGGGTAAGGGCGGCGTTGAGGAGATAATCGAGCTTCAACTCACGGATGAGCAGTCAAAGGCTTTGTCAGATTCTGTTGCTGCTGTGCGGGAAGGGATTGCAAAACTACAACTGTAATTCCGAATAGCCCTACTCACGATGTTGCCATTGATTTCCACGATATACCTTTCTATGGAAACAAAAATACACCTAATGTAAGAGGAATTAAGTATTTTGCGATTTTGTGAAATTATATACACTCGGAACTGTATGTAATCGGAAGTACTGTGACTATAGGAACACCATTATACCATAAAATCTATTTAAACAATATGAAAGTCATTCGCGACCCTGTACACGGTTACATCGAACTGGATAAACTCGCATTATCACTCATCGATGCCCCATCCATGCAGCGTCTGCGCCGGATAAATCAACTTGGTCTATCAAACCTCGTATATCCCGGAGCCAACCATACCCGTTTTGAACATTCCATTGGTGTAATGCACCTTGCTACCGTTTTAACCTCACAGATCGATTCCGTGACCACCAACGAAAAGAACGAACTTCGCGCCGCTGCCCTTTTGCATGATATCGGACACGGTCCGCTCTCACATGTAACGGAAAGCATCATCAGCCGCTACACAAGAAGAAAGCATGATGACGTAAAAGACATCCTTAATAGAGAAGAGATATCCGAGATCCTGCAAGAACATGATCTCAATCCCACAAATATCGCAAAACATATCAAAGGCGAAACTGCCATCGGGCAAATACTAAGTAGTGAGATCGATGTTGACCGTATGGACTATCTTGTCAGGGATGCGCACTATACAGGCGTTGCATTCGGACTTGTAGACCATGTCCGACTTATCCATGAGATGCAGTTTTACGAAAACAAACTCGTTGTCACACCGGGCGGTCTGAAAGCCGCCGAATCTTTGCTGGTATCACGTTTCTTGATGCACCCTTCCGTTTATTATCATCACGTTTCAAGGATCGCAGAAACTATGTGCACGCGGGCGATCGAATACCTAATCAAGAACAAGGCGCTTGACCCCTTCGAACTTGGTGAGATGGATGATGCAAGGGTCTTTGAGACCATGCGCGCAGATGAAGGGTATGCAGGTGAACTTGTACAGCGCCTCGATGAACGCAGGCTGTATAAACGGGCATTATATGTCGGTTTTGAATCGGTAGGCGAGAACGTGTTGCGTCATAGGAGTAATGTGGAAAGGGTTGAGGGTGAGATTGCAGAAATGGTAGGGATCGATCCTGAAAACGTGCTGATTGATATACCAAAGGCTCCCGATATTGCGGAAATGAAAGCGCTGATAAAGGTTGACGGAAAAATGTTGCGTCTGGACGAGGCATCACATGTTGTTGCAACCCTTGAGCGGGCACATAAGGATAACTGGAAAATGGGAGTGTACACCCCAAAAGAACACCGCGATGCCGTCGGCAAGGCTGCTCGTGAGTTCTTTGAAGTGAAAAAGACCACAAAGCAGTTCCGTTTGACTGAATTATAAGAGTGTGAGGGGTATTTTGCAGTCGATCAAACAGAATGTAGGCAGAGCTGAATTGGTCCTTGACCAAAAACAGGTTGGGAACGATCATGTATTAACACTTACCGGAGGGGAGGGGCACGTTGGTGCTGTAGCTGTTGGTTTGTTCGATGAAAAAAGCGCGCACGCGTCTGCATCCGTGATCACACTTCCGGGGCACAGGGACGAGGGTATCGCACTGGACGGTGCGCGGCGCGTCAGTGAAGTTACAAAGGCAGCAACGGTTTTTATAGTCGGCATTCATTTAGATAATATAACGAAAGATGAAATTGATAAAATAATTGTAGCTTCAAAACAGATGACAGATAAGTTTATAGATTCACTATAACTAATATAATATTTATAATTATGATTATAAATAAAGGGGACAGGGAGAGAGCTTCATGGAAATCGTAGTTGGGATAAGTGGTGCATCGGGAGTGCAATATGGTATCAGGTTGTTGAAAGTTCTTGCTGATATGAAGATCCGGACACATCTTGTGATATCAAAATCTGCAAAACAGATCATACAGATCGAGACCGATTACTCACCTCTTGAAGTGGAGGAACTTGCATCAGAGGTATACGGCGAAAAGGATTTCACTGCATCGATCGCAAGCGGATCACACATGTTCGATGGAATGATCATCGCACCTTGTAGCATGAAAACACTGGGGTCGATCGCAAGCGGCATCTCTGACAATCTCATGACACGGGCGGCAGATGTGTGTTTAAAGGAAGGACGCAAACTTATACTGATAACGCGAGAGACACCGCTCAGCCGCATTCATCTTGAAAACATGCTTCGGGCACAGCAAGCCGGTGCAGTCATACTTCCGGCATGCCCTGGATTTTACTCAAAACCGCAAACCATCGAAGAACTGATCAATATCATGGTCGGACGCGCACTTGACCAGATGGGGATCAAAAATGAACTCTACAAACGATGGGGTTGAGCAGTGGCAGAAAGTTACATGAAACACTCATTCCAGACCGTCTATACGCTCTGGCTTCGTGAGATGCTTCGATTCAAACGTTCAAAATCGCGCATTATCGGTGCTGTGGCAACTCCACTGTTCTTCCTTGTGATAATGGGCTCGGCACTTAACACGACAATCAATGTCAGAAGTGGCAGTTACATTGACCACATGACACCGGGCATCATTGGGATGTCGATACTATTCTCTTCACTCATGGGCGGAGTGTCCATCATCTGGGATCGCGAATTCGGATTCCTCAAGGAAATATTAATAGCACCGGTCAGCAGGTTCTACACCGCCCTTGGAAAGGCACTGGGTGGCGTAACAACAGCAATGATACAGGGTCTTTTGCTAATGATAATTGCCGGGATTATTGGTGTCGAATACGTATCGATATGGGGCGAGTTGTTCAGTATTTTGATAATGCTGTTTATAGGACTTGGGTTTATCGGACTAGGGATCGCACTTGCTTCAAAGATCGAATCTCATGAAGGATTCCAGATGGTTATGACATTCATCACATTTCCGGTACTAATGACAAGTACGGCGTTCTATCCGATCGAAAATATCCCGAAGTGGTTGAGTGTACCGGTTCACCTAAATCCACTCACCTACGGCATAGAGGCTTTGAGGTGGGCACTGTTTGGGGCATCGGAGATCCCGATCATGCAATCAATGGCTGTGATTATCGTTTTTGCAGTAGTTATGGTCGGTATTGGAGGGTGGTCGTTCGAACGTGCAGGTGCATGATTATTATACAGTTCTGTTTCACGAAGTTTGATTTTCTCTTTTGTTACGTAACCTTTTTAACCGATAAAATCTATTGCAGAGGGTACCTTTCTGGGATAGTAGGGTAGCCTGGTCGATCCTCGAGCGTTTGGGACGCTTGGACTGCGGTTCAAATCCGCGCTATCCCACCAAATCTTTTTTTCATAGTATATAATTTATAGAAACCTTTTTTTAGTTCTTGGTCAAATATTGTTTGGGGCAGTATATGCTAGAGATATCACAATTGAAAAAGAAGATCGAAGAACTGGAACAACTTCAAAGGTATAATCGTGGACTTATCGAGGCCAGTATCGACCCTATGCTTACAACGGATAATGAGGGGGTTATCACTGATGTTAATGAGCAGATGGTGAATATGACCAAACATTCACGAAAATATCTCATAGGTACTCCTTTTAAAGACTATTTTACAGACCCTGAAGAAGCATATGAAGGCATCAAGGAAGCACTCGCCGAAAAGATGGTAAGGGATTATGAACTCACACTGATATCCCAAACAGGTAAAGAGATCCCTGTATCTTACAATGCTACTGTATTTACAGATGCAGAAGGGAACGTTAAGGGTGTTTTCGCAATTGCCCGTGACATGACCCAGTATAAAAAAATGGAACAGGAGATAAGGGAGTCACAATTGTATAACAGGACATTGATAGAGAGCAGTCTTGACCCCATGCTCACAACAGACACAGAAGCGATTATTACTGATGTAAACGAGCAAATGATCAATATAACAGGAAGATCACGCGAAGAACTCATTGGTACTCCTTTTAAAGAATATTTTACAGACCCTGAGGAAGCATACGAAGGAATAGTAAAAACACTTGCTCAAAAGATGGTGAGAGACTATGAACTCACACTGGTATCACAAGATGATAGCAAGATACCAGTATCATATAATGCAACTCTGTTCACAGATGCAAATGGGTGCGTAAAAGGTGTCTTTGCAATTGCGCGTGATATGACCGAGCATAAACGGCTTGAAGGTGAGCTTAAGAGTTACACCGAAAACCTGGAAGTGATGGTTGAGGAACGTACTGAGGAATTGAGGGTACAGCAGAAGAGGGAAGTTTCATACAATGAAATCCTGACCGCACTGAACGCATCTATTGACCTGCACACCTTGTTGACAGACGGATTGAATGAGATCGTTAAACACTTGAATGCACCTTTTGGGGTAGTCTATCTTTATGATGCCGAAAATAATGTATTAAAACCCGCAGCATCCCATGCTGTAAATAAGGATATTTTGACTGAGCAATTCGAACTGGGTGAAGGTATTCCCGGAGAGACAGCACTTGAGCGCAAACCATTGATCATTACTGACATACTGCAAAATGGTAAATATCACATCGAACTTGGGATAATGGAAACCACCCCAGAAACCATAATGAGTGTTCCGATCGTTTTTCACAAAAACCTGCTTGGAACGATCGTGATCGGATTCCTGACAGATGTTTCAGAGGATACACAACAGTTCTTGCAACGGGTTGTAAGCCAGTTTGGAATTGCAATTAACAATGCCCAATCATACATCATGGTTCAGAATATGGCGCAGGAACTTCAGGAATACTCCGGCCAACTGGAAAGATCAAACCAGTTAAAAGACCTTTTCACAGACATCCTGCGCCATGACCTGCTCAATCCTGCCGGACTAGTACGCGGTTTTACAGATGTCCTGATGAACATGGAAACCGATGAGAAACACAAAGAGTTGCTCAATAAGGTACACAATAATAACGAAAAGCTCATCGATCTTGTAGAAACAGCATCGAAGTTTGCAAAACTTGAAAGTACAGAGGAACTTGAATTCGAGCGCAATGATATTGGCAAGATCTTCAAAAATATTGTCGATGATTTTGAACCACTTGCAAAAGAGAAGGAAATGGCGATCGAGTTCCTTGCAGATGGGGAATATTTTGCAAAGGCGAATCCTATTATCGAGGATGTGTTCTCAAATCTGTTGTCCAATGCTATTAAATACAGTCCCAAAGGCAGCCAAGTGGTTATCGATATTCAAGACACTGCCCCCGACTGGAGAGTTTCGGTCACTGATTTTGGATTCGGGATCGCAGAAGAAGACAAATCAAAACTGTTCCAGCGCTTCAAGCGTGTGGATAAAAAGGGAATCAAAGGAACGGGACTTGGGCTTGCAATTGTCAAGCGGATCGTTGAACTTCATGGCGGGGATGTGGGTATTGAGAATAATCCTGAGGGTCAGGGAAGTGTGTTTTGGATAACGGTTGAAAAAGCGTGATTACGATTGAAAAAGCGTGATTACGGTTGAAAAAGCGTGATTACGGTTACAAAGAGTTTATTGATAAAACGGTATTTGTTTAGATATTTTTAACGCCGAGTCAATCCTCCGTAGGCGGCGTATCCCTCCGTCATCGATAAAATTCTCAAATTATATATTATGATCAATTCGACTGGCATGAATGGTTTTCGAGGGTCATTGGTGTGGGGATATGCCGCCTGCGGCGGTTGTTTTGGTTTTAGTTTCAAATAAAACAATCACATTTATGCAGACATCTTACCACAGTTATACAAATGCACAAAACGTTAACCGTTTTTCTCACAGCTCACCAATCACAACATCCAACTCATCACTGCCCAAATAACCATTGCTGACGAATTCCCCATTACTATCAAACACAATAATATTCGGCGCATTCGTAACCCCATACTTGCCTGCAAACTCTTCATTCAGCGCCCGATCCATTAACACAACAGCCGCCCTGTCGCCAACCGTATTAGATATTGATTCAACTATGGGCTGCTGGTCTTTGCAGTTTGAACAAAAGGACTCATAAAAATAAACAACTACAGGCTTGCCGGTATCAAATGCAGAATCAATGTCAGGATAAACATTGGTCTCTGATACTATCGTTTTTTGCTGCGGCTTTTCAGTGCAGCCCGATAATGCCATTGCCGCGATAAGTACGATCACAGATAAGACCAACGTTTTTACATTCATACCACTCACTCAAGAAGGATCTCAACCCTGCACTTAAAGAGTGTCACCTTGTTATCATCAACTTCAACATCGAAATTCTTTACATTCACCTTTGTGATGTTCTTCTTGGATTTGAAGATCGGAAGTTCCGATGCATCATCCACTGCACTTTTCAATGCCTCTTCCCAACTGTCCGGTGACGAACCTATTGTTTCAATTATTTTTACTATTCCCATATTATCTGCCTCCATTTTCCATCATCTATACTACAGCATTATTGAATGATCATTCTACTTTCCGTCTCAACACAGAGCCGTCCCGCATGTGGACAGTTATGTATCTCTCCTTTTCTTCCTCGACCTCATACTTATTGTAGAGCATCGATTCCACGCGCCCGATGTCAAGTAAACTGCGAAGCAGGGCGCTGTCATTGCCCTTCATCCGCGACTTTCCCGCAGGCGGGGTTGTTTTGACCTTCTTTTTCGAATATATCGCACCGCCTTTTATCCCGGCACCGACATATCCCTTTGCATCCCTGAACACCAGCGAGCCGCTTTTCATGTATGCACCTGCAAACTCACCGACACTGCCAAACACAACAACAGTCCCGCCGTCGAGGTGTGCACCTGTGTTCATGCCGCCGTCGCCTTTGATGATTATCGTGCCGTGTCGCATGAGCATACCCGTGCCGTTGTAGGCATCACCTTCGACAACAATAGTTGCCATATGATCACAGCGCGCACCGAGAGTTCCGCGAAGGATGCCATCATCAAGTGTCAACCGCCGCTCATTCTCATTAAAATTGTTCGATACAAGCGTATCGGCATCAAGACCATTGCAAAGGATATCAGTGATCGAACGGAACTTTCGATATTCCTGCACATCAGACCCGATCTCAATGATATTACCAAAAGGCTGCGCCACATCTCCGCTCACGTACAGCGTACCTGACACCATACCCATGCCAGCTTCTGCGCCGACATTCCCGTCAACGAACACGCACCCGGCAGGTTCGGAATTGCCACCCCCACCAAAGTGTTTCAGGTCAACACCAAGACTGTAAGCGAACCGCGCACCCACATCGCCTTTGATATGAATGTCCGAGCCGCCTCTTACAGCATCCACAAGATCGGAGTACGTAAACTGTGTGCCCGACTGGTGCAGAATTACTGAAGCGGGGTCAAGTCGCTGGTTCTGCCAGTAAAAATCAAATGTGTAATCACACACATTATCAATCGGCGAGATTAGTTCGATCTCGATGTCCATTGAATATATCACCCGTGGATAAGTGCAGGAAGACAGCGTGTGCAGACCCAGATACTTTCCATTTCATGCCTCATTGGAAGGAGATACCTTGTATCTTCACCTTCGCCACAACTGAAACACTTGATAGAGATGTCCGTGGTCTTTTCATGTGCCTCTGCTTTCTCGGCATTGAATTCGACAGTCTGGCGCTCTTCAATTGTTATTGCGTCTTCGGGGCATATACCCATACAAAAGCCCATGCCGTCACAGAGTTCTTCTGATACGACCTTTGCCTTGCCATCGATTATCTGGATCGCGCCCTCGGCGCAAGGGGACACGCACTTTCCACAGCCTGTGCATTTGTCCTCATCTATGTGTACGATCATACGTTTTACCATTCATCTCATCTCCTTTGATCTTTAATGATGTGTACCTTCTACAACTTTTATTCCCGCATCGGTGATCGTTTTTCTGATCGAATCGATATGCGGGCACTTTGGATAATCTTTCATCTGCATACATGAACTCAGGTGTACAACATCAACACCCATTTTTTTGATAGATTTGACCAGACGATATACACGCCGTCCAGAACATCCGCCGCATGTGAAAAAGGCAATCATTTCTGCGTTTTCATCGTAATCTTTGAAATACATCTTTCGTTTGTTGAACGCCATGAAGCATCCAACACCCGGGCAGGCTTCCGATACTATATCGCACCTGACAACTGCGATCTTTGTGGGGTTTTCTTCTGTGATGATCTTCACCTCGTTGTAAACATTTATTTATGTCATAATAATCCTGACGGAAATGGGATGGGATGCAATTTTCACGGAGGAATCCATTCCGCCACTAATACTTAAATTGTCTAAAATGTGATATAAGAGTTTTCGGATATTATCAACATAACAATGATAACTACTTTTAGCGTGTTCCTTTATTTCCGCTTAAAGAACAGCCAGTTCTTCTTCCCCCCACTGAACGATAATGATTCGCGCGTACCTGCCCTGCATTTTGTTGCTTGACAGTTAAAAGAGTATCTTTTCGCCCTCGAAGTCTGCGTATTCAAGCGTGTGGTCTTCTGTCTGGATTGCGAGCCGCTTGATGCCGGGTTCTGTTGGCGGTGTTTTTGGGAGTTGAGGACTCCGTCAATCTCAAGCCTGAGGTCGTGGTGATGGTGAGAGGCGTTGTGGGATTGAATTATGGATGTTTTGGGCATGGGTTGGTTAATTGTTCGCCGGGCGGACGGCGCTTTGCTATTGTGTTGTGTTTATTGAACATGGTCAGAAGTGTTTAATAGTTTAAAGTGAAATTACGTTGTATGGATACTCATATTGAATCTAACAAAATCTGGCTTTACAAAGATGAATATGATGATATGATTGAATACATTGATCGTTTGACAGAAACGATTAACGTTCTCTCTGAGAAGGGGACCATAACAGCAGTCAAACAAGCTCTTAACAGGATTAATTCCGGCGAGTACCTCACAAAAGATGACATGGTGTTTGATTGATGTATGTTTTGCTATTTGATCAAAAATTCAAAACTGATTTGAAAAAACTCGATAAATTGGTGAGAAACAGGATTCTAAAAAAGGTTTTTCAACTCGAAAAATATCCTGAGCTAGGAAAACATCTGATCGCTATCGATCTCTGGAGCCTGAGAATTGGAAAATATCGAGTACTATACACAATCAAAAAGAATAAGCTTCAAGTTCTTGTTTTGACAGTAGATCATCGCAGTAAAGTTTACGAAGACATATAGTTGGGAAAACTGTGGGTGTGTGCAATTAATTTTAATTTTTTCAGACGCAGATTAACACTGATTTACGCAGATTTATGGTTGCAAGAGGTTGGTTAATTGTTTGAGTTACCGGGCGGCACTTTCCAATATCCAGTTATTCAAATGAAGATGGAACAAAATTTCAACCACAGAGGGCACATAGGGCGCAGAGTTGTGAAACGGCATACAAGCCACCCCCTGAGGTCTTCGAACACAAGCCCGCCCATATCCCAGATCGTCACTGTCCCTGCGCCGTAGTGCTCTTGTGGTATTTCGCCCTCGAAGTTTGCGTATTCAAGCTTGTGGTCTTCTGTCTGTATAGCGAGCCGTTTGATGCCTGATTCTGTGGGCGGTGTTTTTGGGAGCGCAAAACTTTTGAGGACTCCGTCAATCTCAAGCCTGAGGTCGTAGTGATGGTGAGAGGCGTTGTGTTCTTGTAGGACGAATATTTGGGGCATGGATGGTGGTTGTTCGCAAAGGTGCAGCATAGGAAACTTATGTGAGTTTACAACTCGATCAGCATATATCTATATTAGATATGGATTAGATGTTGTTATATGATAAACTGATTGGAGACCAGGTTGAATGAAATTTAATATTATTTGTGAAACTGACCATGTCACTTAATTTTCTCACTTTAAAAAATCTGTTGGATATTAATGAACATATAAAAATACGTGCTTCTAATGATAGCCGGATCGAGTATACTGGAAGTGAAGATTACCCTATTAAGATTTATCATCTTGAAAAATTAATTGAATATGCACCGGAAAACCGAAATGTTGTAGAATTTGCGGCATATTATTTGAAAAATATAATTTTATTGCAAGCATTTCCTGATGGCAATCATAGAACAGCATTGACTGCTACTGAAATGTTTTTGGAAAAGAATGGTTTTTATTTCGATTATACAGCTACTGAAGCTTCTCAATTCCAAAAATATCTTTATAAAATAAGATTACGTGAGTATGGCACTTATGAAGAAAGACCTGTTAGTGTTTTAAATGAAAATGAAAATCAAGTGTTTTCATTTTGTTTAACGTTTATTAAAACGCATATTGAAAAATAAACTACCCCAGTTCTACCAATACTTCATACCTTCGATCAAGTATCCGATCGATTGCCTTTAGTTCAGTTTCTCTCTCGACATCTTTGGTTTTGATCATATTGGGTGTAGATCGAATCTTTGGACTTTGCTGCTGTTTCATATTGCATAAATTTGAATTACATCTTATTTAAGGTTAGTGTAGGTACAACATATACAGGCGGGCGATTACCAACCTCTATCACTCACCATAGACCACCTTGCCTTCACGAAGCGCCGGATACAGCACAGTTCCCATGATATCCCCATAACGTTTAATCTCATTTATTGAAAAGACTAAAATGTCTACAGGTACCCGAAGCGATCGCAAAGAGCGCCGAATCCTGACAGTTTCCTCACGTCTGGCTGTGACTTCACGTTCGATGACATGTAGATCAAAATCACTGTCCTCTCTTGCATCTCCACGAGCATAGGACCCAAAGAGTATGATCTTTTCAGGGTGTGCCACATCTACGATCTGCGCTACAACCTGATCCAATGTTTTAGGAGATAGTTTCTGCATTTTTGATCACTTATATGTCTGATATGCTATGCATCTGTTTTGTATTAATTATCTTTTATTTGTCTTTCATTAATAAAAAGGGTTCTCCCTGAGGTCTTCGAACACAAGCCCGCCCTTATCCCATATCATCACTGTCCCTGCGCCGTAGTGCCCTTGTGGAATCTCGCCCTCGAAGTCTGCGTATTCAAGCGTGTGGTCTTCTGGCTGGATCGCGAGCCGCTTGATGCCGAGTTCTGTGAACGGTGTTTTTGGGAGCGCAAACTTTTGAGAACTCCGTCGATCTCAAGCCTGAGGTCGTAGTGGTGGTGTGAGGCGTTGTGGGATTGGATTTCGAATATTTGGCATCAACACGACAAATTCACAATGTATGTCGTATAAAAAATGCATTTTTTGTCCGATATATCGGAAAGTACTTAAGCTAATTAAATCTAATTAATGCTTATGGATGACAAGGAACTAATTGAGATTCTGACTCCTTTTAATTTCTGGAAGACCAGCCCTTTCACAGGCATTACCCGACCGAGGTACATAAATGAAATTGAGCGTCTCTCTTCAACAGGTCAGGTACTTGTTGTGACAGGTGTTCGAAGAAGTGGTAAGACAACAATAATGGTACAGTTCATGCATAATCTTATCGAGAGTGGAACTGCTTCTCCATCGCAAATGTTGTATGTGAATTTTGAGGACCCCCGGCTTCCGATAGATGATGGGCCTGCCCTTCTTGACAAGATACTGAGTGCACATAGGACATTTGTCGATTCTGAGGGGATACGTTATCTTGTACTTGATGAGGTTCAGAGACTTCCGGAGTGGGAGCGATGGGTAAGGATACAAATGGATATGCGACCGGATATGCATATTATTGTGTCGGGTTCATCGGCTGAACTTCTCTCAAGAGAGCTGGGAACGCTACTCACGGGGCGGCATCTTGATGTGGAGGTGTTTCCGCTTGACCTTTCGGAATACATGCGTTTTCATGATCTCGATCCCGATGACCCTCTGGAAGATGCGGATCGTATGCAGAGCCTGACATCAGAATACATCTCGGCATCAGCGTTTCCTGCGGTTGTACTTACATCTGAACCGGATATTAAAGAGCGTATGGTACTTCAGATCTATCGGGATATTATCAATCATGATGTTGCCAGAAGGTATGAAGTGCGTGAAATTGAGAAATTGGAATCTGTGGCAACTACTTTTATGGCATCTGTACCGGGTCCTGTTACACTTAATGGTACCAGACGTGCACTTGGAGGGAAGGTGTCACTCGATTCTATAGATAGATATTCCAGATATCTGGAAGAGCCGTACCTCCTTTTTTTCATAGAGACACATTCATTCTTTGCCGGCAGAAGAGAGCGAAGTCCTAAAAAGGTATATGCTGTTGATAATGGTTTACTTATGGTAGCATCATATCGTTTCTCATTTGAGCGTGGAAAGTTGCTTGAGAATGCTGTGTTCCTTGATATCAGGAGAATGGGACTTGAGGTGTACCGCCTTATGGATAAAAAGGAAGTGGATTTCCTGATATGGAAAGGTACTGCTCCACTTGCACTTGTGAACGTGTGTCTGGATGTTTCAGATACAAAGACAAGGGCACGCGAGGTTGATGGACTGCGGCGTGCAATGGATGCGTTCAAGATGAAGAAGGGGTATATCGTGACACTTGACCACGCAGAGGTTATGGATGTGGATGAAGGCACGGTGGAGTTTGTCCCATATAGAAGATGGGCGTTTGACCCCGGTCAGGTTTTATCTGACTTCTGAAATGCAGTCTGGGCGGGGTGTGTTCCTGGTGAGCGCGTATTTACCCTGCATTTTGTTGCCTGACAGTTTGAATAGTATCTTCTCGCCCTCCCTGAAGTCTTCGAACACAAGCTCGATCTGATCTTAGAGTGTTGCTGTTCCTGCGCCGTAGTGCCCCTGTGGTATTTCACCTTCGAAGTCTGCGTATTCAAGCATGTGGTCTTCTGTCTGGATCGCGAGCAGTTTGATGCCGGGTTCTGTAGGCGGTGTTTTTGGAAGCGCGAAACTTTTGAGGACCCCGTCAATCTCAAGCCTTAAGTCGTAGTGGTAGTGTGATGCGTTGTGGGATTGGATTGTGAATATTTGGGGCATGGGTGGTGGTGGTTCGCAAAGATGGGCATAGGAAATTTATGTAAGTTTGCGACTCGATAGGCATATATCTATATTAGGTATGGATTCGATATTGTTATATGATAAACTGATTGGAGACATATTGAATGAAATTTAATATCATTTGTGAAACTGATGAAGATGGAAAATATGTGGTTGAATGCACGGACTTTCCGGGATGTTTATCGGAAGGGGACACATTGGATGAGGCTATGGATAATATTAATGAAGCCATAGTGGGATGTCTTAATTCGAGACTTAAGTGTGCAAAGGATAATTTCCTGAAAAATAGTGCTTCAAATTTTCATAATAAGATGAATATTCTATTAGATACTGCGACGGCTGCTGAATATGCCTAGATTACCACGAGCAAGTGGGGACAAGCATGTGTCAGCTTTCAAGGTGGCCGGCTGGCAAGTGAACCATATTGAAGGGAGTCATTATATCCTGATAAACGATTATAGTGAGATTCATCTGTCTATTCCTGTTCATAAAAATAAAACACTTGGTGTCGGTTTATTGAAGAAGTTGATAAATAAGGCGGGAATGACCAACGAAGAATATCTGAAACATTTTCATGGAAAATGAGAGTTTGGATATGCACCGCGCGTCCCCCGCTATTATTGGTTGGTCAAACAGCACGCGTGCGGTTTTTGATCTGCTAAAACAAGTCCTGTTGCCCTCATTACCGCTTAAACAACAACCAGTTCTTGTTATTCTCCTGCCCCTCGAATCCAGTCTTGATGAGCGCATACCTGCCCTGCATTTTGTTGCCTGACAGTTCGAATGGTATCTTCTCGCCCTCCCTGAAGTCTTCAACCACAAGCCCACCCGATCCCAGAAAGGTCACTGTCCCTGCGCCG
>JAUWQD010000010.1 GCA_030611265.1 Methanosarcinaceae archaeon | reverse complement strand
CTGAATGAAGGTTATACCAATGGCATGGAAGAAGCCAAACAAAGAATTGACCGAGTTTCTTGTAGTATATATTTTATAAATATATAGTGCGAGTTAATGCGAACGAAGTGAGCATTTTCTCGAGGAAAAGATGGCATCATTTGATTGCCAGAAAAAGATGATGAAAAAAAGTCAAGATTCTAGGATAATGTGCGTGATTAAAATTGGCAGCTAAACAAATATGAAAAATCAAAATACTCAGCATCCATCTGATACCTTTCGGATTTCAATCCAGAGTCGTGTGAACACCCACATCCCATCCAAAATTACTATATACAAACCACCATACTACCATACATAAACTCAAACGTAAATAAATCGGAGTTCATTCCAATGGTAAAAGTCCAAAAATTCATACCTAAAAGCATAGAGCGGATAAAAAAAGAAGCTCAGGGAAAGACCATAATCGCACTTTCGGGCGGGGTTGACAGTTCAGTTTGTGCAGTGCTTGCAAACCGTGCAATTGGTGACAAATTGACACCAATATACATTGACACAGGTCTGATGAGAAAAGGCGAAACAGAGCGTATAAAGGAAATATTCTCTGACATGAACCTACAGGTTGTTGATGCAAAGGACGAGTTCATGGAAGCCTTGAAAGGTCTTGAAGACCCCGAAGAAAAGCGAATGGCTGTAGGTGAGGCATTCATACGTGCCTTCGAAGAGGAAGCACGACTGCTTGAAGCCGAATACCTGATACAGGGCACCATATACCCTGACAGGATCGAATCCGAAGGCGGGATAAAATCACACCACAACGTTGGTGGATTGCCGTCAGTTATTGATTTTAAGGCAATTGTCGAGCCGATTGATGACCTGTACAAAGACGAGGTTCGTGAAGTCGCACGTGCACTCGACCTGCCTCACGAGATCAGCGAACGCATGCCGTTCCCGGGTCCCGGTCTTTCAGTCCGGATCATTGGAGAAGTGACCGAAGAAAAGGTAGAGGTTGTTCGCGCGGCAAATGCTATAGTTGAAGAAGAACTGCTTGAAAAATTCCAGCCATGGCAGACCTTTGCCGCAATACTCGGGAAAGGTACAGGTGTCAAAGGTGACCAGAGAATACACGGCTGGATAGTTGCCATTCGCGCCGTAGGTTCAAGGGACGGCATGACTGCCGAAGCACTGGAACTTCCATGGTATGCACTTCGTCAGATCGAATCACGCATCACAGGCGAGATACCATCGGTTGCAAGGGTTGTCTATGACATAACTCCAAAACCGCCTGCAACCATTGAATTCGAATGAATTTGAGTATGCACAGATGACACTCAACAAAGCAGTAGCAGACATCCGGGCACGTCAGCGTATCAAACCCTCAGCGCTCGACAGACCGTCAGCTGTATGGACAGGTGTTGACCTTCTCGATGGACGGGAAATAAAAACACTTACCATCATCTTCAAAACATCAGGCTGCCGATGGGGACAGGCAGGCGGCTGTACCATGTGCGGTTTCGTATACGACAGCGCCACAGAACCACCATCTTCCGCCGACCTTGAAACACAACTCGACAGGGCGCTTAACAAAGCAGGCGACATGGACGAGTTCATGCTCAAGATATTCACATCAGGCAGCTTTTTTGATGAGCGCGAGATATCTCCGCAGGTTCGGCAAAGTATCCTGCGCCGGCTTGCAGACGATGAGCGCATCCCAAAAGTGCTTGCCGAAACACGCCCCGAATATGTGACCGATGAGGTCATGGACGAATGTACAACCATACTTGGTAGCACTAAATTCGAGATCGCTGTCGGTCTTGAAACAAGTTCCGACATAATACGAAAAGATTCCATTAACAAAGGCTTCACATTCGCTAATTTTGTCCGCGCCTCGGAAACCGCCAAAAAACACGGCGTAACCACAAAAGCATACCTCATGCTAAAACCTCCATTCCTGTCCGAAGGTGAGGCAATGGATGACATCATCCGATCCATAGACGATGCAGCACAATACTCAGACACCATATCCATCAACCTCTGCAATGTCCAGCGCGGCACATTTGTCGAATCACTGTGGCAAAAGCAACAATACCGCCCACCATGGCTGTGGAGTATCGTGGAGATCATCAAAAAAGCAAAACAGGCACATCCTGATATGCCAATCATGTCCGACCCTGTGGGCGCAGGCTCAAAACGCGGACCTCACAACTGCAAACAATGCAGCCATGATGTTGCAGACGCGATACGTGAATTCTCGGTCACACAGGACATCGGTGACCTTGATGAACTCACATGCGACTGCAAGGAATTGTGGAAAAAAGTGCTTGAACTGGATGATCTCACATATGGTTCAGCAATTATGGATTAGATATGATTGAGTTGAAAAATTGTTCCATATTCACTGAATATCGGAACAGTGCACTCTATCTAAACTTGCACTTCAATCCTGATCAGTATAAACCATTGTCCCGATCCCGGCATCCGTGAACAATTCAAGCAAAATTGAATGCGACACACTGCCATCGATTATATGCACCCGCTCAACTCCGCTAATGGTGGCTGCTGCTGCACTTCGCATCTTCGGGGTCATTCCTCCGGATATCACACCCTCATCGATCAGGGTCTCCACATCTTCGACCGTGACCCTTGATATGCGTGTTGACTGATTCTTTATATCTCTTAAAAGACCGGGAACATCTGTCATGAGGATCAATTTTTTGGCATGAAGTGCCGCTGCGATGTCGCCTGCCACAGTATCTGCATTAATGTTCAATGCATTTCCGGCCGCATCCATTGCTATAGGGGATATCACAGGGATATAACTCTCCCTGATAACAATATTGATGATCTCGGGATTGATGATCTCGGTCTCTCCGACCCATCCAATATCAACATGCTGCTCTACTCCTTCAATCACAACACGCTGGGCGGGTTTCTTTTTGGCAAGTATCATCTTTCCATCCTTCCCTGACAGGCCAATTCCCTTTCCGCCGTGCTGCCCGATGAGCGAAACGATCCTTGTGTTGATATTACCCACCAAAACCATGCGTGCGATCTCAAGTGTCTCATCATCGGTAATTCGAAGACCTCCTACAAATTCAGGTTTCTTACCCATACGCTGCATCTTCTCGGTTATTTCAGGACCTCCACCGTGTACAAGAACAGGATGTATTCCAACATAGCGCAAAAGAACAATATCCTGAATAATCTCATCCATGATCTTTGGGTCGACCATTGCGTGCCCCCCTACTTTTATTACCATGATAGAATCATGGAACTCCCTGATATACGGCAGGGCTTCGATCAATACATTTTCCCTTTTATGTGACATGGGTCTATATTTTAGCATCTTAGTGTTTAAACTTTTGTATTAAGCACTGGTATAAGATCAATGCTCAGTGAAACATCTAAATCAAAACTGGCAAGCTATTCAATTCTACGAGACATCCACTGTGGGGCTCATTATGTGGTGCCCTGCCCAGTTCGAAATCCCGAACAGCGCATGATAAGTTTTACAATAGGCGCGAGGGTAGACAAGATCGATTAAAGGGCGCTGGATTTGAGATATAGGAAGGGGGGGTTTATGTTTTGGCGCCTTTAATAGTGCCTTAGTAATGTGTTTATGAAATGTTTGGCCCTATATGGCCCCTTTAGAATGTAAGCTGTTCCAGCCCCAGTGGTGCCGATTTGCTCAAAAATACCAGAAGATACCAAATCTAACAAATCTCTTGAAGCGGTTCTTTTAGAGGTGGCGCAAATTTCCTGATATTCTGTATTCGTTATCTGCCCTTTTTCTTTGACATACATCACAGCTTTGATCTGTCTTTCATTTAGATTCAGGCTGCGAAGATATTCTTCATCATATACATATTTTCTAAACACAACCTGAAAGCCCTGATATTCCTCAAATGTAGGCTCTGAAAGACCAGCATCAAGGCAGTGTTGTTGTATTTTTTCTATGCCGCTGCCCCATCTTTCGATCAGTTCAGTATCATACAGTACTTCTGCCAGTCCTTTGTTTCGCAGTGTTGATGAATGTGGTTTGTATAGTTCTTCCAGTGTGATCCCATAAGGTAAAAATCCCGGACTTCTGATTATGAGTTTGTCGTCATATATTCGTACTTCAATGTTTGAGAATATTGTATAGTCCCGATGGCAAACAGCATTGATGAGGGCTTCTCGCAGGGCTTCTAATGGGTAATCCCATATTTGATCTCTTTCCGGTCTGCCTGTCATTACAAATTTGTTTTTAATCTCTCTTCGATCAGCTGGCGCTGGTGTTGTATCTTATGTTTGAGCTCCTCTTCTGTTGGCAGATAGAGCATGTATTTTGAAGCGAAAAGCTGCTTGCTGTTATTGAGCACCGAATATTTTGCAATGGTCTCGTTCTTCTTTGAACAAAGGATTAATCCAATTGTCGGATTATCGTCGGAGGTGATGTATCTATCATCAAATATCCGAACATAGCTATCCATCTGACCAACATCCTGATGCGTCAGTTCACCAATTTTTAGATCTATTAACAGGTAGCATTTTAAAATGCAGTTGTAGAACACCAGATCAACATAAAATAAATCACCATCGAATTGTAGCCGTTTTTGTCGTCCAACAAAAGCAAAGCCTTTACCAAGTTCAAGAAGAAATGACTGGATATTATTGATAATGGCTTTTTCGAGCTTTGATTCGTGCAGAATATCGGAATCTGGTAAACCGAGGAAGTCTAAAATATACGGATCTTTTATCGTGTCTATCGGGTTTTTTGGATTGTACCCTTCCCACGTCAGTTTCATCACGGCCATTTTATCTCTACTTTTAAGTAATCGTGCGAAGAGAAATGTGTTGATCTGCCGATCCAGTTGTGAAACACTCCAACCTTCTTTCTCTGTTTCAAGCTCATAAAATAGACGTTCGTTCTTATTTTCGACTCTGGTCAGTGTCCGGTAATGCGACCAGCTAAGTAGCGGGGAAAAACCCTGATTGCATTCGTTTTTTTCAACTGCAAGGTTCATGTCTTCTAAAACATCACACGTCGTGTGATGATTTTGTGAGATCCCATCCAATCGATCAGATTCATCACACGCCATGTGATGAATTTCTGGCATACGCTCAGAATATGTCTGATAGAACAACCTAATATAACGCAGGTTTGTCACGGAAAAACCTTCGCCATACTTCTGGGAAAGTCTGGCAGATAGTCCCTCCAGCACTTTTTTCCCATACTTTGCCCGTTCATCTCCACCCTGTGCCGATTCCACGATTTCACGTCCGATCAGCCAGTAAGCGATTACCATCTGGTTATCAATTGACCTAACAACATTCGCCCGTGCCTGATCAAGAATAGAAGCCACCCGATTAAATAGTTCGTCATTCTGAGGCTGATCATCGTTTATCGAACCTTCCAAACTGTTATTGTTATTCATTCCATGACTCCCTGCTATTTTTTATTTATATTCACTATTTCTGATTGAAATGGTTCGTTCATCGAATTTTTGGCCCCTTTATGGCCCCTATGTGGCGGCTTTGGCGTGTTTATGGCATCGCCATCTATTCCACATTGCCTTCGATATGTCGCAAAATACTGGCAATTTCTTCTTTCAATTCGGGAATATCTCTTTCGGCAGTGTCCCATACCTCGTCCAGATCCACACCAAAATAAACATGTATCAATTTGTCCCTCATACCTGCTATGTCCTGCCATGGTATGTGTGAATACTTATCTCGCAGGTCAGAGGACAGTTTCTTTGTTGCTTCACCGATGATCTCAAGTTGCCTGATGACTCCGTCCTGAACAAGTTTTACACTATAAAAATCCTCATAATCCATTCCTTGTATGTACTCTTCGATCTGGCAAGTTGAATCAAAAATGTGATGTAAATATACGCTATCATTAATCATGGTAGAGTGTTTTTACCTCACTTTTAACTTTATCCGCAAAATAAGGACTCAGGTACTTCTCAGTTACCATATCGACCTTCATACCAAGAATTTCAGAGATATTTCGCTCAATTCTGATATGGTCAAGCAGACTCTTTCGTTTGGAAAAATTTACCAGCAGGTCAATGTCGCTATCTTTATTCTGCTCCCCTCTGGAATATGATCCAAACAATCCAAGGAATGATATGTTGTTGCTTTCACAGATTCCTATAAATGAATCGAGTTGACTTTTGTCAAGCCCGAGATGTTTTGTTAGATCAAGAAGTGATTTGATCTTGGAATCTGATTCGTCTTTTACAATCATGTTAACTTAATCCATAGTTCTGTTTATATTTTAATTCTATTGTTTTTCTGTGAACTTGGTAGTAGCTTTGTCTGACCACCATCGAGGTTCAGTTCAAGATCCCGAACAGCGCATGATAAGTTTTACAATAGGCGCGAGGGTGGACAAGACGGGTTAAGGGCGCTGGATTTGGGAGATTGGAAGGGAGGTTTTCGAGGGGGTGAATTGCTCCGTTTGCACTTTATTTAAATGTAATAATAATCTTCAATAAATGTAACGTTTTGTTAAGACTTATTAGAATAATCTTTCAGTTTAAAACTATCCCATTTTTTTATAATATTTTTGATGTGGTGCTAATTTATACTTTCTATCTTTCTCAACAAAACCAGAATATATTAACCGATTTAATTTATCTTGCATTAAAGACTCTGAATAATCATTAAAATTACCCATCATCTCTTTGAATGATCTGCCTTTTTCTTTAAGAGAAATAAATTGTATAATTTTAATCGATTTTACTACTTCAGGATCTTTTGTAAAATAGGGGTATAAATTGAGCATGAAATGTGAGTAAACAAATATTAAACAAAACCAAAAAGCAATATAAATTGAAAAATTTAAATAATCATTCATATTTTCAAGTTGAATTAAAATTGATTTCATATGTGAAATTAATTGAATTTTATTAAACAAAAGAATTAATAATAAAGTAAAGTAGCTTATTCTCAAATAACTATAACATTGAATTAACTTGGCTAATTCATTTGAATTTTCATAGAACAAAGCTTTTGTTGCTTGTATAATTATTCTCAAAAAACCACTTGTCACCCAAAAAAATGATCCTAATAGGGCGTAAATAAAAAATTGTCCGATGAAATTAAATATCATATATCCGATTAAAATTTCAATTCCTAATATTAAAATAATATTTAGTTTTAGTTTTATATATTTACGAGTAAAACGTAACAACATATCCCAATTTTTAATAACCGATTGAAGACAAAATAATATCAGCAGCACCCCAATACTTAAAAATACATCTGAAAAATTAAAATCAGAGAAATATTTAATTTCTAATATGATTTCAGATATTGGTTGCAAAAAAGAAAGTATTACTGCATATAAGAGCACTTTTAAGTTAGGTTTCTTACCTATAAAGAAAATATTACCTATAAGGTAGATATTAATTTTTTTTGATAATATATTTGAAGACATTTTCATATGATACAAATCAATTTATCTGCATAAATATATTTGTTTATTACAATCAATGAAAAATAAAGAATTATTAATTAATTCCCTCACTTCTGTCACCCAATTATCGCAGAAAAATGGCTTAAGCACGTTAGACTAAATCATATGTTGTCTGCCCAGTTCAAAATCCCGAACAGCGCATGATAAGTTTTACAATAGGCGCGAGGGTAGACAAAAGACAGGTTAAAGGCGCTGGACTTAGTCATTCGGAATATACTCAATTCCATTAGATTTTAAATAAGCAATTGACCCTACCTGAAGAATAGTAAGTATCGTATCAATAAATGAATTGGCAACATCTCCTGAAACAGGAACTAAACCAACAGATAAATCGGTACCTACATTTAATATACCACATAGTAAAACGACCATAAGTGTCGATTTTATTTTAGAACTTTTGACAATTAATTGTGTAACATTTTTTCCATCCATTTTATCGATCTCCAATATTTAGATGACATAAATTAAATCAATTCACCAGCTTTCCAGAAGAAATTCTTTTTAGGATCTCTTTCGAATTTTTCAAAAACACTTGGATAGAGAGCAGGATATTTCGCTTCTTTAAGTGGTATACAGAACAGCCTTTCTGGGTATAGAGGATCTCCTCCTAAACCGATTACAACAAAAAAAGGAAGTTTCTTTTCTTTTGCATAATTTCTATATCTTTTTATCTGATCAGGTTTTGACCAATTAAGTTTATTTTGATACAAATTTGATCGGAATTTACACTCAATGCAAAATCGTTCATTTTTATTTTTATAGTCATATCTCATTACTAAATCCGGATTAGTATCCGATTCAACAAATCGATCATGTTTCCTTGAAATATCTGATGTCCACTCCGCAACTGAAAAATAGCGTTTGTCAAACATATCTACAACGTATTTTTCAAAATCATCCCCTTTTTCTACAGAACCATCTTCCAATACAACGTCAATTATTCTTTCAATTTTGCCCAATAAACTCATAAGATATTAAAGATGTTATTTATATAAAAATGTACTTACTATACCAATTGTAGTAAATGAGATCGATATAAATTAAAGAGGCTTTCAATAATGGGAAATATTTGTGGTATTTGTAAAACTAAATTATCAGGAGAGATTTATTCTTCTGGCGAGGATATTCTTTGCTCAACTTGTAAACAAATCGTTCAAATTAATGGTAAAAAAAGTAATTTTAACACTACCAATGTAAAAAAAGCATTAAAAGAAGCTTCTTTTATTAATCCAAATGGTGAACATCATTTCCTTTGTTATTATACAGGAATTCCCTGTAAAATCGAAACTGGAGCAAAATACGATAATGCATCTTTATCGAATGCTTTTGATCTTACATTTGACCATCTTGAACCATCATATGGCTATGGTGTAAAAGGGGAAGATCTTGCAGTTTGCCTTAATGTTATTAATCAAATTAAGTCAAACATACCAGCAACGATTTTTAAAGATGTCATCATAGTTTTAGGGAAATGTTTTGAAAATTCTGATTCTTCCGTTTATAGTCCAGAATTTGAAAAAGAATTCCGAGATGTTTTGCATAAAAGAATTAATCAATAACATTATAGATTATGTGGTGTCCTGCCCAGTTCGAAATCTCGAACAGCGCATGATAAGTATTACAATAGGCGCGAGGGTGGGTAAGATAGGTTAAAGAGTGCTGGATTTGAGAGATGGTGAGATAGGTTTTCGAGCGAACTTCTCCGTTTGTGTTTTTTTAAATGTGAGTAACGCTAAAAAATGGGTGCTCAAAATTTCAATTGTTAGGTTTGCACTAATTTTTAAAAGTTTTGTTTCTACAGTGTTAATATCCTTCTTGTTTGATGCACACGATTTTGAAATCGTGTTCTTATAAATATTAAGCATTATTAGAAAAAGGTCTAACATCAAAAGCTATTGGACCTCTTGGAGAGAAACCTAATTCAAAATTAACGAAATATCCTTTCTTCAATTTGTTCTTAAACTCTTGACGAAGTGGATTAAAAAATATGTCTGCAGACCATCCATTAAAACTATGTGAGTATATTCGTCCCTCCTTTTCAGTCAAAACATTTCCAATCTTACCAATAAAAGTTTTTCTACGACCATTTTCCATCACGAAAATCTCTACTGTCTTTTGAATATTCCACGGCACTTTTTGATTAGACATTCTGAAATACTTAATACTGTCCCCATATTTACCATTTATTGCATATACTATGGCTTTGTTATAAGCAGATTTCCATGTGTCTATATAATTAATATCTGATGCCAGAAGGGTCACAAGTTTCAACAAATTATCATAGTTAGGATATTTATCTTGAATTATGATATCTATTTTTAATTCAATTGCTCCTGATGAATATTTATCGGCATTCAAAGCTTTATCCAAATATACACTAGCTTTAGTTGGATTTCGTTTTAAATCATATTGAATTCTAGCAAGTGTGTAATATCCATTCCCATCACCTTTTGTTTCCAACAATTCCTCTGCAATTTTTTCTGCTTTTTCGGGGTCGATTTCAGCGAATAATTCTATTTGAGTATTCCTTAATTTTTCACAACCTCTATCTTTTATGTTGCAGAGATCTAAGCCTTCAGCTAGTAATTCAAGAGCTTCATTTATTAGAGGTATCCGATCGTTGTCATCTTTTGAAGATGCCAACTCTTTCAGGATTCTAGAATGAACAACATAAGTATGTGGATTAAATTCAACATTTTTGCGAGCTTGGACAAGTAAATCAATAATTTCTTGTGTTTCGTAATAATTTCTTGGTTTACTCAATAAAATCTCTTTTTTCTGATTCCACATCATACTTGCCATTGTTGTTAGTATATTTTCTCTTCTTTCTTCTAAAATATACGAAAGATCGGGTTTTTCAAGAGCTTGCTTTAACAAAGGCATAATTCGATCGTCATATTTTGATATATTTGAATAAAATCTTGCTAAATGATGAAGTAAAGGTCTAGCAGGTTGACGTTCTATAAGTTCCAGTAATGCTTTTTCTAACCCATATTGTGTGAAAGGTATGAAAGCTCCTTTTAGTTTCACCCCCTTATTAATTAAAAGGTTTCCAACAAATTCAGCTTCAACTGGAATTCTTATGTCAATAGTCTTTGCAATATCTATTAAATATTCATCTATTTTACTTGAACCAATCATATAGGTTAACTGTTTTGCAATTAAAGAGTGATATATTGAAAAGTAGTAATTACTACGAATATCTTCTGATAATCTCAGGAATACAAAAGATTCTTTCAGAATCTCATCCATTTGATGATATTCTATAACTTTACCGAATCTCTTGCCTAACACTTTACGAAGAGCGGATAAAGGTACATCAATATCTAAACTGGTGGAATACGCACAAATTGAAATACATTCTTTTACCAAAGGATCAGATGTTTTTTGAAACTCAACTTGAATTATTTTATCTATAGAGCGTTTTGCAGGATCTATAGCTTTATACATAATAGGAAGAAGTGTTTTTTCGTCATCAACAATTTCGTATGCTTCTTCAGTTCCAAGTTCACCAAATGGATGTTTAGAGATAACTTCAATCAAATAATCTTTGAGTTCATTCTTTTGTATTTCTGTCAATTCAATGTCAACATTTATTCTTATCTCTTCTAAACCATCTGAAAATTCGTATTCTTGATTGTAATTTTTATTTGTTTCAAAAACTAAATACATTGGATAAGTACAATTAGATGACAATGAATTAAACTTAAAAATGGTTTCATCATCTAGTGCAAATTCTGCCCAAAAAACAATTCTTTCTGGTTTTTCAACATTTATCTCTTTTGATGAACGTTCAATCTCTTCGATAAAATCTTCCAAATCTTCGAATCTAGGAATTGGGTTGAAAGTGTTAGGTGTAATTTTCAAAGCAAGTGTCCTATGCTTTGTGATTAAATCATAAATAGAATCCATTATCAAGAATGTTCTTCCTGAACCCGGACTTCCCTCAACAACAAATATATTTGGCTTTGGACTACTTGTGCTATTCTTCAAGATTTCATCAATTATCTTGTTTTTTTCAATGCGAGGGTAATGCCAATTGAGACCAAATGGTTTGAAACTTACTAAACTGCCTTTGAAAAAATCATCTGGAGATACTGTTTTTTGTAAATCTTCAAATAAAACTGGATTATGAAGAGATAAAAATATTCCAACTTTGGTTGAATCGATTGGTATAATATCATTACCTATGGGTATCCGTTTAAGAGAAAAATCGTCAGGGTTGTAAATTGCTACCTCTTTAGATATATTTTCTGTAAACTCATCTAGATCCGATACAATTATTTCTATACCTTGCTGTTTTAACAAATATTTTTTTTTATCAGTAGGTTCATTTCTGAAAACTGCATAAAATGTGTTTTTTGGAACCCCCAGCATCTGATTCAATTTATCTATAATATCGGTAAATACTTTGTCCTCAAATGAATACCCAACAAACAAAAATGAAAGGTTATATGCATAGGCAGCAAGCATATCAAATATTATTGGCCTATTTTCTTTTGCTAATGTATAATCAGCTTTCGTAAGAACCATAGAACCTTCTTGACCATGGGGTTTATCTAAACTCCCCATCAATTTAATACATAGAAGTTCATTGGGTAAACCAGATAATGCGAATTCTTTACCACTTGTAACAATTTGTATTTGAAAATTCTGATTGTCTCGCAATGAGTTCTCAAAAGCTAAATCATAATTTGTTGTAAATGTTGCAAACCAGGGCAGAACTGTTAATTTTGAGCGATGAGAACTAATTGTTGCATTTTTTAATTTGTCTTCTACTTCCTTATAGACTGTTTTGGGGTCATTTATCCTATATAAATCTTGAAAAATTTCAAAACTATCATCTTCTTCAGGATCAAGTAGGCCAGAGTAGTTGAATTTTTCAAATAAGTAATTAATTAACCCTGTCCATGTAGTTCCCCCACTATCTGCAGTTAAACCAGCGCCAGCAAATAGAACACATTGACGGTTAGCAATCGAACTTGCAAGTCTAGAAAGATTATTTTCACTCATAAACACACTACTCTTAAAAATTATACATTTTGACCATAGAATATCATCATATTGTTGTTAATCATTTTTAAAGTGTTCTATTCAATGCATAACCGAAGTTTTCCATCACCAATATGGATAATAGATGTCTTGAAAGAAATGCACTCAGATTTTTAGAATGTTGCAGTTAAAAAATACTGCCTTTAAACTACACCCAAAAACACCCAAATCAACCCCCCAAACCAAAGCATAAATCACATAACCCCCCTATAAACACCAAAAATATCCAAACACCACCCATGTCCCAAATCACTAAAACATCACCAGAAATCCTCGCACCCGCCGGCGACCGTGAATCACTGCTTGCCGCCCTGAAGGGCGGCGCAGATGCCGTCTACCTCGGAATACGTGACTTCAATGCAAGATGGGGAGCAACCAACTTCGAACTCGATGAACTAGAAGATGCCATCGACTTAGCCCACTCGCACGACACAAAGGTCTTTCTGGCACTCAACATACCCATCAAACAGGACGAGATACAGGACGCACTTAACATAATCGACAGCGCCTACTCCTTCGGGATCGATGCAATAATAATGGAAGACCTCGGCTTGCTGCGGATCATCAGGGAAACATACCCCGACCTCAAACTCCATGCAAGCACCCAGATGACAATACACAACACAGCCGGCGCACAATTTGTAGAGGGCATCGGGGCCGATCGGGTCATACTCTCAAGGGAACTGGACACCACAGAACTGAAGAACATAATAGATAACACCGGCATCGAAGCAGAAGTATTCGTACACGGTGCCCTTTGCTACTCATACTCAGGGCGATGCCTGTTCAGCAGTTTCATCAGTGGCAGGAGCGCAAACCGTGGAGCATGTACCCAGCCTTGCAGACTGCGATACAGGTTCATAGTCGATGGACGCGAGGTCGAGGGCACAAAGATCGGGATAGGCGAATATCCGATCAGTAATGCCGAACTCTGCACACTACCGGAGATTGACAAAATTGTGAACACAGGTGTAGTAAGTCTCAAGATCGAAGGCAGGATGAAAAGAGGCGAGTACGTAACAAAAAGCGCAAGCGCCTACAGATCAGCAGTCGAAAAACTAAAAAGCAACGGAGTTCTCGACAAAGACGAGATCGAAACAGATCAGAAAGAACTCACAAAACTGTTCTACCGCGGATTTACAAAAGGTTTCATGCTCGGAGAGAGTGATGTCACACATCCAAAATACAGCTCAAACTACGGTTTGTTCCTTGGCAAAGTAGTAGACATAGCAGATTTCAGATACACCACGAGTTTAATGGTAAAACTGCATGAGGATTTCAATGCAAAAGACGGCATAGGAATACAGACCCGAAAAAGAATGCTCGGCTCAGCAGTCAACGTAATGAAACGTGGTGAGGAACGAATCGAAAGTGCAAAAGCCGGCGAAACTGTGATACTTGAGATCAGTTCAAAGACCGGTAAATCCGTAGACATCGGTAACGAATTATACATCACAACAGACCGACATCTCTTGAACAGGTTGCAGGAAACAGATCTCAAAACATCCCCTGTGAACATTAAAGTCACAGCAAGAAAGGATGAGAAGCTAACGATTGAAATAGAAGTAGCAACAGGTGAAGCAGAGGGTGTGGTGTTTGAAGATGACTACATTGTCCAGCAAGCCATGAAAGCTCCAACCACCGACGAAAAGATCAAAACGATAATTGAAAAACTGGGCGATACGCCCTATGCTGCCGAATCTGTGGATGTTGTGGCAGATGAAGATATCTTCATCCCGATAGGTGTTCTAACAAATGCAAGACGTGAAGCCGCAGACCTGTTGCTTCAAAAGACTATTGGGGGATACAAGAGGGAACGTAAGAACCCGCATCTTCCAGACCTCGACTCCGAAAATGACAGTGCGAAAACCCCGCTTTTGAGTGTTGAAGTCAATGATGCCGATTCCATGTTCTATGCAGCAGAAGCCGGTGCCGATATTGTCTATGTTCCAATAGAACAGTTCAGCGAACTGAAAGACCCAATCGCGAAAAAAGAAGATGGGATCGAGTTCGTATTCATAGTACCTCAAATTACACACGACAACGAACTGACAGCACTCATACCACTCATCGAAGAGGTGAATACTGCCGGATTCGGTGTGTCATGTTCAAACCTCGGTGCAGTGCAGGTTGCAAAAACATGCGGAATCCCCTTTGTCGCTCAAAAAGAACTCAACACCTTCAATGCGCTCACATCTTCCGTATTCTTTGATTCAGGAGCGAACAGAGTGACGCTTTCGAGTGAATTGAACCTTGACGAGATATGGCATATTTGCGAGAATCCGGCTGCATCCAAGGAGGATCGACAGATAGAGATTGTAGCACATGGTCGCGAACTTCTGCTTGTGACAGAGAACGATCTCTTAAAGCCCCTTGTTGACAAAAAACTTGTACAAAGCGACAGCGATGTACTACTTGTTGACAAGAAGGAACGAAAATTCCCTGTAAAACGATGGGGAACACGGACACTCATTTACAACTTTGAAGTGCTCAACATGCTCGATGACATCGAAGAACTAAAAAGATCCGGTGCGGATGTGTTGCGACTTGACCTGAAATTGAACACCAAAAGAGAGGTCAAGGAGATAACAAAAGCATACAGGGATGCACTCATGGGAAATCGTGGCAGGATACGAGGACAGCAAGGGGATGTTTACACAAAGGGGCAGTACTTCAGGGGAGTTTGAGATTTAGTGTGATTGAAACTACCTTTTTGGTAGGCTTCAACACAAACGATACAAAACGCCGTCAGGCGGCACGTTCCATCATCACCAATCAAAATCATATATTTTCGTATTTAATGAACAAAGTGAATTGACTTATAGATATTAAGTCAAGTGCAATTTTCGTGAAATGTATAACTTTAAAATAATACATTATATTTCATTCTAAGAATGCCAATACTCCTTTAAGGCAAGTGATTTGAGAATGTGCCGCCTGCGGCGGTTATACTGCTTTCTATTACATCTAAACAACTAATTATGCACCGTTCTGGATTATCTTTTTTGCAGACAATGCACTTCCGCCTTCTTCAATCAAACCTACTATATCGCCAAACTGCGTTTTCTTTCGCGGCTTTACAATTATTTTATTGCCATCAATTATCCATTCTAAAATATCACCCGGATTGATGCCAAGTGATTTTCTTATATCTGCCGGAATAATTGTTGAATATCCACTTGATACTTTAGTTTCACATATCATATGCATACCACTAAGCAACATATGAATCACTAAGTTAAGTGTATTATGACACACATGATGGATTTTGTAGTACATCTACAAATACGTTTTTTACATACCTTCACTCAAATAATGCGATATGATTAAATTTGTTGCATTACGAGTATATACTCATTCCACAATTGCAACGAATCTTCAACCCCACACTACAATCGAGGAACTCACAATTGACCACCCACAAAACGCTCAAAGCCCCCGGTGAATCAAAAAAAGAGTTCAAGAACTCCGCCTTCATAGGACACGCCCATCCAGTCAAAAATGAGGATGAGGCAAAAGAGTTCATAAAACAGGTGAAAGAGCGCCACAGCGATGCAAATCACAATGTTTCAGCATACCTCATTAAAAACGGCAACAACCTTGCGATGAAATATAACGATGACGGAGAACCCGCAGGAAGTTCCGGCAAACCCATATTCAAGGTACTGGAACTAAAAGAAATACACAACGCCGTCGTCGTAGTTACCCGCTATTTTGGCGGCACAAAACTTGGATTTGGGGGACTTGCAAGAGCGTACAGGGAAACTGCTGTCGCAGCTATTGAAAACGCAGGGGTTATTGAAGTTCACGAAACCGTCAACATCGCAATACATTTTGAGTATCCACAAACGCAGCAAATGAAAAATCTCATACAAGATTTTGGAAGCATAATCTTAGAGGAATATTCTGATGAGGTTCAATTCACTCTTGAGATCATAAAGGAAAAAGAGAATGAATTTATTGAAAAACTTGGCAACCTTACCAAAAATAAGGCGAAAATCGAATACCAGTCATGACTATATAGTTTTATTAAGAAGTAGATGTAATCTAAATAATAAATATACATCAAATGCATTTAATCGGCAAATGCAAACACCACTATGAATCGAATCAAAGCATACATCAAAACACTGGACCACGAATACCGCAGACAAATAATACATGCCGGATTAGGTTTCCTGATACTGTTATTCCCATTCATCGACACAAATATACTTGTTGTGATCGCATTTTTAGTCCATATATTTTTCAGGTACCTGCCTGAGAGTTCGATGCTATATGACATAATGGCTGACAAAACGATACGTGACAACCGTATTATCAAAAGTCGGGGGATAATAGGTGCACAGGATCTCTCAATCTCGGTATTCATACTCCTGCTGATTAATGCTGTATTCGGATACACATCTTTTTCATATCCACTGTACATAATAGCCATAACAGTCGCAATCGCTACATTTGGTGATAGTGCTGCGACCATTATACGCCACAAAAGGCAACTAAAATACTACGAGCTCACAAATGAAGTATATCCCACAAAAACATATCAGGGCGAGATTCGCAAACTGTATTCAGTAAAATCCAGTAGTGCACTGCTTGGTGTTGGAATAATTACCGGATTTTTGTCAGGTTCCTGGGTCGTTTACTGTCAGGAAATCGGTGTTTCTTATAATCTGGTATTCTTTATCGCTGCCATAGGAGCAGTCACAGGTGCATTGATCGAATCGATTCCATCAGACGTCAATGATAACTTCACAGTCCCACTTGGTGCGGGAATGATCATGTGGCTTTTCTCTATTTTTGGATACTCTGTGCCACCATCCCAGATGACAGCAGCCATGATATTTTCACTTATACTTGGGTACCTTGCATACAAGGCTAAGATAGCCGACGTTTCGGCAGTCCTCAGTGCAACACTTATAGGAGTTCTGATCATCGTATTTACAAACGTTTTATGGATATTTCTCCTACTCACCTTTTTTATCTTAGGAGGAGCATCCACAAAATACAAATACCGATTCAAAAAATCCATAGGACTTGCACAATCAAAAGGTGGTGTCCGCAATTATGATAACGTATTCAGCAACAGTACAGCAGCACTTGTGCTTGCAGTTGCACATGGCATATATCCACAATTTGGAACATTTCTAACTTATGCATATCTGGGCACAGTAGCAACAGCAACAGGAGATACATTAGCAAGTGAGATCGGTACGACTTCGCGCGTTAAGCCGCGTATGATAACAACGCTTAAATTTGTCGAACCCGGCATAGATGGAGGAGTGACACCAATCGGGCAATTTGTAGCGATCATAGGTCCCATGTTAATTGGAATACTTGCAGCATTGTTCGGGCTTGTTGATAACATCCCACTTGCAATTCTTATCACCACGATAGGAGGTTTCCTTGGCACCAATATCGACAGTTTACTTGGTGCTACACTACAGAGAAGAGGCATGCTGACAAACAGCGGCGTCAACTTTGTATCAACATTTTTGGGCGCATTGATATCAGGTGGATTGTATGTGCTGATCGTCTAGATCATCTAACCCGATTCTGATCCAGATTCCATCCAATCCAGATCCCTACAACTCATCATATGTCCATGAACTTTGCCTCTCCACCAGATCCCGCGCATGCCGTGCAACCTCATCAGGATGCGGTTTTACCCTTGCAACACCGCTGTGTATTGCTGCCTTTGCAACCGCTGACGCAACAGCAGGAACCACCCTACTGTCAAGAGGGTTCGGGATAATGTAATCCTCACTGAGTTGTGACCCTTCAACTATTTCGGCAAGAGCATACACTGCTGCCATTTCCATCTCCGAATTTATGTCACGTGCGCGGGTGTCCAGTGCACCCCTGAAGATCCCCGGGAAACCAAGACAGTTGTTGATCTGGTTCGGATAATCCGACCTTCCTGTCGCCACAATACGCGCACCCGCAGATCTTGCATCTTCCGGCATGATCTCAGGATCAGGATTTGCCATCGCAAACACGATCGGGTCATTCGCCATCGAAGCAACCATTTCCTTGCTCACGATCCCTCCCAACGAAACACCGATGAACACATCCGCCCCGACCAATGCATCGCCAATAGTTCCACTCACTTTTGACGCGTTCGTAATTTTAGCGATGTCGACTTTTTCGGGATTCATACCTTCCACGCGCCCTTCATAGATTATGCCACGGCTGTCGCACATCAGCACACTTTCACTCTTGACACCGGCATAAATGAGTTTTTTAGTAATGGCAATACCTGCCGCACCTGCACCGGAAACCACCACTTTTATGTCGCCAAGTTCTTTCTCCACGATCTTCAATGAATTCATGAGTCCCGCAAGTGTAACAATTGCCGTACCGTGCTGGTCATCATGAAATACAGGTATTGGAATTTCGGCTCTGAGCCGTTCCTCGATCTCAAAGCACCTTGGTGCGCTGATATCTTCAAGATTTATTCCGCCAAAGGTTGGTGCTATGTGCTTCACGGTCTTGATGATCTCTTCAGTATCGTTTGTATCAAGACAGATCGGAAATGCGTCCACGCCCCCGAGTGCCTTGAAAATAATGGCTTTTCCTTCCATTACAGGCATTGCAGCATGTGCGCCTATGTTTCCAAGACCAAGCACTGCCGAACCGTCAGTCACCACTGCGACAAGATTGCCTTTTGAGGTATAGGTGTACACATCATCTTCATGTTTTGCAATTTCCCTGCAGGGCTCTGCAACACCTGGTGTATAATCAACACTCAGATCATGGACCGTCTTTAAAGGGACTTTGCTCGCAACTTCAAGTACGCCCTGATGGAGTTCGTGAACTTTGAGTGACTCTTCGTAGATTGAGCCAATGATGGTTGTGGGGGTTGTTTTTGATTTGGATGGAGCCATGGTCATTTTTACCTCTTAATATTAGCGACTTTTAAAAACCACAGAGGACATTTACCTCTTACGGAGTTGAATGCCTGCTACGCCTGCAGGGCATAGAGGAACACAAAAATTGAGTATTATTTTACCCTCTGTGTCCTCTGTAGTTTCATTTATTGTGCAACTTACTGAAAATTACGTAGTATAAATTTCTGCAATTTGGCTCTTAAGCTGCGCGAGCGTGTAGAATTTTCCGGCTTTTACTTCAGCACGGGATTTTGCAATCTCTTTTTTTGTCTGCATATTTAGTTCTTTTGTGTCTTCGACCAGATCCCAGATAACTTCTTCATAGGTTTCTCTTTCAAACAATTTCCTTTTGACCAGTTCGTTGTGAAGAGTATCACTAATTTGAATCATAGTTGTCATAGTATACTATAGTGCATATATTATAGCAATATAAAATTTTCCTCCACCAAAAGCATATATGCCACACACATCATGTATATAATATGAAAATAATCGGCATTGCCCGTGAAACACTTGAATTCATCTTACATGTTAGCAAATCCTCTGCGCCCAATGAGTTTGCAGGACTTATGCAACAGACGGACGGGGTCATAACAGATATCATGATACTCCCGGGCACAGAATCAAGTGACAGAAATGCCGTGATAAAATTGTTCATGATGCCAAACATCAAATCCGTAGGTTCAGTTCACAGCCATCCGACCTCGAATGTGACACCATCAAAAGCAGACCTACGCCTTTTTGGAAAAACAGGAAGTCACCACATCATTGTTGGAGCACCGTATGATGAAAGTAGTTGGAAATGCTATGACGGCGACGGCGAAGTGCAGGACCTTCCGGTGCTCGATGTTGAACTCGATGATGTGGAATTACTTTGAATCATTTACGTGTGCGATCACTCGCAGCCCAAAAACATTTTATTCTGTCAAATCCACTTAATTGTAGTAGCGAATAACTACGTGGGAGTGATACAAATGCCAATGTGCAAGGATTGTATAAATTATATACCAATGGATGAAACTAAAGGTGAATGCTTTGGAATAGAAGTGCCTGCAAATATGAATGCAAATGACTGTCCGCAAAAAGCGTTCCAGCCAATCGAATCAAATGACAGGCATTAATGAGCACTTGATTTCGCAACGTGCGATCAACATCAGTATCACCGCTAAAAGAACTAATAAGACAACAAGCATAACGATCGTATTGATGGGAATTTCCTTGCCTTTTTCTTTTTTGTGTAAGGATGGGTGCGCGGTGAGTTTGTATGGGATTTAGGTTTTACAAAACTTGTGTTGTAGAATGGATGTCGTACTACCACGGAGTCACACCAAAACCAAACTTTTTGACACCATGGCGTCAACAGGTGCAAATGTTTATAATAAATGGACATCAAAAAGTCATGATGGAAATGAGCGCAGAACTGAAAATGGTCACAACTGAAATACATCTGCCGGGTGACATATTATATTCACAGGGCATAGGAAAAGATCGTGTGGAATATTTTGTGAAAAAGAACTTCCTGCTGGAACTTTATAGGGAAGGGAAGATCTCAATCGGTAAAATGGCAGATCTGCTTGAAATGAATCTTGTCGAGATGCTGGGCATCATGAAAGATTTGAACGTACCATTGAATTACGGCGTTGCAGAACTGGAAGAGGACATCGAAACGGCAGATAGGCTGGGTTTATTTGATGAAGATCGTCAGTAATTCATCACCTTTAATATTTTTTTCTGCAATTGGCATGCTGGATAGTTTAGCCGATATTGGTGATATATCTATACCGAAGGCAGTATACGAAGAAGTTACCGGAAACGACCTGAAAGGATCAGATGAGTAAAACATGCCGATTGGATCAAAGTTGTGGAACTTAAAGATTATGAGTCGGTCGCTTTTTCATCAGTATTGGATGCAGGGGAGGCAGAAGCAATTGCTCTTGCCATTAAGCAGAATGCCGATCGATACTACTGGATGATCTTGCAGGAAGAAGAGCAGCCGTAGCATACGGAATTGAAGTTATGGGTACTCTGGGATTGCTAAAGGTCATGTATCGAAGAGGCTATATCGAAAATATGGCGGATGTCCTTGACGAACTTCAAAAGCAAGGATTCTGGATGAGTAAAGACCTTTATAACAAGATGCTGGAAGATTGAACACTTTTAGCAGCCACCTACATTTTTTCGCTCAAAAACGGCATATTTGACTGTTCTACAATAGCAACAACACAATGTTTTCATTTACTTACTCACACTGCATGGGTGCGCGGTGAGAAAGGACGGCATATCTCACACTTTTTAAATCAAATAAGTTCGCGTGGCTGCTTATGCTCCGGCAACACCGGAAGCGGCATCGTATTGATCAAGACAGGACTCTCAACATCTTTTGCACGCTCAAGCATGAGTTCCTTGCCTTTCTGAGTTATCGCAAACAATGGAACCGCTGTCCCGACCTGTGCAAGAGGCTTGATAACATCGCGCACATTCTTGGACGCGCAGCCTGTAGTGATATCCAGATGATCAAGCAGTTTTAGTGCATCATCCCGACTTACACCGGTCACATGAGCGCCAATAATGGTCAGGTCAATACCAAGTTCGGATTCGACATCCCTGAGTGCCTTCGCAGTATCAGGGTCAATAGCCGACACAGCAATCTTTTCGTACCCGAGTTCTGCCGCCTTTCTGACTCCCCCCACAGGGTCGATCCTGGCAGTTGATGTATCAAGCACAATACCGCCATTTTTGTCAATGCCATTCATGATACCGTCAATAGGCTCAGTTTCAACAAGACCTGATATTCTCGCACCCATGCCCTGCACAAGTTTCGGATTATTGGTAATAACGGTTCCGGCACCGTCACAAACCGTTACGGTCGTATCAAGGACACCTCGCCTCAGTCCGGTCATCATGATCTCGGATGCTCCGAATCCCACAAAGACCTCAAGTTCTAACTGGCGGTTGTCTGTGAACATACCGAAATCACTGATGCGGAATTCCATGTTTTTCCTTACCTCATCAGATGTTATCTTCTTAATTCCGCGCACCTTATCAAAGATCGGGCACCATTCAATCTGCGGCTCACCGACTTCTACCACTTCACCATTCTCAACGACAACTTTTGCCTTTCCAAGCATTTCCATAACATGGGGCATGATATCACCTTTCAATATAACAAAATTATTAAAATCAAAATTATCAAAAATATCATCCTATATTGGGATGCCTTTTCCAGTGTTCCCTGATAAGTTCTTCTCTTGGTATGGGACCACTCTGCTTTTCCCGTCCATTCATCTCATCATCAAATGCTTCAAGCGAACTATAAAGATACCAGATGCCGTCTTTTTGATAGGATTCAAATACATTCGGATCTCGTTCAACATCATCCTTATCGATGCTTCTTTCAAAATATTCACGGTACCCTTCAAGTATCTTTTTGTTATTCACATCAAAACTCCATGAATGAAACATATATAATTGTTTTGGCAGGCATCCCCAAAAAGTTATACAAATCACAATGCATTGCGCCGATCAACGATCTTTTGCGCCTTTCCGGCAGTCCTTGGAATTGTTCCCTTCTCAACAAGGTCCACATTTGTCCTGATGTTCAACACCGCTTTCAATTCATTCTCAACATGCTTTCGCACTGCTGCAAGGTCTTTCAGTTCGCTGGTAAATGCACCTTCTTCAAGTTCGACCCTCACGGTGATCTCATCCATCCGGTGCTGGTTCCTATCCAGCAGTATCTGGAAATGCTCAGTAACCTCCGGGATCTTTGCGATCACATCCTCGATCTGTGACGGGAACACATTAATTCCTCTCACAATAAGCATATCATCAGCCCTGCCAAGTACTCTCGATATTCTTTGGGTAGTCCTGCCGCATGCACATTCACTCTCAAGGAGGCGTGTTATATCACCTGTATGATACCTGATAAGCGGTAAAGCCTCTTTTGTAAGGGATGTCAGAACAAGTTCACCTTTCTCTCCTTCTGCGACCTGCTCACCATCAGAGTCCAGTACTTCTACAAGGAAATGGTCGCTCCAGATATGTAAACCGTCCTGCTCCTCGCACTCAAAAGCAACGCCCGGACCAAACATCTCGGAAAGTCCGTATGAATCATACGCTTTGATGTTAAGTGCACTTTCCAGTTCCTTCCTTGTATTCGATGACCACGGCTCAGCACCAAAACACCCGATCTTTAACGACAGTTTATCCAGAATATCCATCTGCTCTGCGGTCTCGGCAAGATAAAGAGCATACGAAGGCGTGCAATGCAATGCGGTCACGCCATAGTCGATCATCATCTCAAGTTGCCGAACAGTATTTCCTGTACCGCTTGGGACAGTCATGGCACCCAACTTCTCAGCACCGTAATGGACACCCAAACCGCCTGTGAACAGACCATAATTGACAGCATTCTGGAATACATCATCCGACCTGACACCGACCATCATCAAGTCGCGTGCCATCAGGTCAGACCATGTGTCAATATCCCGTGCAGTATATCCCACGACAGTCGGTTTCCCGCTTGTGCCGGAGGAGGCATGGATACGCACGATTTCTTTTTTTGGAACCGCAAACAACCCGAATGGAAAACTGTCACGAAGATCTTGCTTTATCGTTGATGGAAGAAAGTTTACATCATCCAAAGATTTGATATCATCCGGAACAACAGCTTGTTGCTTAAATTTTCCGGCATAGAATGGAACATTATTGTAGACGCTGGCAACCGTTTTCTTCAAACGTTTAAGCTGCAACTTCTTAAGTTCGTCATGATCCATTGTTTCATATTTTGGCTGCCAGTATTCCATAAAATGCTCACCGTGTTTTATAAATTTTGTCTGAGATGTGATTTGTTTCTTTGTTTAAATGCATTGCTCTTTAGTGTAAAATGCAGAACACAAATTCAAAATGACACATTCACAATGTATCCATATTGGTCTTTTTTGTCCATATATCAAAAAACTGTGTTCATAACACTTACATCCATGTACATGTAAATTATATATTATTGAGTCAGCGCTGTAATCACGCTTTCAAAAACGGAAAAGAAAGAAGTAAAAACGGGTGGACACGATGTTAAAAACAAGAAAAAACACGCATTTCGTATCTCTTTTCACACTTCTTTTAACTTTTGTAATTCTGATAGTTGGCACTTTACCTATTGCATCTGCGGATTGGGACCAGAACATCATTGAAATTAATGCTGCCTATGAAGTGATACCAGAAGATATGGTTGTTCATGTTTCTAAAGAGTTCACCTTTTCAAACCATGACAGTGATACATGTTTTTGGAGAGGATATTACTCAAACCTAAATTACAAACTTCCCGATGGCATTGAAAACATTCGTGTTTATGATAACGATGACGATATGAATTTTTTCAAAACTGATGAAAAATATAGTTATTACACTTTTGAATTCAACAAAAATGTATGGTATGACAAGAGTTACACATTTACTGTTGAATATGATATTGTGACCCACAAAAACATTGCCGCATTCCACATAAGTGAAAATGGGGACAACACCAAAGTTACAGTGTCCATACCTGATGGATATGATGTATCCATTGACAGAAACGAGTACACGAAAACCCAGCAGTCAGATGTGAACACATATAGGTTCGATAAGGGACTAAATTGGGACAAGCTTTGTTTTGTCGATGCCGTTCACCCCACAGAAATGCAAGTGATCAAAGACACAATTCACCTTAAGGAAAAAGATGTGAAGATCATAGTAGAGTTTTGGGATGGCGAAGATGAATGGGGAAATGAAATGCTCAGTGCTGCAATTGAAAGCCTGCCTGTTTTGGAAGATGTGACAGGGTTGCCATACCCAACTGAATATGACATCACAATTACGCAGGCTACATCAGTAGATACGCTGGGATATGGTGGAGCAAATAATGGTGAAGAGGGCATCATTTTGCTCCACACCGAAAACTACGAAACGCTTATTCACGAACTGGCACACTATTGGACAAGAGAATGTGACTTTGAATCGATCTGGATGGACGAGGGGTATGCAAATCTCTATACATATCTCGTCTTGGAACAAAACCACCCGGACGATGCGGCCGCAAGAAAAGAACTGTACTTTGAACAGTATGAAAACATGAAACCGGATTATGATCTCCAATTGTCTGACTTGAACGTGCCTGACGCATTCAATTCTGAAAATGCGAATAAAGTTGACTATGGATATAAAAAATCCTTTGTGCTCACATACAACAAATATGAAAATGAAGGATTGGAATCTATTCAGGTATCAAATCTGAAAAGATAAAATAGAATGATCCTGCCATTAAAGTAAAATATTGTTTAACTTTAATGACAGCACCAATAACAATTATAGCTTCAACCCATTGGCCATTTCCTGATAAGCACGGCCCTTTTCTGTTGTTATAAAAATACCTTCCTGCTGTTTGATCAAGTCCCGTTCTGTCAACAATACAATATATTTCTTTGCAAGATTGTGGTTCAAGTTTGCTTGATATACAATTTGTGTTTTCTTTGCCCCATGCAGAGCAACTTTTAAAATATCAACCGTTATGTCAATTCTGCTTCGTCTTATCTGACCACCCCCAGTAAGCCGATTTATCAAAAGTTGTTTCCAACTTCCATTAATACATATAATTTAATCCTATATAAGAGTGTTTTTATTTTATATTAAAACAGTTATACTGCTATTGATTATTATTGTATTTAAGAATATAATGAACAAAAATATATAATAATGTTGTCTTTCATTCTATCTTTTTACGATCTTTTCGATCCACACCAGCATGACAAAAACAACAAGCAATATCAAAGTCACTTGCCACAGATAGTAATGGACATAACTAAAAATGGATGGAAACCACAAGCCAACAAATGCCAGTGACAGCAAGCGGACCATGTTTATGCCAAAGATAGCCGGAATTCCAAAAGCGACGCCTGCAAGTTTTTTTCTTGAAGATGTAGGATATGCCATCACACAACCTGCATAGACAAACAATTCATATATTCCAGTGCACTCATCGATCACTTTTAATGAAATACCACCTACTAAGTGCAATATCGTTTCATCCAAAGTATGACTAACTCCAAGTAGACCCAATATAGAAGAAAGCACACTGGCAGTCAAACTACTCAGGAAACTAAAATGTTCCTGAAATATAATGTACATAAACACAAATAAACCAATGAAAAAAAGATATGTACCTGCAAATTTCAAAATGTCTGCATTCCTTAACACAAAATATTTTGTTTTATCCGCAAAACCTTGAAAGTAAAAACTTGAATGCAGCTTATTTTTTATTATTTTCATATTTACCATATTATTTTTATTATTTTTATTTGTTTTCATGATACAATTACAAACAATAAAATTAAAAAAAAGGGATATAGTCGCGGTATTTTACCCCGACAATCCCTATTATGCCATGTATTCCAATGAAAGCTTCTTAATACTGCAGGTGTCAATGCCGGCACATCTGTCGGTGGTTAACAGTGGTAATGGCCCAGGGTCCGTATCACTAAATTAAATATCTTGATAGTACCCTATAACATTTGCCCATTTTCATACAGGTCATAACGTGTAGACTTATTTAATTTGTATATATCATTTTCATTCTTTCTCACAATCCGATAACAACATATCGAATTTTAAAAAAGAAAAAAAAGAGGAATTAGTCGCGGCGTTTTACCCCGAAAATCCCTATCATGCCCAGCACTCCAATAAGACCAAGTAGTCCTGCAGGTGTAAGAGCCGGCACGTCAACAGGTTCAGTACGATAGCTGCTTGGGTCATCATCATCAACTGGATAACCTTGATAGTACCCCACAACAGTCGCCATATTTGTATACGACCCCGAAGAAACGGTTGTGCCATCTTCATACACAGTCATCGAAATTCCCGGATTAAGAGAACCACCGGATGAAATGACACCTTCCTTGTTGTCAGTCACAACAATGTCAGTTAGTGGAAGATCACCCGTATTTGTAACAATATATCTCCAGGTTACAGGCTCACTCGTATTGAGCAATGGCCCGTCCATCCATCCTCCAGCCCCATCGGATGTAGTTTTAACGATTTGAATCTCCGGTATTGGGAAATACACAAATGCAGTAGCAGTATCTTCACCAATTCCGTCATCGTTGGCTCCTGCCAATACTTCGATCATTATTGGAGATGCCCCAAAATTCACATCGAATAAACTTTCCATTCTATGAATTTCAATTTCATAACCACCATTGGTTGTAGGTGAGAATTGAGCAAATACATCATCGTAATCCATTGCTATTGAATCTTCGACGGTCCAATTGTTGTTGCTGACCGTAATATCAACAAAATTACCATTCTGTGTTGCTCTGATCTTCCATGTTTCAGATGCTCCAATACCTGAACCAGCAGGACCTACAGCCCCCAAAGTATCCCCAAATGTCGAATTTGTTGAGGTACTACCATCTCCGTCAAGATCTCCGGGTATGCCATATACTTCACAAAATCCATATAAAATTAAGGACGATGTGTTAAAATGCATATAGAGACTCTTGATATCAGAACCACTATCATTATCACCAGCTCTTGCCATTGACGTTGTAAATGGGGATACTCCTGCATCATCCTTTGGGTCAAAATCAAGCCAAGGAAGAACCTTAGTAATACTAAAAGCACCTTGCTGTGTGACTAATCGGTCTCCAAAAGGACCACTTGCATTGTAACCAGTGCCCCCAGTCTGACCAAATGCCCAGCTCTCGTTCCACTCTGATTCTTTAATACCATCCACAGTTATTGCAGATGCCATAGGAACCATTAATGTGATCATCAAGACCACACACAAAATAATTGATTTCTTCATTCTTGCCATCTCCCTTCCATTATACTCCTCCGATTAATAATAGGATTACAATGAATAATTTGTTTTAATCTTTATATTACCGTACTAAACAATGTTTAGAACCATAAATCTGAAAGTTAGTTCTTCCACTCGATTTTAACAATTTGAATTGAAATTAACATGCTAGTGCACATGCTTAACATTAGCACATATGCCCCATCATGGATATTCACCATCCAGTATTCTCTCAATTAATCGAATAGACTCATCAATAATTTTCGTTCTCTTACCTTTGTCTGTTTTTTCCATGTTTAAATAATCATTAATTCCCCTGCATACCCCATGTTCTTTATCATCCGGATCATAATCATCCAGCAGGACAATACAACCCTGGTATCCCAGTTCCCTTCCGATAAAATTTAATGCATACCCTACACCATAATAACAGGCAACTCCCGGGATCACATATTTGTAACCCTCTTCTTTTTTCATTTTCAGCCAGGGAAAAAGATTTGAATCGCTATCAATTATGAAGATCTGGTCTTTTTTATATCCGTGAGCCTTAAGAACATCCACCATTCTGCCAAGTGAACATTGAACCTCACACCTACCACCTGCCACTTTAATACATTTTTGATTCTTTCGACCATAATATGGATCATTAGCCGGACATTCAAAATCTCCAAATGGCTTTGCACAATAAGGTAAAAATGCAACTGTCTTGTCAAGTTCAGAAGTCACTACTTTTTTAAGATCAAGCGTAGGCGGATAGATAATAACCCTGCTGTCCCTTAGTGTTGCAGAAACATCATTGCATCCAAATTTCCTTATTAATAGTGCCTTGTTCAACGAATATGGCCGAAGTGCATACAATATCTCACGAATGTTCATACTTTAACCCCCATAAAACGATTGAATCCACGTAAAAATTATTTTGTATGCGTCACAATTTCAATTCTTTTGCGAGTTCCTGAAATTCCTTTCCCTTTATAGTTGTCAAATAAAGATCGCCATCCTGTTTGATCAATCCCCTTTCCTGTAGCATCTCAAGATATTTTTTTGCAACTTCAAAATTAAGATTTGTGCCATACACTATCTGTGTCTTATTGGCCCCCTTTGATGCAACTCTTAATATCTCTGCACTAATGTCTATTCTGCTCCGCCTAATGATTCCACGCCCTGTTATTTTTGTATAATTTATATCATAATGACACTTTCTAATTTCGTGTTATTTTTTAATATTGGTGCATTTATTTTCTGTGAAGTTGAATTCCTGCTACGTCTGCAAAATATACAGATAACACAAATTGCCATTGATTTGAGACTAAAATCGATTTATCAGCCCAAATCCACGACTAATTTTTTACATTCAATATACTGCCTCCTGGGTCTACCTCATACGAATCTCATGTATCCCACATGTTATTGTATTCATCGAGCAAATCTTTGAGATCTAGAGCATCATCCCTGTCATCACCTTGTGGATTCGATCCTATCGGATGCTGAATCAAAAAATCATTGCTATCTAAAATAATTTGCAAAATGTCCGACGTTCCTGCCCCAAATTTATCTATATTAAGTTGTGCAGCAATAAGTTGTGCAGCAAGCATATCGGTTGCATCTTTTGATTTTGCATCTTTCAGTATGTCAATGGCTTCTGCTTTAGTGTAAGGTACACCACCTATTGTCACAGATTCCGTTGGCCAATCATCCGGATGATTCTTCCAGTAACCAATTGTCTTTGCATTATAGACCACAGGTTTATGGTAGCCAAAGTCAATTGTAAGATTTACATCTCCTGCAGCAACACAGACACTAGATGCATTGTTAATGCCATCACTGTCAATTGCGTCATCTGCACCGACATTGAAAGGACTGGAAGTGTAATATTCCAAAGCACCACCAGAACCAAAGTTGCTGGAGTTGATAGTGACATTGTAGCAACCGGCAACGAGGTTATCAAACAGATAGATACCACTGGCATTGGTTGTGTTAGTGGATATGATTATACTGCCTTGCATCAGGTCTACAATAACACCGGGAATACCGGATTCACTGACATTCTGAATACCGTCTTTATTAGTATCGTCCCAGACGTAATCACCGATCATTGCTTCAGGTTCATACATACCTGCATCCCAGGTAAGATCTGTCTCACCTGGAGTAAGCGTGGTACATATGCTCTTTCCGGTTGTAAGATTAGCATCACTGTCAACACTATCCCCACCTGCATCCATCGGACTGAAAACCATTCCGGATGGGAGTGTGAAATTAACGTAGTAGTCACCGGCAGGGACGGTGAAATTGTAATAACCGGTTGCATTGGTGGTGGTTGTGTCGATCAGGACATCAGTACAGTTGTACAATTCGACTGTAACTCCAGGAATTCCAGATTCACTTACATTCTGGAGACCGTCTTTATTGAGATCATTCCAGACATAATCACCAATCTTTGCTTCAGGTTCATACATACCGGCATCCAGGGTAAGATTTGTCTCGCCTGGAGAAAGTGTGGTACATAGGGTCTTTCCAGTTGTGATATTGGCATCACTGTCAATACCATCATTTACACCTGTATCCATCGGACTGAAAACCATTCCAAAGGGAAGTGTGAAGTTAACGTAGTAGTCACCGGCAGGAACTGTGAAATTGTAATAACCGGTTGCATTGGTGGTGGTTGTGTCGATCAGGATATCAGTACAGTTGTACAGTTCGACTGTAACATCGGAAATACCGGTGTTTCCATCATTCTGGAGACCGTCTTTATTGAGATCAGCCCAGACATAATCACCGATCATTGCTGGAAGTGGCATACGAACAAATGCAGTAGCAGTATCTTCACCAAGTCCATCAGCGTTGGACCCCGACAATATTTCTATCATTATAGGGGATGCACCCAAACTTATATCGAAAAAATTTGTAATATTGTGGATTTCAATTTCATAGCAACCATTTTCTATAGATGAGAATTTAGCAACTACGTCATCATAATACATTGCTATTGATTCATTAGTGACAGTCCAATTGTTGTTACTGACCTTAATATCAACATATTCACCATCCTGTGATGCTCTGATCTTCCATATTTCAGCGGATGCAAGACCTATACCGGCAGGACCTACATCCCCTATGTCATCCCCGTTTGACGCATTTGTCGAGATGTTACCATCTCCGTCAAGATCCCCGGGTATACCATATACTTCACACAGGCCATACAAAATATCGGACGATGCGTTAAAATGCATATACAGACTCTTGATATCAGAACCACTTGCATTATCACCCTCTGTTGCCATTGAAGTATCAAACAATTCCCCTGCATCATCCTGTGGGTCATTATCATACCAGGTAGAATTAATAAGAGTAAAAGCACCTTGCCTTATGACTAATCGGTCTCCAAAGGGACCGTTTGCATCATAATCAGTGCCCTGAGTCTGACCAAATGCCCAACTCTCGTTCCACTCATCTGCTGACTTGATTCCATCAACCGTTATCGCAGATACTGGTGTCGCAGATAATAAAATAGATCCAAGCACAACCAGAATTAAAAAATGTATTGTATATTTGGATGCCATTCCGCATATATCAAACTTTAATAATTCATCTGTTCTGATCATATTAGTTCCCCACTGAAAATTTCATCCTAGCCATCCCCATTGCAATCGGGACACGTATCTGAATCATATATATAATCAAAATCTCCAGAATTATAGTATCCAAAGTCAATTGTGGGATTTTCATCTCCTGCAAAAACACAAAGACTGGCGATGTTATTGATACCGTCACTATCAATTTCATCATTAATTCCAACATTATATGGACTGGCAGTGTGACCAAATAAGATACCACCAGAATCAAAATTGCTGGAATTGATTACAACATCATAGCATTCTACACCACTGTAACAACCAACTGTGACATTAAACATGTAGAAACCACATTTGTCAGTCAAAGTAGTCGCTATTATTGTATTACCTTGCACAAGATCTACAACAACACATGGTATACCGGGTTCACAGTCATTATTCTGAATACCATTCTGATTGATATCTGCCCATACATAATCTCCAATAGTTACATTATCGGATATACAAGGTTCATAATATCCAAAGTCAATTGTGAGATTTACATCGCCGGGATCGACACAGACACTAGATGCATTGTTAATGCCATCACTGTCATTTGCATCATCTGTACCAGCATCTGCGATACTTGCAATACGACCTTCCAAAACACCACCAGATTCGAAGTTACTGCTGTTGATCACAACATCGTAACAATCAGCAACAAGGTTTTCAAACAAGTAAAGACCATTACAATCAGTAGTGTCATTGGAGATTATTGTACCATCAAGTACAAGATCGATCAACACTCCGAAAATACCGAATTCACTTACATTCTGGACACCGTTATTATTGGTATCTTCCCAGACATAATCACCGATCGTTGCAGGGAGTGGAACGTATCCAAAGTCGATTGTAAAGTTTACATCACCGGGATCGACACAAACACTGGATGAATTATCAATTCCATCACTGTCAATTGTATCATCTGTACCTATATTGGCAGGACTTGCAATATGACCTTTCAAAGCACCACCGGATTCGAAGTTGCTGCTGTTGATCACAACATCGTAACAATCAGCAACAAGGTTATCGAACAGGTAAAGACCATCAGCATCAGTGGTATTAGTGGATACTATTGTACTACCATTCATTAGATCTACAACAACCCCCTCAATACCGAGTTCACCGCTATCCTGAGTACCGTTATTATTGGTATCTGACCAGACATAGTCACCGATCGTTGCCGGGAGTGGAACGTATCCAAAGTCAATTGTAAGGTTTACATCACCGGGATCGACACAAACAATGGATGAATTATCAATTCCATCACTGTCAATTGTATCATCACTACCCATATTTGCAGGGCTTGCAATATGACCTTTCAAAGCACCACCGAATTCGAAGTTACTGCTGTTGATCACAACATCGTAGCAATCAGCAACAAGATTATCGAACAGGTAATAACCGGTTGAATTGGTTGTGTCAGTAGCGATTAACATGCTACCATTCATTAGATCTACAACAACTCCATCAATACCGACTTCACTTACATTCTGGATACCGTCATTATTGGTATCTGACCAGACATAATCACCGATCATTGCCGGAAGTGGAACGTATCCAAAGTCAATTGTAAGATTTACATCTCCATGATCGACACAGACACTGGATGAATTATCAATTCCATCACTGTCAATTGTATCATCACCACCCATATTTGCAGGGCTTGCAATATGACCTTTCAAAGCACCACCGGATTCAAAGTTACTGCTGTTGATCACAACATCGTAACAATCGGCAACAAGGTTATCAAACAGATAAAGACCGGTACCATCTGTGGTATTAGTTGAGATTATTGTACTATCAAGTACAAGGTCGACCAACACTCCAAAAATTCCAGAATCTCCGTCATCCTGAATACCATTATTATTGGTATCAGACCAAACATAATCACCGATCGTTGCCGGAAGTGGAACATATCCAAAGTCGATTGTAAGGTTTACATCACCAGGATTTACACAAACACTGGATGAATTATCAATTCCATCACTGTCAATTGCATCATCACCACCCATATTTGCAGGACTTGCAATGTGACTTTCTAAAGCACCACCGGATTCAAAGTTACTACTGTTAATCACGACATCGTAACAATCGGCAACAAGATTATCAAACATGTAAAGACCGGTACCATCAGTGGTATTAGTGGAAATTATTGTACCATCAAGTACAAGATCGACCAACACTCCGGAAATTCCGGATTCACTACCATTTTGGACACCGTCATTGTTGGTATCTGACCAAACATAGTCACCAATTGTTGCTGAAAGTGGGACATGAACAAATGCAGTAGCCATATCTTCACCAATTCCATCATCGTTGGCTCCTGCCAGTGCTTCGATCATTATAGGAGATGCATCCAAACTTATATCAAAAAAGCTTGTAATGTTATGGATTTCAATTTCATAGCAACCATTGTTGATAGATGCGAATTTAGCAACTACATCATCATAACCTATTGCCATTGTTTCACTGGTAACAGTCCAATCGTTGTTACTGATCTTAATATCAACAAATTCACCATCCTGTGATGCTCTGATCTTCCATGTTTCAGATCTTCCAATACCATCACCGGCAGGACCTGAATTCCCCCCAGTGTCTCCGTAGGTCGAATTTGTCGAAACACTACCATCCCCGTCAAGATCCCCGGGTATACCATATACTTCACACAGACCATACAAAATACCGGTCGATGTGTTAAAATGCATATATACACTCTTGATATCAGAACCACTGTCGAAACTACCGGCTCTTGCCATTGACGTATCAAATGATGCTCCTGCATCATCCTTTGGGTCGAGATCATTCCAATCGGAACCCACAATACTAAAACCACCTTGCCTTATGACTAATCGGTCCCCAAAGGGACCGTTTGCATCATAACCAGTGCCCTGAGTCTGGCCATATGCCCAACTATCGTTCCACTCATCTGCTGACTTGATTCCATCAACAGTAATTGCAGATACCGGTGTCGCAAATAATAACACAGATACAAGCACAACCATAATTAGAAAATATTTCGCGTATATTTGTGTGATGCAACATATATCTAACTTCAATAATTCATCTGTTCTTTTCATATTAGTTCCCCACTGACAACTTGATTAGAAATATCCATAAAAATCGATATAATAAAGTAAACCCTTGTAAATGCAGGAATCAACTCGTCTGCATATAATGCCATACCCGACACATAAATATGAATAATCAAACTTCCTATTATGAATGGTACGATCAATTTTTCGGCTGAATTATGTACTAAACCCTCCATAAATGTCATCGAAAGACAAGAGTTGAATATACTCAACTCTTGTTCACCCACTCCCCAACCCGCTCAAAATTATTTATCGATTAATCTTCTTTTAACTTATAGCTCAGAATTACAATTGCCCCAATTACAATTGCGAACATTGATGATCCGGCATCTTCTGATGCAGGAACCTCTTCTGCAGAATCATCTGCTAATTGTGTGGTCGCGACACTCTTAACAGATGTAGTGCTAGCACTTGCAGTGGATTCAGACGAACTTTCATCATCGGTCTCTGGATCAGTTATTGTTGTAGTCCCAAGATCATTATTATCACTACTATCACCACTGGTTTCTTCTACTGTTTCTTCTACTGTTTCTTCTACTGTTTCTTCTACTGTAACGTCTGTATCACAGTCGATTGGAGAAGCACTACCCATGCCTTCCATCAGGAATTCACCAGGACCAAAGGCATATGTTCCGTCCGCAGCAGCACCTGGGATCTGGACAGTGTAGGTATATGTTTTATCCGCTGCACCGCTTGTAACCACCCATTTGACATGTCCTGACTCTGAAGTAAAGTCACCTGCATCCGATGCTCCAGTGACCATCCATCCGGATGGAACTTCCTCATCGATAGCATAGTAGGTCGCAGAATTAACCGTGGTATCCAATGATACAGTAATCACCGAACCAGGAACCTGAGTTCCTGACGGAAGATCCCTGCAAACATTTGGCTCTCCTAAATCAACGGCTCCAGATTCTACTGTAACGTCTGTATCACAGTCGATTGGAGAAGCACTACCCATGCCTTCCATCAGGAATTCACCAGGACCAAATGCATATGTTCCGTCCGCAGCAGCACCTGGGATCTGGACAGTGTAGGTATATGTTTTATTCACTGCACCGCTTGTAACCACCCATTTGACATGTCCTGGATCTGAAGTGTAGTCACCTGCATCCGATGCTCCGGTGACCATCCATCCAGATGGAACTTCCTCATCGATAGCATAGAAGGTTGCAGAATCAATCGTGGTATCCAATGATACAATTATCGCCGAACCAGGAGTCTGAGTTCCTGACGGAAGATCCCTGCAAACATTTTGCTCTGCTGCAGCCGATGAGATCATTGGAATTGCGGCCAAAAGCAACATGACTACTATCCCTATAGTTTTCAATACTTTTCTCATTTCGATCTCTCCTCGAAATATAAGGTTGAGAGGAAAAAATTACCTCTCACCATCTTATAGGGAATAGCTCCCTGCCTTCCAGTAACCAATGACTTCCATCATTTCTCCTATCGTCAGATTTCCAGCCTTCCAGTCACCAATTGCAGTCAACATTTCGCCAATTTCGATTACGTTGTTCTCGTTCTCGTCGTATGGGTTGTATGTGTCCTCAACTGGTTCATCGCCGTTTGTACTCTCCTCAACCATTGGGATGTACAATCTTAGATCACCGGCAGTTACACGGTGGTTAGGCAACCTTGCACTCAGTCCTTCAGGCAATTCAGGAATCCAAGTGTATGGCCAAAGTCCCCACTCCACATCCTGTTGCAAGTACAGTGCATCCACACATGTCCAGCTGCCACTGCAATCCGCATCGAAGATCATTAGATAGTCTCCGATCAGGGTCTTTTCATTGGAACCCAAGTACGTGGCGAAATTCATGTTACTGGTATCTTCATCGTTTGAACCTACTCTTGACCAGGCTATCCCAATGGAACCCGCAGGACCATACGATCCGTTAACTATAGGTACATCCGTGAGCCTGATATCTCCTGATGTGATAGTTGGTGTATAGGTCGTCCACCACAAGAACGACTCAGATTCAGTACCAGGTCCCAATGGATCGCTATCCAGATAGAGTGGATCCTCTACATCGTAAACACCGTTCTCATTAATGTCCATGTACATTAGGAAGCCGAATGGGAATTCTCCGTCAGAACACCAGTAGTCAAAACCTGAATCGAATCTAAGTGTCTGACCAAGATCCTTATCATGAGGAGCCTTGACTTTGGTGTTTGGTTCATATGAGATACCTGATATCTCAACATACGTCAACCTTATATCACCATCAGATACCATTCCGTCACCATCCATATCCAGATAGGCGAAGTCCTCCAAATTGAATCCCTGTTCAGTGCCAGTTCCACTGCCTCTCTCAACGAATCCCGCTCTGATATATCCCTCATCTCCTGCATCCATGTTATACGGAGTATTGAGTGCAAATACCACGTCAATATCACACATTGTTACCTTAGTACCACATATTGGCCATCCTTCTTCATCTATGGCTTTCTGAGGTATGTAGAGTCTGTGATCACCGACTGTCACGAACAGGTTATAGGGTTCCATCCCTCTTGGATTATCGATTTCAGAACCATCGGGTGTTGAATCACCGCAAGGATCCTTTTGGACAAGTTGCTGCAAGTATAACTTATCTACACATGTCCAGTCTCCGGAACAGTCAGAGTCGATGTATCCAAGCAGTTCATTGACTGAAGCGCAATTGTTACGAATATCTCGCAATCCATCAAGACCCCAGCCAACATCATCATCTGCATTTAGTCCTCCTACTACAACTGACCATGCCTGACCGATATCCCCTGCAGTCATATCATCCATATCAAAGACAGGAACATCGTTCAATCGAATATCACCATCTGAAACTTCCTTGTCATCATCCATATCGATATAGAGCGGATCACCTAAGGAATAACCGTCAAGACCATCAAGATCGTTATACTTGATAAGACATTGACTCATCTCTTTCAACACATGCCCCAGATCCCACCGATCGCTGTCTTTAACTTTCGTGTTCGGTTCGTAATGAGTAGATACCTCTGTAAGTCTTACATCACCAATAGATACTATTCCATCGTCATCCATATCGATGTAAACCTCATCATTACCACCCGCACCACCTGGATAATATGCCATTCGGGCACCGGTATCGACCATTAATGCATAGACAGCATCCATGTCACCTTGCTCGACCTTAGTACCACAATCCAGATATGGATTATCTTCCGGTATAAACAGCCTTACATCTCCGATAGTCACGAAATGGTCAAATTGTGGTTCGTCTGTTGGCTGGTTAATATAGAGTTTATCAATATTATCCCAGTCGCCAGTGCAGTCACCGTCAACCCATCCGAGCAGATCCTCAGCATATCCAGAACCGATATGGTACAGGTCTCTACCGTAATCCTCTTCAGAGATCAATCCTTTAACCTGAGTCCACTTGTATTCACCCCATTCGCCAGCTGTGTACATGAGATTTCCTTCATAATCGTACACATCCACCGGAGGCACATCAGTGATTCTTATATCATCCATTGATACATCATCACTGTTATCCAGATCGATGTAGACCGGGTCATATAAGGTATACTTACCGTCATTATCTATATCAAGATAGCAAATAATATCCTGCTCATTCAATTCAAAAGCAGGTAATGTATTATCATTATCACCAAATTCAACTTTTGAATTCGGTGGATATTCATCATGGTATCCGGTTAGCCTGACATCACCTTTCCCGATAACGTCACCGTTATCAGGTGTCATGTCGACATAAATATAACCGGAACCTTCATCAAGTTCAATTATCCGTGCATCGATCGGATACAGCACAAACACTGTTTCTTCATCGTCCTGAAGCACTTTTGTGCCGCATGGTTTCTCCCAGCCGCACTTTATGTCCTCTGCTGCTGAAGCCATCCCTGTTAATGCTACGCATAACATGACTGCAATCAAGAGAACACTTATCTTCCATCGCATAAAATTTTCCTCCTACCAATTCAATGTCTTGCCAGACTGCGATTTTTCGACATGATAACATCTCTGCCATTTTTGCCTAAAAGTCACCGCCCATAATAAATTGAGATTGCCCCGGAAATAACCCCCCGAATGACAACCACTAAACAAAGATACGAATTAAGGCATTATATACTGATAAGAAACCTAGATACGTAACTAAAATAGGGAACTTAAATTCGATTGTAGAAGACGTCTATACTTTACATTCGAATTATTAATAGTATCATTTATCCTTCAAAGCAAAGACTGTTTTATGAGTAAATGCGATCCAGAGCAAAAATGGAAATGCAATTCTTCCGATTGCGTATATGTAAAATAGCTCTGTCTGGAATGTTAAAAAAATCATCTGTAATCTATAGATTGAAAAAATTAATATAATTGTCAACAGCAAACCAAAGAATATTATCTTTACCATCCTTGATATTTCGATGGGCGTAGCAAGTACGAGAGCAACAAATGGTATCATGTTCAAAGGTAAATAGAACAGTATAAAATTAGTTAAATCCATTGCAACAACAGAATATGAGAAATATTTTCCAGCTATAGGTATCCACAGTACATATAGAATAGTCAAATACAAAATGAATTTCTTCAGGAACACTATTATATCCATTTCTCCCACATCTCCAATTCTAAATTCTACATAGAAATTTAAGTGTATATAGTATTTCTGATTGGAACTAACAAAAAAACAGTTCCAAATACGCACTCCATAAAAGACTCCACCAAAAAAGGATATATACACCTTCGTACATTATGGGGATGCTTACACCACCAATTCAATTGTGGGCCCGTGGTCTAGCTGGTTATGACATCGCCTTTACACGGCGAGGATCATGAGTTCGAATCTCATCGGGCCCATCAAATACTTTGAATCTCCTCAACATTGGGTGGGTAAATATTAGATAATATAGACTGGATCAATAGATTTACAGGATGGGACAAAACATATATCCTGAACTTGTATTTCTGATCATGTATTCTCAACAACCTATGTTTTGTCAGCGAGAAATTAATTAGACTTATTCCTACATATCTCAAAACCCAATCGTGGTAACACTCTCTCCCTTCGCACTTGACACCGTAGCTTCGATCTTCTTGTATTGCGGCACCCCGCTGCCACCTGTGTCCGCGCTGACCAGCGCATTGGACCACGGACTGTTTGGCATGTATGCAATCTCTGAATGTGATGCGTCGTAGCCAGAATTCTCGACCCTGACAACCACTTTTCCATTATTGTCATTGTTCTTGACAACAACTGTGTCCCCTTCCTTTACACCCAGTTTTTTGATATCCGCAGCATCCATCTTGATCACAGCCGATAATTTGAGGTATTCTTCACTAAAACGCCCTTCTTCCATGACTGCACTCTGGAATATGTCCCTGTAAGTAACTATCGTGACCTTTTGTTCAGGTGCAGCAAGGAATTGTCCAAATCCCATTATAGTGCCTCCATGATCCGGGTAAGTATTTCTTCATCCGAGGGGCGGATCGTTTGACTTTTAACATCAACGATTGGCTCAAACTTCACTTCCTCACCATCCATTCGGATTGCACTTCCACCGCACTCAACACCGCTAAGGGCTGATGGAATTGTTACCTTAGCCTTTCTGGATGTAAATGTCTCGCACGGGTCTATTGTGATTACCGGTATGTTTAGCAGATGATCTGCGACAGCACGCGGCAGGCTTGAAAGTGGGTCAGAGCCGATTATCAGTGCGGCATCCACCTTCTTTTCATTTAGTGATTCCACAATTGAAAACTCGGCTCCGTGTTGAACTTTGGTGTTGTTTCCTTTTTCAAACTTGACACGATTTAGGTGCCCTGTTTCATTGAACATATTTTGGTTAAATCCTCGCATATTGTAGTGACCGACCATTGGAATGAGGTGGAAGTTGGACAGTTCGTTCAACTTATCCATCAATTTAACTATCGGGTCCATATTATCGAGGGAATATACAAGTCCAAGCCCAACAAAAATAATCCCGAACTTGGCATTTTTCAGGATGTTTGCAAGTTCAAGTATCCGTTTGGGATCATACTCAAAGGGCACTTTAGGGACCTTGCCGGATAGTGCGTCAATTAGCGCATCAATGAACTCCTCATCAGCCTGTAATGGGATATTGTGGAATTTGTCGCCACTGATCTTCGCGGTGTGGGATTTCCTGATATCTATTGTTATCATGGTGCGGTCTTCTTCCCAGCCGCGTTGCCTCTCCTGCCCACGCGGGAAGTATGAGAATTTGGAAAGATGTCGAGGGTGGGAATTCGAAGGGTCTGCGCCCCAGTAAACAATTACATCCGCTTTGTTACGAACATCGTCAAGTGTACACGACTTGACAGTTTCGTTAAAAATAACTTCGAGTGTAGGTCCCTGACAAAAGGATGATGTGTCGTCTAATACTGCACCAATCTGCTTTGCAAGTTCAATCGCTTTTTTTTGTGCACCGTCTGTTGAGTTGCCAAGTCCAAAGATCAAAGGTGAATCTGCATTCTTGAGTATGTCTGCTGCCGCACCGATCGCAACATCGATATCAACTTGTTGTCCTTCAACTGTGGGTGACATTGGCTCATTGCATCCTTTTATACGCGAGACACCTTTTCGGCATGCAGTTTTAACTTCAGTTATCACATTGTCGTCTATTACAACTTCAATGTCATCACAAAGCAGTGCGCATCCTGTGCATACGTGGTAGTTTTCGTTCAACAATATCACCATCTATCGACGTTTCATACAGCTTATATCTTAAGGTTAGCAGTTATTGTCCAACAAAGTCATACACATCATACAAACTCGATCGCTTCTGTTGGGCATGTCACTATACATCCGTTGCATAGAATCTTGTTCTCTCCAAAACGACGACAATCGTGCACATTTGATGTCCTGACGATCCCATCTTCAACACGCAGAATAACTTTGTCACTTGTTGGTGCCCGTCCAATTCCTGCACCGAGTGGGTCTTCCGCGACATTGACCGGACATGCAACTACACAATTGCCGCATCCGAAACATTTGTCTTCGTGTACGATCATTCCTGATTCTGAGGCCCCTTTTGCAGGTGCGATCATATCTGACAATTTTTCGTAGTTTGATTTGAACTTATCTCCTTTTAAGGGGGGACAATCGTCAACAGTCAATTCGCGGGATAAAAGCGATACGGCAAATGCCATGCAAGTTGATTTTCCACATTCCTTGCAATTGGTCTTTGGAAGAAGTTGGTATATTTCCATTGCGTTTGCCATTTTTTTACCCTTGTGCTATGAAGTATTTGTTTTAAATGCTTGTTATATAGTTGGACTTGACTATATTTTGTCTATTCTGTGTTTTTCATATGGTGTTTAACCTTTGAAGAACAGTGCACAGTGGCACATTCCGTCCTTTTCGATCTCGTCTTTATGATAAATGCATGGGCAGATTATCTTATTGTCTTGCTCTTCATCACCTATGACTATCCGGCATGGGCAATATTGTTTGCCAGTTTTTTCTTTATTTTTGGCAAGTCCATCTATAACAATATCATATATTTCTTTATCAGGATTCAGTTTAAAGCCATTCTTTTCTGCATATTTGGCAGTCCATGCATACATCTGTTCCTTCATTTTATCATGTTCGCTCATATTTCATACTCCGAATCATCATGTCTGGTCGATTTCTATTTCCAGCATCTTATTTATGGCACGCCGTATTTTTCCTTCTCCTGATAATCCTACAATTGATTTGATCTTCATCTTGTCCTTGATCAACATAAGAGTTGGTACTCCCATGATTTCAAAGTGTCTGGCAATTGTCGGAGATGTATCAAGGTCAACTTTGATGAACTTGACTCTGCCATCGAACTCAACAGCAAGTTTTGCAAAGATCGGATTGATCATTTTGCAAGGACCGCACCATTCGGTATAGCAGTCAACAACAGTTGGCATGTCGGAATTTATGATCTCTACAAATCCGGCTGTATTTACTTTATACAGGTTGCTACTGATAGTTTCTATTTTTGGTTTTTCGCCAGCAATGTTTATTGTGCCGACATCTATTTTTGTTGGCTTTTTGTTAAAGCGCTTGATAAAGCGCTTGATAAAACGCTGACCAATACTATCAATTATGTTTCCCAATGCCATTTAAGTGCCTCTTGTTTTTAGTGGAAATGTTTGTAAAATACAAACAGTAATTAGAATAAACAGATATGTATCTTGCGAACAGGTAAACCCATGCGTTGCAATCAATACTCAGCAAGGTATCGATTATATCAAATCTATATTATATTAGATATAATGAAGTGTTCATACGCTATGCTGCACGTTTTTGTCAATTCAAATAAATCAATTCCAATCGTTTTGATCGGAATTGATGTTACGTAAGTGGATCTTATACAATTGTGTTATGCTTCTGCTGTTTCAATTGCACCATGTGGACAATACTGTACACAAACATTGCAATCTACGCACAATGCCTTATCAACAACGGGCTTTCCTGCTGAAAAGTCATACGTAATTGCATTTGTTGGACATACTCTTGCACCTACACAGGTTGGGGCACTATCACATTTGCTATAATTGAGTGTTACGGACATTTTATCACTAATTACATGTATAGTCATTCATCGCATATAAACATTTGTGTGGTTTCGGCACATGCCCGCACAACCGTTGATTACAAGCGCTTTATTGGTATATTTTGGTGGTTATTTTTGCATTTGCAGACACCTCTTTTTGGTATTTGTATGGCTGTGGTAAGATAGATGTGTAAATGAGATTTTTCTATCTGAAACCAGAACCAATACAACCGCCGCAGACGGCGGATTGACTCGGCGTCAAAAATCGCTAAACAAATACTCTTTTTGTAAACAATACGTGGTTGCCCTGCCTCGTCAAAATATCCAAAACTATATCACTATTTAAACGCATCAAAACTACGATAAGGAGCAATACACATGCGAATTGGAGTATACATCTGTCACTGCGGCTTGAACATCGCAAACGTCATAAATATCGATACTTTGCGCAAGAAAACTGAGAAACTTGCAGACGTTGCTATTGTCACAGATATCCAGTTCATGTGTTCTGATTCCGGACAGGAATCGATCATTGAAGACATAAAAGAACATAATATAGATCGTGTTGTTGTTGCTGCATGTTCTCCTCGTTTGCATGAGCAGACCTTTAAGGGAGTGCTTGAAAAAGCAGGTTTGAACCCACATCTTCTTGAGATCGTCAACATACGTGAACATGTTTCATGGGTTCACATGGACAATCCCCAGATGGCCACACAAAAGGCGTTCGATCTTGTAAGGATGGGTGTTGCCAAAGCACGATTGCTTGTACCCTTAAAGAACAAGATCATAAAGGTAAACAAGGATGTTCTTGTGGTTGGGGGCGGTGTTGCGGGTATTGAGGCAGCATTAAACCTTGCAGACAGCGGGTTCCATGTTTACATGGTTGAAAAAGAATCAACAATTGGCGGCAAGATGGCACTTCTAAATGAAGTGTTCCCTACAAATGACTGCTCAATCTGTGTGCTGGCACCCAAAATGACGGATGTGCAGAACCATCCGAATATAGATCTTTTTACATTTTCCGAAATAACAGACATCACTGGCTCGGTTGGCAATTTCCAGATTAAAGGGATAAAAAAGCCGCGATATGTTTCTGAGGACAAATGCAAAGGCTGTGTTGAAGAATGTGCCCGCGTCTGTCCTGTTGAGATATCAAATCCATTCGACTTTGGTCTTGGTAAGGCGAAGGCTATCTATATGCCAATTCCACAGGCTGTGCCGCAGGTAGTTTGCATTGACAGTGAATATTGTGTTGGATGCGGACTTTGCAAACAGGCATGTCCTGCAGATGCTATCGATTATGATCAAAAAGAAGAACAGTTTGCACTTGAGGTCGGTGCGATCATTATGGCGACCGGATATCAGTTATTCGATGCAACTCGTAAGGAAGAGTATGGTTATGGAATATATCCTGATGTGATTACTAACATGGAACTTGAACGTATGCTGAATGCTTCGGGTCCTACGCGCGGAAGAGCTGTAGTGCCATCAAGTGGCGAGATCCCAAAACGTGTCGCATTTATCCAGTGTGTCGGGTCGCGAGATGCGACTGTCGACAATCCTTACTGTTCGCGTGTATGTTGCATGTCAGCAATGAAGAATGCCCAATTACTCAAAGAGAGGTATCCCGATATCGATATTGTGATCCATTATATTGACATTCGAGCGTCCGGTGAGATGTATGAAGAATATTATGAACGGACGCAGTCGATGGGTGTTGATTTCATTCGCGGAAAGGTTGCGGAAGTGTTGGAGGATAAGGATGGATCTCTTTCGCTTAGGTTCGAGGACACTCTTGAATGCGAGATACGTGAGGAGCCGTATGACCTTGTGGTGCTTTCGACAGGAATGGAATCAAACATTGATGATAATATTTCCGGATTGCTGAATCTCTCACGTCGAACTGATAGATTCCTTTCAATTGCACATCCCAAAATGCGTCCTGTTGATTCTCATGTCAATGGCGTTTTTATTGCCGGTTGTGCATCCGGTCCGAAAGAGATACAGGTTGCAATTGCACAGGGCGGTGCAGCAGCAGCAAAAGCTGTAAGACTTTTGAATAAAGGTGAACTTGAGACTGACCCGTTGAGCGCACATGTGGATGTTAACAAATGTATCGGATGCAGAATATGTGTGGATGTGTGCAAGTTCAGCAAGATACACATAGTTGACAAAAAGGCTGTTGTGGATGAACTTTCGTGCCATGGATGCGGTGCTTGCAGTGCAGCCTGCCCTATTGATGCGATCTGTATGCGAAATTATACTGATGACCAGATACTTGCGCAGGTACATGCGGCTTTAGAGGTCAAGGACGAGTTCCCGCTTATTGTTGCATTCCTCTGTAACTGGTGCAGTTATGCCTGCGCTGATCTTGCCGGAACATCCCGTATTCAGTATCCGACAAATGTCCGTATTATAAGGACCATGTGTGCCGGAAGAGTTGACCCAATTTTTGTCCTTTCAGCACTTGAAGATGGTGCAGACGGTGTGCTTGTTGCAGGATGCCGGCTTGATGAGTGCCATTACCTACATGGGAATTACAATGCCAAACATAGAATGAACGCTCTTGAAGGGGTGCTTGAAGATATCGGGCTAAGTCCAAAGCGGCTAAAGGTTGAATGGATATCGGCATCGGAAGGCGAGAGATTTGCAAAATCCATTGAAAGTTTTGTTGATGATCTGAAAGAACTGGGTCCGATTGGGTCTGAGATTTCGGAGGATTCCGAATGAGTGGGAGCGCAGATGTGGTGCCTGATAGTTCGGATGGTGGCGAGGAAACCATTACTGTCACGAAAGACATGGACATTAAGGAGTCACATTTCATATACAGCCAGGTCACCGAAAAGTCAAAAAAGGTACTGGATTATGATTACAAACGCTGCACAGGATGTGGTATTTGTGTGGAGCTGTGCCCTACAAAAGCACTTGAACTTGGTCCCATGCATGAGATTGCAACAGGTATGGATGCACCTCCTGTCATGATGGATCTTGAAAAATGCACATTCTGTGGTATGTGTGCGAATTTTTGTCACGTTCATGCATTTAAGATGGAATTTGAAGGGGAACTGCCGGATGAAGATAAATATCCGGTGTATGATTCGTATGTCAAGTTCAACGAAAAGTGCCTGCCGTGTCTATTGTGCGAGGCAGTATGTCTTGAAGATGCCATCGAGGTTGAGTTCACATTCCAAAAAAAAGAAGAGATCGCTCCTTTTAAGAAGGATGCTAAAGGCGAGATCGAGATCGATCTGGATAAATGCAATTTCTGTGGTGTGTGTGCAAAGTTTTGCGACGCTTTCATCATGGTTGAACGTGAGCCAACACCTACAGATCTCACGCCATTTCAGCAGATATTAGTAGATGAGGACAAGTGTGATTACTGCGTTCTTTGTCAGGATCTGTGTCCTGAAGATGCGATACGTGTAAAAGGAGAGCGCCCTTGCGAAGCGCCAGCAATAGAGGGCAGTATTACTATTGATGATGAAAAGTGCACTCGGTGCACATGGTGTAAAACTGTTTGTCCTTACGATGCAGTTGATGTGAAAAAACCGTTTGAGGGTGAGATCTCACTTGTTGAGAATAATATAGATAAGTGTGACCCACAGGGGTGTCATGGGTGTTTCAATGTGTGCCCTTCACACCTTTGGTATGTTCCGGAAGACACTGGCAAGAAGATCGCAATTGTTGAAGATTACTGTACGTACTGCGGTGCATGTGTCAATGCATGCCATGTTGATGTGATTCGCGTTTCGCGCGATAAAGTAAATCACACGGATATTCCGTATTCACCATGGGCTTCGCAGTGGAACGATGCAGTTGAATCCATGGTAACATCAAAACGAAATAATCCTGATACATCAAGGGCACTTGAAGTTGAGAAAGAGCCGCCGCGTGAGTATGTAGAGGTTGTGATGCCTGAATTTGACGAATCGCTTTTAAACGCAGCGAAGGCGCGTATTGAAAAAGCGATGCCTGTTCTTAAAAATGTAAAAATTCGGCGCACATGGGAATGCAAACCGGCTGAAGAAGCAAGGGCTGCAGTCAGTAAACGCATTAAAAAGGCAGATTAATCAATAACTTTATACATGCGCAGGCGGTTTGTTGACTAAACCATTTTAATGAATTCCTAAATAAAATAATCAAATTATATGTGATCTACCATGAGCAAAAAATTCGACTACGTTGAACTTGGGTTGAAATGCGGACTTGAAATTCACCAGCAATTGGATTCAAAAGAGAAATTATTCTGTAAAAGTCCAACAAAAATACGTGATACTGATGAGTCGAACTTTGAGTTTTTTAGGTATTTGAGGGCAACTGCGAGTGAGATGGGTGAAACTGACCGCGCGGCATTGGAGCAGACAAAGGTAAATCGAAAATATGTCTACAAAGCGTATGACACGACCTGTCTGGTTGAAAATGATGATGAGCCTCCGCGAGAGTTGAACGAGGAAGCTCTTGATATTGCACTTTCCATTACTAAACTTTTTAATATACACCCGGTTGACCAATTGCATATGATGAGAAAGATCGTGGTTGATGGGTCTAACACATCCGGGTTCCAGAGGACTGCATTTCTTGGCAATGGTGGATATCTTGAAACATCGGAAGGGAATGTTGGTGTGGATGTTTTGTGTCTGGAAGAAGAGGCTGCCCAGAAGATAGAAGAGGTAGGTGATTCGGTCTATTACTCACTTGACCGTCTCGGTATTCCGCTTGTTGAGATCGGAACTGCGCCGGATATTGTATCGCCTGCTCATGCAAAGGAAACTGCGAAACAGATTGGGATGCTTTTGCGCTCAACAGGCAAAGTTAAGCGTGGATTGGGTACTATCAGACAGGATGTCAATATTTCTATAGCAAGGGGTGCTCGCGTTGAGGCTAAAGGTGTGCAAGCCCTTGATCTTGTTGAGACGATTGTTGAGAATGAGGTTGAGCGGCAGGTGAATCTTCTTGCGATTATGGATGAACTTGTCCAGAGGGGTGCATCCGTCTGTGATGAGATATTTGATGTCACTGGTGTTTTTGCGAATACGCAATCAAAGGTTATCAAAAAAGCACTCAAGAAAGGGAAAGTGCTTGCAGTACTTCTTCCTAAATTTGAGGGGCAGATCGGCAGGGAGGTACAGTCTGGTAGACGGCTTGGTACTGAGTTTTCAGATCGTGCAAAAACGTCAGGTGTTGGCGGTATATTCCACACGGATGAGCTTCCAAGTTATGGCATAACTGAAGGGGAGGTCGAATCTCTTCGTAATGCAGTTGGCGCACAGGATGGCGATTCGGTCGTCATGGTTGCTGATAGGGAAAACCGTGCGCGTGGTGCTATGGAGGCTGTTATTGTGCGTGCACAGGAGTCACTTGAATTTGTGCCTGAGGAGACGCGCCGCGCTCTTCCTGATGGTAACACTGCATACATGCGTCCTCTTCCGGGTGCTGCAAGGATGTATCCTGAAACGGATGTACCCCATATTGAAATTTCTGCGAAATATTTTGATTCGATCGTGTTGCCTGAACTCCTGACTGAACGTGCAAAGCGGTTCGAAAATGAGTTTGGTCTGAATAATGAATTTGCAGACAATATCGTATATTCAAAAGACCTGCCATTGTTTGAGGATCTCGCCGCGCGTTTTGCAGGTGATCCAAATATCACTGCTACTCTGATTGTTCGCACACTGACTGGCACAATTCCTGAACTAAAACGCGATGGTGTGGCAGTAGGGCATATTATGTATGAACATTTCATACAAACGTTTAATCTTGTTTCAAACGGTGGCATCGCAAAAGAAGGTATTGAAAAGTTACTGCGGGCATTTGCAGAAGATCCAACCATGAGTGCAGAAGATGCAATTTCCAGCATGGGACTTGGTGGGGTTGATACTGCACAGATCGAGGAATTCATTGAGGGAGTTGTCAAAGATCGGCAGGATTTTGTTAAGGAAAAGGGCATGGCTGCGGTTGGCCCCTTAATGGGTGTTGTCATGGGGGAGTTCAGGGGCAAGGTTGATGGCAAAGTATTAAGTCAGACTTTGAATCAAAAGATTAAAGAGTTTCTTAATACATAATAATATATAATGGAGCCATTAAAACAAAAATTTGCTGGAATATCTATCTTGCATTGTACATTTGTTATTCTATTTGCTGCTATGTTCTTGTCTTCTGTGGCAAGTGCGGTCGTTGTTGAAGAAAATGTACGGATTACAAGTGGTACTAATCAAGATGCTCCTGCATGGGGTCCTGATGGGAAAAGGATTACATTTTCATCCGATACGGATATCTGGATCATGAATGCGGACGGTTCGAACCAAAAAATGGTATTTGGTAGCATGATCTGGGATGGTGAGCCTTGTTTTAACAATGATGGTTCTAAGATATATTTTGCATCAGAATATGTAAGTCCAACGTTTTCAAAATTCATTAGTATCCATTTGGTGAATACTGATGGTTCCAATAGGGCACAGTTGACAAATGGTGCAGACATGCGGTCTCCTGCGATGAGTCCTGATGGGTCCATTGTTACATATATTTCAAAATTATCGGGTAATTATGATATCTGGATAATGGATATCGATGGTTCGAATAATTTGCGGCTCACAGACGCTCCTGCGGATGAATTAGCACCTGCATGGAGTCCTGATGGCAAAAGCATCATTTACTCATCAGAAGGTGATATTTGGATCGTTGACCGTGCAGGCATTCATATTAAACAGTTGACAGATGATGAATTTAATAACGATGATCCTTTCTTTAGCCCGGATGGTTCCAAAATCGTTTTTACTTCTGCTCGCAGTGGAAATTCTGATATTTGGTTAATGAACTCAAATGGTACCGGTGCTTTTCAGTTAACATCAGATACATCTGAGCAGAAAAGTCCTGCATGGGCACCCGGTGGTGAAAGGATAATGTATGTTTCAAACGAAGGTGGGGACTATAATATCTGGGTTATGTCGCTTGGAAACACTGGCTCACAGATTGAGTATACTCCGCCTGAAGTTGTAGATTCTAATGCTGATGATATGAGTGATAACACACTTGAAGAAATATTTAAGAGCAATTCGATATTGGTTATTGCTTCAGTTATCATAGTTTCTTTATTGTTGGTTGTGCTTATTGTAAAACTGTTCATAAGGAGTTTGTGATTTATTGAGTTTTAACTTGTAGCAAACAATTGGTGAACGTATATAATAGTTAATATATATATATTATATAATACATGTTTGATTTGTACATATTCAATAATATCCTCGCAGCACATCGTTTTTACATCCGCCCATATCTCCCATCGTAATGCTTATAGCCTATTCATGCTATGTATGTGCAGGTTTATGATTGTATGTGCGTGATTGAATTGCAAGATCGGATAAGTTTCAGTGTATTGGATATCTCATGTCGATGGTATTGATCATATAATGCTTGCGATCTCGACCCAAAAGCACATTTTCATAACGGTTCATCATAATTCATACTAATTCATATATGTTCATAACAATTCATACAAGTTATTCAAGGAAATGATATCATGTCAAAGAAAGTAGTATTGGCGTATTCAGGCGGATTGGACACATCAGTATGCATTCCAATTCTAAAAGAAGAGTATGGCTGTGATGAGGTCATAACGGTCGCAGTGGACGTGGGGCAACCACGCGAAGATGTTGCGGAAGCAGAAGAGAAGGCTAAGAAAATTAGCGATATTCACTACACCCTTGATGTTCGCGAGGAATTTGTGCAGGATTATATTTTCCCGCTCATCAAGGCAAATGGAGATTATGAGGGGTATGTAATGGGTACATCCATTGCACGCCCATTGATCGCTAAAAAGGTTGTAGAGATCGCAGAAAAAGAAGGTGCAAGTGCGCTTGCGCATGGGTGCACTGGCAAAGGTAATGATCAACTTCGTTTCGAGGCAGTGTTCAGACTTACTGATATGGATGTGTTCGCACCCATGCGTGATATGAACCTGACTCGCGAGTGGGAGATCCAATATGCTAAGGATCATGGTATTCCTGTGTCTGTTACCACGGCCAAACCATGGAGTGTGGATGAGAACATCTGGAGCCGGAGTATTGAAGGTGGCAAATTGGAAGACCCGGGCTACGTCCCTCCTGAAGAAATATATGAATGGACCGTATCACCAGAAAGTGCACCAAGTGCACAGACATTGGTAATCGGGTTTGAGAATGGTGTGCCGGCGTCACTTGATGGTGATAAACTTGGCGGCGTTGAATTGATCGAGAAGTTGAACACTATTGCAGGTTCTCATGGGGTTGGACGTACTGACATGATCGAGGATCGTGTGCTTGGACTAAAGGCGCGCGAGAATTACGAGCATCCTGCCGCAACAGTTCTGTTGGCTGCCCACGGGGATCTGGAGAAATTGGTACTCACCCGCGCCGAACTGAAGTTTAAGGCAATGGTTGATGCGCAGTGGTCGGAACTTGCATATTATGGGCTCGTGGATGAGCCGCTATATGCCGATCTCAATGTATTCATCGACAAGACGCAGGAGCGTGTGGCCGGTACAGTCACGGTTAAATTGTACAAAGGCAGCGTAAGTATACTTGCGCGCACATCACCGTATGCCCTGTATTCAGAGGAACTTGTTTCATTTGACGGCGTGTCAATTGACCAAAAGGATGCTGAAGGATTTGCCAAGTATCATGGATTCCAGGCACGGATGTACAAGCGTTTTGTTGAAAAATGAATTTTGCAAAATGGTGTGATATTGTATACTGATGCATATAATCCATTTTAATTCCTGCGTAACCTGCAAAACATATGGGTAATTTGTTTTAAAAACGGAGCACAATCCCGTCATCCATTTATTTTTTCGATACAGACTCTAGCCAAAACGAGATTACTTGAACCTGAATGTTCCTTGATGAGATTATTTCACAGATCGGGATGGCATATTTACTTTGGGTCATACATGCTGATCTGAGCGAGTATAACATCTTTGTGTATGAGTGTGGTGTGCAGTTTATTGACTGGCCGCAGTATGCAAATCTCGATTTTCAAAAGGAAATATGGTATTGAAAGAGATGTCGATGATGTGGTTGCAAGCATCAGGCACGGCGCATAGATTGTGAGGCAAATATATATTGGATGACATAATATTGATATGTGGTTATGCAAAATGAGGTTGATGCTAAGGTTGATGTTGATACAATATACGGCATAGATATTGCAAAAGGTTCATCAAGGGCACGGGAGTTGCCAAGATATGCCGTTGCTATCCTGAATGTGAAAGAGGGGGATGTAACACATCATACAATGTTGCGCCGTCACAGGATACTCAGAATGGTGCATCAGGATCGACCTTCGATGATTGCAGTTGACAATGTCTTTGAATTGGCTGCAAACAAAAAAGAACTGATACATTTCCTTGAGCGCCTTCCAAAAAACGTAAAATTGGTGCAGGTGACTGGTGGGTTGCATCAAAAACCTCTTGTGCGTCTTGCCCGCGAACAAGGGATGTCGTTTAACCAGTTCAACCCAAATGAAGAGGCTGAGGTCTGTGCCCATCTTGCAAATCTGGGAGTGGGGTGCGAAGTTTCCCTTTTTGAAGATGTGACAAAGATAAAGGTCAGCCGTGCAAGATCGCTTGGCAGGGGTGGCTGGAGTCAGAACCGTTACCGTAGAAAGGTACATGGTGCGGTTAAAGTAAAGAGCCGTGAAATCGAGTCAATATTACGAAAAGTTGCAAAGAATGGCGGATTCACATACACTTCAAGGATCGTTGAAGGGTTTGGTGGATATGTCAGGTGCGAATTCACTGTCAATACAAGGCGCGATAATGTTCCTATATACCATTCCACCAACGCTGATGTTCAGGTAAATGTAAAAGGTGTTGAACGCGACAAGATCAAATATATTCCTCTTAAAATGCCAAAGCGTAAATTCACAATTGTTGGCATTGACCCGGGAACTACTGTGGGTATTGCGATCCTGTCACTTGATGGTGAACTGCTTTTGCTGAAAAGTTCTCGTGGGATATCCCATGATGACGTTGTGAAACTGATAGCAGAGTATGGCAAGCCTGTGATAGTAGCGACAGATGTTATCCCAACCCCTGCAGCAGTTGAAAAGATCCGCCGCAGTTTCAATGCGATCATCGGTACGCCTGCCACCCAGTTCCGTGCAGATGAGAAAATAGCACTATCACGCCCACTTGGATATTCAAATGATCATGAACGTGATGCACTTGCAGCTGCCCTGTACACGTTCAAAAATTACAAGAACGTGTTTTCCCGCATTGAGAAGAAAGTGCCTCAAAATGTCGATATTGATCAAGTTAAATCCAATGTTATACGGGGCGATTCCATTGAAGAAGCTATTGAAAAAGTTGTATCTGCATCCAAAGGGCTGACAACATCCAGAGTCGTGCACAAAAAGGTAACAGAAGATATTACGGATGAAGATGTGCAGAGAGCGAAGATGATCGAGATCCTCAAGCAAAAAAAGATCCAGATAAAGCACTTGCAGGAATATGTAAGCGAACTTAAAGAAGATGTTTCATCAAAGGATAGAAAGATTAAAAAGCTTGAATCAAAGATCAGAAAAAACAGAGGCGAAGTATACAAAGAGATTCGTAAGAACAAAGAAGTGCAGATCAGGGAGCACAAGATATCGATACTTAAGGTTGACCTTAATGGGACGAAGAAGGCCCTTAATAACGCGCGCAACCAGATCGCGAAACTAAAACAGATACGAAAGATGGAGATAAAAGGGGAAGGTATTCCTGTTAAGATCATATCGTCATTCACAAAAGAATCGATTGAAAGAACTGCTGAGCGGTACGGTATTAAAAATGGTGATGTGGTCTATCTTGAAGATCCAAGCGGTGGGGGAACCATTACAGCATCAATTCTCATAGATGCAAGTGTCCGTGCTGTGATCGTTTCCGATGAACTGTCGCACGTTGCTTCTGATTCGTTCTTTAAGGGAAATATTCCTGTGCTAAGTGATATTCCAATCCAGCGTGTGGAAGATTTTGCAATTGTGGATCCCGAAATACTCAATTCTGCAATTTTGGAATGGGAAATTGTTGCACAGGAGAAGCGCATGGCACAAAAAGAACAACAGCTCAAGCTCCTTGTTGATGAATACAAGAGCGAACGCCGCCGTGAATTAGTTTGACCTGCAATTGTCTCCAATTGTTGATGAAGGGTGTTGACACCCTATCGTCTGTCAAAGAATGGATTCTTGCCACTGACATTCAATGGTATTCCGCAGACCACGTCTGCATCGATGAGCTTTGAGATTCGAGCTGCAGTTCCGACTGAGTACATAATCCTGTTGTCGATGCACAGGTCTTTTGCTTTTGCTACTGCTGAGCCCAGCGCGATACCAAGATCGATCGACTTAAAAACACAGTTTGGACCGCGATAATCAGATTCGATCCTTTCCTGCTGCAGCATTTCACCGCATGTTTCAAATCCGCACGCAGAACAGTTCAATCCGGCGGCACCCGGTGCTTTCACACCAATAAGGATAACAGCGTCTGCATTCCTGATATTCTGTGCATCTCTTTTGAAGAATGCAAAACCATCACCTTTTTTGCTGGCAATTGTTTCCATTGTGGTTGCAAGCAGTTCGATCTCGTCATTTTCAACAAGCCCTGTGACGATGTTGTCCTCACCTTTGGCTTTTGGAGCGGTTCGTGCGGCTACGAGGATCGTTTTTGCATGTATATCGATTATATCGGATTCCGGATTTAATTTCATAGCCTTTATTTAGACTTGTTTTGGCTTTAAGGATTTTGGGTGATAGCTTGAATGTGTCAATCAATAAACTTATATTCATAAATATGTATTTCTATATAGTAAATATATTTGAAAACGAATTTTGATAAATGGGATATGGGTCAATTATGAAAGAGAAAATTGCATTGGAATTATCCAGAATGGGAAAGTCTGGAATAACGCTTGCACTTGCATCTAGTAATGACTATAATGAAGCGAATCTTGAATTGATAAGGTATCTTGTTAATGAAAAGCATGAACCAGGTGTGTACATTACACTGAATAGACCCTATTCAACAATGGAAGAGATATTGAAAGAACATGAAATTGATCCTCGTATGATTATTTTCGTTGATGCAATCACAATACCAAGTGGTGGGTCCGTTTCAAATTCTCCGCATTGTCTCTACTTGAGTGATCTGATGAACCTGACCGACATGGCATTTATTATTGATGAAGCCATATCAGCGATTCCTTCTGAAAAGAAGTTCTTGTTCATCGATGCAATGTCAACACTTTTGCTATACAACAACAGTGGAAATGTTGCAAAATTCATTCATTTCCTGAGTGGTAAGATCAGGCGCTGGAAACTGGATGGCGTTTTCCTTTCACTTGAGACCGAATCCGACAAGGAATTTATATCACAATTATCGCTGTTTTGTGATAAAACGATTAAACTTGACTCAGAAAAAGTAAATATTCCGAGCATTAGCTCTTAAACATCAAATCTCTGATTCCATCCTAAATTCCCAACCTTTTGAGCGCATAATTCCACACAATTAGAAATTTCCCCCTGAATTGACTCGCATGGCACTGTTCAAAAATCCAGTTATTTCAATGAATGTGGAACAAAATTTTACCGCGGAGTACGCTCACCCCCTACGGAGTTGAGTCCTTTACGCCCGCAAGGCGTACAGTTCACTGAGAGCCCACAAGTATAGAAATAACTCTGCTGTTATAAGTGAAGTGACAGGCGATGATGCGGGCAAAGTGATTATCAAAACCTTATTTGGAGGTATGCGATACGAGGATATGCCTGCAAGCGACCTTATTCCAAGGGTTTGCTAATTAGCGATAAATGAGTGATAACCCCCACTCACCAACCCGCTCGCCATAAAAAGCATACCCGACCGCAATCATGAAAGCAAACAACGGGACTTAAGGGTGATTTGCGGTCGGATGGTATAAGTTTATTCTAATTTGCGGTCGAATGTTTCGAATTGCTCGTAGTGTCTTGCGCGTTCGACCAGATTTTTGAAATATTCATCCATGTTATTTCACCTCGATTACCACATACAACGGCTGGGTATATTAACTCGAGCCAAGCGGGGTGAAAGTAATAATTCGCACTTTCCGCAGGTATATGAAAATTTTAAACATTTTTTCTGATATTGGTTTTGAATATCTATTGCATATTATATTTATACTGTACATACATATGTGCATGGTGAGATGACAATATTCGCCCACTCAATGTTGGAGAGATCCTGTTTTAGTATACAATTTGCAAACTTCGGTAGAAAATTGACATACATCATTCTAAACCATTTGTGAGTATATTTTGAAAACCGTACTCATGCGGCATCATTTTTTATTTAAGAAAAAGATTCACTTTTGGGATTTACCTGCGGAAAGTGCGATAATTGGATGGAATATACAAATATAAGATATTTTATATCATGCAACAAATATAGAAATGTGACTGAAAAACTAAGAATTTACATATAATTCAATACCAGTTAACAGTGGTAATAACTTGATGAGTAAGTATTAATGGTGAAACAAATGACTGAATTTTTAAATACGGAAGGAACAACATATAAATTAAATCAATTGATTAAAAATGCAGATAATGAAATAATTCTAATAAGTCCATTTTTAAAGATAAATCAAAAAATAAAAGATTTACTTGAAAATCAAGATCGAAAGAGGACAACTAATATAAAAATCATTTATGGAAAAAACGAGCTTCAACCAGATGAAAATAATTGGATCCGACAATTAGATTCTGTTCGTTTAGCTTTTTGTAAAGACTTGCATGCAAAGTGTTATTTAAGCGAAAAAGAAGCAATTATCACATCAATGAACCTCTATGAATATTCTCAAGTCAATAACTATGAGATGGGAATACATGTTTCAAAGGATGAGGACCTCTTATTGTACAAAAAAATATATGAAGAGGCTATGGACATATTTAGAATTAGTGATGAATTAAAAATATCAATTGAAAAAATCGATTCTAAAAAAGAAACAAACATTGCTAAAAGTAATAATCAAAGTGACAAAATCGAATCTGGCTATTGTATTCGTTGCAAAGAACAAATTAAATTAGATCCAATGCAACCATACTGCAAAAAGTGCCATACATCATGGAATAAATATAAAAATGAAGAGTACAAAGAAAAACATTGTCATGTATGCGGAAACTCAACCACATCATCAAAAATAAAGCCAATATGTTATAATTGCTACAAAAAACACAAAAATGATCTTAATTTACCATCATAAACTACAATTAGAACAATGAATATTCATTTTCGAAACTATTGCATGACATGAGAAAACTATCACTTTGTCATGCATTAATCTACATTTGTCAGTGACGATGAAATGTGCCGCCTGCGGCGTGTTGCAAACTTACCATCAAGAACAGCCAAACAACTAAGCAATATAAAAATAATCAGAAAAAGTGTTTGGTGCGGGAGGTGCGATTCGAACGCACGAACTCCTACGAGACTAGGCCCTCAACCTAGCGCCTTTGGCCTGGCTGGGCAACCCCCGCACAAGGGGAATGTCGTATAAATTAAAGTATAGGAGATCAATGATCCCCTACAATGAGATCAAAGCGAATTCAATATTTCTCCCATACGGGAGGCTTTGTCCTTAATAGTGTTCCCTGCATTTAAGATTAACTCTTGGGACGTATAAGAGCCATCAGATTCGGATGAAAATATAAATGAATTGTCATCTTCTTTAACTGAAACTGCACCTATCTCACAGACCCCTTCGCAGAGTTTGCAAAGTGAACACTTCAACAAATCGTCTTTTGATACTTCTGCGCCTGCAGATCCAATATGAATGATATCGCGGGGACACTCATCAACACAAGCATCGCAACTGTCACAGCCATTGAACTCGATAATTGGCATGTTCTTATAGCCACAGGCAACACCTGCCTGCCATTTTGCATGATCCTTACCATAGCCCATGTGGACAATTGCCTCAATTACGACCTTCTGGCCTTCCTTAAGGTCGACAATTGGAATGTTCGTATCAGCTGCCTGAACCTTTGGGTCAGAAGACACAAGATCGCCTGAATAGACCATCTTTGGCCCTTCCACACTCAATGTCAGGGATAGTTGGCACGCCGGACAGAAATCTCCCTCACATAAACACTCATCCTGTGGAATGAAATCCTCAATGTCTGAAGTCAGTGGAACCAAACCAAAACGTAATGCCAACTGCTCATCATACAAAACAGATGTGTTATCATAGATATTCACATCATCAATAGCAAGAGTAGGCACATCTGCAAGCATCGCTCTTCGAACTCCGTTTGCAAACGCTGATGTGGTATTTGAAAGTATGAACTTTGCAAACCGATCAGATAACTCCAGTATGTCAACTTCCATTGTCATAGACCCAAATCCTTACGATTAAACCTTCCGTCCGCCCTTTGGACGAGTACCATCGTGCGGAACAGGTGTAACATCTTCAATTCGACCAATTCTGATACCGGCTCTTGCAAACGCCCTGATAGCAGCCTGTGCACCGGGACCGGGACTACGCTGTTTGTTACCGCCAGGAGCACGTACCCGAATGTGTACGCCAACAATTCCCTTATCTCTCAAAAGATCAGCAAGTTGGGATGCGATCTGCATTGCAGTATATGGGGAACTTTCATCTCTTGCAGCTTTTACAACCATACCACCGGATGATTTTGCAATCGTCTCTGCACCTGTGATATCAGTAATTGTGATAAGAGTGTTGTTAAATGATGATTTGATGTGAGCAACACCCCATTTATCGTCTGCCATAACTTACTCCTCCTTACTTTCAGTATCTACCACAGATGATGCTATCTGTGCAGGTCTCTCCGGGTGAGATTCTTTTGAAAGCGGTGACACGCCATAATAATCAATTGACATCTCATCCGCTTTAGTGATCATAATGCTTGGCACAGTTGCTTTTCTGCCATTTACTGAAATATGACCGTGTACAATGAACTGCCTTGCCTGCCGTGGTGTTCTCGCAAGACCCAATCTGTGGACCTGCGTCTGAAGCCTGCGCTCCAAAATTGCATCAGTCTGCAATGAAAGGATATCATCAATATTGGAATCTTCTTTAAGGAAACCATATCTTTTAAGTTTAGCAAGGATCTGGTCTGCCTCTGTTTTCGAATGACCTGAAAGTTCTGCATCAGCAGATTCTGCCAAAAGTCTTCGGGCATCAGCACGATATCTTCTAAGTACACTGTGTGATTTCCATAATTCCTTTTTGTTCCTAAGACCATACTTCTTAACCAGTTCAACCTCAGATGCCAATCTGGCAGCCTGCCAAGGGTGCTTTGGTGTATCGTAGGTTTTCTTATTTTTACCAGGGTATCCCATATTTTATCACCTTGATTAACTCTTCTTCCTGCTTACACCAATAGTAGAACCACGTCTACCGGTTGATTTTGTTCTCTGGCCTCTTGCCTTTAAGCCACGCTCGTGTCTGATTCCACGATATGCCCTGACCTTCTTGAGGTTGTTAATATCCTCTCTGAACGTCATGATAATATCCTGACCTAAAAGGTGTTTACTGTCACCGGTCAGTGGATCGTTTTGCCTGTTCAGCATCCATTCAGGAACGGTTTTTTCAAATGCATCGACTGCGGAATCAAGTTTTGTAATATCTTCATCTGAAAGATATCCGATTGTTCCTTTAGGATCAATGCCTGTACTATCAATAATGATACGTGCAGTACGCCTACCAACACCACGGATACCGGTCAGTGCATATTGCACAGGCTGGGCTCCCTGCAGGTCAGTATTCATAATACGAACTAAGTGTCTAATTTCTTCATCTGCCATTAAATGACCTCCTTAAGGATGCACTGCATCCCGTAGCCTCAAAACACCGCATTAAAGTGGTAGTTCTGACACAGCCCATACAGGGCTATTGGCATGTTACAATGTTAATGCAACTTCGCTGTATATACGGTTGTTCGTATATAACATTAATCGTTGCAACTATCTAGTGTCACATTAACTTCCATGTGTGAATTATGAAGGCATATATCATATGGCATAATTTTCTATACTCCAAAATGACCGAACGGTTTCTACACAGTGCCGTCAGCGCACCGGCAGGTAAATTGTGTGTATATGCGGGTGCTAATGTTAAAGAGAGAGGCACAGTAATTGGTCGAAACTTAATAAATCGGAGCATCAGTTCCCGCCGCAGGCGGCGTATTTTACTGCCACCAAACCCAACCCAAACATGCAATTCTCATATCTGAAAATACGACACCGCCTGAAAATCGTTTTGTAGTGTATATATTTTATAAAGATATACTCCGAGTAAATCTGGGCGTCAGCGAGAATTTTCTAGTTTCGTGTTCATGGCGTAGGAACGTGCCGCACTGCGCGCGTGCGGTCGCGCCGTTTTTTGCATCAACCTTTACCCTTTCCATTTAGCGACATTGTATGGTTGAGTCGACAATAGAAACATTTCCTCACTTTGGTAATAGCACATGGAACGTTGTCCTACTCCCTTCTTCACTTTCAGCCCATATCTTGCCTTTGTGCACCTCAACAATGAGTTTGCTGATATACAGACCAATTCCGGTTCCTCCATACCTTCGCGTAGTTGAGGCATCGACCTGATAGAATTTATCAAACAGATTGGAAATCACCTCATTTGAAATGCCGATTCCGGTGTCGCTCACTGTAATGTGAATATTCCCGTTATCCTCAAATGCCGCCACTGTGATTTTACCACCATTTGGGGTGAACTTGGTCGCATTTTCAAACAGATTTATAAAAACCTGAGTCAATTTATCCATATCTCCTTTTATTAAAGGCAGATCAGAGGGAGTATTATTTTCAATAGTCAAATCCTTACTGTTGGCTTGCGGAGATATGTCAATAAGTGCATTGCCTATAATCTCAGTTATGTCAATTGGATGTATCGTATATGTGTCTTTTCCGGATTTTTGAATAGTCAGGTATAAAATTGAATTTATCTGTCTACCCAGCCGTTCAGAATTGCGAATAACTGTACTCATTGCTGTTTTCTGCTGGTCGTTTAGCGGACCATACAACTCATTCTGCATGATTTCGCTGAAACCTTTAATGGAAATGAGAGGTGTTTTGAGTTCATGGCTTACATTCGATAAGAATTCGTTTTTCATCTTATCAAGAGATTTGAGTTCTTCATTTGATCTTGCAAGTTCCTCTGCGTATATTTTAAGCGATTCTTCGGCATTCTTCCGGTCGGTAATATCAAGTGCAGTCCCATATACCTTGACAACATTGCCATTACTGTCACATACAACTTCGGCAGGTGAATATATGTGCCGTATGGATCCATCAGGACGTACAATCCGATATTCAAATGGTTCTCCCTCTCCACTCTTAACCCAACCCGCGAACTTCTCATTAACGTAATCAAGGTCATCCGGATGCATCCCTGCAAGCATAGTTTCCGATTCAATTTCATCTGCAGGGTCAAAACCGTATATACTGTAGATCTCATCAGACCATACACTTACACCAGTTTTAACATCAAATTCCCAATCCCCTACATGTGCAATTTCCTGTGCCCTAAGCAACCTGTGTTCACTTTCTTTTAATGCAATTTCAATTTTCTTGCGCTCGGTGATGTCGCGGAACATTTCCAGCTTTGAAATGCTTCCGTCAGGATTCTTCAGCGGAGTGCCAATCAGGTCATACGTCTTCTGGTTCTTGAATGAATGCCATTCCCAACGCACGGTTTTTCCCGCAAAAACATCGGGGTTCTTGCACCAGGGGCAAACCTCTGTGAAATCGTGGAAATATTCATAACACTTCCTGCCCTCATAAGCACCGAATTCTTTTTTAAGCACCGAATTTACATATTGGATATCATATTGTTGGTTAACAATATAAATGCCATCTTCTATCGCTTCAAAAATGTTGTTCAGGTTGTCTCTCTCAATGCGCAGCGCCTCATCTACCTGCCTTTTTTGAACTGCTATAGATGCCTGTCTTATAAATGTTTCAATTATTTGTTTATTCTTAAGTTCATCTGCATCTTCTTTAAAGAAGATAACTGCGGTCCCGAATAACTCATTCTCTTTTGTTAAGCCGATTCCATATATATTTTTTATATTCAATAGTTTTTCAAGGGAATTGCAGACTGTTTTCGGAACCGTCTTCAAAAATATACCATATAGTCCTTCCTCGTTTAAATGCAATTTACCGTCAGAAAGAGAAACAAGGCCTTCATCTTTTGTATCGAATGTCATACCTACAAGGTGCCTTCCCAGAAGTTTGTCTATTTTATCTGTGAATTTCCCTATTCCCAGAACTGCACGGGTTGTTAAAATGCTTTTTTCTTCATCAATGGTATTAATAGCAATATACGAATCTTTTCCAATCAATTCTCTAAGTTGATCTCCAATGAAATTGTAAATATTTTTATCAGCAGGAAATTCCACAAACTGCATTGCTGTTTCGGATAACAACTCAATATTTTTATGGTGTTCTTTTTCTTTTTCCTCAGCCTGCTTGCGCTCGGTGATGTCCCTGATACTACCTTGAAGTCCTATAACGTTTCCTTTTTCATCACGGACCCCTTGGATAGATACATCAGTCCAAATGGTTGAGCCATCCTTTCGATACTGCTCAAGTTCGATGATTCGATCTGCCCAGCGCTCGGCCATCGGTTTGCTATTTTCATCTTCGAATATTTGCTCGATAAACAACACTGATTTGGGTGTCATGGTCTCCTGCATGGAGAGGCGATTGGCTTCCTCGGGAGTATAACCGCGAAGTTTCTTAATAGACTGGCTCATAAAAGTGAACGTTCCATCTAAATTCATAGCCCATACTGTGTCTAAGGCATTCTCCGTCAGAAGACGATATTTTTTCTCACTCTCCCGCAACGCTTCCTCTTTTTGCGAAACATCTTCTAAAATGCTCAGCAGTGACTTTCTGGCTTGTTCCGATTCTCCATAAAGCCCTTGAAGTTCCTTCTGGCTGGAGACCAGTTGCTCTGTCTTCTTCGTCAATTCATTTTCTGCTTTTTCCCTCACCTGTATTTCCTTAGTGACAGTCTCATGAGTCGTACAAGCTTCTATAGCAACGCTTAACTTGTTAGAAAGACTGGCAAGCAGATTTGCTAAAGGTTCATCTGCTATTTCCCTGCTGGCATAGACCAGACAAAGAATCGCCACATTGGTTACAGGCACGATCAACACGGATTCTTCTTTTCCTGTCAGGACAGGACAATACTGCAAAAAATCTTTGTCATCTTTGTATCTAAGCACAAATTGCTGTTTTTTTAGTATTTGATTTAAAACATCCCGGATATCCTTTATTTCGCCTTGTGCCAGTACATCTTCTATATTAATTCCGGCATTTGCCACAGGTTGGAGTTCTTGCTCTCCATTTTTGACCCAGATAATACCACGATGAGCATTCGTTTTATGCACTACCGTATGAATAACTTCCTGAAGCATTTCTGGCAGGTTCAAACTGTTACCAATGGCAAGCGCACACTCATAAGAAATACTGAGGTATTGAAAAGAAGATCTCACTGGCTTTTCCATAATTTATTCTCCCATACCGATCACTATGGTCTTATTGTACAGCTCAATATATTTGTCCCCGGTAGAAGCAATTTCGCCTAAACTTAACAATCCAAATAGAAAGACATCACTTCCTGCTTTGTTTGCAATGATCTTTAACTCGTCATTAATTCTGTCTTCTAAAAATAAGGCTCTGGCAAGACAGTCTACAATCAGGGCTTTACCAGGGGATGTCTTCTTTTTGCTTTCAAAAGCAATTTTGACTTGTTCGGTAGCTGTTCCTGCGGCTGCTATTAATTTATCGGGGTACGCTTTCGTAACCAGCAGCACAGAGTTTTCAGGCATTTCACTGGCAAATAAAAGGCTGTTTTCTTCACCAACACTAAGAGGAACACGCAGAATGATCTCAGTATCATATTTCAGTATTCCAAGAGGATACGATTTAGCTACATCAAGGAAACCATCTACAGTTAACTTGATACCGGTATCTTGCTCAACAATCCTTTTGTAATATTCAAAAGCCGGTTCCCAGTTAATTGATCTTAAAATATTTTTATCCACACTGCTGGCAATAGCAGGCTCAGAAATAGGCTGACAACCATGGTTTATTCCCACCGACATGAAGTCCTGAGCAGCAGCGATGATAGCCCCTCCCGTGAAGATGTCATCACAGGTAAACAAAGATGGCTGGTCAACACTTATAATACTGCCGGCACTACCCCCGATAAATGTCATTTCCTTGAAATATTTTTCATATAAGGTTTCTATAAGCAGCGGAATATTATCTGCATATGCACTAGTTAAGATCAGAAGGGTTTTGGTATTTTTTGAAACCAAATCTTCAGGGAAATTACCGTTGAATTTGCTTAGATCTTTTACCACTTCAATTGAAACCGGGGACTGGAAGGCGCAACCCACCACTCCTTGTTTATACAGCGAACCGTTATAGATCACTTCAGGGAAAATACCTCCCCATACTTCAATATCCATTGTTTTTAGTAGTGGTTGTAGCTGTTTGTAATCAAACGGTGTTTCTTCTCCAACAAACAAAAGAATGCCTTTAGCATTGTCTTTGCTCAGTTCTTCCAGGAATGGCTGCCACCCATCCGGTTCTTGCCCATCATAGAACTTTATTTTTTGAAACATGATATTTTCCTCCTATTCAACTCCTATTCTTTGCTATAATCTCTATATTTCTTGTTTTTACCAAGTTGTTCTAACAACTCGTTCACCTCTTGTTTCACCTCAATAACACGTTCCTCTCGACCCAGAGTAGTACGATAAAAAGTTTCAAGCTCGTTCATTCTTTTATGCAGTTCCTCCTCTGCCTGCTTGCGTTCGGTAATGTCTATAATGTTGCCGGTAATCTTGACTACTTTCTCGTCCTTCAACACCGGATTGGCGACAGTTCGAATCCATATCCGCCGACCTAATGCGGTAGTAAATGGAAATTCAATATCGTATGCTTTACCATTTTCAGCGCAATTTCTAAGAGCTTCCATAATTACCGGACGATCCTCAGGATCATAACATTCGATGCTCTGCT
>JAUWQD010000039.1 GCA_030611265.1 Methanosarcinaceae archaeon | reverse complement strand
TATTTCAAGGGCGCGTTCGTACCTTTTTTTTGCATCGTCCGGCCTGCCCATATCAGATAGCAGGGTGCCGAGGTTGTTTAGCGTGGCTGCGACCCATGATTGATATACACTGCTTTGAGGGTCGGTCGCAAGAAGTTTCTCGCGCATCTCAAGGGCGCGTTCGTACCTTTTTTTTGCATCGTCCGGCCTGCCCATATTAGATAGCAGGTTGCCGAGGTTGTTGAGCGTCCCTGCAACCGATTCATTGAAGGAAGAGTCTTTTTTTGCCAGTTTTTCCTTGATATTTAAGGTGGCTATATGCATCTTCAGCGCTTCATCAAACATTCCCTTTGATTTTAAAACAATAGCCTTTGTCCCATAAACAGCGGCCAGGACATCCTGCGCCTTTGCCTTACGGGCAAGCTGCTCGGCTTTTGCAAGGGTGGCAAGGGCGTCTGTGTATAGACCACGGTCAAACTGTGAATTCGCTTTCTTAATATGCTGCCATGCTTTACCCCCAAAATCTTTTGACATAATTTTAGGGATGATGCAGATTAATAAATAAGTGTCGTTCTTAGACGAACTGTAATATAATCTTCTCGATAATGTATAGTCCTTAAACAATTCACGAAAAAACATTTATGCATCCCATCCAAATATCATGTGAGGTTGTTACAATGGACGAAATTGACGATCAATCAGAAACGGGCTGTTGCCCCAGATTTTATCCAGATCCGTGGGATGAGAAAGAAATAACGTTTGAGGACAAGTTGTTCCTCAAAGACCATGTTACAAGTATATTCCATATCCCTCTGAACTTTGGGAGGGTCATGACGAGAAGTATGAAAAAAATAGAAGACACAGGCACTCTTGCTCCAGACCCTCTCGTACTTTCAGACGAAAATTCACTATGGGGTTCTGATGTTTATATATCTGTGAATGAGGAAATACTCGGGGCAAAGATGGAAAAAATATCAGGTACGTTTTTGACGAAAGTATTTGAAGGACCCTACAAGAGTATGGGAAAGTGGATGAAAGAGATGGAAAACTATGTACGGACAAAAGGGAAGGAACTTAAAAAGATGTATTTCTACTACACAACCTGTCCGAAATGCGCAAAATTCTATGGCAAGAATTATGTGGTGATCTTTGCAGAGGTCTAGTTAGTAAATAATAACTGGAAAATTGGGGCAGGTGAAGCAATTTTAGAGAGCACACATTACTACAAATCTGTGTAAATCTGTGTTAATCCGTGTCTAAAGAAATTAAAAGACACGGATTTCACGGATTAACACGGATTTTGCTTAAAATCGAGGTCGTAAATAATAACTGGAAAATTGGATAGTGCCTATTTGCACCCGACCCGAACCCCCCACCTAATCGAAACTGAACCTGGATATGGCTAACCCGAAAAAGATAATGGTCATAAGCACCAGCACACCGACCTCTTTCAAGATACCGACGAGCCCGAGGTCGAAATACAGAAGGTTATAGAATCCATCCATAGCCCATGCTGTGATGGTCAGGCGGGCAATGTCCTGCATAAACTGGGGTTCGATGAAAAGGGGCCACCATGAACCTCCGATAGCAGACATTGTCAATGTCAGTACATTGGAGACCGAATCTGCCTGGTCTTTGGTTGTGACCATGACTGCTACAAGTAAACCAAGTCCTGTACTGGAGAGCGCTATTGCAGCTATCAGGACTGTCAGAGCTAACATGTCACTGCCGAGGTTGAGATCAAAAACAAAATGTCCGAAGATCATAAGGACCGCAAGTTGCACAAAACCTTTGAAAAATGTACTGGTGATCTTCCCTCCGATTATCTCGGCTTTGCTGATCGGAGCGACCACAAGACGCCTGAAAGTTCCTGCTTCCTGTTCCTTTAGCAGGCTTACCGATCCGGCACCGATACTTGTGAACAGCACGAACATAACCGCGAATCCGGGTACGTAATGCGTAAAAGACGTGAACTCACCTAAGTTGGAGGAAGTGCTTTCGGTCTTAACCTGCACAGGCAGCGGTTGTGCAAACTGGTTTGCAACATCCACGACCTCGAATATCTGTTCCTCACTATACACGGGTATCCCGAGAGCAGCCACTGTCTTGACAACCACTACATTGGTGGACAGTCCGTTCGCGTAACCTTCTACGATCTTCTCAAGCACAGTGTTCTGGGAATCCTCGGTTGGATCAACAATAATCGAGATCTCGCTGTTCTCTCCCATCATTGTGGATTCTGTAAAATCCCTCGGTATGATGATCAACCTGCCATATTCCTGATCCTTGACCCTGTCTCTGGCTGCAAATTCATTGGATTCCATATCGACATCAAGTATGTCGATCTCTTCCAGGAATTCTATAAATCCTTTAGAGATCTCACCGTTGTCCAGGTCTACCACAAGCACATCGATCTGGATATTCTGTTCGAAATCCCCGCCAAGTGCCAGCCCTGCCACAGAGATAATAACCATTGGCAAGAGGAACATCAGTATAACGGCATTACGGTCCCTGAGGAATATTCTAATGTCATTTGCAGCAATGATGTTGAACTTCATATCCTGTCCCTCGATCGATCCTTATGGTTCAATGTAAAATTCCCATTTATTCCCATTCCCATTCTTATTCGCCGCTTTCGTCATCGCCCCTGCCCCCGCCCAACCTTTCAATGAAATAACCCAGCAGGCTGCCTAAGATCAGGGTCATAACACCTATCGGAATTAAACTCATAGGCTCTTGCCAGCCTATGAGTATTGCTGCGGGTGTCAATATCAAAAAGGAGATCAATATCCCTTTCAATGCACCATTAAGTTTCAGGTTTGACGTGGCGATCATGAAACCTGCAATTACCCATAAGGTAAATGCAGACAGGTTTGCATCCCATGTCAATTCTTGAAGTACCATTGGCACTACGTCAATTATACCTGCGATAATGCCCAAAACGATCCCTGCTGCGATTTTGTTGATCTTCCCCAATGTCTCACTTCCTGAGTGCTGTACCTGTCAGGTGAAGAAATAATGTTTCCAGATCAGGTTCTTTTATCTGGATGGATTCTACTCTTGTTCCTGATGATATCAATGTATCAATTATACCTGCCAGCATTTCCCTGCCGTGGACAAGTTGGATGGTCATGTTTCCATCATCGACCGAAACTTTTTCAACTGTTTCGATCTGCCGGATAGATTCTGCGGTATCCGGCTGGATGCCTTTTGTCATCACATGGATGATGTCACTCTGGCCTACCATATCCAGCAGCCCGTGTAAGGTGTCCAGGGCAATGAGCTTTCCTTTATCCACTATGGCGATACGGTCGCACAGGTCCTCGGCATCTTCCATCTGGTGTGTGGTTAAAAGTACGGTCACCCCCTTTTGATTCAGCTTCCTGATGGTGTCGTATATGCGCTTACGGCTTTGCGGGTCTACGCCGGTGGACGGTTCGTCCAGTATCAGTATTTCCGGGTCGTGCAGGAGTGCAACGGCAATGTTTATCCTGCGTTTCATGCCTCCCGAATAGCCTTCTAACCTGTCATCAGCCCGCTCTGTGAGTCCCACCATATCCAGAAGAGCTTCTGTCTTCTTTTTGAGCGCTTTACCTGACATGCCGTAAACTTTTGCGTAAAATGTCAGGTTTTCCCTGGCGCTCAGTGTGTGATACAGGCTGATCTCCTGGGGCACTACACCTATTATCTTTTTTATTTCGTTGTTGTTCTTTTCGATGTCAAATCCGTTTATGATCACCCTGCCGGATGTCGGCTTCAGCAGGCAGCACAGGATTGAGATAATGGTAGATTTACCCGCTCCATTGGGACCGAGCAGCCCCAGTATCTCGCCTCTTTTTATGTCAAAGGAAACACCATCAACTGCCGTAAATCCATTATATCTTTTGACCAGGTTCGTTACACTGATGATGGCATCATTGTTCATTGGTGCCCTCTCCGCTTCCAGCCTCACGCTTTTTCATGTACCTGTATGCTAAAATCGCCAGCAATATTATGGCTGCACCGATCAACAGAGGGTTTTGGAACATTCCTTCCCTGACTTGTGGTTCTCTTATCTCCGCAGGTACATAGATCGTATCTGAGATCTTGGTATTGCCTTCAGAGTCTTCATATTCAATTTCGGTTTTGATGGAATACGTTTTGTAGCTGGCATCTGCGTCTACATCGATGCTGAACACGGCCACGACCTCATCACCGGGTTTGAGGTCACCAAGGAATGCTGTGTAATCCGTACTGCTGAGCGGGTCTGAGAGTCTCAATCTTGCAGTGGCGATGGTTGCAGTTTCCTCGCCTGTGTTCTTAAAAGTGATACTGAGGAGGCCTGAACTGTCAGGTATCAGTTCGCTGTCCACATCTGTGACCTCAAAGTCAGCTTCTTCTTTGATGGTGATATAAATGATATGTCTTTCATCGATATCCTGATACAGCATATTATAGTCGATCTGGTTGCTGGTAGCATTGCCTTCCACCTGCACATCCTTCTGGTACTGGTAAGTGAGGTTCACATTCAGGGGGTACGTACCTGCGGCTGCATCATCCAGCACCTTGATCTCAAATTGCAGTGGCTGGGATACCTGTCCGGAAACAAGGGTGCCCGCGCTTTGCGGTGGCGTCTTTATGTCCAGCGGTGCCCTATTTGGTTGAAGGGAAGCCACGACTCCCACAGCGGTGGTGGCACTGTATTCCACCTGCTGCTCTATCTTCGACAGAGCGATCTCATTAGCATCATCAGGCTCTTCCTCGGCTTCGAACCCCACGATCTTTCCCTGGTTCATGATCTGGATGAGGATGGTGGAAGAGTCACCTCTCTCATACTCCGGGTTGCCTGAAGTGCTCACGATCATTTCAGGACTACCGTACACAGTAAAATAATCATCAACAAATGTCCATTTATTCGGAGGCACAGTCCCGGTCTGAGACTGGACTGCGGGCAACATCAGTAGAAGGATCAGAAGGATTATGAGTTTTCTCAAACTAACCACCACTGATGATAGTTTGCTATTACTTGTTTATAACTTTTTGGTGAGACGTGTTTCTTAAATTGCTACTGGCTTTCCGGCGATCTGAGTGTTTTTCTTTACTCCCGAGTATGAGCGCAGCAAGTGCACCGCCAATTAACCAGATGGCAAGCATGATCAGGGTACAAATTTTTTACAGAGTCATGTTGGCTGGTCTGCAAACAGTTTCAACGACTTTCTTTCTTCTTTCTAATTCTGAAAGCATACACCCCAGCTCCGATAACAACCAAAACTCCGGCAATTCCGATCTGATATCCAGTCATCCCGACCTTTTCACCAAGTGACAGCGTTTCACCCACATTCACAGGTGCTTTGAGCACCCCGGTTTCACTTGCCTCGCCGTATCTATCCTGATATTCCACTTCAGTTTCGACCCAATAGGTCTTGGGCAGGGCAGTTTTATCCACTTCTATCCTGTATTGTGCTTCGTACGAATCGCCAGGGTTGAGGGTGCCAAGGAATTCATGGTCATCGATGGCGGTGAATGGGTCAGTCACACTTATGCTGGCGACTGCATCTTTGGCTGTCTCAGTCCCTGTGTTCTTATATGTAATGTAAACTATGCCCTCCTTTTCGGGCACAAGTTCAGACCTAACTTTCTCGACCACAAGATCGACATTGGGTTTAACTTTTATTAAGATCGGTAGAGTCTGGTTCTTTGTGGCATACCAAAGATCAAGTTCTTCGTCCGGGTATCCTTCCACCTGTACTTCCTTCTGGTATTGGTATGTGAGAGATAAGTTCAGTTCATACGTGCCAGAAGGTGCATTGTTGAATATCTCTATATCGAATCCCAAAGGCTTTGATGATTCACCGCTTCTCAGAAACCCTGCCTGCACAAGACCGCTGGATATCTTCACAGGTGCCCCATTATCATTTTCAAGGGTGGCCTGGATATTTATTGCTGTGGTGACATCATCTTCCAGATGTAACTCCTTTTGGGCGTCCATAGACTCATTGGATGTTGTTGGCATTCTTTCATTCTCAAACCCAATTATATCGCCGTCATTGGTCAACCGAATGAATATCCGGGATGTTTCCCCGTTTTCGAACTCAGGGTCTCCAATCACAGATGCGGATAATGACGGTTCTCCAAACACATCGTAATAATCTTCTGTAAATTCCCATATGTTAGGTGGAAAAGTTTCAGAATAAGCAACGTTGGCGGTTGCTAATATCAAGAATATTGCACATACGTATAAGTGCAAGTGTAATTTTTGTCTCCTTTTCCCCATAGATGTATCCCCACATTATTCGATATTCAGGTCATATCTAAACTTTGAATGCAATATATGATAGGTCTTTCCACAATTTTCAATTTTAATTTTAATTTTAATTCGGGGAAGGGGATTGATTACTATAAGTCTTTACGAAAAGATCAGGTAAATACGCTTTTTTGAAAAATACCATTCAGCAAAAGTCACAGCCTTTTAGTACACACATAAACTGCCATAAAACCATCTGAATAATCGACTTCATCGATATAGAATCCTGCTCTTTTAAGCAATTCTTCCATAATCCAGTCAAAAGTTGAATATTCCTCTCGAATTGCAACAATAGAATCTTTTGCCATATCCTCCCCTGCAACTTCTCCGATCCTGTCAACCCATTTGTCAAAAAAAGTACTGTGTTCTTCGACATCAAAGGAGTAAACAGTGTCCCGTAAGTAGAATTTTCCCCCATCTTTAAGCATTTCGAACGCACGGTTCAAAGCGATCATTTTCCAAAAATCAGGTAGATGATGCAAAGCTAGTTGTGATACAATTGAATCCAGTGGTTTCCCGCGATGTTCATAGGTCAGGAATCCGGCATGGTGGTATTCAATATTTTCTACACCCTGCATGTCCGCTTTTCTCTTTGCGAAATCCAGCATCACAGATGACACATCAGCAGCAATGACCTTCTTGCAATGTTTTGCAGCCCCTATTGCAAAATCTCCCGTCCCGGTCCCAAACTCGAGAATTGAATGGTCTTTAGTAATACCTAGACAATTGATGATGGTCTCAATTTCGTCCTTGATATTTCTTAATTTTTGCATTCTGGTGTCATAAACAACAACCTCAGAGATATCTGTATAGTCAGTGCCAACCTGATGCATCTCGTTGTACTGCCATTTTGGATAGGTGCCCACATCTTCACCCCCTTTGTGGTTGGTTTTAAGTTCGTCATAAGTTAATATTTGCATAAACAAGCCTGTATCAGAACTTAATATCATCCGAACAGTATCATATGATATTGCTTTTATTAAACAACACTATCGATTGCGCTTTGCCTGCTTTGCGATCTGGGATGCGTAATAATTTATGCACATCTGGGAATAGTCCAGCGACTTTGGGGTCATATGGTTCACAATCTTATTCAGGTTTCTTTCAGGTTCTTTGCTTTGTGCTGGAATTCCATATTTTTCATTGTGCTTTGACACAGTGTCAAGCATGATATGCTGAAGTTCCACAACATCAAATTTTTCTTTTTCAGACAGTTTGTCAAAATCATCCGTGAGACTTTGAATGCGGTCTCTATTTTCATCAGATACTTCTATTGTAGATATCGGGTTGATAAGTTTATGTTCCATTAGTGCCACTCCATGGATTATTCAGGCTAACCTTTTTTGGAATACCCCTCATAACCAAAAAAGCAGATTATAAAATCCTATTTTTTTATAGTATATAAGATGAACGCCTGTGATTACTTCTTCTCATCCTTCACTGCCCGAACAGCGCGCATCGTTTCCCTGTGAAGTGAAACAACAAGGTCACTGAGCACCCCGAAAATGAACATCTGGAATCCGGCAATGATGAGCAATGCCGTTAACATCGTCATAGGTATGCGGGTTGTGCCGTGCATCCACTCATTCACAACAAACAATCCGACACCGGAACCGATTATTATGAGTATGCCACCGAGAACTCCAAAATAGAAAAGCGGATTGTGCATCTTTGCCAGTTTGTATATTGTCATTCCGATCTTAAAACCATCCTTCATTGGGTTTAATTTAGTTGCAGCCTTTGAGTGTCTTGCTAAATATGTAATAGGAACTTCAATGGTCTTCAAATCCTTTTTAATACACTCAACCGTAATCTCGGTTTCGGTCTCAAATCCCATCTTGTTAAGTTCAAGGGATCTCACGGCATCGCGCGTGAATGCCCTGTATCCTGTAAGGATATCATTCAGCCACTCGCCGTATGCGAAACCGAATATCTTGTTGAGAACACGGTTTCCAAAAAGGTTCAAGCGTGTGAACGCAGTAGGCTCATAATTTGCAAACCTGTTGCCCATGACATGATCTGCATCCCCGCTGCGCACGGGTCCAAGAACTGCGTGCACATCGCTTGCAAGATAGGTCCCATCTCCATCGATCATAACTATGTAATCGCTGTCAATTATCTTGAACGCTTCCTGTAGGGCTTGCCCCTTACCTTTTTTGCTCTGGACAATTACCCTTGCTCCTTGTGCTTCCGCGAACTCGACTGTTTTGTCGGTACTGTGCCCATCTATGACCAGTATATTGTCAAATCCTTCTGCCCTGAAATCCTTTATCAGCTGCTCGATAGTAGCAGCCTCATTGAGGGTCGGTATCAGGATACAGACATCTTCCTTTGGCAAGATATATCTTCCTTTGTGGTTAATTCAAATAATACAGGCAATGTGCCACAAAGGGCACAACCTGTGAAAAATAAACTTTCTTGTAATATATATTTTATAAATGTATAGTGCGAGTAGATACTCGCTAACGCTCGGATCTACTTGCTTATAAAAGTCCCATGCTGTCAAGTTGCTGTCTTACGACCTCAACTCCACCATCGCAATCATCCGGGGATTTGCCGCCTGTGACAACCAGTTTTCCGGAACTGAAAATAAGTACGACAACCTTTGGTTCAGCAATACGGTAAACAAGTCCGGGGAACTGTTCAGGCTCGTACTCGATATTCTCAAGACCAAGTCCTATTGCAATCGCATTAAGGTTCAACACTGCATGAAGGTCTGCAGATGCTACGATGTTCTGCACTGTAATTTCAGGATCATCAAGCGTCTCCTGATCAATTCCATTGAGTTTCTTTCCTAAGTTCTTAATGACAGTGTGCACATCCGCAACATTCTTTGCACCGGTGCATACCACTTTTCCAGATGTGAAAATAAGGAACGCTGCTTTTGGTTCAGTAACCCTGTAAACAAGTCCGGGAAACTTCTTTTTGTTATATTCTGCACCTTCAAATTCAGATTCGATCTTTATCAGATCAAACTCTTCCGCAAGTTTGGTGGATGCGACCACATTCTCGATCTTGATATTATATTCTGTCATTGTCAATCCTCAATAATTAAATTAATGTATTATATTAACGCTATTTAAAGCAAAGGTTATATTCGCAAATTCTTATATATACTTATACCCACAAACTTATATATCTATTTAAAACACTTATTTAAAAGCACATAATTTTGCATTATTGGTTCAGTATTTAAGCATATATTTGTATTTATCAGATCAATTTGATTAATAGAGGGATGAATTTTGGAAAAAACTAATGTCGTAGTTTCTGATGACCGGATGAAACGTCTTGCGCCGGGCATTGTCTTCTTGATAGGAATAATGGATATAATTTTATCTTCGGTTTTTGCACAGTCCGGGTATAATTTTGCAATATTTACTGCCCTGATGATCTTAACTGGTGTATCAGTGCCGTTCATCAGGATGCTAAAAATCCGCTCATACAAGGTTATAGCTTACATCTATATTGGTTTTGCAGCATACTGGGTAGTAGGGACTGCTTACAATGATCCGAATGTAATGTTCGGGCAATTCTTACCGGTGGTAATTTTTGCACTTGCAAATGCTGTAGCAATATTAATTTCTATAGTGGACGGGCGTGATAGTGGCTATATCTACAGCAGTATGGGATTTACGGTTGTAATTTACAACATATTAATCGAAGGAAACTTAGATTACGTTGGCGGGAAACCCGACATGTTGCTCTTTGTAGCCGTGCTCTGGACGCTAATACCAATGTTGTGGTGTTATTCACTCTCCGAAACCACATCGAGATTGACATTCAATGCCAAGAAACGCTTTTTTTCAACAGTGATAACTGGAATATCTGTACTTCCAATATATCTGCTGCTTGGGCTTGTCATCATCACAAGTCAGGGAACACGTACATTTAATATTCCTACAATTTCATCGATCGGACAGTTTTTTTCCTCAAATCCACAGCTCACTGAGATACTCATTGGTGCAAGCTGGTTCTACATGCTCGCACACACGATTGCAATATTAATTGCATTTTTCTCAAATGAGTTGGTATTGCATGCTTTCAAGGTCAAGAAGGAGATCACGGATGAAGGTGAGATCAAGTACACTGTGGAGAAAAAAGTAGAGGCTCCAAAGGTTGAGAAGGAAGACCCTTACAAGAATATCATCAAGGAGATGAGATCGTTCAAAAAAGAATTTGGTGCAGGCAAAGTCAATCGTCTTGCAGCAACCCAGAAGATCGGTAAGATCCGAAATGAGATGGAGTTGTTAGTTGCAAAATACCATCACGGTTCAAAGGAATCGGCAGAAAAACTGCTGAAGGAAATTGAAAAAGAAATCGAATTTGCGTTCAGGTAGTGATAAGAAGTGAAATTGACTACGGAAGATTATATCCACATACTTGAGACATGTGAGATCAAAGGTCATGACGAGGCGATCCTAAGGATTCTTCGTTATATCGAACTTGGATACCCTGTAATGCTATACGGTCCGCCCGGAAACGGTAAGACCACAATCGCTGAGCACATACTTTCATATATAGGTGGAGGCGGAAACGAAGGCGAGTCAAGTTTCCTGAAAATTGAAGCCACAGAAGGCATGAGCGAGTATCAGGTAATAGGAGGTTTTCACCCTCTGGCAATGTCCGGCAATGCAGAACTTGCAAAGGAGTTCATGTACAAGGACGGGATTGTAGCAAGGGCTATTGAATCAGGGAAGAACCTTCTGATCGATGAATTCACCCGCGCCCCAAGTTCGGCATATTCAGGATTGTTCTTACTGCTTTCCAGAGACACGCTCCCTCTTGAGTACAAAGAGACCGTTCTCAAAAAGCCAGAGGGCTGGGTACTGATATCCACAGCGAATTTTGGTGACGAGGGTACATTTAAATTGAGTAACGCACTCAAGCGACGTTTTGTTCCAATAAATGTAGGATATGTTTCAAGCGCAACCGAAAAGACGGTCATATCCAATATAACACCTGACCTTGACCCCGAAGTTGAGAATGCGATAATACTTTTTGCAAGCGAAACCCGTACTCTTTGGAGAAAGGATCGCAGTATCCCGCAGGGACTTTCCACAGATGGTGTTATCAAGATGGCGCGGTACTGTGAACTTGCCATGTCACAGGGGTTTGATGGTAAAAGTGTGTTTGTTGATGCGGCATTCCATCAGGGCACAATAATTGCAGACGAGACCGACCCACATTCGATCCAGCTTGTCCAGGAATTAGCACTCAAGATCGCAGAAGATATGTGATATGTCAGATATTATTGATTCTCTTGATGGACTTGCGTCCATGTGCCATGAATATCCTTCAGATCCGCACAATACAGAAATGTATGGCAAGATCGTATCGATGTGCAGTGAACTGGCGTATCAATATCTAAGGACAGATTACTATGTGCCCCCAACAGTCGGGCGCATGGTATATCGCAAGTATGGTGAGGGAGGGAATATCCATATCAACAGGACGATCCAGGAGATCTGTAGCAAAGGCCGCAGTCTGGATGCTATCGTGTCGAGACAACGTGTCAAAGACATAAATTTGGACAATTTTGCATTTGTGATCGATAGAAGCGCTGCGATAACTGCAAAGGGCCTGAGTCGCAAGACCGGTATGCACATTGACGGATCAAAAAATCCAGAGATTATTGAAAAGATTGCGGCTATATCAATTCTGGAAAGCATTAAAAAGACATCTGATGTAATTGATATAGTCACGTATGGCAAGAATGTTGAAGGTCCTTTCAATGAACAGCAATACACATACAGGAATATGCTTCTGGACAGGGGGAAAGGGGCAAACCGTCTTGACCATGCACTTGCAAGACTTTTGCAGTTGCAATGGGACCGACGCCCGGGTGTAAAACATCTCGTCATATTGACAAGCGGAATGCCGGAAACAGGACGCATGAACCTGCTTGACGACATCGAAGTTCAGGAAACCGTTTTGCAGTATCTGGGTCACATGCAAAAACGGGGAGTTCGAATACTCTATCTTCCTGTGATAGTGGATGAGACGTTCGCAAACAAGCGTGTAGGTTCGCACAGTCCCAGAAGTTTTGCGCAAAAAATAACACGTCTTGGTATTCCTATCGCGGAGTTGGGAGATCTGGAAACATTGCCTGATGTGCTAAGGGATGGCTTTAAGCAGATGCTCTCATGCAGAATGCATGTTTCGTTGTTTGAATGAGCATATTGCAGTTGCATTTAATTTTAATCAAAAAAATAGGCATTTGTTATTGAATAGTATAATGGGACCACCAACTTGGATGGGAATTTAGCCAGTTCAATCCCATTAACCACTTTTTTCACATGCAGTATTGAAGCACATCAGTTATCCTGACACACAACAGTATAAACAATCCAGCCAACGTATATATATTTTGTCAAACAGTTTATTCGTATAAAACGAATAACATTCGTACAATAAAATTAATTTTCGAGAACTTTCAGCCCATCGATGATCGCATCATATTTCTGACAGACCCTCTCGATCAGGTCGCCTTCAAGTTTACGGTGCGTCGGAACAAGAATATCCGCATCCTTTCCAACCTCCACACCCTCACTCGATGTTTCGTAATCAGGCGCGATCAGTACCCCATTTGCAGACACACCGATACGCAAGTCATTAATGATCCTTGCGACCATATCAGTTGCAGGCTGAACCCTCTTGCTTATCACAAGTGCTTTTGAGGCATATCTCTCCTTCAACTCTTCCAGACGTTGGATACAATCTTCTGCTTTTGTTTTATCGTATGCACCTTCAAGAGCCCCTATTGCATCGATCAGGTCACTGAATGTCGTAGAACCGACCTCTATTATCTCGCCGTCATAATACTTGGCAACCCGCTCTGCGTATCCTTTGGAAATGACCATCTTGGACACATCTGCAAGTTTATCAATCTCCTCTTCAGTCGGATCATAGGCGTTGATTACCTTGTACTCATCGATCCCGCACATCTCCATCAGGGATTCATACATTGGAGTAACTGCCACAACCTTCCTGCCAAGCCACCGATCAAGACCACTCTGTCCGCTTTGCTTGCGTGAAAGATCAACGATCTTCTTCTTTATGGATTCGGGATCATTTGACTCAAGTTCGAAATAATCGGCAAACATCGGTGTTGTCTGGAGCAGTTTTGTCCTGCCATTTGGAACAGCCGTAATAAATCCACGCTCCTTCAATTCCCGTATGTGATCGTATGCCGCATTACCGCGCATATCAACCAGTTCGGACTGTATCACAGGTTGATGGTATGCGATCATAGAAAGTGTTCGCAGCATCGGAGCACCCACTTCTTTTGGTGCGAGCGGGCGCACAAGGTCTGTATATTGCGGTTTGACCTGCATCACGTACCTATCCCCAAGATCGATGATCTCAAGTCCGCACTCGCGTTCTTTATATTCCTTAATAAGTGATTGAACGATCGAATCGATCTGTTTTTTTGGTTTATCGATGATCTTTGCAAGTGTCTGGATGTCCAATGCCCTGCCTGCAGCAAAAAATGAAGCTTCTATAGTTTCTTTATCGCTCATTTATGTATTACCTTCATCAAAATCATCAAACGTACTGCCGCTTGGGTGTATATACAATTCCCCAAACAACTCTTTTTGAGTAAGCATTATCTTTTTATCGGTAGCAAGGAACAGCAGTGAGATATAATTCATCACATTTTCCGACCTGTCCCCGTTCATAAGTTCTGAAAAAGGCACACATGTCCTATCCTTGAATGCATCGAGAAGCTGGTCGCCAAGCAGTGCGACACGCTCTATGATATTTTCCTCATGCGCAATACCCAACACCTCGTCGGTAGTAGCGGCTTCCATTTCTATTATCTTTCGGATGCGCGTTCTTTCCTTACGCTTAAATTCTACATTCTCCGCCTTTTTGAGTTCATTGATAAGTTCCTGCAAGGTAACTGGTCTGGTCGCAATGCGCCGGATTGGAAGTTTTGGGACAGGATAATCCTCTACATCGTAGAAATCCATTCCATCATCGAACCCGAAATCATCATCTTCCTCCTCTTCCACAACAATACCTGTCGATTTCATGCGAAGCAGTACGGCTGCATACAGGAGTGTCCTGCCGGATATCCGCAGGTCCATCATCTTCATATCTTCAATTTGTGCAAGGAACTTATCTGTAATATCTACAATATCGACATCCCATGGATTTATATCATCGTTTTTCACAAGGTTTAATAAGATCTCTACCGGCTCATTGAGCACATCATCTGAAAGTTCAAGGTGCGCCCCATCAACACCAAGAGCGCGCAGGGTTTCAATAAAATCAGGATCAAGTGCATTTGCGGCTGGTGTTAGGACCGTATTTCCAAATATGTCATGTGATGTCTGGGTAATTTCCATAGGTTCCATACTTTCAATCATTTCCATACTTTCACCGCCATTGTAACTTTTAATTCAAATTTATTCTTTAACTTCAACTTTTAATGTATCGTCAACTCAAACACTGTTTAATATAATTTAACTCCGGTTATACTTGTAATATTGTTCTCCTGCATTGCGACTCCTATTGTTCTCTCGGCAGCTTCGATCATCGGTTTTCGGAGGGATACAACAATGAACTGCGCATTCTCCTTGGATGATTTCACACGCTGTGCCACCCTCTCGGCATTCGCACCGTCAAGGAACATATCGATCTCGTCAAACGCATAGAACGGCGCAGGTCGATACTGCTGGATTGCAAATACAAACGCAAGCGCAGTAAGACTCTTCTCTCCTCCTGACATTGCTTCGAGACGTTGAAGGGTCTTATCCTTTGGCTGCGCTTTCAATGTCATGCCGCCTGCAAACGGATCATCATAATCATCAAGCACAAGTTCACCTGTGCCGTCGGACAGTTCATTGAAAATGGTTTTGAATGGTTCGTTGATACCTTCGAAAGTTTCCATGAACGCATCTTTCTTGAGTTTCTCATATTGCTCGATACGCGCAAGTATCTGCTCGCGTTCACTGAAAAGTATATCCCGCCTTGATGTGAGATCGTTTAGTCTGATATCAACCTCGTCATATTCATCGATCGCACGCATATTAACAGGTTCCAGATGCTCCATGGCGCGTTCAATGGATTCGATCCTTGTGCGCACGGTCTCATAGTTTGGCACCTCTTCATTTTCCTCAAGACCGCGCCTTTCAAGTTCCTCTGCAAGTTCCGTGATCTGCTCAAGCAGTGCGCTGTGTGTCGCATCAAGTGCGATCATATGCCTGTTTCCGTCATCGAATTTCAGTTTAATGGACTCAAACTGTGTCTTAACAGCCCCATGTTCAGCCTGTTTGCGAATACGATCCTGCTGGAGTTCCTTGAGTTCTTCTGCAAGTTCATGCTCACGTTCCTGTTTCTTGATAAGTGATTCCTCAAGTTGTGCGATCTTTTCCTTAAGACCTGCAACCCGTTCCTTATGTGTGGATTTCTTCTCATCCATTTCCTTGATAAGTTCACGGTTCTCTTCCATTCGTTTAGTTGCATACTCATGATCAAGGTTCAATGCATTGATCTGGGCTTCAATATCACGCACGCGCCCGTCAAGGTGTCTGATCTCCTCATCAATAGTTTCTGCCTGTTCATTAAGTTCGGGAATTTCGGAATCTGACAACTTCTCATCAAGCACTGCGATCTTCTCTTCAAGCATCTTGCTGACCTCATCCTTTTCATCCTTCTCAATAACAACCTGATCCATCTCCGCACGAAGTTCGATGCGTGATTCTTCGATCTCGACACGCTCAGCGTTCTTTGCTTCCACAAGTCTGGAAAGTCTCTCGCCGCGTCCCTTGATCTCTTCAAGCTGCATTTCCTTTTTGGATATATCCTTCTCACACTCGGTGATCTCCCGATTGACCTCAGAGATGTGTCCCTCAAAAGTATCCAGTTTCTTAATAGCGGAACTGCGCCTTGAATCAAATTCAGTTACCTGTTCCGCGATCTTTGTAAGTTTATCCTTTTCTGCCGCAGCGAATGATAGGGTTGAACGTCCTCTTGACCCGCCTGTCATAGCACCGCTCTTCTCGACAACATCCCCGTCAAGCGTGACCATCCGAATACCGCCCATCAGTTTTCTTGCATTGGTCAGATTGTCAACGATCAGCGTGTCTCTGAACACGTACCAAAATGCCGATTCAAAACGAAGATCAAAATCAATAAGATCGATCGCATACCCGATCACGCCTTCCCTATTCGATAGGTCCTTGTAAGGTCTGCGCCCATCCATTTTGTTAAGTGGCAGGAATGTGGCTCTGCCCCCGCGCTGCTGTTTCAGGAACGATATGGCACGCGAAGCATCCTCATCGGTCTCGACAACAAGTGCCTGCATCCGCCCACCCGCAGCAATTCCGAGTGCTGTTGCGTATTTTTCATCAACGCTTCCAAGTTCTGCGATGGTACCATAGATACCAGGCAAACCATGTCTCTTTTTCTCATTGAGAGCCATCTCCACAGCCCTCGAATAACCGCTATTGTCCTCAGTTGCACGCACGCGGGCGTCCAGAACTGCATACTCCTGCTGGTACTTGCGGAGTGAAATTTCAAGGTCGCCTATTACGCCTTTGATCTGGGAACGATTGCTTTCAAGGTCATCGATATCCTTTGTAAGTGAATTGATGTTCTCGGTCAGTTTTTCAATGTCATATTCAGCAGATTTTGTATCGCTATCGGAAGATTCAACATTCGACTTTGCTTCTTCCATCTCATTTTCAATATCCCGAATCTCTGCCGACTTTCGACGCAGCGAATCAAGCAGTCGGTCTTCACTGCGCATGAGTTCGTTCTTATCGTTCTTGGTAGTTTCAAGTTCAGTTCTGAGTGTGGTAAGTTCGTCACGCGTCTGTGCGAATTTTTCATCCACATCAGCGATCTTGCTCTGCAATATCATGCGCTGGGTCTTGCGGTCACTGATCTCGGCAATAATGCCGTCCTTGCGCAGTTTTTCTTCACCGGTCTCCGTATCAAGTCCCTCGATCTTGCTCTTGACCTCATCGATCTCAACGAACGCCTTGCGTCGTCTTGCATCAACATCTTCAATCTCATTATCGGCAAGTTCGATACTGTCGACACATCTTGACACCTCTCCCTTGATCTCCTCGATATCCTTCTTGGTCTGGATCTGTTCATCCTCGCCCATCTTTTGGATATTGGATGTGAGTTGTTCAAGTTCGGATTCAAGTTCGTCAAGTTTCTCGCGTTTTTCATCCATTGACTGTGAAAGACTGCCAAGAACCTCTTTTTTCGCTTCAATGTCACTGGTTACGGATTCGAGTTCGGTTTTTGCATCCTTGAGTTTTGCAAGGATCACAAAACCCTCGAACTTCATTTTCTCTTCTTTTAGTGACTGGTATTTGATAGCCTGATTCCGCTCGACCTTGAGTTTTTCGAGTTGTCCGCCAACTTCTTCGATAATGATGTCAACCCTTTCGACACGCTCACGGACAATGTCAAGTTCACTGAGTGCCCTGTCTCTTTTATTGTCGAACTCGGCAACACCGGCAATCTCGTCTATGATCTTGCGCCTCTCACTCGGTGTCATGGTGAAGATACGTGTGACATCACCCTGCATAACGACATTGTAACCTTCAGGGGTGACACGTGCTTTTGCAAGGTATGTGTGAACATCTGTCAGGCTCACTGCCTTGCCGTTGAAGTAGAAATAACTGTAATACCCGGAATCGGTCCGCTTGATCTTGCGGCTGATCGTGATCTCATTGTTGTCTACCGGCATCTCACGGTCGGTATTATCGAACTTGATGGTAACCTGTGCAAAATCAGGTTTTTTCGCTTTATCTCCATTATAGATCAGGTCAGTAAGTTTTTCAGCCCGCATTGTCCTCGAACTGGAAAGCCCGAGCGCAAAGAGGATGCCATCTATGATATTGGATTTTCCACTTCCGTTCGGACCGGAGATTGTGGTGAAATCATCAAAAAAAGGAATTTTAACCTTTTTTCCAAATGACTTGAAGTTTACAAACTCAATTTCCTTAATATACACAAGAGACTCCTGTTTTTAGTTAGTATATATTTTATTAGAAATCTGATTTTTTGCGAGTGGTGGTTATTTCCACGTCTTCACCGTCACGTTTCTCAACGGTCTCAACACCATGTTCGGTTTGAGGCTCACGCCGCACATCTTTTTTATCTTTTGCAATGATATATTCAGATCGATTGGTCTTTGTCGATGATCGATCCTTGTTGACCATGTGTCCGGGATGCTCCTTTCCACTATCGGCAATGATATACTCAGTTTTTGGTTCAGGTTCCGGAATCTTTGGTTCAGGTTCTTCCCTTTTTACTTCGCGAATATTGAACTGCGGTTTATTTGGCTTGCGCGCTTCCGCAGGATTTGGTCGTGACATAGAAACTGTTGCGCGTGGCTGAGTTGGAGTATTGGAAATGTTGGGTTGTACTATGGTATTTGAATTTGGCTGTGTCTGTGGTTTTGGAACCGGTTTTTGTACTGCCAACGTGGCACTTTCTTTATGAACAATGCTGGTGTTGTTGCTGTTTTTCTGCCCGACCATGTTCCTTGTGGAGCGAAGTTCCGATTTCTGGTCTAAAAGCTCGTCCATCATACCGCTCAATGTGTTTGACAATTCCAAAACTTTCTGCTCTATCTTTGTCAGGCGGTTGTTCATATCAAGATCGTTCTGGAGATCACGACGCAATTCGGTCATGATCGAGTCTCTCAGTGTTACTTTGAGTTCTTCGAACTCACTGTCTTTATCCTGTAGCTGCCGCTCAAGGCGCTCAATTACAAAGTCTCTATTTTCAACGCTCATGTAATCCCTCGCAAAACCATTCAAGCCCTCATACTTGGTATAGTCTAAACTATTATTCAATTATATGATAAAAAGTATAATATAGCTTATGGTTGTGATTCCTGTTTGCGTGTTTATTTGTCCAATTTACTAGGATTAATCATGATAATTGATTGTCATACTCATATATTTCCGTCAAGGATTGCACAAAAGGCAGCACATAATCTTATGCACCTCTACGGTTCTCCGCCCGTTGTTGGAGTGACTGCGGTTTCCCTGTCGGAACACATGGACCAATGCGGAGTGGATAGGTCTGTGATCCTTCCTGTTGCTACCACTCCTGATCAGGTCATTTCCATAAACAACTGGGTATTGTCATTATCGAGTGGATGTGAACGTTTTATAGGACTCGGGGCGATGCACCCGGATTTTGAGAATATCGGGGCTGAACTTGGACGACTGAAAAAAGCAGGCATCAGGGGTGTAAAGATACATCCCGAGTTTCAGTTCTTCTATCCTGATGAGGGGCGCATGTTCGGGCTTTATGAGGCATTAATTGAGCATGACATGCTGGCATTCTTCCACGCAGGTGGTGGTGGAACATGGCTAAAAGAGATACATGGCACGCCCGAGAGATTCGAGGCGGTTTTGGACTCGTTCCCAAAAATGAAGGTTCTGGCTGCACATTTTGGAGGTTATGGTTGTTGGGAAGGGGTTGAAAAACACCTTCTTGGGCGTGATATATTGTTTGATACAGCCTATATTTTCAAGTCGGATGATGGAACAAGGTACCTGCCAGACGATGAGATTGTGCGTCTGGTCGAGGCGCACGGGAGCGATAAAGTGCTGTTCGGGACAGATTATCCGTTCAGGCGGCAAGATGTGGAGATTGTAAATCTGCTCGGGCTTGATCTGGATGATACTGACACAGAAAGGATACTTGGGGGAAATGCGGCAAGGGTGCTTGGGATTTAAAATAAATATCTCGAAGTAAGTTATTAAATTGGGGGTAGTGGGCGCATTGTTTCTTGTTGTTTGGGGCGCAACTGAGTATGTCAGTATAATGATATAATATATTATAATTTACATCATTACATTGATATAGTTTGATACAAAATTCCTTGATGAAACAGAACCGTACGACAGGCTGAATGAATATCTTGAGAATATAATATTCAAGGACATAGTTGTGCGTTTTAACATAAGGAATGCCAGATTGGTAAAAGAACTTGCAATATTTTTGGCAACAAACACCTCAAAAACGTATTCTATAAACCAACTCAGCAAAACGTTAAATTGTTCTGTAAACACTATACAAGAGTATCTTTTTGACCTTGAACAGGCGTATCTTTTCTTCTGCTTAAAGCAGTACTCATATTCGTATAAAGAACAGATCAGAACCAAGTCAAAAACATACTGCATAGACACAGGACTTGCCAGTGCAACAGGATTTCAATTTTCCCGGAATCATGGTTGGCTTCTTGAGAATGCTGTATTTATTTAACTCAAAAGAAGAAACAGTGATATCTATTATCACAAAGGTGCCAAAACAGGAGTGGAATGTGATTTCTTGATAAAAGAAAGAATGCACGTGACCAATGCGATACAGGTTACGGAATCACTTGTAAATCAGGATACCAGAAAAAGAGAGATTAACGGTCTTCTTGATGCTACTCAACAATATGGGCTTGAAGATGGTTTGATATTGACTGACAATGAATACGATGATATTGTGCAGGACAATATAACCATATACGTGCGCCCAATATGGTTTTGGATGTTGGGGATGTAATAGCACTAATATTTTAGAGTCAACTCTAATTCGGCTGACGGAAGAATATTTTTCGTGTGAACATGATACACTTCTTCATTCTCATACACAACAACATCTTCGATCATTGAGCCGTGCGTTCCAATCATTTCGAGCAATGTGCCCATTTCTTCAATAGCAGGTTCGCGCGACGTACTCATTTCAAATAGATCTGTCAAAGCGGCAATTGTATTTCTTTTTATGTGAGGTGGGGTAATGCGGGTCATTGATGTTAACTCCGTGACAACTGTATATATACCTTCCCATTCGTGCTCACACGAACAACAACTATTGTATATTTTTTATGTTAGCATGGGTGCAATATAATTGATGAGCATACCAACAACAAGAGCAAGTGTTATTGTGAACATTGATATCCATGCGGTATCCTTCCATCCAAGTTCGTGTTTGAGTATTGCAATGGTTGCAACACATGGGATATAGATGGTCGTTACAACAGCAAAAACATACATCTGCAAAGGTGTCAATACCAGTGCAAAATTGGCAGTACCAGCCAGAACTGCAAGCACTTCAAGAGCCATCTCCTTTCGCAGGATGCCAAAAACAAGTGCGGTTGCTGCAAATGCAGGAAGCCCGAGCAAACCTACAGATATGGGACCAACCGCGTTCTCAAATGTATCAAGTATCCCAACCGCATCAGCAGCACCAAGAAGCGCACTGCCAACGATCAACATCGGGAATGCCACGTAAATGAATTCACGCATCCTCAGCCATGTCTTTTGCAGTGTTGCTATTGGGTCAGGGTTGCGGAGCGGCGCCATCTCCATGATAAAACCTGTTCTTTCCCCGGGCAGTCCCTTGCCAAGTATCCATCCTGTGGAAAATATGATGACAAGTTCCAGAACATAGATCGATATTGCCGCCCAGTATCCGACAAACGTTCCAACAAGTCCGAGGATGATCACCGTTCTTGCAGAACATGGAGTAAGCGCGATCAAAAGTGATGCGATCCTGCGCTCGCGCATGGTATTCAGGGCGCGCGTGGACATGATCGCAGGTACGTTGCAGCCATATCCGAGTATTAGCGGTATTATGGCTCTGCCGTGAAGACCGACCTTATGTGTCAGCGTATCCAGCAAAAAAGCCGCTCTGGTAAGGTATCCCGAGTCCTCGAATATGGATAGGATGACGTAGAACACTGCGATGTATGGAATAGCGATCGCAAAACCTGCCTCGATCCCAAGCAGTGCATAGATGAGTACGTTTTGCAGGACAGGATGCATTCCTGCTGTTAATTCTCGCGCAGGTTGCACCAGATAAATTTCAAACAGGCTTACAATTCCCTCTTCCAAAAATCCGCCAACATAGAATACGATTGCGAACGTTAGCAGAAGTGCGGCAACAAGAGCCGTGATCCCCATATGCTGGGATGTAAGTATTCTATCGATTTTATCTTTAAGGGTTTTTCTGCGTTCAGACTTTGATACGACACTGTCAACGATGTGTCCTGCCTCACCAAAGATATCGCGTGCGATCGTGTCGTAGATCGACATCTCATGTGCCTGCTCGATCTCTTTTGTTATTGATGATGAAACATCAAGTAACTGTTTTGCATCTTCTTTTGAGCAACATGCATTGACGAATTCCGTATCATTTTGGAGTGCTCGTATCTTGACACCACGATCGATATCAGGGATCATTTCATCAAGATGGTCAAGGGAATTTCGGATATGTCCGTCGTAATGTATCTTGATGCGTTTATTATCTGTTGTTTCTTCCATTGCCTCACGTATGGTCTCGTCAAGTCCAATTCCTTTTGTGGCAACGGTCGGTATGACTGGAACACCAAGTATCTTTGAGAGATTTGGAACATCTATCGCGATTCCCATATCCTCTGCGGCATCCATCTGGTTTAGAGCCACAACTACCGGAATATTGAGTTCAAGGAGTTGCAGTGTAAGGTAGAGGTTACGCTCAAGGCGTGTGGCATCAAGTACATTCACAATGGCATCCGGCTTTTCTTTTAGGAGGTATCGTTTGGATACCTTCTCATCTTCGGTTGCAGCACCAAGTGAATAGATGCCGGGTAGATCAACTACATCAACGGTTTTTTTTCCGATCTTGATGCTTCCATGTGTAAGTTCCACAGTTGTTCCGGGGTAGTTTGAGATATCAACCCCGACACCTGTGAGGCGTGAGAAAAATGCACTTTTTCCGACACTCGGGTTGCCAACAAATGCAATGGTTGTAACATGTTTGTGGTCAGCAGTTTTGTTGTTGTTATCTGTATCAGTTTCACAGCATGAGGTTCTAATTGCTACCACGTCTCCCAAGTCGTCTGTGTTTTATACCATTCGGGTTTACGTATATCTTGCTTGCAATGTCATTACCGAGCGCGATCTCGGTGCCGAGTGTAAGTATTGATATGGAGCCCTGTTTCTGTTTTCGTTTAATAGTGACCTCTTCACCAACGATCAATCCAAGCGATGTCAATCTTTCTTTTGTATCGGACGGCAAGGTCATCATGTTAACAATTCCGCGTTCTCCTTCTTTCATTTCGGATAGGAGAATATGATTTTTCTTTGATGTGACACAGCATTCTCCCTCATCGATCGGGTTGCCATCAGGACATAGGTTAGGGTGCCCGATATAGGCGCAGATACGCTTAAGAATCCTGTCGGACACGGCATGTTCGAGTTCGCATGCCTCGCTGTGGGCGACCTTTGTGTCTACATCCAGCACATCAACAAGGAATTTTTCAAGCACCTGATGTTTTCGTTTAATTCTGGCGGCTTCCAGCGCACCTTTTTCCGTAAATTCCACTCCATAGTAGGGTTTGTATTCCACAAATCCTTTTTCTGAGAGTTTCTGAACCATTTCAGTAACACTTGGCGGAGATACGTTCAGTTCGTCCGCTATCTGCTTTGTCTTGGCAGGTGCATTGTTCTTCTTTATGAGGTACAGGATCGTTTCGAGATATTCTTCAATACGTTCTGCTTGCATGGTGTTCACGTTGTTATGTTTGAGTAGGTCTCATTAGGCAAGCCTAAATATATAGGCTTTGGTTGGTGGGTTGGCACGCAGCCGACGCATTTCACACTCGGCGCGCGTCTGGATATTTGCGCTTTGGGCGGGCGCGGATGAGTGAAGATGCGGCGAAGGGGCAGGAAAGTGAGTGACAGGACGCGCGCGTGTTTATTATTTTTTTCAGACACGGATTCACACAGATTTACGCAGATTTGAGTTTGTGCGGGATTTTGTTTGGGAGTCGCATGTCGGTCGGCGTGTTCCAAAATCGATATGGGAAGCAGATATAATTGACAGGATGAACAGGATGAACAGGATGAACAGGATGAACAGGATGAACAGGA
>JAUWQD010000097.1 GCA_030611265.1 Methanosarcinaceae archaeon | reverse complement strand
TCAAGGTCGATTCCCTTTAGCGCAAATTCCTTCCAGTTCCGGTGCAGACCTTCAATCCTTATCATATATACGCCAGCCCGCGGATATAAGCCTTACCGCTATGAATATTGTAAGAGTAACCAGTATCAGCAGAACCGCAATTGGTCTTGATGCTGACAGGCCGTACGACAGGTATCTGTCATACACAAGTGTCGGCCCTATCATCGGATAATATGCAATTATCACGACAGCACCGAACTCACTTATCGCCCGAGCCCAGCACATGATCGAACCTGCCAGTATGTGGCGTGCAGCAAGCGGCAGTGTGACAAATAAAAAAGCTTTCCACATAGGAGCACCAAGCGAACGGGCTGTGTTCTCAAGTCTGGGGTCGATATTCTGGAACCCCTCACGTACCGAGTTGGTTAAAAAGGGCGCAGATACAAAAAGCATGGCAATAACGATACCGGCAAATGCGTCCCTGAACTGGATATACGACTCGAGCGGAGCGCCAAGCAAGCCATTTGCGCCAAAGATGGTGAGAAGTGCTATGCCAGCCACCGTATGCGGGACAACAACAGGTATATCCAGTACGCTTTCAACAAAACCTTTTCCAAAAAAATCCTTACGTGCAAGGATATATGCCGCAGGTATCCCAAGTACCAGGGATATCAGCGTTGCAACAAGCCCGGCATACATGGATAGTGATATGGACTTTATGACAGACTTTTCGCAAGCCGCATTGATAAGTGCAGGCAGGTCGGTGACTACTTGCTCAATCACCATATTGGCAAGTGTTACAACTACAAATAACAGCAGCACAAGAGCCAGGAAAAGAAATACGAGCATTAGTGGCTCAGGTGCTTTTCGGTTTGTAAGCATGTGTCCGGTCTGCTTTTTCCTTAACATTCGATGGTGTTATCAAATTCTAATTGTATTAAATTTAACCCCGACAGGGAAATTTAACCCCCACTCCCCTGGTAGAGTCGTTTTATTTATAGTAATGCTCTCAGTTCGGCAGGTACTTTTTCTGCATCATTCGTTACAGCCGGTATGATAGGGGGCTGTCCATTGTCTATGAATACATTATGTCCCTCAGTGCTAAGCAGCAGTTTTATGAACTCGACTCCAAGCCCTGGCTGCATTGCATTGTCCGGAATGGTGATTCCGTAAACAATTGGCGTGCCGACAACTATATTACCGTTTGCGGTTTTGACCCGGACTGTATTATATTCATCAGCATAATCAACTGAACTCAGGTCTATCTGCGGCGGGAGTTCCACAAAATTGAATCCATGCTGTACTGCAACACTTCTGTAAATATAGAAATAATCGATCTCACCGGTCTCAAGTGCTGATGAAAGTTCAACCTCCATGGGTCTTATCATTATCTTTTCTGTGTTAGGCTCAATATATTCAGAGTCCGGCATTACTGCTGTAAAGGTTCCATTGTCGAATGTCATCTCTATTGCAGTATTGGTTCCCATAAGGTCGTCAAAGATGCTTTCATCATTATAGTAGGCTTCAGATAGCTGGGTTACCATTACTGAGCGATATCCGCAAGGGTCAACGTTCGGATTTGAGAAACCAAATGTCACATCAGGTCTGCGGAGTATCTCGTACCAGTTACTCGAATTGACCTCGCTACTGTTTTTGCTGTCATCGGTATAGGCTATGACTATCTGGTTCTTTGCAAATGCAAGGTACCAGTCAGTATATTCCGGCATCATCATTGCCGGAATAAGTGTGTAATCGGCTGATGCCAGAATATCTGCCTGTTTGTTGAGTTCTGTTATCTTTTTTATACACGCACTGCTGCCTGCTGGTTCGCGCTGCACATCCACATTCGGATGAAGCGTTTCGAACTTCTCCTCCAGTTCAGCCATGGGTACGCTAAGGCTGCCGGCATGGAATATCTTGAGTATTACTTCTTCGTCAGATCCGGTGGTTTGGGTAGCGGTGATATCTTGGGAGTCCACTTCACCGTCTGGAATCGTTTCGCTGTCAATGCATCCGGTTACTGAAAAGATGGCTGTGAGCAGTGTGAATATCGTTAGGATTGTTATGATATGATTTTTCATTGTCATTGTTATGTTTGATTAAACATAATGCTTGATAAAGATTGTTATTTTAATTTTGGCTCTTCTTGTGTTTTTAGTACATCTCGGCCCAAATTTACCTGTCATCAAGCAGCCATAACTTTGCCTCTGTAAGTCCATTTGAAGGGCTTAGCCATCGTGCGGTTAAAGTAGTAGAGAACTCCGGTAGGCGAGTTTTGAGGTCTTCTTTGCTCGTGAAGCTCGCTCTTTTGAGCAATTTTCTTACACCTGAAGGGCAGCCCCTGTTCAGCGCATATAGCCAGGCAGAGGGCAGCCCGCTATATACCGCAGCCTTGACAGCGCCGGGTAAGGTGTCACCTTGGGTATGGGTTATATGGCCTGATATGATCACGGCAATGATTCTCTGGGATTGATTGTTTTTAGATTGTTTTATCTCTGTGCTTAAATCAGACCTTCATCTTTTAACTGAAGCATAGTTTTATACCAAATTTAGAACAACATTATTAATATTAATATAAATATAAATATAAGTGTTAAACCAAAATAATCAAAATTAAGAGTAAATTGAACTTTGCTCGCAGTAGTTTTTTGTATATCTTTTACGCCTTCAATGCGACCATTTACTGTAATTTGGTCGTCAAATTGATTAACTAGCATTTTGATTGTAAAAGAGTCACCTTCATTCATAAGGGTAGGTTCAAGTACAACACTTGTTCCTTCATTTTTGATTGGTGTTTCTAAACTACTTGGGGTTTTTTCTGTAACTTTGGCTGTGAGTATCAAAGCATTTTCACCGAATTTCAATTTAATTGGTCGTTCATAATCAGTGGATTTTATTGGAACATTACCTGAATTAATAATTTTAAAAATAATGAGTTGAACATCATGTACCGGCTTTCCGGCAAATAATACCTGCAGATCCCCTCTAATTTCTTCATCAATACTCAACAAAGGCGTATTAGAGATAATTTCCCAGGATAACGACTTTCGTTGGCGTTGTATCAAATATAAAATGATGGTAACAACAATAGCAATAATTGCAATTATAGCAACGGTAAGGAATTGCCCAAATGGGTCACGCATAATTTCTAGCATTTTATCCACTCAACTTTTTTTATTTTTCCATTATTATTATAATTTACTAGCTATGTACTTGCTTGGCAAAGCGTTAATAAGCTTTGATTTTACTTATGTTTATGCTTGTGTCATTTAAATTCGTCTATCATCTTCAATATTTCGAAATTACTTCCCCTTACCGTGGCCCCCTGTGACCCTTGAAGGCCAGCCCCTGTTCAGCGCATACTGCCAGATAGAGGGCAGCCAGTCCCATAGCGCAGCCTTTATATCCAGCAGCTGCTTGGCCGGCTAAATCGTTTTGAGTCTGGTCTGACTGCCAAGATAATCTTATACATGCTATGGTTTTTCAGTAAACCACAGCTAGATATTCTGATTATTCAATATCTCAGAATTACCGTCTCCCTTTCTCGTTGGCAGTCTCTTGATTAATCGAAGACTACCCCTTCATCAGAATAGCTCTTTCTTTGAAAACTGTCCACGCATGAACTTGTGATCTATAATGTCCAAGTAATGCAAGTAGACCTATTAGAATAAGAAAAAGAGATACAACGAAAAGAATAATACTCAAATCAGGTACTAGAAATGGAAGTTTATCTCCTACAATAGCAAGAGTTAGTACAATTGATAAGGATGCAAAAGCAAAGCCAAGTACAATAGCAATATCATTGAGATATGTTTTTGCTCTGTCTAACCTATTGTCGCAAATTCTAATAAATTTTTCTAAATCATCGTCATTAACTTCATCAAAAAGTGAATTATCAACGAGTTTTTTGAAATCATCTAAAAAACTCCATTTAACTAAATTCCAATAGTTGTGTGTAGTTTTTTCATTGCATTCTTCTAGGATATCTTCAAGTTTTGACCACATTACAACCAAAATTTACCCATATCTATTTCGAAATTACCCCATCGCTGCCCCCAATCATCGACAATTCCATAGACCTGTAGTACATAGCTTGAGGCCTGCCAGCATCTATAGCATTACAACCAAAATGATTACCGTAGCTGTAGTATTGAAAGCCAATCACTCAAAGACTTGGATATCTCCGAAGCCCGGCCCCTGTTCAGCGCATACAGCCAGGCAGAGGGCAGCCCGCCCCACAAAACTCCATACGACCTTGCGCCCAATCCGACATAAGAAATACACTCGCAAAATTATAGTAAATATAATAAGTGTATATTACATAGTCCACTATGATGTCCAAAGATGAAATAAAAGAAGAAGCAAAGCAAAATATCAAAAAGCTTGTTGAACGGTTCAGGTATAACTTTGACGTTTATAAAAAATCGACATATAATGAAACACAGGTGAGAATAGAATTCATTGACCCCTTCTTTGAAGCTATGGGATGGGATGTGGGCAATAAACAGGGTCATGCAGAGCAATACAAAGATGTTGTTCACGAGGATGCGATAAAAATAGGGGGTTCGACCAAAGCGCCGGATTACAGTTTCAGGATTGGCGGTCAAAGGAAGTTCTTTGTTGAAGCGAAGAAACCTTCTGTGAACATAAAAGAAGACGTCAGCCCATCATACCAGCTGAGGAGGTATGCATGGAGTGCAAAACTGCCATTGTCTATCGTAACAGATTTCGAGGAGTTCTCAGTCTTCGATTGCCGAATCAAACCCAATCAAACAGACAAAGTCAGCGTGGGGAGGATTGCCTATTACACGTTTGAAGAATATCTCGATAAGTTTGATGAGATATACGATATTTTTTCAAAAGAAGCAATCTTCAAAGGAAGCTTTGACCGGCATGTACAATCAACGAAAGGCAAGAGGGGCACAGCTGAAGTTGATAGTGAATTTCTAAAGGAGATTGAGAGATGGCGTGAACTGCTGGCTAAAAACATTGCTCTTCGTAATCCGGATGTGTCTATCTACGAGTTGAACTACGCAGTGCAGAAGATAATAGACAGGATCATATTCCTGCGGATTTGCGAAGACCGGGGGATCGAACCTTATGGACAGTTGCAACCGGCAGCCGAATCCACCGACGTTTACATACGCTTGCTGAATCATTTCAAACTCGCAGAATCCAAATACAACAGCGGCATATTTGATTTTGGCTATGATAAGATTACGCCAGCGTTGAAAATTGATGATAAAGTCTTGAAAACGATTATAGGGAGTTTGTATTATCCAATATCGCCGTATGAGTTCTCAGTTCTCGGCGTTGAGATCCTGGGGAATGTGTACGAGCAGTTTCTGGGTAAGGTCATCAGGCTGACTGCGGGGCATCAGGCAAAGGTGGAAACGAAGCCAGAGGTTAAAAAAGCCGGTGGCGTGTATTATACGCCTCAGTATATTGTTGATTATATTGTCAGGAACACGGTTGGTAAACTGGTGGAGGGGAAGACGCC
>JAUWQD010000103.1 GCA_030611265.1 Methanosarcinaceae archaeon | reverse complement strand
TATTCGTACGTTTTTCAACGGTGACCGGAGGACGGGGTTCTGCTGATACGGTACGCGATCCCCGTGGCTTTGCAGTTAAGTTCTATACCGAAGAGGGTAACTACGAATTGGTCGGGAACAATCTCCCGGTCTTCTTCATCAGGGACGCGATCAAGTTCCCGGATATGGTCCATGCATTCAAGGGTGCACCCGATAGCAATATGCCATCAGCCTCTTCCGCACATAACCGCTTCTGGGATTTCATATCCTTAACACCGGAATCGACACATATGATCACCTGGCTTTTTTCAGACCGTGGGACGCCAAATAGCTACCGGATGCAGGAAGGTTTTGGTGTCAATACCTATGTGTGGGTGAATGTCGAGGGAAAGGCTGTGTATGTGAAATACCACTGGAAACCGAAGTTAGGCGTGCAGAACCTTGACCGCCACGAGGCAACACGGCTCGCTGGCGTTGACCCGGATTACCTTACGCGTGATCTTCACGATACGATCGCAAGCGGCGGAGAGGTCGAGTACGAACTCTGTGTCCAGTTGATGGATATCGCCGATGAACTGAAACAGGATTTTGATCCGCTGGATGCCACGAAGACCTGGCCTGAGGAGAAATTCCCGCTGATGCCTGTTGGTAAAATGGTGCTCGATCGCAACCCTGAGAACTTCTTTGCAGAGGTTGAGCAGGCAGCATTCTGTCCTGCCGCAATCGTTCCGGGAATCGAGTTTTCTGCGGATAAGTTGCTCCAGGGGCGGACCTTCTCATACACTGACACGCAGCGCTACCGGCTTGGGGCAAACTACCTGCAACTGCCAATCAACCGACCTAAGGTGTCGGTCAACAACAATCAGCGCGACGGGACGATGCAGATCGGGGAATTTAGCGGGCAGGTCAATTACGAGCCAAATAGCCTGGACCCGGATGCACCCAGGGAAGCTCTGGCAGACAAGCCATATATGCATAGCATCAAGGGAGAAGTGACACGCCAGAAGATCAGGCTCACCGATGATTTCACTCAGGCTGGAGAGAGATATCGGTCTTTAAGCAAGATGGACAAGGAACATCTGGTGGATAACCTCACCGCAGATCTTTTGAGCATTGACAGACCGATCCAGCAGCGGGTAATTGAGAACCTGACCAATGCTGATCCGGAGTTAGGTAGATTAGTAGCTGAGGGTCTGAAACTCTGATAAGATTATGGAAACTGAATCGAACGCATGAGATTTCATCTCGTTTCGATTCTTTTCTGGTGGAACATATCCGGTTAGATCAAACCGGATCTGGAACATGCCAAACGAATAATCTGCCCGCCCTGCCATGCGGCATTAAAGGAGAAATATTGAGGTGGTGGAAGATTTGCTAAAATGTTTTATCTGTGATGAAAATAATAAGACAGAAGAAGCTGTTAGTATATGTATAGTCTGCGGCATGGGATCATGCATGGAACATGCTTGAAGGGCAGACCTGGAAATATGGGAAGGTCACTACCCTATGCCTGTGAAAAAAATGGAAAAAGACCTGTCCAGGTTCTTATGCGAGTATTGCATAGAAACAACATATATTGCAACTGATCAAGAGGAGATTGGGGTGCACGGAGTTTAATATTCTCTATGTAACCTCTTTGGTTTTTATTAAAGATCAATTAGACTTAGTATTAACATGAATGAGGGAAGGAAAATGGAAAAGAATTTTATTTTCTCAAATACATTGAAATGGAATAGCGAATATCAAGCATCTATGTTCTTTGGTGATAAGGCAAGTTTTGAATTTGCCACCCCACCAGAGTTTCATGGGCCAGAGGGTTTTATCAGTCCTGAAGAACTGTTTGTTGCATCTGCTCATGCATGTTGCTTGACAACATTTATTACAAAGGCAAAGAAAGCTGGCATCGATCTAATATCTTATGAATCCAGTGCTGAAGGTATACTTGAAAAAGTGGATGGCCAGTTAATGTTCACAAAAATCGCTGTAAGATCAAGAATAAAGACAGATAGTGACAAAGAAAACGTAAGAAAAATAGTTAAGCAGGTCGAACAAAGTGCACTTGTTATCAATTCCATGAAAACCAATGTCACAATAGAAGCTATAATCGAATGATAGCATTTCATTATATTTCAATTAATGGATCACACATTTTTCCCACCATACTGCCGCACATGCTCCCATGCATTGTGATATTCAGGATACTTCTCAAAATTCTCATACATAGAAACATCTTCACTCCCATAATGTATTCTATCCTTTCCCACCGGGCACACCTTGATACAAATACCGCAAGGCGATATAAAGCGGCCAAGTAATTTCTTGCTATATCTGGCACACAGATCCTTTCGTATGATCCCTGATGGATAATCATCTTCAGTTATCGCACCTACCGGACAGTATTTGACACAGTTCATGCACCTGGTACATAGGTTATCTTCTAATAGTGGATCAGGGGGTATTTTGGCTGAGGTGAAGACAGACGTGAACCTGACCCTTGGCCCGTATTCTTTTGTAAGTAGTGTGTTATTCACTCCAAAACTTCCAAGTCCGGCAAGGTAAGCTGCATGCTTGTGGGAGAAAAAGGCAGTTGGTCTTTCTATCAGTACATTGATATCCCCGTAACCATCCCTGGGAACAAATACTGAAGGGTATCCCTTCATGTTTAAAAAGGTGGATAGCAAGTACCCATACTGATCAAGCAGGATATTAATAGTGCGGTAAAGTTCATGATAATAGATGGAGGGAGTGGTCTCAATAACAGGGAGGCCAACAGGGAGGCCAATAACAATGACAGAAGATGCTTTTGGAAAAATATGCTGGGGATAAAATGGTTCAGGTATCCACGGCTCAAATAAGGGTAGAGTCCAACGCTCAACAGATGCTATTCCCACTATAGGGATATCCAGTTGAGCACATTTATCCAGGATTTCATCTTTAAGGGAGTCATTCATCTAATTAGATTTATGGTAATTCAAGTTTAAGGGTTTTACTGAAGGGACATATCTTATGCAGGGATAATTCCTTGCTGATAATAAGATGAGGATACGTTTAGCTCAAACAAATATTGCCTATTCAGTGAACTGATAGCTGTTTATTCAAGGCTTCTTACATCTTCTCACTTAGGATAGGATCAACTCATTTACATTCACATTAATCATCCCAAGACATTTTAATATCCTGCATCATATGACTGATCATCCAATGGAAATATAGGAGAATATATTATGCAGTCGCATGAATGCACAGCATGTGAATACATATACAATCCGGAAGAAGGAGATTCGTAGAATGGAGTTGTTCCAGGAACAGCATTTGAGGATCTGCCAGATGATTGGGTCTGCCCATAATGCGGTGTGGACAAGGAGTACTTTGAACCAGTGGATTAACTGGTATTTCAGTAAAATAAAATCCAGGTAAAACATGCTCGAAATAAGATCATTAGATCTAGAGGTCGATGGAAGACCTGTACTAAAAGACCTCAACCTCACGATAAAAGAAGGTGAGTCCCACGTCCTTCTCGGTCCGAATGGATCAGGAAAGACATCCCTCTTACTTGGCATACTTGGTTTTCCAAAATATAAAGTGACAGGCGGTTGTATTATATTTAAGGGAGAGGACATCACCGGCCTTTCAACTGCTGAGCGGGTAAAACTTGGAATGGGCATTGCATTCCAGCACCCACCTGTAATACGCGGCATCAAACTGGGCGAAATGGTGGATCTATGCAAAGGTGATACATCCCAACAGATAACCCAGGAAACCCGTACTCTTGCAAAAAAGCTGCATTTCTCAGATGAATTCCTGGAAAGG
>JAUWQD010000071.1 GCA_030611265.1 Methanosarcinaceae archaeon | reverse complement strand
GGATTTGGGGAAATTCATGAGAAATTAAGCAAATCGATAGCAATAGAGTTTATGTTTTGATAGGGACTACAATTATATAGCCGCACAGTACTGTTTTTGATAACATCTTTGAAAGTCAAGTTTGAGGTAGAACATCTGTACATTGCGGTTCTTTTCCCGTACTTCAAGAGTTATGGTGGATGCACCATACATTTTACCAAAATCGATACACCAGTCAAGGAGTTTCGTCCCGATCCCGCACCTCAGGTATTTCGGATGCACCGCAATACTCCCCAAATGTACTCTGGAATCGATAATGTCCACGATAACATACCCTTTTATGACACCATCCTGCTCATATAGTACAAAACCGGGACTTCCCAGATGCGACTTGAATATAAACCGAGGCCATGGAACACTAAATGACAGGTTTTCAATATCCACAATTTCGGATAGGTCAGATCCAACAACATTACGTATCATAAAGCCTCATTTGGTTCAATTTTTATCCTGGCTTGTGCCTGTAATTTTAGAATCATGGAACCATTGTTTGACAGGTTATTTATATATAATCGGCCATGGAATTAAACAATGCCTATTCAAAAATACGCAGTTATAGCCTGCCCAAAATGCAGAATTCATGCCCAGATCATCGAGTACGGGACAGCAACAACGAAATGCCAGAATTGCGGTGCTGCCCTCAAAATAAAGAAACTCAGGGTATTCTATACTTCAGATATTCTTGAAAAAGTAATCTCGGCACGTACGCAACTGCAGGCACAGATGCATGACCAGAGTGTTGAATTTGGAAATGTGCCGGAAATGGAATTTGTGGATGACCGCCCATCCATAACAAAACACAAAAAGAACGCACAAAAGATAATACTTGACATCCTGCGGTCTGCAGACGGTGCGCTGGAAATTGAAATATTAAAAATGCATGCACTGGATAATGATGTGGATGCTGAAAGGTTTGAGAAGATACTTGACGGACTGCTTCGGGCAGGAGAGGTCTATTCTCCGGCTGTCGGTTATGTGCGACTTGTTTGATATTTTGTTTTTTTAGTTGTTTTTGACACCGACACAATCCGCCGCCTACGGCGGTTGTTACAGTGGTTGTTTTTTCGATTATGCGCAAGATATATCATATAAGACATCATATTTATCAGGTCTAACGAATGCCATTTATGGCACTGTCTGATTAATTGAAATTATATTGAATCTGGTAAAAATATGTCCCATACAGCAATTGATATTGTAGAATTATTATTGACCGCACAGATATACAACAAATATTCTGAGTTGGATGTCAACGACCTCCCTAAGAATATACGTAAGAACTACTGGAGCAGTAAGCAAAAAACGGTCCCAAAACCGTTCAAAGTTTCCATATCAGATGTCGTATCACTCTACGATATCAAAGATGTGAAAACCGTTGTGAAAGCACTTCCTTTTATCGATATTGATGATCTCGATTTTAAGGTGAAACTCACTTCTTTTGGTGTTGGAGAAGAATGGTTTGAAAAGCAGGATGATGCAAAAGAGAGGGTTTCGAACAATCCAGTACTTGCATTCTATTATGAAAAGAAAAATTCGTCTACTGCAGACTATAAGGAAGCCCGCGCAAAATCCAAGCCAAAGGAAGTTGACAGGGAATGGATCGAATCACTTGTCAGTGAGGTTGCGGAAGAAGAGGGCGGGGATGAGATGCTCAAACTTGCACACATCCTGGCTCCGGAAGATGTGCGACAGCCCCTTAGTGATCTTGTCCTGACAAAGGATCAGATAGATGATGTGGAAAAGATCGTAAAAGCCATCCAGTACAGGGAATATCTTAAACGGATAGGTCTTTATGATGTCGGAAAACTGCTTTTCGTAGGTCCCCCGGGCACGGGTAAGACGTCTGTTGCAAGTGCATTGTCAGAGCGCCTTTCCATACCTTTTGTTGAGGTTAAACTTTCAATGATAACAGACCAGTACCTTGGCGAGACTGCCAAGAACATAGACCGTGTATTCAATCTTGCCAAAAGATTGAGTCCATGTATCCTGTTCATTGACGAGTTCGATTTTGTTGCAAAGACAAGAGCATCGGATGAACATGCAGCACTCAAGCGCGCAGTGAATACGCTTCTAAAGGCGATTGACGAGATCAGCCTGACAAAGGACGGCGTATTGCTCATCGCGGCAACGAATCATCCTAAAATGCTGGACAGTGCAGCATGGAGGCGGTTTGATGAGATAATGAGTTTCCCGCTGCCGGATATTGAGATGAGAGAAAAGATACTGGATATCGTAATTCGGGATATCGAAGGTACGATCGACACGAAAGAGATAGCATCTTTGACAGAAGGGTATGCAGGTTCCGATCTTCGCATGATAATACGTGAAGCGGTCTTAACCGCACTGGTTGAAGAAAGGATGTCCCTGAATCAGGATGATATGATAAATGCTGTAAGTAGTTTCAACGAGCGTGAAGGTCTTCGCACAGGCGAATATGCGATCTAATCTTGTCCGATCCACTCAAACCACGATCATTCAAGTTTCAATGAGGTTTCCATGAAAGTTACACTGCTTGGCACAGGTGATGCGACAGGCACACCTGTCATAGGTTGTGATTGCCCGACATGCATGGATGCCAAGAATGGCGGAAAAAGCCGGAGGCTGCGGTTCTCAATCCTTGTGCAGTCTGATAAGGGGCAGGTACTTGTTGATACAGGTCCTGACCTTAAGTGGCAGATGATTGAGAACGACATTGATCACGTTGATGCTGTGATATGGACACATGGGCATTATGACCATTATGCAGGATTCGGGGAATTCCACAGGATACAGCGCAATGTTAATGTGTACGGACTCAAGGAAACACTTGGCTATATCCTGGATTATCTATATTTTTTAAAACCAAGCAGGCATGATGTTTTGTTGTACGAGCCGTTCGAACTTATCGGTCTTACGTTCACATTGTTCGAAGTAAAGCACCCTCCTGCAAAGAATGCTGTTGGGGTCATGGTTTGCGAGGGTGACAAAAAGGTAGTGATCACCGGAGATGCAATCAGGGCAATTCCTTCAAAAAGCATGGAACTGATCCAGAATCCTGACCTGTTAATAGCCGATGGGATCGTACCGCCAACAATGAATGTGAGGAAGCACATGAACTCACAGGAAGCGGTGGAACTGGGAGAAGAGATCGGGGCAAAAGAGGTTGTGTTGACACATCTGAGCCACTATTTCGAGCCGCATGACGTGGCTGTAAAGACCATCCCGCTTGGGTATGACGGAATGGTTTTTGAGGTATGAGTTTTGATCTAAAATTCATTCTAGTGTCATGTCAACAGTATAATGTCGCAAGTTGTTTATTCAATGTCCCATGTGCTCAATATGGGATGATTGGATATGAAGAAATACATAGTGACACTTACCAAAGATGAATGCGAAACTCTTAGTTCACTTACCTCCAAGGGTAAACACAAATAACAGAAAATATTAAACGCTCTGATTTGATTTGGATGCGATGAAGGCGAGTATTAGACAAAAAATTCGATCAACGAAGAAATTGCCTACATCTTGAACATAAGTATGAGGAAGATTGATCGTGTGAAGGAACGTTTTGTTACGGAAGGTATCGAAGTTGCCCTAAACGGGAGAAAGAGAAACCGCACCTACGATAAAAAACTGACGGCGATTTTGAAGCCCATTTGGTTGCATTAAGTTGCAGTGAGTCACCCGAAGACTTGCATCAATCTCCGCATAATCGAGAACAGCGTCCAAGAGTCTATGTGGTTTTTCAGCAAATATCGTTGCCTATCTCAAGTGGGTATAACGAGGGGCATTTTCAATATTTGCCGAAAAAACTATCAATACATCAAAAACCATCAATATAAAAGTAACAATCAAAAAAAGAAGGCGACCCATCATAATAATGGGTCATCTTAAGTAAATTAAAATATCAAACTTTCTCAAGTTTTTCAATACCTACTTTCTTTACGTGTGGCTTGCTGATCTTGTCAGGCATCCATGCAGGCTTGTTTTTAGGTGCATCAACTATCTCTTTCCACCCTTTGAAAACATGAACCTTCTTAGTTCCACGCTCTCTAAGTCTGATGGTTGTAGGTTTGGACTTTGTAGCTTTATCCCTGTTTGCGACCTTAAGAGCTGCTTGTCTTGGCTGTTTCCCAGTGAATACCCCGTGTTCATTTCCTTTCTGATCTCTTAATACAAAATTTCTTGTTTCAGACATAATGTCACCTCGCAACCTGTATTTGTTACTGTTACTCTTATTTTGGCACATAAGATATATATATGTTTTCTTTTAATGTTGCCTTTTGATTCTGTTTTGTCATGATTTTTACAATTTTCCACACACTTCGTGAATTAACTCAGCGTGTTGCATGGCGTTTCAGGCGCCTTATTTGTAAAAAAACACAGTTTTCAAACAATTTTGAAGCACATTATCAATCCATATCATAACATTTACATGCAATGAATCCGTTTGCAATTGATACTTGAATTGAAAGTATAAATACATAAATCATTCAATGATTATACCATATTTTGAGGTTATATAAATGGAACTTCCAGTTGTACAATTACCAGATGTGCAGGCAAATAAACCTAAAATTCCAATCAATTTGACACGCGTTGGTGTTACGGATGTCAAGAAACTTGTTGAGATCAAACGAAAGGACAAGCGTCCGATCGTACTTATCTCAATATTTGATATCTTCGTAGACTTGCCATCTGACCGAAAAGGTGCAAACCTTTCCCGTAATTTTGAAGCGATCGACGAAGTGCTCGAAAAAGCAGTGAACCTGCCGGTCTATGAGATCGAACAATTGTGCAGCGATGTTGCACGTAGTTTATTGGACCGTCATGAATATGCATCACGCGCAGAAGTCATCATGAAGAGCGAATATGTTGTCAAGAGGGAATCACCTGCAACGAAAATGGAATGTCAGGAAGTTGTCGACATCTTTGCCGAATCCACAGCTATAAGGGGAAAGAACGATTCCATTACAGTCAATAAACTCATAGGTGCTGAAGTCATGGGAATGACTGCATGCCCATGTGCACAGGAAATTATGCGGGAGAATGCACATAATGAATTGCTTGCCCTTGGAATTGATGAGAAGACCGTTGCAACGTTCTTGCATAAAGTTCCTATGGCGACCCATAACCAAAGAGGACGGGGTATCATATCGGTCAAGGTCGGAGGAGATATTGATGTCTCACTTGAAATGATAATAGAGATTATCGAAAACTCCATGAGTTCAAGTATCTTTGAACTGTTAAAACGGTCAGATGAAGCGGTTGTTGTTGAAAGGGCACACATGAATCCCAAGTTTGTTGAAGACTGTGTACGTACAATGGCAAAAAATATTGTCCAGATATTCACTCATCTGCCTGATGATGCAGTGATCACTATCAAACAGATTAATGAAGAAAGCATACATCGACATAATGCTTTTGCAGAACGGGTTGCTCCAATTGGAGACCTGCGAACTGAAATTGTTCAGGGCCAAGGCTAAAGTTAACGATAGAAAGGTTTTAATCTGAATAGATTGAAGCAATGTATATTCGTTACAGATTATAGAGGTGAAAATATGTGCAGTGTTGGAGATGCATTCGACGTAAATATAGAAGGAAAGTTACCTGTAAAGGAATACATTTGCAATGATTGTGAAAATCAGTTTAAAGGAGTCGGCAAAAACGTAATGTGCCCCTCATGCCAATCCAGAAATGTGGCAGAATTTAAAATATAAGTTAAAGTAACATCAATTCAGTACGTCATTTTAAAATGAACGATTCAATTTCAGACAAGAACATTTCACTTGATGATAGTGAAATGCTTCTTTTGCGTGGCAAAACCGGTACAGTTGCGATTGTAAAGGTCGGACCGCGCAGCCAGTTTTTTTTGGAGACCGAAGACGAGGAGATAGTGCTCGGACTCGATCCAAAAGACCTGATCGTTGCCTCCGCTTTTTCAGTCGGGGAATTGTACGAGAATGGTCTTAAGTGCGTACTTTATATGGTTCGTGAACTCAAGTCACCATTAATAGTTCTTCCAAAGAACCATAAAGCATCAGCAAGACTGCCGATCGTGGTTTCAGCCGGAGAGAGAACAGTGCTCAGTTGTAACATTACACCCGGAACACATCCAAATCAGGATGTTCTTTGCGGATCGGATGAATTCAATGGTCTTGAGGCAACAGGCACACCCACCGGAGTTGAATTGAAAAATCTTCCGCAATGTGAGATCGCAAGGGTTAAATTTAAAATCTGACCCCACATCTGTTGTAGTATCATTTGTGGGAGATACGTATTGTTGCATAATTGTGTGATCATATATTGTGCATAATAAAACATATTTGAGGTAATAATCGTGAACGATTCAGAAATAATTGAAGCCTATGATATAAACGGAACAGTTATTGAAATTGGAGCCCGTGTGAAATACATCAATACCGACACAGTTGGTGTTGTCACTGATATCAAAAGAGACTCAGACGGGGAATGGGCATTGGTTGACAAAACCGATCTGTACTATAATGTAAATGCACTCGAAGTGACGGATGCAGAGATAAAGGCAGATATCGGAGAACATAAAGCTACTGCAACCGATGCTGCACAGTACCTTAAAAAGCAAGCAGATGCCATGGGTGCGCAAAAGGTAGAAGACGTTGCCTCATCGACAGGTGGCGGCTAGGTTAATTACTACCGACACCAACCCCCTTTTTTGTATTAAGAATACAATTCAGATTAAAACGCTTTTTTCAAGTAACGTTAACGAGCGGATCCACTCACCTTTAGGTTCGCGCGACGTACCGACAACCAAACGTTTAATTTCCCCTACCTGCTCAACCACACCCTGCGCCTCAATAACCTCACCGACAAGCGCCTGACCTGCGTATGTGTGAGTGTATGAGAGCACATGGTCGATCTCATCATGGTCAACCTTATACACCGAAGGACTGTCAAAAGCAAAGTCAACATTCGTAACTGTTGCTTCTATCTTCATTGTCCCGACATCCTTACCACGCTGCATCGGCTCTTTTATCTGATCCCAGTCGCGCACGAACAATAGATCGAAATAGGTCCCATCCACCATGCCACGATTGCCCTTTCGCTTCTCATGAAGTATGAATTCGTCAAACGATATTTCAGGTATCCGTTTTTCATAAATACGCTGCCACATCGCATCATCAATATCCTCAATGCTGCCTGCCTTTGAATTTATCTTTGCAGCCGCAATGGCATCACGCGCAGTGAACCAATCTTTCCCATAAACAACAAAATCAATGTCCGAAGTCTCATTTTGCAATCCGGGTAGTAAAGATCCTGTGACTCCCATCTGTGAAAGTGGGATGCCCGCATCCCTCAGTACCCCAACAATTGCGGCAACCCTGGGGTCATTTTCGACAAGTTGCGAGATACAATCATTTGGATGTAGCAGACGTTTGACCTCGTTTTCGGGAACCACGTGGACATCCTCAACCCACTCAGGTCTATTTTCCCTCATGAAGTCAAAAGCCACATCGAAATCATATTTCTTGTAACGAATTCCATCGAGTTCCCGCTCACCATTTTCGTCCGGCACGTACCTGAATGTCGAGCGTATGCCATTCGGATGGAAATAATCTGCAACTGCAAATATCCAGTCATCCTTTGTAATAATGAAATCCCTGAGCCTCGTTTTGATCATGATCCTCAATCCAATGTTTATCCAATAATTATCCAGTATTCTTCTGTTTTGCTAGTATTTTGCCGACAATTTGGTTGACTATGTTGTTACAACACATCCCGACTCTTCCACAATAACGGTATGTTCGAACTGAGATACGATCTCGCCCGATATCTCATGAAGTGTCGGATATGCGATGATATCACCTGTCGTCACATAATTGTCGATCCGACCACCATCTTCCACCCACCGACGTGCGAACGGGAGACTCCCATACTGCCGATAAAGGTCATCAAGCAAACCATTGCTATGCGTATCGGAATTAGTATTATACTTATCGTGTATATGTTTTTCGAATAATTTATTCAAGGAAAATATCTGCGCATCCCCATTTCTTGTAGTACCTTTTCCATACGTCGCAAAAGGCTCAATAGCGATCACATCTCCTTCGAGCAGTGTATTCCCCAAAGATGCCGCATAGTTTGGTATATTCACATTCCCATGAAGGCTATATTGATCAAGGCTGTGTCCTGTGAGGTCATATATTGGTGTAAATCCCCTCTTGTTTATTGTGTCCTCAATAACTTTCCCCATTTCCCTAACATTTACTCCTGCACAGGTCATGGATATCACATTTTCAAGTGCCTCTTTTGACACATCGATCAGGTCTGTATGCTCACTGGTTGATATCTCAACCGTTGCTGCCGTGTCTGCAATGTACCCATCGATATGCACCCCTATATCGATCTTAACCACGTCGCCTTTTTGCAATGTGAGGGAGTCATTGGCAGGTGGCGTATAATGAGATGCGATCTCGTTTATCGAAACATTGCATGGAAATGCAATCTCGCCGCCAAGTTCAATGATACGTGCTTCTGCTGCCTGAGCAAGTTCCAACACAGATACATCTGCTTTGTGTGAAGCGTATTTGACTGCCTCTCGCAAGACTTTTGATGCGATCTGACCCGCATCGGTGTAGCATTGTAATATGTCGGCATCCATCTTGTAACCTGTACCTGAAAATGTGTGATCTTAGTTATGTCTGAAACGGCAGGTAATTATAAAACGTTACCTGAATTTATCGGATAAAGACAAAGCACTAAACCACAGAGGACACTCACCTCCTGCGGAAAGTGCGATATACGCTTGAACACACATTTTGATAACTGTTCAAGCATGGTTCAAAATAACTATGCGAAGTGATTGACGAATGTGTACATACTGCCGAATGTGTGCTCCATAGACTACAATGATATTATACATGCAGAGAAGAATAAATGGAAATTACCCGTGTTTGTGCCCAACTTTTTTTACAAATCTGGCACTAAGCACAAATTATATTCAACAAAAAAAGGGTGATTATTCATCACCCTGAAAACAGTCAGTAAAAAAAGTTACCTACTCTTCTGCAGGTGTGTCTTCCGGTGTATCCTCAACAGGTACTTCCGGTGTATCTTCAATAGGTACATCTTCTTGTGTATCTTCAACAGGTACTTCCGGTGTATCCTCAATAGGTACATCTTCTTGTGTATCTACAACAGGTACTTCCGGTGCATCCTCAGGTGTTGTGTCAACAGGAGTTTCCACAGGTTTGAATCTAACTTCAGATATGTGTGCAGGTACTAACGAAACATGAGTCTTTCTGATCTCAACCCTTCTGAGAGGATAGATGTATTTTGCATTTCGGTATATGTTTGCAGACAACTTTCCGATGATTGCTTCCTCAATGAACTGCTCGTAATTCACTTCAGATGCACGCTTTAAGACGATTTTGATCATCTCTTCCCTGATACCTTTTATCTGGCTTGTACGTGCTCTTTTAACTGTGAAGCATGTAGGTTTTACAATAACCTTGTAGCCGTCTTTTGTTGTAACATTGAGATTTGCATCGATCCTTGAGGTCTGACGCTTTACAATTGAACGAAGATAATCGGTAGTAAGCTCATGACCAAGGAATTTCGTGTGTGCAACATCGCCCACAACGTCATTGATCTCGAGTTTGAGTTTTGTGTTATGTTTTGAGAAATCGTTTGTGAGTTCACCAACAGTTGTCTCAACAACACGCCCGATCAGATTCTCAGGATCGCCGGTTGGAGTAAAACCGATACGGTTACTACCCATGAACTTTGGTATCTCAACAGCATACCATGTTTTTGATTTCCACTTATCTAACTTCCTCTGTACTTTCCGTGCCAATAAAATTCCTCCAGTGTTATCGTAATGTTAATGAAGCGTTAACTTTTGTTAACGTATTGTTAATGTGTCGTTAATGTAATATGTTCAATTCAATCCATGCAATGCTCAATCTTTGGTCGTCCGACCTATGAACAGTTATATTATTAGCTATTAAATGGCCGTCTATAATCAACATGTCCGTATATAAGCAAATCGGTCAAACCGGCTTTGTGTTAAAAGTCAGATCATGCCCCGATTTTCTATACGGACTCCTTGCTTATCCCTCATTACAACATCTCCCCATCAAAACCTTTAGCAAAGAACGATTTTGCTCCACCGTGTACCACAGCATAGATGGAATTGTGAGAACTGCATGACGATGAGGGACATTGAACATTGCTTTTTTGAGAGATTTTGCCCATTTGTCTGTGTGATTCTTACCACAATTCGTGCAGATGCGACTGTTGCATCCAAAATAAACGGTTTTGAACTTGCCACAGCATTCGCATTGATATGTAAAGTAACCGCGACTCATGTCCTTGCAGGGAAGCATCTTGTTGACTTCTTCGATCTCAACATTGCGAAGAATGTTTTCACGGTTAAGACAAAATTGTTCACAGTTGCCGTTGTCCTCGAATATATGTTTGACAGTGAGAGTTTGCTTGGATGGAAAGATAGTAGTTTGCAACAATGAGATGAATTTGCATAGAACTTAATAAAACATATTGCTTATAAGTGCGAGAAGTTATAAATTATGGTTCTCTTTAACATCGTGTGGGTAGTGCGACAAGAAGTTACATCACAAATTGCCTGATGGTTACTCCTTCCATTCGGAGTAATCCTACTGTGGAATGCGCTGGCGGTAACGCTGGGGTGTTAAGCCCATAGGACAACGTGGAATGTCAG